>JAURJT010000068.1 GCA_030832095.1 Gammaproteobacteria bacterium | reverse complement strand
GCAACCTTGCCTTCGAACAATACACGCGACACTTGAGCGTGCGTCACGATGGTCAGTTTTGGATTGCTCATCACTGGGCGTAAAAAAGCACGTGCTCCTGAAGAGCGCCAACCATCTTTAATCGATAGCTGATAAGCACCAACGCCGTAATCGGTTTCCCCGTTGAAATCTTTATTAGCCGGCAAACCATATTGCTGGGCAGCCTCAAGCCACGCGTCACAATACGGATGATCATTACGTAACTCAGAAACGCCCAACTCGCCCGCCGCACCATGAAACGGTGTTTCACCACCAATGTAATTTTCTGAACGTTTGAAATACGGTAATACGTTATCGTAATTCCAGCCCGTCGCACCCTGCTTGGCCCAATCGTTGTAATCGTCGTGTTGCCCGCGAATGTAGATTAGACCGTTAATAGAAGACGAGCCTCCTAAGACTCGACCACGCGGCCAGACAACGTTACGACCACCGGTCCCTTCGCTGGGCTCAGTGTCAAAGTACCTTGTGAACTTTGGATTCGTCATGGTTTTAAAGTAACCAATCGGCAAATGAATCCAAAAGTTTTTGTCTGGTCCGCCGGACTCGAGCAGCAGCACCGAATGCCCCGCTTGAATTAAACGATTGGTCACTAAGCAACCGGCCGAGCCCGCGCCAACCACGATGTAGTCAAAGTTCATATTTTTCTCCGTGCAACCCAATCGTACACAACGACGAGACGCTCAAGCTATTATTTTTTCTGAATCGCAGCAAGGCCAAATCGATTTTTTCACAAGCTTCTTGCTCTAAATAGTACTATGGATAACGCCTGATAGGCACCAAGTCATCGACACCGAAAACCGCGATGCAACCGGCTCTAATGCACCAATTTTTTTACCTCAAGGGACACCATGATTAAAACAATCGGCTTTCCTGGCCGTTACCTTCAAGGCCCTGATGCAGTGCAACATTTGCCTGAGCTATTGAAAGAATTTTCATTAGCAACACCCCTCGTCTTGATGGATGATCTGGTGCGCGCGAGTGTCGGTGATTTATTGCTACAACCACTTTCGGCAGCAGGTATCAAGACTACCCTGCTTCGTTTTGCCGGTGAATGCACCAGCGAAGCGATCGAACAGCTCGCGCTCGAAGCCGAGCAAACACAAGCCGACGTGGTCATTGGCTATGGCGGCGGAAAAACCATTGATGCGGCAAAAGGCATCGCCAAAGCGCATAACCTTCGGCTCTTTATTGTGCCGACGATTGCTTCGAACGACTCGCCAACAAGTCGTCTGATTGTCTTGTATGACGATCAGCATCGTGTGACACGGGTTGATCGACTGACGCGTAATCCTGATGTTGTACTGGTAGACACAGCGATCATTGCGCATGCCCCTGCCAGGTTCTTTGCTGCGGGCTTGGGTGATGCCTTAAGCAAAAAATTCGAGGCGACTCAATGTCATTTGGCACGGGGGAAGAATTTCTTTGGTACAGAGTCGCTCGCCACGGCACGCCTTCTCGCCGAACACTGTTATGAAACGATTATCGAATTTGGTTTGCCAGCGCTCAAACGCATTCAAGAGCACAGAACTCCAGACGAAAGCGTCGAACGCGCGGTTGAAGCCTCAGTCCTGTTAAGCGGGCTGGGCTTTGAAAGCGGCGGCTTATCGCTCTCGCACGCCTTGACTAGAGGGTTTTCTGCTCACCCAGTGATGAGTACTTTTTTACATGGTGAGACTGTGGCCTTTGGCTCGATCGTCCAGCTAATTGCTGAAGAACGCCCTCAGGCTGAAGTACAGGCTCATATCGACTTTTGTCACTCATTAGGTTTACCGATTACGCTTGCTCAATTGGGGGCAAAGAACGCAACCGAGGCTGAAATCATAAAAATGGCGACACTCACTGCAGCGGCGCCGTATATTGGCAATCTGATCCCTGCGGCCGATGCGAATCGCATTGCGCAGTGCATCAACAGAGCCGATGCCTTAGGCCACGCAACTGCCAGATAGTCAGTTATGCTTAATCAAACAGACAAATAAACAACGACGCTTCAATCAAACAGGAGACAAACATGAACTTTGAAAATAAAGTTGCCGTAGTAACTGGTGCAGGTGGTGGTTTAGGATTGGCGATTATCGAGAAATTCGCCCGTGGTGGCGCTGCGATTGTTGCCTTAGATTATTCACAAAAAATGGCAGATGCCGCGGCTGAGAAAGTTCGTGCAATCACCAAACAAAAATTACTGGCATTGCAGTTTGATGTCGCTGACCATCACTCTGTCGCAAAAGCCTTTAGTGCAATTGATCAAGAGTTCAAGCAAATTGATATTTTAGTGAACTGCGCGGGCGTACGCGAAGTTCAAAAGGTGTATGACCTTGACCCCGAAGAGTGGCGTCGCGTGATCGACATTAACTTAAATGGACCTTTTTATTGCGCGCGCGAAGCCGTGCTGCGTATGCGTAAAACAGGTGGTGGTTCGATTGTTAATATCGCCTCGGTTGCAGGCATGATGGGGCTCACCCATCGCCCCGCTTACAACTCAAGCAAACACGGCATCATTGGCTTGACTCGTAATTTGTCTTTAGACTGCGCCGCCGATGGCATTCGCGTCAACGCCGTTGCTCCTGGCTTGATTCGCACACCACTCACAGATGGCTATTACAAAGATCCTGAATTTATCAAAGGGCTCAACGAAGTGGTGCCAATGGGCGCCCAAGGTGGCACGCCCGGAGACATCGCTGATGCCATTGCCTTTTTATGCTCGGCTGAGGCAAAGTTTGTGAACGGCATCGTGCTGCCCGTAGACGGCGGCTGGGCGGCAAGTAAGGGCTACACCACGGGTAGTGGCTCAGCCCAATTTACGTCTGCAAAAAACCAGACTTAATCAGCTGTTAGCTAACGTACTTGCTTAATCAGCTGTTAGCTAACATGTAGGCTGTTAGCTAACATGTAGGCTGATAGCCGGCTAGCTGATATGCAAGCCGCCGTTGACTTGCAGCGACTCACCAGTAATGAAGCTTGCGCCACTGCTGCACAAAAAGGCAATCGCAGTGGCCACTTCGGCGGGTTGCCCCAAGCGCTTGAGTGACGACTGTTCAATTGAGTCTGCACCACGTAACTTAATCAATTCAGTCGTCATTGGCGTTTCGATAATGCCCGGCGACACGGCATTGACACGCGTGCGCGGTCCAAGCTCGCGTGCCAAGCTACGCGTCAACGACAAGATAGCGCCTTTCGTTGCTGAATAATGCGAATTGGCAAATGAGCCGCGATGACCCGCAACTGAGGCAATATTACAGATCGCACTATTGTCGCGCAAAGCTCGAATCGATCTTTGGCAAATATAAAAAACACCATCCAAATTAATCGATATCACTTTATGCCATTCAGCATCTGACATCTCTTTCGCGGGCCGAGCTAGATAAATCGCCGCAGCTGGCACTAAAAAATCGATCCCACCAAAACGCTTCACAGCCAACTCAACTGCTGCCTCTGCGTCTTTAGGATCGCTGGCATCCATACGAATTGTCGCGACACGTGTGCCTGTCGGATCTAACTCGGTCGCAAAGCGCTTTAGCGCGTCGTGATCAAGATCCGTCAAGACCAATTGAGCACCATTTGCATAAAACAGTTTGGCCACCTCGCGCCCGATCCCGCCGTTCGCACCAGTTAAGAGCAATACTCGGTTTTGAAAATCGTACATCTCATTCGCCTTAAAAAAATGAATCGCAGACCTTAATAATTTGAGCGTCCACCGCTGATGTCATAACAGGCGCCTGTCACAAAGCTTGCCTCATCCGACAGCAAGAAGGACACAACATTAGCCACTTCGTCGACACGTACCAAACGTTTCATCGGAATCTTTTTTGCTGCATCGGTGCTAATGTAATCGGGCATTTCGTTGCGCATTCCAGTCGCCTCGACCAGCGCCGGCGACACACAATTAACCCGAATACCATGCGGAATAAACTCTTTGGCCCACGACTTCGTCACACCGATCACTGCGGCTTTAGACGCCGCATAGATCGAGAGCTCTTGCGGCCCATCTTTACCTGCGACCGAAGCCAAGGACACAATCGACCCTGACCCTTGCTTCATCATGTGCGGCACGACTAAGCGCGTCAACGCGAAGATTGCGCGAACATTAATTGCAAAGACGCGATCGACTTCAGCGTCAGTGGTCTCCCACATAGGCTTGATCGGCCCTAAAGTACCTGCATTGTTCACCAGATAGTCAATACGACCATATTGCTTGACTGTGGTGTCAACCAAATGCTGAAGGGCGGCCGCTTCGGTCACATCAGCCTGTACGGCCAAGGCCCGACCCGCGTTCGACGTGATCTCGGTTTGAACGCTTTGCGCAGCCTTGAAGTCACGATCAGCAATCACGACGGTGACACCCTGCCGCGCTAACTTCAGCGCAATCGCCCGCCCAATACTCGCACCTGCGCCTGTCACAATGGCAATACGCGACGCTCCAATCTGTTCAACACTTTGATTAGAATTTTTCACGTTTAATCACTCATCAATTTATTGCTATCACAAATCGTTAGCTCAAAAATCAATCGGCGGTTACCCCGAAACTGGGCTCGGCAATTAATCAGAGGTTATCCTTAAACAGCAGACCCGACAATCAGTCAGCGGTAGCCCCAGACGCCTTCACAGCGCCCGCCCATAAGGCAATGCCTTTGGCGACATAGGCTCGGCTGTCAGCCGGCGACAGATCCAAGGGCTCGGCTCCAAGCTTAATCAACCGATCTCGCAACCCAGGGTCTGCCAACGCCTTTCTGACTTCTGCGTTGAGCTTATCGACGATCGGTTGGGCGATGCCGATCGGTGCTAAAAAACCAGCCCAAGTCGTCGCATGAAAACCTGGTACCCCGGATTCAGCCACCGTTGGTATTTGAGGTAGAGCCAACGAGCGATGGCCGCTACCTACAGCAATCAACTTCAGCCGACCGCTGGTCACATGAGGAATCACAGCAGGACCTGACTCAAACATCAGATCTGTGTCCCCGGCCATGAGCGCGGTCATTGCTGGTGTCGCCCCTTTATAGGGGATATGGGTCATTTGCATTCCAGTCTCGACCTTCAGCAACTCCATGGTCAGATGATTGGTCAAGCCTGTTCCGCCTGAACCATAATTGACTTTACCCGCCTTAGACTTCACGTAAACGATTAATTCTTTGAGCGTAGTCGCTGGAAAATTACTTCGCACAGCAATAAACTGAGGCGCTTCAACCGTCATGACGATCGGCGTAAAGTCGCGAAGCGTTTTATATGGAATATTGAGATACAGAGCCTCGTTAATAGCTAACGGGCCACTCGATGCGAACAAGAGGTTATAGCCATCAGAAGCCTGTCCTTTGGCGGCCTCCATCCCAATGATCCCTCCAGCTCCTGGCTTGTCCTCAACCCAAAAATTTTGACCTAATGCATCGGTTAATTTTTGGGCCAACATCCGTGCGATTAAATCTGCTGTTTGCCCAACCGGAAATGGCACAATGATTCGCACCGCGCGGTTAGGGTAATCGGCTTGGGCATGGCTCACGCCAACAAGCATAGTTAACGCTAATCCTATCAGGATTTTTTTCATTCTGTGCCTCACGTCTGATTTATTGTTATTTGATGAAAAAGCAACCACTATTTTACTCTAATTTTAAGACGTCGGGTAAGTAGTTGAATGCTCTATTTCGCAGTATCGGCTTGAAAACGCTATGATCCAGTCAAAATTCGACCAGATAGATACTCTCTTTCTTGACCTTTTGAGCGACGCCACCGAACCAAATGAAAACCTTAATTTCACTAAAACACGCCCAGGCAATCATCGATCCGCTCGGTGTTGCGACCCTCACAATCTGTGAAGCGGGTACGCTCAATATCCTATCGACTCCAGTCATTCAGGACTTAACAATGGCTTTAAGCGAACTGGCTCACAACACTGAGATTCGTACTCTGATTCTCAGAGGTGCAGGGGATAAAGCCTTTGTCGCGGGCGCGAATATCAATGAAATGGCAACGCTCACCCGCAAGTCAGCGGTTGCATTCATTTCAAATCTGCGCGACCTATGCGAAGCAACGCGAGTGTTTCCAATGCCGGTGATTGCTCGTGTACCTGGATGGTGTTTAGGTGGCGGCCTTGAACTCGCCATGGCCTGCGATGTACGCGTTGCAGCACTCAATACTCAATTTGGCATGCCCGAAGTCAAAGTCGGAATTCCGTCGGTCATTCATGCAGCCCTGATGCCTAAACTGATTGGGCAGGCGCGCGCCACATGGTTATTGTTGAGCGGTGAAAACATCAGCACCGAGCAGGCGGTGCAATGGGGACTCATTCACGAAACCGTCGCCCTCACTGAGCTTGATCAACGCATCGCAACCATTGCCAATAACTTTGCCGCCTTAGGCCCCGCAGTCCTCAAGCAACAAAAGACCTTGCTCAGGCGCTGGGAGCAGCTCTCTTTGCCAGATGCAATCGCAGATAGCGTTCAAGAGTTTGGCAAAGCTTTCGAAACAGGCGAGCCTCAAAAATTTATGAATCAATTTTTGGCGCACAAACAGGCGAAGAACCGGTCAAATTCGTAGGCTCAGACAAATGTCTTAAAAACAGATGCCCAATTCCCTCACTTTGACGGTTGCAAATGAGACCGAGGCCAATCCACCTTTCGATAGGGATTGTGAGCATTGAGGGCGTTCTTCTTCACCCGCATGTTTTTGCTATAGTAAGCTCACTCGATGAATGACCTAAATTAATCTATGCGAGTAGTCATGTCACAAGTTGAGCCAAAAATAATTATGACAGAGGCGCAGTCAAGCCCAATCAAAAGACTACAAATCCGCGGGTCAGAGTCAGTCAAACCGATCATTCAAAAGATTGGCTACCAATATATGACTGATTTCCCTTCAGTGGAACTGACCCTGTCGTTGGGTAGCAGCGTGCATGGATACAAATCCGTCTTCCAAGGCACGGCAGAAATTGGCATGGTGTCCAGCAACATGCCAGACGAATTACATCGACAAATGCAAGACAAAATTAGTGAATACAAATATACGCTGATCGCGCACGATGCTATTGCTGTCATTGTTCATCCGTCTAATCCTGTAAAAAACTTAACGCGACAGGATCTCAAACGAATATTCTCTGGGCGGGCCAAAGATTGGGAAGATTTCGGATGGGATGATGGAGGGAAAATCGAGATTTATTCTCCGCATCCTGCTCATCAAGCTTTTGCTACATGGCGCCGTTTGGTGATGGGTGAAACCTCTTACGTCACGATTGAGTCAAAGACATTCAATAGCGACAAAGCGATCACCCAGTCAGTTGAGAATACTCGGCAATCCATTGCCTACTTGAGTTGGGTGGAAGCCCATGCTGCGGGCTCTACGGTTGTGCAGGTCGATGGTCAATACCCTTCTAGCGAGACAATTTCAAAGAAACTATATTTGCTCAGCCAAGAACTGAGACTGTTTTCTAAGATTGACGCCAGCGACCAAGTAGAAAAGTTTCTGAACTACTGCGTATCTCAAAAGACAGGGCAGGCAATCATCAAAGACATGGGTTGGATTTCAATTGGATAATTCATGAATCGCAGAACTGTACTTAAAGGAGTAGGCGTAGGCATCGGTGCCATCTGCGCGGTTGGTGCAGCTAATTTTTATTACGCATTGCTAGAATTTCGACGCCGTAAACCGCTCATTATCGGTGGGGCGACGGTCGTCAAGCGATTGCTTGATACTCGACTCATTGAGACCTTCCTTAAATACTATCCAGAGGCTGACTTACTGATAGAAGGCGGTTACTCGCACGGCGGATTGATGGCGCTAGAACGTGGGTCAATTGATCTCGCAATGATGTCTAATCATCTCGCACCAGCAGATAAACTCAATTTTCTTGAATATCTGATCGGCATTGAAACCGTTGGGATTATCGTCAACGACAATTCAGTGGTTAAAAATATTTCTACGATTGATGCTCGCAGGGTGTTTCAGCGTGAGATTACAAATTGGAAAGAACTAGGGGGGCCAGACGCACCGATCCAATTGTACAGCCGACCAGATGATGAAACCGCCAAAAAAAGCGTCGAGCAAGTCTTATTAGAAGGCGGCGTTGTTCACGAGCAAGCGACAGTATTGCCCTCAAATCGGGCGATGGCTGAACAAGTTTCAAGCGATCCACTGGCGATTGGCTTTATCAGCCAACAGGGATACTTAAACACCAAAGAGCCAACTTTAAAAATTAGGCCACTCAGCATTGATGGTGTTGAGATGGATCAGCGAAGTATAGGCCTGGGGCTGTATCCACTTGTACGACAACTATTTTTAGTGCTTCGCGATGATGCAAGCGATATCTCAAAGAAATTTATAGCGTTCGTACTTTCTGACGAAGGCCAAACGCTTCTAGCAGATAGCGGCGCGCTGAGGGTGAGGTAGCGATGATAGATCTGAAACAAGAGGTCGTCACACATCTAGAAAAAGCACGGCGCAATGAAAAGGGGCGACGTATTTTGGCAATCGTTTTAATCGTGATCTTGCTGCTCATTTCTGCAAGACTCATCTTTAACTTGATTCCTAAAAATTACATACTTTCAGTAACGAGCGGCAGTGTTTTATCTGAGCGTCATTTTCTCATCAAACTTCTTCAAGATGAGGCAGCCGAAAACTTCTTATCATTAAAAGTCGTCAAAACTGCTGGGTCGCTCGACTCCTTAGAATTGGTGAATTCAGGAAAAGTGGATCTCGCTTTAGTACCAGGGGGCCTCATCAACTCCTTTCCAAACGTCAGGCATGTCGCAACCTTGCCCCCCGAGTTTATTCATTTTTTAGTGAAGCCACACATCAGAAATCTGGAGGACTTAAAAGGCAAAGTGATCAACATGGGTGAGCGCCGAGAAAGCACTAGGATTCTGGCTCGTCAAATACTGTCTCATCTAAACTTTGTTGCTGATTCAGACTATGTTGAAACAAACTTTTCGAACGAAGCACTGATTGGTATGCGCTCTGAAAGCTTGCCAGACGTCATTGTTGAGGTGTCCTATGCGCCGTCTCTTTTAGTAGATTTTTTTGTGAAGAGGCACGATTACCACTTGCTGGCCATGCCATTTCCTTCTGCACTCGCCAAGCGCTTAAGTTGGATTAGAAATGCTACGCTCAATCAATACATGTACAGCATTATTCCACCCGTACCCTCAACAGACATACCACTCGCGGGGGTAAATCTTCATTTAGTCACCAACGCAAATGTTGAGCCTAAGGCCATCGTCGAGTTATTAAAAGCCCTATATGGATCTCAAGTGAATAGTCGTTTTGGTCAGAAGCTCGTAGAGGAGGATCTGCTGATTCCTTCTGGCTATCCAGTCTCTGCCGGAACGACGCTTTATCTTGATAGTAAAAAGCCGATGTTGACTCCGGAGTTGACTGATAAACTAAGTACCATGTTTCAATTATTGATGAGCTTAGGCTCTATATTGGTTTTAATCTGGAAGTGGTTTAGAAGTGATCAAGACCAAGAGTTTGAATACGATACCGAAGCGCTAGAAAGAATAGTTGAAATTAAAACACGTAAAGATTAGCCCCTCTAGGTGGCCGCTGATCTCCTGTTACATGGAAAATGACTTCATGTCTTTATAATGCTCACTTTGTTATCACGCGCAGTCGGTATCTATCCATAATGCAATGATTAATCACAAAAAATTTCCAATTGGACTCGGTCTTGGATTAAAAGACGGCATCAGCTATCTGTCTCTAGAGCACGCCTTAAAGTCTGGAATTCGGTTTTTTGACACATCGACCTATTATCCTATTGGCGCCTTAAGTCAGCTTGCGGATTGCTTAATAGACAATCGCATCGACCGCAGCGACGTTCATCTGTGCGTCAAGCTTTGGGTCACAACACTTGGCAAAAACAGGCAATTCGACTACGACCCAATCGATCGTACACTCGATGAAAACGTCAAAGCTTATATTGACGAATTAAAAATAGGCTATATCGATTCGTTGGTCATTCACTGGCCTGTGAAAGCCGATGATGAAGGCTACCCTGAAGAATTTATTATTGAAGAAATTTGGCCTCGCTTAGAACTTTTAGTTGCGAGTGGCTTAGTCAAATCGATTGGCGTCTCTAACTTCAATATCATCGAGCTTCAACGTCTGCTTCACATTGCAAAGATTAAACCGTTCTGCAATCAGGTCGAATACAACCCTTTTGCTTTTAATTCCGAGCTAAAGGATTTCTGTGCAAAAAATGATATTCAAATCGTCGCTCACTCGCCATTCAATTTTGGCTGGAAAGAGTCTCGCTTAGCCATCCTAGAGCATTCGTGCATCACGGATCTTGCCAAAAAATATAATAAGACGCCTGCTCAAGTCGTTCTGGCATGGGGCTGTGCCCATGGCGTGATTCCAATCCCCGGCAGCACCAAACTAGAACACATTAGCGAAATTGCGTGCGCGCCATCGATTGCTCTTGAAGCTTCTGATGTACGCGCAATCGATCAATTAAATAAACAAGCTTATTGCTACGCTGAATTTGGTCAATATTTTCGCGAAAGCCGGTACCTGAGGCAGAATGTTCCGAATATC
>JAURJT010000067.1 GCA_030832095.1 Gammaproteobacteria bacterium | reverse complement strand
GAAATGGTCTTGCCTGGTGATAACGTTTCGATGACGATCAAGCTGCTTGCACCGATCGCTATGGAAGAAGGTCTGCGTTTTGCAATTCGCGAAGGTGGCCGTACCGTTGGCGCCGGCGTCGTTGCAAAAATCTTGAAGTAACTTTTTTTAGACTGTGGGTCAGTGACCCGCAGTAATTCGCTCTTTGGAAATCATCATGAAAAATCAGAAAATCCGCATCCGTCTGAAAGCCTTTGATTACAAACTCATTGATCAGTCGGCCGCTGAGATTGTTGATACCGCCAAGCGCACTGGCGCAGTGGTTCGTGGCCCTGTGCCTCTGCCAACACGCATTCGTCGCTTTGACGTATTGCGTTCGCCACACGTGAACAAAACCTCACGCGACCAGTTTGAGATTCGTACACATCAGCGCTTGATGGACATTGTTGACCCAACTGACAAAACCGTTGATGCGCTGATGCGCCTTGACTTGCCAGCGGGCGTCGATGTTGAAATCGCTTTGCAATAAGTTAGCGGGCTGAAAAGCCCATTGATTTTCCTCTGTCAGTCTTTATGGCTTGCAGAGGTTTAAAAAAAAAGCTAGAATGCAAGACTTGCCTGTTTTTTTTTGGCAATATAAAAGGGATATTTAAAGCCCAGTAGTACATGAGCACCCGAGATACTCGGGTTTTATCAGCCCCGACCAATCGTAGTCGGGATTTGGGGTCCAACCCCGGAGAAAACGATGTCGAAATCGACAACCACGCCTGCCGCACATCGGCTTGGTCTGGTGGGCCGCAAGGTCGGCATGACGCGTATTTTTACTGAGGATGGCGAGTCCATTCCTGTAACAGTACTCGACGTGTCGAACAATCGCGTTACCCAAGTTAAGTCGCTTGAGTCTGACGGCTACGCCGCCATTCAAGTCGCTTATGGTGCGCGCCGCGCCTCCAGAGTAGCCAAGTCACAAACCGGTCACTATGCCAAAGCTGGTGTAGAAGCCGGAAGTATCCTCAAAGAATTCCGTCTCGATCCTGCTCGCGCAGCCGAATTTACGCCAGGTAGCGTAGTTGCTGTCGAAAGCGTGTTCGAAGCTGGCCAGCAAGTCGACGTAACTGGTACCACCATTGGTAAAGGTTTCGCCGGCACGATCAAGCGCCACCACTTCAAGTCACAACGCGCCTCGCACGGTAACAGCCGTTCGCACCGCGTTCCCGGCTCGATTGGTCAGGCTCAAGATCCTGGTCGTATTTTCCCCGGTAAGCGCATGTCTGGTCACCTTGGTGACGACACACGCACCGTGCAAAACCTTGATGTTGTCCGTGTAGACGCTGAACGTGGTCTGTTGATGGTTAAGGGCGCTGTCCCTGGCTATGCAGGCGCCGATATCGTCGTGCGTCCGGCCATCAAAGCCCCTGCCAAAAAAGGAGCCTAATCGATGGATATCAAGCTCCTAAACGATCAAGGTCAGTCTTCAGCAACGTTTGCTGCACCTGACACAGTATTTGGCCGAGATTTCAACGAAGCGTTGGTTCACCAGATCGTGATTGCGTTTCAAGCAAACGCACGTTCAGGTAATCGCGCTCAAAAAACTCGCGCCGAAGTTCACCACTCAACCAAAAAGCCTTTCCGTCAAAAAGGTACCGGCCGCGCTCGCGCTGGTATGACGTCCTCGCCTTTGTGGCGTGGGGGTGGTCGCATATTTCCAAATTCGCCTGAAGAAAACTTCAGCCAAAAAGTGAACAAGAAAATGTATCGCGCTGGTTTGCGTTCGATTCTTTCACAATTGGCACGCGAAGATCGTATCTCAATCGTTGATTCATTTACGCTTGATTCACCTAAAACCAAACTTGCTGCTGACAAGCTCAAGTTAATGGGTTTAGCAGAGTCAGTGTTAATCATCACCGATTCAGTTGACGAAAACGTATACCTCGCCACACGTAATTTGCCGCATGTCGCCGTGGTTGAGCCACGCAATACTGATCCATTGTCTTTGATTCACTACAAAAAGATCGTGATCACCAAAACGGCAATTGCTCAACTCGAGGAGATGCTGGCATGAACGATCATCGTCTAATGCAAATCATCTTGGCTCCGATCGTGACTGAAAAAGCCACCTTCGTTGCAGAGAAAAACAACCAAGTTGCCTTTCGCGTCATTGCAGATGCAACCAAGCCTGAAATCAAAGCTGCCGTTGAACTGCTCTTCAAAGTTGAAGTTGAAGCTGTTCAGGTTTTGAATCGCAAAGGTAAAGCAAAACGATTTGGTCGGTTTGTTGGTCGTCGTCGCAATGAGCGCAAAGCGTATGTTTCGCTTAAAGACGGTCAAGAAATCAACCTGGCGGAGGTCAACTAAATGGCACTCTTAAAAACTAAGCCAACCTCGCCCGGTCGTCGTGGCATGCTCAAGGTGGTCACACCTAACTTGCATAAAGGCGCACCGGTCGCGTCTTTGCTCGAAAAGAAGATCCGTGGTTCTGGTCGTAATAACAACGGCCACATCACAATCCGTCATCGTGGTGGTGGTCATAAGCAGCACTACCGTTTGGTTGATTTCAAGCGCAACAAAGACGGGATCCCCGCCAAAGTTGAACGCCTTGAATACGACCCAAACCGTACTGCTCATTTGGCCCTGCTCTGTTACGCAGACGGCGAGCGTCGCTACATCATTGCCCCACGCGGCCTTGAAGTTGGCTCAACGCTAGTGTCTGGTATCGAAGCTCCAATTCGTACCGGTAACACGCTGCCAATTCGTAATATTCCAGTGGGTACAACAATTCACTGCATCGAAATGTTGCCTGGCAAGGGCGCGCAAATGGCGCGTTCAGCTGGTGCGTCGGCGGTGCTGTTGGCTCGCGAAGGCACTTACGCTCAGGTTCGCCTGCGCTCAGGTGAGGTTCGTCGAGTTCATATCGAATGTAGAGCCACCATTGGCGAAGTCGGAAACGAAGAACACAGCTTGCGCCAAATCGGTAAAGCTGGTGCTGTTCGTTGGCGCGGCATTCGTCCTACGGTGCGTGGTGTTGCCATGAACCCAGTTGATCATCCACACGGTGGTGGTGAAGGTCGTACTGGCGAAGGCGGAGAGCCACGCAGTCCATGGGGTACCCCAGCTAAGGGTTACAAGACCCGTAGCAACAAGCGGACGGACAATATGATCGTCCAACGCCGCAAGCGTAAATAAGAGGGCGAATCATGTCACGTTCAGTCAAGAAAGGCCCATTCGTCGATGCACACTTGATCAAAAAGGTCGAGGTTGCTATTGCCGAAAAAGGTAAAAAACCGATCAAAACCTGGTCGCGCCGCTCCACAATTTTGCCTGAGTTTGTTGGGCTTACGATTGCGGTTCATAACGGTCGCCAGCACGTTCCTGTTTATGTTAACGAGAACATGGTCGGCCATAAACTCGGCGAGTTTGCGCTGACCCGCACGTTCAAAGGTCACGCAGCAGACAAAAAGGCCAAGAGGTAAGAAATGGAAACTTCAGCCATTATCCGTGGGGTGCATATCTCTGCGCAAAAAACTAGATTGGTTGCGGATCTGATCCGTGGCAAGTCTGTTGCTCAGGCATTAAACATCCTGACCTTCACTAATAAGAAGGCCGCAGGCATCCTCAAGAAGGCCGTTGAATCGGCCATCGCGAATGCCGAACATAACGACGGTGCAGATATCGACGAACTCAAGGTCACCACAATTTTTGTGGACAAGGCCGAGTCGATGAAGCGCTTTTCCGCACGAGCCAAAGGGCGCGGTAACCAGATTGAAAAGCAGACTTGTCACATCACTGTGAAGGTCGGAGCTTAAGGAGTCACGATGGGTCAGAAAATTCACCCGATTGGGTTCCGCCTTGCGGTTACACGTAATTGGGGCTCGAAGTGGTATGCAGACGGTAAAGATTTCGGTAGCATGCTTGCTTCTGATATCCGCGTTCGCGAATACTTGAAAAAGAAACTGAAGCTTGCTTCTGTTGGACGTGTGGTCATTGAGCGCCCAGCCAAAAATGCACGCATCACAATTTACTCGGCTCGTCCTGGTGTTGTGATCGGCAAACGCGGCGAGGATATCGAAGGCCTGAAGTCTGATTTGCAACGTTTGATGGGCGTGCCTGTTCACGTCAACATCGAAGAAATTCGCAAGCCAGAGACCGATGCTCAACTGATTGCAGACTCAATCTCGCAACAGCTTGAAAAGCGGATCATGTTTCGCCGTGCCATGAAACGCGCCATGCAAAATGCCATGCGTCTGGGTGCCCAAGGCATCAAGATCATGAGTGCTGGGCGCTTGAATGGTATCGAAATTGCTCGGACTGAATGGTATCGCGAAGGTCGCGTGCCGCTTCATACCTTGCGTGCGAACATCGATTATGGCACCTCTGAAGCTCACACCACCTATGGCGTAATTGGCATTAAGGTTTGGGTTTACAAAGGCGATATGTTGGCCAACGGCGAAACTGCTGTTGAAACCGCAGCGCCCCGCGAAGAAGAGCGTCGTCCGCGTCGCGCACCCCGAGCTGACAAGCCCGAAGGTGCACGTCCAGCAGGCGCAGCTCGCCCCGCAGGTCGTGGTCGTGCGCCGCGCAAGGCTGACGCCGCGCCTGCGCCAGAAGGAGAATAAGTATGCTGCAACCAGCGCGCAGGAAATATCGCAAAGAGCAGAAAGGCCGTAATACCGGCCTGGCTACGCGCGGTGCACAGGTTTCATTTGGTGAGTTTGGTCTTAAAGCAACCGGTCGTGGTCGCCTAACCGCTCGTCAAATTGAATCAGCCCGTCGTGCCATTAACCGTCACATTAAGCGTGGCGGTCGTATCTGGATTCGCATCTTCCCCGATAAGCCGATTTCACAGAAACCGGCAGAAGTGCGGATGGGTAACGGTAAAGGTAATCCAGAGTATTGGGTTGCTGAAATTCAGCCCGGCAAAGTGCTGTACGAAATGGAAGGCGTTAGTGAAGAGTTGGCACGTGAGGCGTTTCGTCTTGCCGCCGCCAAGCTTCCTATTGCAACCACCTTCGTCTCGCGGCACATTGGTGCCTAAGGGTCAAAAGGAATCGATATGAAAGCAAGCGAACTTCGTGCTAAATCTGCTGCTGAACTCGGTCAAGAACTCGAGAGCCTGTTGAAGGCTCAGTTCGGACTGCGTATGCAGCGGGCAACTCAGCAGCTCACCAACCACAGTCAATTCCGTAAGGTTCGCCGCGATATCGCGCGTGTGCATACGTTGTTGTCTGAGAAGGGCGGAAAATAATATGACCACCACTCAAGCAGCTAAGCCAAAGCGTCAGCGTACGCTCGTTGGTAAAGTCGTTAGCAATAAGATGGATAAAACCATTGTCGTCATGGTCGAGCGTCGTGTTAAGCACCCAGTGCTTGGCAAGATCATCATGCGCTCTGCCAAATACAAGGCGCATGACGAAACCAATCAGTACAACGAAGGCGATACAGTTGAAATCGCTGAAGGCCGCCCAATTTCGCGTTCAAAGTCTTGGACTGCGACAAAGTTGATTGAAGCTGCACGCGTCATCTAAGTTGATTTCGCTGCTAGCTGGGCAATAAAAAAGCGACGCTTAATAGCGTCGCTTTTTTATTCAATTCGGTACGCGCGCATGTTCAATGTAGGCGCACGCGTACTAAGTCGTCTGCTGTCACCAGACGACAACATCAAGGCTTACACGTGCGTCACAAACTTTGTGACCAGGTATCCGTCAAACGTTTCAGTACCACCCTCGCTACCGATGCCGCTATCCTTAATTCCGCCAAACGGAGTCTCTGGTAAAGCACTGCCGAAGTGATTGATGTTCACCATCCCCGCTTCAATCGCGTTCGATACCTTCGTTGCTGTTTGCAGCGAATTGGTGAACACGTAAGACGACAGGCCAAAGGGCAGGCTGTTGGCGCGCCGGATGACTTCATCGGTGTCGCTAAACGGCACAACGGGTGCGATCGGACCAAAGGGTTCTTCGGTCATCAATAGCGCGTCGTCCTGGAGCCCAGTGATCACTGTTGGTGGAAAGAAAAACCCTTTTCCGGCGACGGCATCACCGCCCATCACAATCTGTGCACCACGCTTACGCGCATCTTCAACGAAGCGAGCGATGGCAGGTACGCGCCGCTCGTGAGCGAGGGGGCCCATTTCAACACCATCGTCTAGACCGTTTCCAACTTTGATCGATTTCAAGACGTCGGTAAACTTTGCCAAGAAATTGTCGTAGACCTTTTTGTGGACATAGAATCGCGTGGGCGATACGCACACTTGACCCGCGTTGCGAATCTTGAATTTCGCCAACATGGTTGCGGCGCGGTCGATATCAGCATCTTCAAACACCAAAACGGGAGAGTGCCCGCCAAGCTCCATGGTTGCGCGCTTCATGTGTGCGCCAGCCAAGCCCGCCAAAAGCTTACCCACTGGGACTGAACCGGTGAACGACACCTTGCGAGAAATAGGCGACCGAATCAGGTAGTCAGATACTTTCGCAGGCTCACCCCAAACGAGGTTAAGCACACCGGGTGGCAGGCCGGCATCTTGAAACATCTGTGCGATTGCCATGACAGCGCTTGGCGAGTCTTCTGGCCCTTTGAGAATAATGGTGCAACCGGCGCCAATTGCCGCGCAAATCTTGCGAATGGCCTGGTTGTATGGGAAGTTCCAGGGCGTAAAGGCTACGCAGACGCCAATCGGCTCTTTCAGTACCAGCTGCCTAACGTCAGGGCTGCGTGGTAACACGACTCGGCCATAGATACGGCGGCACTCTTCGGCGTGCCAATCACAATGATCGGCGCATCCAACGACCTCGCCTAGCGCTTCGGCTAGGGGCTTGCCCTGATCGAGGGTCATGTTGCGGGCAATGTCTTTGGCGCGGTCACGAGTGAGCTGCCCAACTTTTCGCAAAATAGCTGAGCGATCCATCGGTGACGACTTCTTCCAGGTCGCAAATGCCTTTTCAGCGGCCTGTAACGCAGCATCTAAGTCAGCTTGCGAGGCGTGTGGCAACTTACCAAGCACCTCTTGGGTGGCTGGGTTAATCACATCTTGCATGGTACGACCGTCTTCTGAGACGAACTGACCGTTGATATAAAGCGACAGTTTTGGGTACATATGGGTTCCAATACAACAAAAGTTTTCAAAAACGAACAAATAGTTAATATGACACAACTTGATCAGACTTGCACAAAAAAAATACCTGATATATACTAGACGACTTTCCTGCCTTTATGTTTCAAAACATGCAGCGCAGGGATGTAGGCAGCGATGTCTAGCCAGTATAAGTACCATAGCGAAAAAGAAATACCAGTACAAATTTTTAATTAGCAGATTCAGCCTAGGGTGCCCTGTGGCACCTAACGGGACCAAAACTGATTAATTTGATTGCCAACCCTCAGGTTCGCGGGCAAGTTGATTAAGTTGGAACAGGAAAAATCATGATCCAAATGCAGACCACGCTCGACGTGGCCGATAACACCGGCGCACGGTCAGTCATGTGCATCAAGGTGCTCGGCGGCTCAAAGCGCCGTTATGCCTCAATCGGTGATGTTATCAAGGTCACCGTAAAAGACGCAGCCCCTCGTGGCCGCGTGAAAAAAGGCGAAATTTATAACGCAGTAGTCGTGCGCACAGCTAAAGGCGTTCGTCGTAAAGACGGCTCGCTGATTAAGTTCGGTGGCAACGCTGCTGTGCTGCTCAACGCCAAACTCGAGCCCATTGGCACGCGTATCTTCGGACCAGTCACGCGCGAATTGCGCGGTGAAAAGTTCATGAAGATTGTGTCCCTGGCGCCCGAAGTCCTGTAAGGAGCCAAAATGAACAAAATCCGTAAAGGCGACGAAGTCGTCATCTTGACTGGCCGCGACAAAAAACGTCGTGGCACGGTGATTGATCGCGTTGACGCCGATCATGTGCTGGTTGAGGGTATCAACATGGTTAAAAAACATGTGCGCCCTAACCCAATGCAAGGTACGACTGGTGGCATCATCGAAAAGACGATGCCTATTCATATTTCGAACGTTGCGCTGTTTAACCCCGCCACCGGCAAAGGTGATCGCGTAGGGATTAAAGAAGTCGACGGTCGCAACGTGCGTGTGTTTCGTTCCAGCGGCGAACCCGTTGGCGCGAAAGCATAAGGAGCGATCAAAATGGCTCGTTTTCACGACCTCTACCAGAACACGATCGCGCCAGCTTTGCGCGAACAGTTCAAATACCAAAGCCCGATGCAAGTGCCGCGTATCACCAAAATCACCCTGAACATGGGTGTGTCAGAAGCTGTTTCTGACAAGAAAGTGATCGAGCATGCTGTGTCTGACTTGACTAAAATTGCAGGCCAAAAGCCAGTGATCACAAAAACCAAAAAGGCAATCGCGGCTTTTAAAATCCGCGAAGATTACCCAATCGGTTGCATGGTGACTCTGCGCGGACAGCGTATGTACGAATTTCTTGATCGTCTCGTTTCAGTGGCCTTGCCACGCGTACGTGACTTCCGTGGAATTTCCGGACGTGCGTTTGACGGTCGTGGCAATTACAACATCGGGGTGAAAGAGCAGATCATTTTCCCCGAAATCGAATACGACAAAATCGACGTGTTGCGTGGGATGAATATCAGCATCACCACCACCGCTAAGACAGACGAAGAAGCCAAGGCGCTGTTGACAGCCTTTAGCTTCCCGTTCCGCAACTAAGGGGCGCAGACGTGGCTAAACTTTCAATGATTAATCGCGATGTCAAGCGCGTAAAAATAGCAGAGAAATTTGCTGCTAAGCGTGCGGCCCTCAAAGCCGTCATCGATGATTCATCCAAATCCGACGAAGATCGTTACGAGGCGCGGCTGAAATTGCAGCAGTTGCCCCGCAATGCAAGCCCCACTCGTCAGCGTAACCGCTGCGCGATTACTGGCCGTTCACGCGGTGTGTTCCGCAAATTCGGCCTTGGCCGTATGAAACTACGCGAATTGGCCATGAAGGGTGAAATTCCCGGCATGACCAAAGCTAGCTGGTAGGAGAATAAAACATGAGCATGAGCGACCCAATCGCCGATATGCTGACTCGCATTCGTAATGCGCAGCAGGTAGATAAACCAACGGTGACCATGCCCTCCTCTAAGCTAAAGGCAGCAATTGCTGCCGTGCTTCAAGATGAAGGTTATGTTGACGGTTTTCAGATTAAAGGTACGGCCCAAAAGCCTGAACTTGAAATCGCCCTGAAATACTACGCTGGTCGTCCAGTGATCGAGCGCATTGAACGCGTCTCGCGCCCTGGCTTGCGTATCTATAAAGGTCACGGCAGCATTCCACAAGTGATGAACGGCTTAGGCGTGGCAATTGTCTCGACTTCCCGTGGTGTCATGACTGACCGCAAAGCTCGCGCCAATGGCGTGGGTGGCGAAGTCTTGTGCTACGTGGCTTAAGGAGAAAACCCCATGTCACGTATTGCAAAATATCCAGTCGAAATCCCTAAGGGCGTTGAAGCGTCGATCAAGCCAGATCTGATCACGGTAAAAGGTCCTCTGGGCACATTGACGCAGACGCTAACCGGCAATGTGGTCATTAACGAAGATGGCGGCAAACTGTCGTTTATCGTTGCAAATGATTCACGTGAAGCCAAAGCAATGTCAGGTACCCTTCGTGCGTTGGTGGCCAATATGGTTATTGGCGTAAGCAAAGGCTTTGAGCGCAAGTTGACCTTGGTGGGTGTGGGCTATCGTGCCGCAGTCCAAGGTGACGCGGTTAAATTACAACTTGGTTTCT
Source organism: Gammaproteobacteria bacterium (assembly GCA_030832095.1). Taxonomy (GTDB): domain Bacteria; phylum Pseudomonadota; class Gammaproteobacteria; order Burkholderiales; family Burkholderiaceae_B; genus Zwartia; species Zwartia planktonica. The sequence goes on along the minus strand of JAURJT010000067.1, from coordinate 1,950 downwards.
CGCATGACGTGATTCATGCGATGCCTGCTGGCGTAAAAGCCGAATGCCCCACACAGACAGAGATTGTCTTAAAGGGCTCGAACAAGCAGGTCGTTGGTCAGGTGGCTGCAGAACTTCGTGCATACCGTCCGCCAGAGCCCTACAAGGGCAAAGGCGTTCGTTATGTTGACGAGCATGTCATCATCAAAGAAACCAAGAAGAAATAATCGCGCAAACAAGGAAACATCATGGACAAAAAAATTTCCCGTTTGCGTCGTGCCGTACCGACGCGCAAGAAAATCGCCGAGTTGCGAGTTAATCGCCTCCAGGTTTTTCGCTCGAATCAGCACATTTACGCAAACATTATTTCGCCTGACGGTGATCGTATTTTGGTTTCGGCCTCAACTGTTGAAGCTGAAGTGCGTCAACAGCTCGCGGGTCAAACTGGCTTGGGCGGCAACACCGCTGCAGCCACTTTGATTGGCAAGCGTGTGGCCGAAAAAGCCAAAGCAGCCGGTATTGAACTGGTGGCTTTCGATCGTTCGGGTTTCCGTTACCACGGCCGTGTAAAAGCCTTGGCCGATGCCGCGCGTGAAGCCGGTCTGAAGTTTTAAGCGAGGAACAGTCAAAATGGCTAAAGAGCAACGTAAGAACGGTCCTGAAGAGCGGGATGACGGTCTTCGCGAGAAAATGATTGCGGTCAACCGCGTCAGTAAAGTGGTCAAGGGTGGTCGTACCATGAGCTTTGCTGCCTTGACCGTTGTAGGCGACGGCGATGGCCGCGTCGGAATGGGCAAAGGCAAGGCACGTGAAGTGCCGGTCGCAGTTCAAAAAGCCATGGAACAGGCGCGTCGCGAACTGTTCAAGGTCTCTTTGAAAAACGGCACTCTGTTTCATACCGTTGTGGGCAAGCATGGCGCCTCAACCGTACTGATTTCACCCGCAGCAGAAGGTACTGGCGTGATCGCCGGTGGCCCAATGCGTGCGATTTTTGATGTGATGGGTGTGCGTAACGTTGTGGCCAAAAGCCTCGGCTCAAGCAATCCCTACAACATGGTTCGTGCCACACTGAATGGTTTGCGCGCGTCTCTCACCCCGTCGGAAGTTGCTGCTAAACGCGGCAAAACCGTCGAAGAGATTTTGGGGTAAGTCATGGCTGAAAAACAAGTCAAAGTCACCTTGGTGCGTTCTACCATTGGTTGCAAAAAGGACCACCGCGAAACAGTGCGTGGCCTGGGTTTGCGTCGGATCAACAGCACCAAAGTACTCAAAGACACGCCTGAAGTGCGCGGAATGATCAACAAAGTTGATTATCTCGTGACAGCGACAGAAGTCTGAAAGGGATCATGATGTCTATTACACAATTGAATACGCTCAAACCAGCAGAAGGCTCGACACACTACAAGCGTCGTGTCGGTCGTGGCATCGGTTCGGGTTTAGGTAAAACAGCTGGTCGTGGTCACAAAGGCCAAAGTTCGCGTGCTGGTGGTTTTCATAAAGTTGGCTTTGAGGGCGGTCAAATGCCTTTGCAACGCCGCTTGCCAAAGCGCGGCTTCGTCACACTTGATGACCATCTGTATGCTCAAGTCCGCTTGTCAGACTTGCAAGCCTTGCCTGTTGACGAAATCGATGTTCAGGTTTTGAAGCAAGCTGGCGTGGTAGGTACCCAAGTACGCTACGCAAAAGTGTTTAAGTCAGGTGAGCTGACACGCAAAATTACCTTAAAAGGTATTGGTGCAACAGCAGGCGCGCGTGCTTCGATCGAAGCTGCCGGTGGCACAGTCGCTTAAGACGGATAAAGAATGGCAACAGCACAACCTCAGGGTAAATCAGGACCACGTTACGGCGATCTAAAACGTCGTCTCGTGTTCTTGGTTCTCGCCTTGGTGGTATATCGATTAGGCACGCACATCCCGGTGCCCGGTATCAACCCAGACGCGTTGGCAGATCTCTTTCGCCAGAATGAAGGCG
>JAURJT010000066.1 GCA_030832095.1 Gammaproteobacteria bacterium | reverse complement strand
GGATGTTTCTGATGACGCACTGGAGCTGGCTGCCGGTGGTGCGGGGCGTTACCAGAGCTACCCTTATGGCACTTGGGAACATAGGGTTGTGGTGTGTTGTTAGAGGCTTTAGCTATTGCTGACCGGTAACCCACTTGGAGTTTGCGTAAGACTGCCACCTTCGGGTGGCTTTTTAACGCCCGCATCAAATGCCCGAGCAGTGAACTTGAACATAATTAAAAAAATATACCCCACCCTTTTTTACACAGAAAACAAAGGGGGGTGTTTCGCCAGTCACGACTGAGCAGTTTCCGACCAAAGTTGACCCCGAAGGGCGAAGCCCGAACAGTTTCGTTTGAACAAAATACAGTGCATAGCCCGGAACAGTGAAGCGGTCAATTTACGGGGGTGGGGGTACGGTGGGGTCAGGAATGGCAGAAATTGGAGGGGGTGGGGCAGATAAGTAATCCCGTTCCATTCGTGTCCTCTTCAACCGTATTGCTGACTAGCAAAGTCAGGAAAGCAAACGCTGTGGGGAAAATTGGGGGAATTTAAGGGTTGTAGTCGGAAACACTAGTAAACACTTGACTAATGGCGGAGAGGGTGGGATTCGAACCCACGGTGGATTTGCACCCACGCCTGATTTCGAGTCAGGTACATTCGACCACTCTGCCACCTCTCCGGTGCGTGCAATTGGGGGATCAATCGCGGGTAGGGCGGCGTTGCGCCATACCTTGGTCAAGCCAAACATTCTAGCAGAAACAGTGATTCATTTGATCGACACCTAAAACCTCGCCTCAATGGGACAAGGGGCATTGAATCTGGTCAGAAAGCAAAGTTTAGGCAGCCTTTTCTTGCTATTTGGCCCTTTTGTGAGGCCTGTGTCACCTTTCAAATTGCTCAAAGGGCGCTTATGCGGAGGCAAGCCGTTAAACTCGACATCACACCGATACCCATTTTTTGAGACTATCGCCATGCTTTTCGTGCTTTCCCCCGCAAAAAAACTGGATTATGACTCGACACTGCCAACTGATCTGCACACGCAGCCCTTGTTTGTAGACGAAGCCGCTCAGCTGATTAAGGTGCTGAAAACGCAATCGGCAGATGACGTGGCGTCTTTGATGGATTTGAGTGAAGCTTTAGCGCAGCTAAACGTTGAACGCTACGCCACCTGGAAAAAAACCTTTACGCAAAAAAATTCACGTCAGGCTGTTTTGGCGTTTAACGGTGACGTGTACGAGGGCTTGAACGCGGCCACGCTCAAAGAAAAGGATTTGCAATGGGCGCAAGAGCATGTGGCAATCTTGAGCGGCCTGTATGGCGTGCTAAGGCCGCTTGATCTGATGCAAGCCTACCGACTAGAAATGGGCACCAAGCTTGAAAACCCTGGCGGGCCTAATTTGTATGCCTTTTGGAAAACAACGATTGCCCCATACTTAAACGAACGCTTAGCAAAAGAAAAAGCACCGGTGTTGGTGAACCTCGCCTCTGAAGAGTATTTCAAAGCCGTCGACCTCAAAACGCTGAAGGCACGCATCGTTCAATGCGTGTTTCAGGACGGCAAAAACGATGTGTACAAAGTCGTGAGTTTTCATGCGAAGCGTGCACGTGGCCTGATGGCACGTTTTGCGATTGAGCAACGCGTGAGCAAACCAGAAGATTTGAAAAAATTTGATAGTGAGGGCTATGCCTATGTCGCCAGTTTGTCGACTGCAGACAAACTCGTGTTTCGGCGCGCAGGTTAAACGGTGCGTCATAAAGAGGTACAGGCTTACCCTCGCGTCGCGCTCGTGTTGCAAGGTGGTGGTGCGCTTGGCTCATACCAAGCGGGGGTGATCGAAGGTTTGTACGAGGTTGGGATTACCCCGAACTGGGTTGCCGGCATTTCAATTGGGGCGTTGAACTGTGCGTTGATGGCAGGTAATGCGCCCAAGCAGCGAGTCACCAAGCTCAAAGAATTTTGGGAAACTATTTGTCGTCCTCCGTCTGTTGCGGCAACCGCCGTGTCGTCGATGTTTGACATGTTTGGGCCGGCGACTCATGCCTTGCGCACCTATACGCAAACTCAAACTGAAAGAATGTTCGGCTCGTTTGCTGCGACACAAACGATGCTTAAAGGGCAGCCCGGATTTTTTACGCCGCGCCCCTTGGCCCCAGGTGGTGGTGGCCCAGCCTTAACAAGCTACTACGATACAACCCCATTGCTTGCGACCTTAGAAAAATTTGCAGACTTTGATCGCATCAATAGTAAAGAAATGAGGGTGTCGATTGGTGCAACAAATGTCAGTACAGGTAACTTTGTGTACTTTGACAACACCGAAATGAAACTTCAACCAAAACATTTTTTGGCCTCTGGGGCGTTGCCGCCCGGCTTTGCGGCCGTTGAGATCGATGGCGAGTTTTATTGGGATGGCGGTTGTGTATCGAACACGCCGCTTGAGCAGGTGTTGAACGTGAAACCGCGCGAAGATACTCTGATTTTTCAGGTGGACTTATGGAGTGCACGTGGCAAGTTACCGACAGATATCTTTGAAGTCCTTGAGCGCCAAAAAGATATTCAGTACTCAAGCCGTACGCGTGGGGTGACCAATCAAGTCAATGATCTGCAACAGTTGCGGCAACTGCTTTGGGATGCCTTGGCCCGGATACCGAAAAACGTGAAGGCAAAAGATCCGTGGTTTGATCAGTTAGCGCAGCAGGTATACGGGGCGCGCTACAACTGTATTCAGTTAATTTATAAAAACAAACCTAGCGCTGGTCATTACAAAGACTTTGAATTCAGCCATGAAACCATGAGTCATCATTGGAGCACTGGCTTATTAGATATGCGGCGAACGCTTGAGAATCCTAAATGTTTAAGTCTGCCACCGCCAGGCGAAAACTTTGTGACGTACGACGTACATCGTCATCAGTAGTAGCACCAAGCAAGTGATCGACTCAAACCGTCGCTCACTTGGTTGCACGGCCTAAACGAACAAACGCGAGTTAAACGAATCGCGCGCATAAGAGAACACCTCTTTTTGAATCACTTCGGGCGGTAAGCCGAACACAGATTGGAGAGCATCTGCGTAGACGGCCAGCGCATCCACCGTTACCTTCAAATCCCGACCCTCAAAAAGCTGAGACTTTTTCAAGCCTGGCCACTGACTCACGATCCCTTTTGCTTTGACCAACCCGCCAGCCGCTAAGACGCATGAGCCCCAGCCATGATCGGTACCTAAGGTTCCGTTTACGCTTGCCGTTCTGCCAAATTCGGTCACTGTCAGGACAAGGCTCTGTGCCCACTGTGTACCAATGCCCTCGCGATAACCTCTGATGGCATCGTCAATTTGTTTGAGCTTCGTGGCATTGACTCCTTCTGCTGCGCCTTGCCCGGCATGGGTATCGAAGCCGTTAAAGTCCAATACACCAACTACTGGTCCGCCTGGTAACTGCATTTTTTGTGCGGCCTCTTTGGCCAGACTGTAGGCGGTTCTACGTTGTTGATTCGGTTCGGGTGTCCCGTCGGCAGCGAGTCGTACGTTGTCTGACTCGATCAAGCGCGAAGCATAGGGTTTGAGTTCTGGGACGTTAGCCCAAAGTTGGCTCACGAGTTCATAGGTTGCCTTGGGCGGTGCCTGCATCCAACTTGGATATTGGGTCTCTGACGCAGCGTCGCCTCGTAAAATGAGTGGCATAGGGATCGAAATCGCCACGCCGCTCTTAGACCGCGCCGCCCGCATCGCCCGACCTAGCCAGCCAGAAGCCGAGGCGTAGGGTTTAGTGATGCCGCTTTGCATGATGTCTTGTCCTTCGAAGTGCGAGCGCCCCTGATATCCAAAACCTGTGGCATGAATCGCAGTCGCTTGCCCTGCCGCCATCAACTCTGCAAAGGTTGGTAACGCGGGGTGAATGCCAAAAAACTGATTGCCAAGTAATAGGTTCGAGGGCAACAACTCAGCACGTAATGATCCAAGATCAGGATCCGCAAAAGGCGGAATGGCTGCCAGGCCGTCCATGCCGCCGCGCAGCATGATGACTAGCAAACGCTTAGCTTGAGCGGCTTGAGCCGAGCTGGCCCATGGCGTAGCACCAGCAAGAGTCAGGCTCGCTGAAAACTTAATAAATTCTCTGCGTTTCATGGTGTCTACCCCCAAAGAATAGCGGGTGAAGTCAAATACACGGCCCAAAGGCTTCTAAGCGACTGATCGGGCATGCGTCGCGCTTGTTGCAGAGTCTTGAAGATTGCGCTTTGCTCGCCATGTTGTCGCAGCACAACTTCGTTGAGCTGATCCCCTTGACTGACTAGTCTGGGGGCAAACTGAAAGGCGTAGCGAATTCTGCGATCAAGCATTTCTTTTGAAAGCCAGTCGCGATCGTAAAGCGACCAGCCATTAGGTTGCGGGCAATTGTGAATGGCTTGACCAAGCTCTGACAACAACTCATGCAACTTTTCACCTTTCGTTTCCTTTTGTGGCAGCACAACGGGTAACGCTGCACCTGAGACTCGATAGATGGTCCACAGCCAAGTCTCAGGGTTTGAAAACTTACGCAACGCAGCGCCAGCCGACGCCGCCTCTGCGATCACAGCTTTGTGAACGGTTGGCAAATGACCATCGGATTTTTGAAAGACGGTGCTTAAACGATTGATGAGTTCAGGTGATGGCATATCTGTAATGAACGCCATTGCTAATTTTGTACTGATGTGGCGCGCAGTTGCCGGATGGTGGGCTAGGTCGTCCATCAACCTGAGTAACTTGTCGCGGTTGGCATACGCACCACCATATTGTTGGCCCATGACAGTTTGTATTGATGGCTCATGCTTATTGTCATCGAAATAGCTGCCAAAGGGCCCAGCCATCGATCGATTGCGCTGCGGACGCCTTAAGCCCCAGCCAGTCAAAATCATTGCCGCCGCAATCACGTCGTTTTGGGTGTAACCCGAGGCGGGGCTCAGGGTAAACAACTCAAGCAACTCGCGCCCAAGGTTTTCGTTGAACGAATCTTTGAGTTTGCCTTTGGTTCTGGCGGGCGAATTTGGCCCCACCGACTTTGCATTGTCGAGATACAACACCATTGCCGGATGCGTCACCGCCTCGCGTAGCATCTCGCTAAAGTGCCCTGACATGTGCCCTCTGAGCATGCGCATGTAAGGGCCAATTGCGGTGTTGATGTTGTTGACTGCCGGCGAAACCGTGAAGTGATTTGTCCAGAAGTGCCAAAAACGTTCAAACACCGGCGCGGGTCCGTTGACTGCCATCGCGCCGCGGGCCAGGATTTCTTTCCAGGGTTCAAGGCGCCAGTAGGGATAATTGATCTGCTCGTAACGAAATTGCTCGGCGTCTGACGGGGGTAATGCTTTGGCTTTTTCGTTGCTGAGCAGACGCGCTTGGTCGTGTTGAAAGAGCGCCTCGGCGACCTCTGCTTGTGTGTGCAGAAGTTTCAACCCTTCGGGTAGATCTTTAAGCAAGTGGCCTTGCCGATCTGCAAAAAACTGAACGCTAGGCCCTCGGTTCATTTGCCCTTGCGCCCAACCGATCACGTCACTTGGGATTGTTTCGTCGGGGGCAAAGCCAAAACCGACTTGCCTAGCAAAGCGCGCTGCTTCAAGGGTATTCACGACTGACTCCGATCAACCAAACACCGAGAGTAATAAGAGTGATTACGATAGCAGAACGAGCTGAATAAACAGCAGTATTCACGCGCAAAATCTGTTTCAGTTGATGACTAGCCTGTGGTTGCGCTCGGGTGACGATCCGCTAAAGACCGATCACCCTTGGAGCTTATCTAAACCGTAGCGTCTAAATCAATGCCTACCCGAGCATCTCAGGTAAACCGCAACGTTTAAATCATCGACCAGCCATGACTCACCACAATCGATTGCCCAGTCAGTGCATTGGTCTCAAAGCCCGCAACAAACGCGACGGTGTTGGCGATGTCAGCAGTCGTTGTGAATTCGCCGTCTACAGTTTCTTGCAAAAACACTTTTTTAATCACATCTTCTTCACTCATGTTGAACAGGACTGCTTGTTCAGGGATTTGCTTATCCACCAAAGGCGTGCGAACAAAGCCTGGACACACGACATTGGTACGAACGCCACGTGGGCCGCCTTCTTTAGCGATCGCGCGCGCCAAACCCAACAAACCATGTTTGGCCGTGATGTAGGCTGATTTCAATTTTGAGGCTTGATGCGAATGCACCGAACCCATATAGATGATCGAACCGCCGCGACCGCTGTCGTACATATGCTTAATCGCTGCTTTGGTAGTTAAGAAAGCACCATCCACATGAATCGCCATGATTTTTTTCCAGTCAGCGTACGGAAAATCTTCAATCGGATGAATGATTTGAATGCCGGCGTTCGACACAAGAATATCGATGCTGCCAAATTCTGTGACGGCACGATTAACCCCCGCGTTGACTGCGTCTTCATCGGTGACATCCATCACCACACTGATGGCGCGGCCGCCCGCCTTGATAATTTCGGCGACGACTAACTCAGAGGCTGCCGAGTTGAGATCTGCAACGACCACAGCAGCGCCTTGGCGAGCTAAAGTGAGTGCGCATTCACGGCCGATGCCGCTCGCTGCGCCGGTAATTAAGGCAACCTTGTTTTGAACTGACATGTGAAGCTCCTGAAAGGTGAATCAATAGTAACTTGACGAGGTAAAACTGACTGGCGCGTGCCGCGAATATTGAGTGTAAGGCGTGAGGCGAAATAAAAAAAGACAGCAACTCATTTTGGATGCAAAGAGTTGCAATCTACAGAAGCGCAGGCGCACTTGCTCGGTGGCTTGAGCAAAGAGCAAAGAGCAACGAGCAACGAGCAACGACGTCAGGCTTGCTCAGAGATTGTGGCAGTTGCCCTAGGATTTACGTGCGATTTGTCGTAAATCACTTCAATTTCTTCATTGATCAGCGTGATCGAGCGTTGCAGTTGCTTGAGCGGGTAGGTCAGATCTGGGAGCGTTCCGTCGAGTAACGACTTTGGGACAGGCGGAGTCGGCAGCTCGGGGGCGGGTAATAGTTGGGGTAGCAGGGCATTCAAGAATTCGGTGCTCGCTGCAGGGGGGGCTGGCAAACTCAGTAGTACGGTTGTCACGGCCGAGATTTGCGCAGACAGCATGTGATTTTGCATCACGATGCTGTTGAGTTCGATCACATGCCATTGTCGCGATTTTGGCTCTAGCATCATGCGATAAAACGCCTCGGCGAAATTGGCAAGTGCGACATGAACATTTTTTCTGGCTAAACGCAGATTGAAGTCTGCCCGTTTAACCTCATGCGCTGAGGCGTTGGCTTCATGCGTCTGTATTTGAGCAAGCGCAGCGCGTAGGTATTCGCGGTTGGCCGAGATCGCCGCGCGCATGAGCGACGGCATAAATTGTGCCTCCCACCATGGCAGCACGTAGCTGCAGGCAAACGCGATGACCGAGCCCAAGAACGTGTCAAGTGCACGATCAGCAATGATAGTGGTGGCCCCAGGGTCTAAAAAGTTAAACGCTAGCAGCACGGCGTTTGTATTGAAAGCGGAAGCTACCAAGTAATTCATTTGCAGCAGGCTGCCACCAATGATCGTTGAAAGCACCATGATCGCAAATAACCACGTTTCGTGCTGGGTGGTGTACAAGATACCGAAGGCAAGTCCGCAACCTATCAACGTCCCTAGTAGTCGCCAGCCATTGCGTTGGCGAGTCAGCGCAAAGCCCGGTTTCATGATGATCAGTACTGTCAGCAAAATCCAGTAGCCCTGACGAGCGAGCGCTGGGATCAGGGCTGAGAGCGCAAGCGCAATACCCGCCGCCAGTGTCACGCGCAACGCGTAACGGCAAAAAGGTGAGTCGAGCCTTAAATTACTGGTCAGTAAACGCGGCCGAAAATGTTGACGTGATAAAAACTGAGTTAAAGAGCGATCAATTTTGACGGCATCAAGCAGTTGAGCATCGCGATCACGTCGAGTCGCCAAAATCATGCGGTCGATCACCTTGGCGCTGTTGCGCAAGCGACGCAAGATCTCGATACATAATGAATAGAGCTCAGGTTCGCGACGAGCGAGCCCCTCGGTTTGCATCTGTTGAATTTCAAACTCAAGTGCGCGTAATTCTGCTTTGACACTGCTGCGTTGCGTTGCGGTATGTTCACGAGCTACGGCCAGTGCAATTCGCTCGAGATCGCCCGCCATTTTATGCAGAGCGTCGCGCATAAACAGCAGAGCATCAGAACCGTTCAGTTTCTGCCGTAAAAAAGCATAGTCAGTACGAGTGGCCACGAGCAAGTCAAGAATTGCAATCATTTCAACGAATAGATTCCAGAGCATCATGCGGCTGGCATCGGCTTGTGCTTGCTTGGTGGCGAGCCCTCGCAGCACCATGTCGCGTGCGGCTTGATGCTTATCTGTCATGTCGGCTTGGCAGACAATCAGCTTGCGGTAGCTTTCGTCAAGATCCTGAGCGAGGTCGTACATGTCGGCGCGCCGTGCGATGTAGTCGGCAGTCGCAAAAAGAGCAACTGACAGCGCTTGCTCTTTTTCACGCAACTGCATCACTCGGCTGACCGAATAACTGAACAGGGTGTAAAACAACCCGCCACCTAACGAAGTGAGTGCATGTAGCCAAACTTCTTGTGTCGAAAGTGAGTGATGAAGCGTGACGGTCATGAGCAACAAACAGGCAAAGCCGATTTGTCCGCCCTTTTTTCCGTAGACCGCCAGCATCGAAAAGGCAAAACATTGCCCCATCACAACGCCCCAGATCAATAAGGGGTGAGACGAGGCCAGCCCGGTCAGTGTGACAGTCAGGGTGCTTAATAATGTGCCGCCAAGCATCTCGCGAGCTCGGTGCTCGTGCGGCCCTGGTTGATCGATAAAGGCCACACAGAGCGCGCCAAAGGTCGCAATCAGGCCGCTGGCATACCAGCCAAAGACCCCACCTAAAACGGCGATTGGCAGCAAAATCCCGGCCGCACGCCTGACGCCGCTATAGAAATGGTGGCTGAACAGAAAGCGTTGCAGGGGGCCATAGTTAAAATTCATACAGAAGTCATTAGGTTCAGATTGAACAATCCAGGGGCCGAGGGTAGTGAAGCGGGTGGGCACCAGAGATTGCCGTTCAAGCCCGCTTTTTCTTGAAATCCCAGCGATTTCAAGAAGCTTGAGGGTATCTCAATTTGCGCTGCGGCGCACAACGGGTTAAAGTGATCGGCTCGCACCTTTAAGCTCATCGCTTTTTTGTGCAATGGCTTTTAGTTTGGGTCACCGCCCAAATGCTCTTGCCATCTAAACTTTTGCTGCTTTCCCTGCCACAAGCTGCGGCAAGCGCTTCCGTTTCGATCCAGTGCACCCCTGTTGGGTGCGTGCATAGCCTGATGGCGAATGCGCTTCAGATTGGCAAGGTGTCCGGGTGGCTAGGCTCCGTGAGTCTAAAAGCGTCGGATCATGTTGCTGAACATGTAGCGGTTCAGCATTTCTCTAAACGAGGATGCAATCAGATGGGCGATGCCGGTAATGAAAGGAATGAACTTATGGAACTCAATGGCGCAGACATCGTCGTGCGTTGCTTGGCTGACGAAGGCGTAGAACACGTTTTTGGCTATCCCGGTGGCGCAGTCTTATACATCTACGACGCAATCTACAAGCAAGATAAATTTCAGCATATTCTGGTGCGACACGAGCAAGCTGCCGTGCACGCTGCAGACGCGTATTCGCGGTCGTCTAACAAAGTTGGCGTGTGCTTGGTCACCAGTGGTCCTGGCGTGACCAATGCAGTAACCGGTATCGCAACCGCCTATATGGATTCGATTCCAATGGTGATTATCAGCGGTCAGGTGCCCACGCACGCGATCGGTGAAGACGCTTTTCAAGAATGCGATACCGTAGGCATCACACGCCCTTGCGTGAAGCACAACTTTTTAGTGCGTGATATTAAAGATTTGGCCGACGTCATGCGTAAGGCGTTTTACATCGCCCGCACCGGTCGTCCTGGCCCAGTGCTTGTTGATATCCCAAAAGATATTACCGCTGCACATTGCAAATACACGCCCGCCAAAGGCGAACCGGTGTTGCGGTCTTACGCCCCAGTCGTAAAAGGCCATCAAGGGCAAATCAAAAAGGCTGTGCAGATGTTGTTGCAAGCCGAGCGCCCCATGATTTACAGCGGGGGTGGCGCGATTCTGTCTGATGCGTCGGTCGAATTACACGAGTTTGTCAAACTGGTTGGGGCACCTTGCACCAATACTCTGATGGGTCTGGGCGCTTTTCCATTTTCAGATTCGCAATTTGTCGGTATGCCTGGCATGCATGGTACCTACGAAGCCAATATGGCAATGCAACACTGTGACGTGTTGATTTCGGTGGGTGCCCGCTTTGATGACCGCGTGATTGGTAACCCGAAGCATTTTGCGCAAAATGCTCGTAAGATTATTCACGTTGATATTGACCCGTCGTCAATTTCAAAACGCGTCAAAGTCGATGTGCCGATTGTGGGCAATGTCAAAGACGTGTTAATTGATTTGATTGCTCAATACAAAATCAGTGCAACCGAAACCCGTCAAAATCCTGAAGCCTTGGCCAAATGGTGGCAGCAGGTACAAGTCTGGCGTGGCAAAGAATGCATGAAATTTGCCAGCTCAAACGAGGTCATTAAGCCTCAGTCGGTTGTGCAAAAGCTCTGGGAAGTCACCAAAGGTGACGCCTACGTGACCTCTGACGTGGGTCAGCATCAAATGTGGGCGGCGCAGTACTACGGTTTTGACAAACCGCGCCGTTGGATTAACTCGGGTGGGTTAGGCACGATGGGCGTGGGCTTGCCTTACGCGATGGGCGTGCAAATGGCGAACCCAGGCGCAACGGTGGCATGCATCACGGGCGAAGGCTCGATTCAGATGAACATCCAAGAACTGTCGACGTGCCGTCAATATCACCTGACGCCTAAGATTTTATGCTTGAACAATCGCTATTTAGGGATGGTTCGGCAATGGCAGCAAATTGATTATTCGTCTCGCTACGCCGAGTCGTACATGGATGCGTTGCCCGATTTCGTCAAACTTGCCGAGGCCTACGGTCACGTCGGGATGCGAATCGAAAAACCTTCGGATGTGGATGGCGCCATGCGCGAAGCTTTCAAATTAAAAGATCGCCTCGTCTTCATGGACTTCATCACGGATCGCGAAGAAAACGTTTGGCCGATGGTCAAGGCGGGCAAAGGTCTGACCGAGATGTTGCTCGGTTCTGAAGACCTATAACGGAGACCACCATGAAACACGTTATTTCTGTTCTGATGGAAAACGCACCGGGCGCTCTGTCTCGCGTGGTGGGTTTGTTCTCTGCTCGTGGTTACAACATCGAAACCCTCACCGTTGCGCCAACTGAAGACTCGACCTTGTCGCGTTTGACGCTCGTCACGATGGGGTCCGATGAAGTGATCGAACAAATCACCAAGCACTTGAATCGCCTGGTCGATGTGATCAAGGTTGTCGATCTTACCGAAGGCCCTCATATCGAACGCGAATTGATGTTGATCAAGGTGCGGGCGGTGGGTAAAGAGCGCGAAGAAATGAAACGGATGGCGGATATTTTTCGCGGCCGTATCATCGATGTCACCGATAAAGCCTACACCATTGAACTCACGGGTAACCAAGAGAAGATACAGGCGTTTATTGATGCGTTGGATCGCAGCGCAATTCTTGAAACGGTTCGTACAGGCGTTTCAGGAATTGGTCGTGGAGAGCGCATCCTCAAGCTTTGATCGGTGCTTGTCTCGTGTTTAACCGAAGCCGATTTGTTTTCTGATTATTTGCATTCAACTTAAAAAATCTGGAGCCCAGAATGAAGGTTTACTACGATAAAGATTGTGATTTGTCCCTGATCAAAGGCAAGACTGTTGCCATTATTGGTTACGGTTCGCAGGGCCACGCCCACGCTTTGAACCTGCATGAGTCGGGTGTCAAGGTTGTGGTTGGTTTGCGTAAAGATGGCGCCTCATGGGCGAAAGCTGCTAACGCCGGCCTCAAAGTCGCTGAAGTGGCTGACGCGGTCAAAGCTGCCGACTTAGTGATGATGCTCTTGCCCGACGAAAACATCGGCCAGGTGTATCGTGAAAGCGTGCACGGCAACATCAAGGCTGGCGCTGCGTTGGCGTTTGCCCACGGCTTTAACGTGCACTATGGTCAAGTTGTGCCCCGTGGCGATATTGACGTCGTGATGATCGCCCCCAAGGCTCCTGGTCACACTGTGCGTGGCACGTACTCACAAGGCGGCGGCGTACCTTCATTGGTGGCTGTGCATCAAGACAACTCAGGTTCGGCACGCGATGTCGCCTTGTCGTACGCTTGCGCAATCGGCAGTGGTCGTGCTGGTGTAATTGAAACAAACTTCCGCGAAGAAACTGAAACTGATCTGTTCGGCGAACAGGCTGTGTTGTGCGGCGGTACGGTTGAATTGATTAAGGCGGGTTTCGATACCTTGGTTGAAGCCGGTTATGCCCCTGAAATGGCTTACTTTGAGTGCTTGCATGAACTCAAGTTGATTGTTGACTTGATTTATGAAGGCGGGATCGCCAACATGAACTACTCAATCTCGAACAACGCCGAATTCGGCGAGTACGAGACTGGTCCTAAGATTGTCACTGAGGCAACACGCGACGCCATGCGTTTGGCACTCAAAGACATTCAGACTGGCGAGTACGCCAAGCGTTTCATTCTCGAAAACCAAGCCGGTGCACCTGCACTGATTTCACGTCGTCGGATCAACGCTGAGTCGCAGATCGAAGTGGTCGGCGCTAAATTGCGTGCCATGATGCCCTGGATCGCAGCAAACAAACTGGTCGACAAGAGCAAGAACTAACGTTTTCGTGCGTCTGATACGTGAAGGTTTGACCTCTAAACCTTCACACTTTGTGCAAGCCAACTCGATATCTGAGCTGAAATGTGTCAAATGAAGTCGTCAGTTTTTTGAATCACGCCCTTCGGGGCGTTTTTTTTGGGTTAACCTTTCGGCATGATGAATACACCACACTATCCGCACCCCATAATCGCCCGTGAGGGCTGGCCTTTTTTAGCTGGCTCGATACTCATCGCTGTGCTCGTCAGCTTTTGGTCGCTTGGCTGGTCAATCTTTTTTTGGGTGATTGCCGCCTTTGTGCTGCAGTTCTTTCGCGATCCGGCCCGCTCGGGCTCAACCGAGCCTTTGGCAGTCTTGTCGCCCGCCGATGGCCGCATTGTGGTGGTCGAACAGACCCTTGACCCCTACGGTGAGCGCCAGGCACTTAAGATTAGCGTATTCATGAATGTGTTTAACGTGCACAGCAATCGCAGTCCAGTTGATGGCGAAGTCCTAAAAACACAGTATTTTTCGGGTAAGTTTTTTAACGCAGCGCTTGATAAGGCTTCTCTCGAAAACGAGCGCAACGCCATGGTAGTGCGTACGCCTGCCGGCCACCTTGTGACGGCAGTCCAGGTTGCCGGCTTGGTCGCCAAGCGCATCCTTTGCTATACCAAGGCAGGTAACACTTTGGCGCGCGGGCAGCGCTATGGGTTTATTCGCTTTGGTTCGCGTGTCGATGTTTATTTGCCACTAGGATCGCGCGCTAGAGTTGCAATTGGTGATAAGGTGAGTGCAACGAGTACGGTGCTGGCCGATTTGCCTGCGTCAACTAGCTGAGCCTGAAGATGCCTAATAATCCATTGCGCGACCCTGATCTTCGCCACCGCAGTATTTATTTGCTGCCCAATGCGTTTACAACTGCGGCACTCTTTGCTGGGTTTTACGCAGTGGTGCAGGCGATGAATGGTCGCTTTGAAATGGCGGCCATTGCAATATTTGTTGCGATGGTGCTTGACGGAATGGATGGTAGGGTTGCAAGGCTGACTAACACGACCTCGGCGTTTGGCGAGCAGTACGACTCGCTTTCAGATATGACCTCGTTTGGCGTCGCGCCGGCGTTGGTGATGTACGAGTGGATGCTGCATGATTTAGGTCGCTGGGGTTGGTTGGCTGCGTTTGTGTATGTCTGTGGTGCCGCCTTGCGCCTCGCGCGTTTCAACACCAATATTGCGGTGGTCGATAAGCGGTTTTTTCAAGGCTTGCCCAGCCCGGCTGCCGGCGCCTTGATCGCGGGTTTTGTCTGGTTGGTCGTCGACAATCGCTTGCAAGTGCCTCACGAGTTTTTGGCTTGGACGGCTTTTGCGATCACGATTTATTGCGGACTAGCGATGGTCTCCAATCTGCCGTTCTACAGCGGTAAGGCGTTTGCGCTGGGTCGCAGCGTGCCGTTTTGGGTGATTTTGGTTTTTGTCGCTGGTTTTGTCTTTATTTCAAGCAACCCACCCGTGATTCTGTTTGGCCTGTTTATTGTGTATGGGCTGTCTGGCTGGGGGGTATGGCTGTGGCGCTGGCGTCGCCTGTCTAGGCAGGTGGCGTTGCGCAGCGGTAACGAATAAGCTAGCGGTCGTTTAGCAAATACGCTGGATCAGGGCCCGGATTGTGGCGATTAGCCAGGTTGCCGTTAGGCCCCATGTAGACGTACATCAGCGAGTACCACACTGAAGATTCAAAATAGCGGTAAGCCCAGACTTTTTCGTTTCCTTTGGCAATGCCCCCAATATCTGCAGGGGGACCAAATTCGCAACGGACGCGTTCGTCAGACCAGGTTCCAGTGGATAACACTTCAAAATGTGCGTCGGTCAGCACCTGAGTGACCGGACCAATGGTGTTGTCTTTGGTGATGTTTGTGCCCCAAGCGTAACGCCCAAACGGTTGTAATGACCAGACCAGTCGCTCAGTACCATCTGGGTTGCGACAAGCGATGGTGGGTTTGCCAAATTGCTTGATGATGTCGGCCACTGGGGTGCCAGGCTTGGCGGATTGCAGCTGTGCACAGCCACCGAGTGCGAAGACTAACAACAGTGCCATATACGTTTGCGTGCGCATATTTCGCCTAAGATTTAATTAGTTAATACGTGATTAAAGTACTTTAAAAACCTTGCCGGTCGCCGAGTAAGCGCAGACTTGTTAAGCGCTGATGAGCGGGATATCACCATTTTAGTCAATAAGCTATAATTCTCAGGCTTTACTGGATTTTTTCCATAAAATTGTTTTTATGCAAGCCGTTTACCTGCAGCTTATAGTGTTTTTCGCTAAAAGGTTGTCTGTAAATTTCGTTCTTTTTTTAATCACGTTAAAGCACCTCGGCTTTAACGCTTGTCATTTGAGGCTTAAAAATGTCTGTTGCTGATATTAAAAAATCCGACATCGTCGCGCAGTATCAACGCGCGCAAGGCGATACCGGTTCTCCTGAAGTTCAAGTGGCTCTGCTGACAGCTCGTATTAACGAACTGACAGGGCACTTCAAAGCACATATTAAAGACCACCACTCACGTCGCGGCCTTCTGCGTATGGTTAGCCGTCGCCGTAAGCTGCTCGATTATCTCAAGGGCCGCAACCCAGATTCATATCGCTCGCTGATCGAAAAACTCGGTCTGCGTAAGTGATCAAAATCTATGGGGCAGTCTCCCCGTGAAGCAACCGTGGTCGCTGCGGCATTTTTGCCGCACTGCCCACGGTTTTTCATTTGTAAGGAATACATGTCATGTTCAATAAAGTGACCAAATCTTTTCAGTATGGCCAACACACCGTTGTGCTTGAAACCGGCGAAATTGCTCGTCAGTCTTCAGGTGCAGTGTTAGTCACTGTCGAAGACACTGTCGTACTCGCAACTGTTGTTGCAAAAAAAGATGCTAAGTCTGGTCAGGATTTTTTCCCCCTGACCGTTGACTACATCGAAAAAACCTATGCTGCGGGCAAAATCCCCGGCGGTTTTTTTAAGCGTGAAGGCAAGCCCTCTGAAAAAGAAACACTGACCTCGCGTTTGATCGATCGCCCGTTGCGTCCGTTGTTTCCTGAGGGTTTCTACAACGAAGTTCAGGTCATCATCCACGTGTTGTCCTGCAACCCTGAAATCGATCCAGATATCCCTGCCATGATTGGCGCTTCTGCGGCGCTGGCCATCTCGGGTATCCCGTTTAACGGCCCAATTGGTGCCGCACGCGTCGGTTATATCGATGGCCAGTACCTGGTCAATCCAACCGCCTCGCAGCTCAAAACCTCGCAAATGGATTTGATCGTTGCTGGTACCGAAGCCGCTGTACTGATGGTTGAATCTGAAGCCCAACAGCTTTCAGAAGAGATCATGCTGGGTGGTATCGTGTTTGGTCATACCCAAATGCAAGCAGTGATTGGCGCCATTCACGAACTCGTGCGCGACGCTGGCAAGCCTGATTGGGACTGGAAACCTGCTGCTAAAAACGAAGCGCTGATTGCAACCGTCACGGCTGCTGCACAAGGCCCGTTAAACGCTGCTTACCAAACCCGTCAAAAGCAAGAGCGCACCAATCAACTGCGTCAGGTTTACTCTGATGTGCATGCCAAACTTGCTGAAGAAGCCGCTGCGCAAGGTACACCTAAGCACGACGGCGTTGTGGTTGATAACATCTTGTTTGACCTCGAAGCTCGTATTGTGCGTACTCAAATTCTGTCAGGCGAGCCCCGCATTGATGGTCGCGACACACGCACTGTACGCCCAATCAGCATTCGTATGGGCGTGTTGCCACGCGTACACGGCAGCGCCTTGTTTACGCGCGGTGAAACGCAAGCGCTGGTCATTGCAACGCTAGGTACCAAGCAAAACGAACAGGTGATCGATGCCTTGATGGGCGAGTATCGTGATCGTTTTCTGATGCACTACAACATGCCTCCGTTCGCCACCGGCGAAACAGGTCGTGTGGGTACCCCCAAGCGTCGCGAGATCGGCCACGGTCGTCTGGCTAAACGCTCGCTCGTACCTTTATTGCCTAACGCTGCTGATTTTCAATACACCATTCGTCTGGTGTCAGAAATCACTGAGTCAAACGGTTCGTCGTCAATGGCGTCTGTCTGCGGTGGTTCACTAGCCATGTTAGACGCTGGTGTTCCAGTGAAAGACTTGGTTGCTGGTGTGGCAATGGGCTTGATTCTTGATGCAGGCAAATTTGCTGTGTTGACAGACATCCTGGGTGATGAAGATCATTTGGGCGATATGGATTTCAAAGTGGCGGGTACCGAGCAAGGTATCACTGCTTTGCAAATGGATATCAAGATCCAGGGCATCACCAAAGAAATCATGCAGGTTGCACTGGCGCAAGCCCGTGACGGTCGTTTGCATATTCTGACCAAAATGCGCGAAGCCACTCAGGGTGCGCGTACTGAACTGTCAGCGTTTGCACCACGCATGCTCACCATGAAAATCAATCCTGAAAAAATTCGTGATGTGATCGGTAAGGGCGGCGCGACGATTCGTGCGCTGACCGAAGAAACCGGTTGCCAGATCGATATTTCAGATGATGGCACCATTGTTGTGTCGAGCGCCGATCTTGATCGGGCCCACGAAGCGCAGCGTCGTATCTCTGAACTGACAGCAGAAGTTGAAGTCGGTCAGGTCTATGACGGCAGCGTGTTGCGTCTGTTAGATTTCGGCGCCATCGTTCAGGTCTTGCCTGGCCGTGATGGTTTGCTGCATATCTCTGAGATCGCCAACTATCGTATCGCTAACATCAACGACGTCCTGAAAGTCGGTCAACCTCTGCGCGTCAAAGTGATCGAGGCCGACGACAAAGGCCGTCTGCGTCTGTCAGTCAAAGCCATTGGCGGAATCGAGCAACAAACCGAAGGCGCTGCCCCAGCAGCAACTGAGGCCCCTGCTGCTGCCCCCGAAGCACCGGCTGCACCACAGGCTCCTCAGGTGTAAGTGCTAAGGCTTAAGTCTCCAAGCTCGCAGCACTATTCAGTATAAAAAAACCCCCGCTCGCACCTCGGTGCTTGCGGGGGTTTTAGTTTGGTGCCCTTAGTTTTAGCGAACTGCTGTCAATGACGTTTCGAATGTTTCGAATATTTGTTTGTTTCGTTTATAATTTGACGATCAACGCAGTTTCACCGTCTAAGAGGTCAAAGTGACTAATCCCCTGCCAACCCATTCATTGCCTACGGCCGAAGAAATCGCCATTGCTCGAGAAAGTGGCAGAACGATTTCTGCCTACTTACAGACGCAAGCGCAAAGTCAACAAATCGAGATCTTCGACGGTCAGGGCGAGGCGCATACGGTCCGTATACCCGTCTCTGCTCTAAGGCTACTCATCGAGGTGCTGACTGAAATCGGTGAGGGTAACGCGGTCAGCATCATTCCCATCCATGCCGAACTTACAACTCAGGACGCGGCCGATGCACTGAACGTGTCAAGGCCTTTTCTTGTACAACTTTTAGAAAAAGGCGAGATTCCTTTTCACAAAATAGGTACCCATCGAAGGGTTCGCTACCAAGATGTGATGGCCTACAAAGAGCGTCTTGACGCAGAGCGCAATCGTGCGCTTGACGCTTTAGCTGAGCAAGCGCAGGCATTAAAAATGGGATACGAGTGAATGAGTTCGAATTTCACGGTTGTTTACGACGCCTGCGTCCTGTATCCCGCCCCGTTACGTGATTTTTTGATGCGCTTGGCGCTCACCGATCTTTATCGGGCGCGCTGGACGAATATGATCCATGACGAATGGATTCGCAACGTATTGAAGCAGCGGCCTGATCTGCAAGCGGTTGACTTGCAACGCACTCGCGAACTGATGAATCTTCATGTGCGAGACAGCCTTATTACGGGATTCGAGCACTTAATCCCTGCGGTTCAACTGCCCGACCATGATGACAGGCATGTGGTGGCATGCGCGATTCACGCGAGCGCGAGTTTAATTGTGACGTTCAATCTGAAGGATTTTCCAAGCCAGCAACTCAATCAGTACAACTTAACAGCGCAACACCCAGACGATTTCATTTTTGACTTGTTAGACCTACACCCAGCGCTCGTGTGTGAAGCCGCAGCGAATCATCGACGGTCTCTCGAACGTCCGCCTAAGACTTCTGACGAATATCTCGACACGCTATTGAAGCAAGGGTTGACTCAGACGGTTGGACTACTGAGAGACTGGAAGTCGGCGATTTAGTCGACTGAATTGAATTACGTTCTAAGAAGAAATTATGTCGTGCGAGTCGTCTGTACCAACCTCTCGTAGCACCCCGCCAATCTAAACAAGCGATCGCGTTTTAGCATCGCCACAACTGGCTCAGACTGGCGTCTGCCAGTTGAAAAAAGCTCTTCAACCGTAGCATTGATATGCTGCTGCAAAAGCGATGACTGGGTGGGCCACCACTGTGATAACAAGCGATCGGGGTCGATCAGGCCGAGTTGTTGTTTGCGTAGTTCAGAGCGGCTAAAGTCTTTGAGGTTCCAGGTCAGCACGCTGATCGGTTGCGCAGCGTGTTTTGCAACGCCTGCAATACCTGTTGCGGCCACGTGTTTGTCTTTACGATCGGTGTGTCGAAGGTCTACCTCAAACTCGGTCACATCGCCCATGTTTGAGTTCGGAAATTGCTCTTGCATGAGCTGCCATTCTTTTTTTAAAAGCTCTGGTTCAATCGGCCATAGTCGTGCGGCGTTACGCTGCCATTCTTGGCCGATCTTGTCTGTCCAGAGCGGTACTAATAGGCCTGCATGAGCCAGGTTCAGAAGCAGCGGCCGCAGCAAACCAGACATCAAAATACAGGCATCTAGCACTAGGCCTGGCGCCTGTTGCAAAACTGGCGACGCAGTAACAGACTCAGGATTTGCTTGATTGACTGGCATCCCGCTATTCTAAAGCGAGCACCGCTGCGCGTACGATTGCTGCAGCATCGACCCCAAAATATTCACGTAAGGCAGCACGGGTATCGCTACGACCAAAGCCGTCTGTGCCCAGTGTTAAGTAACGGCGATCGGCGGGCAGGTAAGCGCGCACAGACTCTGGCAGGGCATGCACATAATCTGTGGCTGCGATGATCGGGCCTTTGCTGGTGCTTAACTGCGAATAGATGAAAGGCACGCCCGTTGTGGCAGAGCCGGCTAAGCGAGCTTCTTGGCAGGCCAGGCCGTCGCGTGCAAGTTCGCTCCAGCTTGTGACGCTGTACACGTAGGCCGTGATACCTTGAGCGGCGAGTTGTTGGGCTGCTTTAATGACTTCGGTGAGGATTGCACCTGAACCTAACAGCGTGACCGTCGCGGGCGAAGTGTTGCCGGCCTGTGCAACGTACGTTTCAAACAAATAGCACCCGCGTATGACTTGTTCGTGAACCGCTGCGGGCAAGCTTGGTTGTGCATAGTTTTCGTTCATGAGCGTGATGTAATAAAACACATCACGTTGTTCGACCATCATGTCTTGAATACCTTGATTCACGATGACGGCCATCTCACCCGCAAAGGCAGGGTCGTAAGCTTTGCAGTTGGGGATGGTTGCGGCGTGAAGATGGCTTGAGCCGTCTTGATGCTGTAAGCCTTCGCCGCCTAAGGTGGTGCGCCCAGAGGTTGCGCCCAATAAGAAGCCGCGTGGGCGTTGATCGGCGGCAGCCCAAATCTGATCGCCTACACGTTGAAAGCCAAACATCGAGTAGTAGATATAGAACGGCAACATCGCCAAGCCGTGCACGCTATAGCTCGTGGCGGCGGCTGTCCAGCTGGCAATTGCGCCAGCTTCTGAAATGCCTTCTTCAAGGATCTGGCCGTCAAGCGCTTCGCGGTAGCTTAATACCGAACCAATATCTTCAGGCGCATAGCGCTGGCCAACGCTTGAATAAATGCCAACTTGCTTAAACAGGTTGGCCATGCCAAAGGTACGCGCCTCGTCAGCCACAATCGGCACAATGCGCGGGCCCAATGCAGCATCTTTGAGTAGATTACCCAACATCCGTACAAAGGCCATGGTGGTGCTCATCTCTTTACCTTCGGCGTTCAGTGCGAAGCCGCTGTATTGCTCGATGGCAGGCACAGGAACGGTCTCGCACGCAGTGTCGCGCTTGGGCAAATAGCCGCCCAAGGCTGCGCGGCGACCCTGCAAATATTGCATCTCGGCGCTCTCGGGGGCGGGCTTGCAAAAGGTCAGCGAGGTGGCTTCTTGATCAGTCAGGGGCAGATTAAAGCGATTGCGAAACTCTATTAGATCGGTATCGTCAAATTTCTTTTGACTATGGGTGGTCATTTTGCCCTGACCGGCGCTACCCATTCCGTAGCCTTTTTTGGTGTGTGCCAAGATGACTGTTGGCTGGCCAACGTGCTGAGCCGCTGAAGCATAAGCGGCGTGAATTTTGACGAGGTCATGCCCGCCGCGTTTCAAGCGGTCGATTTGGTCATCAGTCATCCCCTGTGCCAATTTTGCGAGCTCTTCGTTTTGTCCAAAGAATGTGTCGCGATTAAAGCGGCCATCTTTTGCGGCGAAGGTTTGCATTTGTCCGTCGACCGTGTTTGCAAAAGCTCGAGCCAAGGCGCCCGTGACATCGCGGGCAAACAGACCATCCCAATCGCTACCCCAAACGAGCTTGATGACGTTCCAGCCTGCGCCGGTAAAGAGTTTTTCGAGTTCGTCGATGATGCGACCGTTACCGCGCACCGGGCCATCCAGGCGCTGAAGATTGCAATTGACTACCCAGACCAGATTGTCGAGGCCTTCGCGGGCGGCCAGCGTCAAGGCGCTCATGGATTCAGGCTCATCCATTTCGCCGTCACCAAACACGCCCCAGACTTTGCGGGCCGAGCAGTCAAGCAGATTGCGATGGCTGAGGTAGCGCATGAAGCGCGCATGATAGATCGAACTGATTGGCCCAATCCCCATCGAACCCGTGGGAAACTGCCAGAAATCAGGCATGAGCCACGGGTGTGGGTAGCTCGATAACCCGACGGCGCCATGTTCGGCCGCGCGGATCTCTTGGCGATAGTTCAGTAAGTCTTGTTCGCTTAACCGCCCCTCAAGAAAGGCGCGTGCGTATACGCCGGGGGCGCTATGGGGTTGAAAAAATACCAAGTCGCCGCGATGCTGATCGGGGCCCGTACCTTGCCGTGCCGCAAAAAAATGATTGAAGCCAGTTTCAAATAAGTCGGCTGCGCTGGCATAGCTGGCGATATGACCACCTAGCTCGCCATAGGCTTGATTAGCGCGTACAACCATCGCCAGGGCGTTCCAACGCATGATTGAGGCCAGGCGCTCTTCAATCGCCAGATCGCCCGGAAACACCGGCTGCTGATCGACTGAAATCGTGTTGACATAGGGTGTACTCAGCTCGGGCCGCCAGCCGATTTTTGCGGAGTGCGCGGTGCGCACAAGCTCATCCAACAAAAAGCGGGCTCGTTCAGGCCCCTGAGCGGCTAACACGGCTAAAAGTGCTTCGCGCCATTCGCTGGTTTCTTGTGTATCGGTATCAGTCGTCGTGAGCAGGGCGGTCAGACGGGGGTCGATCGAGGCGTTCATAGGCGCTTGATGTGTTCTAAGAGTCGTTAGGCGGCAGTTCGATCATTCTAGAGATAACTGCGCAGCATGAGGTGCTTTAAATACAGGATAAAAGATCTATTTAAAGCATAAAATTCTGTAAAATTATGTTTAATTAAAATAAAAAACTAATAATATTGAATTATGAAGCTAGACACCATTGATCTAAAAATTCTTCAAGAGTTACAACTCGATGGGGCGCTCTCAAATATTGAGTTGGCCAAACGAGTGCATTTAAGTCCGTCGCCCTGCCTGGCTCGCGTGCGCGCACTTGAAAGTGCTGGCGTCATTGATCGTTATGTTGCGCTGGCTAGCGCGGCTGCGCTTGGCCTGGGGCTCAATGTGTTTATTAGCATCAGCTTAACCAGCCAAAGCAAAGAATCATTAGCCCACTTCGAACAACGCATCTGTGAACACGACGAAGTGATGGAGTGCTACCTAATGACCGGTGATAGCGACTACTTGATTCGTATCGCGGTGGCCGACATTGGGGCCCTCGAAAAATTCATCCTTGAACAACTCACCCCGATTCCTGGCATTGAAAAAATCCGTTCTAGTTTCGCTTTAAAGCAAGTGCGTTATAAAACAGCCTTACCCTTACCGGGTGCGCAGCGTTAAGCCTCGGCGCTGAGGTATGCTGTCAATACAAAAATGATATGAACTGCCATAAATACAGGAGCATCAAACATGAGTACTCAAGCAGCCCCAAACGATAGCCAGACACACGCTTGGCAAGACGATATTTTTAATGTCTTGAAAAAAGGCGGTATTAAACAGGTGTCTTATGTGCCCGATGCTGGTCATGCCCACGTGATTCGACGCATTCACTCGGATCCTAATATGCGGGGCATTGTCTTGACGACTGAAGAAGAAGGCGTCGCGATTGCGGCTGGTGCTTGGCTGGGCGGTGATCGTCATGCGTTGCTGATGCAGAGTAGCGGCGTGGGTAACTGTATCAACATGATGTCACTGCTTGATAGCTGTCGGTTTCCGTTTTTGACGCTTGTTACCATGCGCGGCGAGTATGCTGAGTTCAACCCTTGGCAAGGTCCGATGAGTCGCGCGACGCCAGGTGTCATGGAGGCCATGGGCATCACGGTCTATCGCGTGAGCAAGGCCGACGAGGTCGAAGATGTTGTCAGTGCAGCACTAGATTCGGTATTTGAAGCGGGTGACCGTGTTGCCATTTTGTTATCGCAAAGTTTGATTGGTCGCAAAAAATGGGTGCGTGATTAAGCACTTGCTGACCACATCCATTTCAATACGCTAACTCTTTAAGATAGGAAACATCATGAGCAATATTCCAGCTTTTTCTGGCACGATCGAGCGCCGTGCTTTTGTGAAAGAACTTCTCAGCCTGTGCCCAGACGCCCTAGTTGTTCCTGGCTTGGGCTCGTCGAACTATGACATCTATGCTGCAGGTGATCGAGATCTAAACTTCTATATGTGGGGTGCCATGGGTGGCGCGGCTTTGATTGGTCTTGGCCTTGCCCTGGCACAACCGAACAAGTCGGTGCTGGTGATTACGGGTGATGGCGAGCAACTGATGGGGATCGGAGGATTGGCAACGATTAACGCGCAGCAGCCTAAAAATCTGACAATCGTCGTGCTCGATAACGGCCATTTTGGTGAAACGGGTATGCAGCATAGTCACAGCAGTCTCGGCACCGACCTGACGGCAGTCGCGAAAGGCTGTGGCATTTCTAATTCGTTCAAAGTTAGAGAGGCAAGCGAGGTCAAAACAATTGCGCAGAATGTGGTGGCGCGCGCAGGTGTGTCGTTTGCGCAGGTCTATGTCAAGGCCGACGATGTGCCGCGCGCCTTTCCGTCGCGTGATGGCGTGCACATCAAAAATCGTTTTCGCAAGGCGCTGGGTTTGTCGTCCTTCTAATTCCTTGCTCTTTGTTTACCCATAACCGGAAGCCGAAAAGATGAAAATTATTTTCAAAAAATGGTTAGTAGTCCTTTGGCTTGCGTTGTTGGGGGCGTTTCCGGTTGCGAGTTCGGCGGCCTGGCCAGATGATCAAACGATTGAGCTGATCGTCGGCTTTGCCCCGGGCGGTGGCACCGATCTGATGGCCCGTGCTTTGGTGCCGTTTATTGAAAAGAAACTCGGCGGCAAGGCGCGTATCGTGGTGGTCAATAAGCCTGGTGCTGGTGGCGAAATATCGTCGGCATACATCGCCCGCTCAAAACCTGATGGTTATACGGTTGGGTTTGTGAACGTACCAGGTTTCGTTTTTATTCCAATGTATAAGCAGTCGGCTTATCAAACGAGTGATTTGAAACTTATTGCACGCGTGGTCGACGACCCCGCTGTGTTGGTGATGCACAAAAAATCAAAATATAGAACCTTTCCAGAGCTACTTGCGGCGCTGAAAAACGATCCTGGATCGCTATCGTTCGCGACTAGCGGGCGTGGTACCAGTGGTCATCAGGCGTTGCTCAAAATTGAGCAGGCGGCAGGTGTGAAAGGAACAGACATCGCCTTTAAAGGTGCGGGCGATTTCAAAAGCGCTGTGATCGGCGGGCATGTTGACTACGCGTTTTCAAGTATTGGCGAGTTTTTGACTGGCTATGCTGACTCTGATATTGCGACTGCCATGCTGGTCGTCAACCCGACCCGTGTTGCAGTGATTAAAGATGTACCTTCGATTAAAGAACTTGGTTTTGATGTGCGAGTGAGCTCAGAGCGGGGTATTGCCGCCCCGAAGGCCTTGCCTCAAAACATCGCAGACCGGTTGCAAAAAGCGATTCAAGACACGTTGGCAGACCCCGAGTTTTTGAAAACCATCAAGAACGATGCCCCGTTAGTTGCCTTTATGCCTGGCCCCGACTGGACAAAATCGCTTGAGAGCATGCCAGCGGAACTCATGCCGTTTGTTAGCAAAATGAAAGAGTGAAGAATAAAAGTACGTCTCATTCAGCAGCCACCACGAAGTGTGACTGATGACGCGT
Source organism: Gammaproteobacteria bacterium (assembly GCA_030832095.1). GTDB lineage: Bacteria > Pseudomonadota > Gammaproteobacteria > Burkholderiales > Burkholderiaceae_B > Zwartia > Zwartia planktonica. The sequence goes on along the minus strand of JAURJT010000066.1, from coordinate 6,319 downwards.
GAAGAATGTTTGTTGATCAATATTTGTAGTTTTGTTTAGTAGTCATTTTTTCTAGCTTTGAACTTTTTTAGGATGCCAGCCTTGAAAATTCGTATGTTGTTGGGTGCTCTATTGCTGTGTGGGGCTTCAAGTGTGTGGGCGCAATATCCCGAAAAAGCCATTCGTTTCGTGGTGCCTTTCGCACCCGGCGGTACCTCTGAAATCGTGGCGCGTTCGGTCGCAAGCAGCCTGACCACACAATTAGGTCAATCGGTATATGTTGAAAACAAGCCGGGTGCTGCTGGCAATATCGCAATGGCCGAAGTCAAGCGTGCTGCGCCTGATGGCTATACGTTGATCCTCGGTCACGTGGGTACGCTGGCGGTGATTCCGGCGCTCTTTGGCGCAAAGCTGACCTACGATCCAGTCAAGGATTTTGTAGCGATTTCTTTGATCGCCAAGGTACCAAACGTGATTGCCGTGAGCCAACGCGCGGGTTTTAAAACGCTGGCTGACATGGTTGCTGCGGCGAAAGCCAAGCCTGGATCCATCAATTATGGGTCGGCGGGTAATGGTAGTGCTGGCCATCTCGCGATGGAATACTTCGCCTCTGAGGCGGGTATCGAATTGACTCACGTTCCATATAAGGGATCGGGGCCGATGCTGACAGATCTGATCGGCGGGCAAACGCAGGCGACATTTAATGGTTTGCCTTCGTTGGTGGCGCAGATTAAAGGCGGGGCCTTGGTGCCCTTGGCCGTTGGCTCAGGTGCCCGTGCCGCTTCACTGCCCGAGGTGCCCACCATCGCAGAGAGTGGTTATCCAGGCTTTGAAACTTCGCAATGGTACGGCCTGATGGCGCCTGCGGGCACGCCCGAGGCGATTGTCAAACGCCTGCAAAGCGAGCTTGTCATTGCGTTAAAGTCGCCCGAAGGCACTAAACGCATGCGCGAAGATGGTGCGTTGCTAGTGGGTGATACGCCGCAAGAATTTACCGCCTTCATTGCCCAAGAGCGGGCACGTTGGGGTGAGGTCGTTAAAAAAGCGAAAATTAACGTCGATTAGGGCGAACCCGCTAGCGTAAATACCCTCTTGCAGTGCAAAATGGGGGTCTGATGATTAGTATTTAATCATCTTAGCGGTGCTGTTTTTAATTTTTGCCTGCAACAGGCTTAAACGCAGTGCTATTCAGAAATCTACCGGAGTCTAAATATGTTTCGTCAAACCCTGAAGCACGGGCTGGTTGCGCTTGCAACAGTCGTGATTGGTAGCACAGCAGTTGCGCAAGAATTAACAGGCACGCTCAAAAAAATTAAAGACACCAACACGATTACTGTTGGTCATCGCGATGCGTCGTTGCCTTTTTCGTACTTCGACGATCAGCAAAAAGTGATTGGTTATGCAGTCGATATTTGCATGTATATCGTCAATGAAATTAAAAAAGAATTGAAGTTACCTAACTTGCAAGTCAAGCTGGCTCCGGTGACTTCCGCAACTCGCATCCCTTTGATTGCGAATGGCACGATTGATCTCGAGTGCGGTTCAACCACCAACAACGCCGAGCGCCAAAAGCAAGTTGCCTTTGGCCCCACCTACTACCTGACTGCCACCCGTTTTGTTTACAAAAAGAGTTCAGGTATCACTAATCTGGCAAGCTTGAAGGGCAAAACTGTTGTGTCGACTGCTGGCTCAACCAATCTCAAGCAAATCTCAGAAGCCAATACAGCACAAAACCTTGGGCTGACAATCTTGGCGGCTAAAGATCACCCTGAAGCCTTTTTGATGGTTGAGACGGGTCGTGCTGCTGCGTTTGTGATGGATGACATTTTGTTGGCAGGGTTGGTTGCAGGCTCTAAAAAGCCAAGTGATTTCGCGATTTCGAGCGACACACTTTCAAATCCCGAGCCCTATGCCTTCATGATGCCGCGTGATGATGCGCCTTTCAACAAGATGGCAACTGCTGCAGCCGCCAAGCTTTACAAGTCGGCTGAGATGCCAGCCTTGTATTCAAAGTGGTTTGATAAGGCTGTACCACCCAAAGGTTTGATCCTGAATCAACCAATGACCGACAAAATGAAGAAAGCGTTGGCTAACCCCACAAACAATCCAGATCCTGCTAGCTATTGATTGTTGAGAGCGTAGCGGAATATCGGCGAGTTCTTGATCGTTGAGCTCTTTGATATTCTGCTCACTGCAACTCAGCGACTCGACAGCCTGCCGGTTGCTGCTGCATGATATTCAATAAGGTGTCATTGTGTTGCGCCGTTTGATTTTTTTAATGAGCTGTGTCTGACAGCGCAATAACAGGATTGCTGCATGAATTACAAATGGAACTGGGGCATTTTGTTTGAGGTGTCTCCTGAAGGTAAGGGCACTTATCTAGAGATGCTGCTTTCCGGTCTGATGTGGACGCTGACCACAGCATTTTTTGCTTGGATGATTGCGTTGTTGCTTGGTGTCACGATTGGGGTGCTGCGCACACTGCCTAGTCGCACCGGTCGTCTTGTTGGCAATGCGTATGTTGAGATCTTTCGCAACATACCCTTGTTGGTGCAATTGTTCTTATGGTATTTCGTTGTCCCCGAGTTGGTCCCCGAGCATATCGGTGACTGGCTCAAGCAATTACCTAACGCCGCGTTTTATAACGGGGTGTTAGGGGTTGGCTTGTTTATGTCGGCGCGTGTCGCCGAGCAGGTTCGTACTGGTATTGAGTCACTACCAGTGGGGCAGCGTATGGCGAGCACAGCGCTAGGTATGACCACCGCACAAACGTATCGCTACGTGTTAATGCCGATGGTGGTTCGGATTATTTTTCCACCCCTCACCTCTGAGTTGTTGAATACGATTAAAAATACGTCGGTTGCCTTAACGATCGGCTTAATGGAGCTCACCGCGCGTGCGCGTTCGATGCAAGAGTTCTCGTTTCAAGTCTTTGAGGCCTTTACCGTGGCAACTTTGCTGTATCTGTTCACAAACATGATTGTGACGATACTGATGCGGCGTCTTGAAAAATCGATCGCTGTACCGGGCTATCTTGGTACGTCGGCCAACGTGGTTGTTCACTAAAGGCGCACCATGTTTAGTAATTTTGATTTTGATGTGATCGCGCGTAGCTGGCCTTATCTGTTTAAAGAGGGGATGTCGTTCACCTTGATGTTGACGGGTTTAGCAACGGGGGCGGGCATCGTCTTGGGTACGATTTTGGCGCTAATGCGTTTGTCAAAATTTGTCGTATTGCAAAAGTTTGCCGCTACGTACGTCAACATTATTCGCTCGCTGCCGTTAGTCTTGGTGATCTTTTGGTTTTATTTTTTGCTGCCCTACATTGGGCAATGGGTCTTGGGCTCTGAACGGCCGATGGCTGTTGGGGCGTTCATGTCAGCGCTTGTCACGTTTTCATTGTTTGAAGCGGCTTACTTTTCAGAAATTATGCGCGCCGGTATTCAAGCGGTGCCGCGCGGGCAGTTTGCTGCAGCTCAGGCGTTAGGGATGCGTTATCACCAGGTGATGGGATACATCGTATTGCCCCAGGCCTTCAGGGCGATGACACCTCTGTTGCTGACCCAGTCGATTATCTTGTTTCAAGACACATCATTGGTCTATGTGCTGTCGCTCACCGACTTTTTAGGTGCAGCCAGCAAAGTCGCTCAGCGCGATGGTCGTCTGGTCGAGATGTATATCTTTGCAGCACTGGTGTATTTTGTGATTTCGTTTGGCGCTTCGATGCTAGTTAAGCGTTTGCAGGCAAAGATTGCAGTGCGCTGATTATTTTGCCAAATCAAACCAAGGCGAGGCGCGATCGTGGCTCGCGGCAATCTTAACCACCATGCCTTTTGTTAATTGCAAAGGCTGATCGAAACGATAGATTGTGCGTTGCCAAGCCGTGGTTGAGCGAATATCCGTTGGGGGGTTTTCCCAGATGGTGGTGGTATCAAGCTCAATACGAATCCATTGCACCACGCCATAGCACGGGCCCTCTGCAGTAGCGGTCAGCTCTAAAATCTTGTCTTCTGTAGGATATGAATCTTGATTCATAAAGTCAAAACGAAAGGCATCCACCGGCGTGCTCATTGGCACGAGTGCAATATCTTCGCGATAGAACGGGATTTTTTTTGACGAAATCGAATTAAAGCGCGACAGATCAAAGCCGTGACTGCTTTCAACTCGCAGATACTGGCCAGCCGCTTCGCCACCCATTAAGGCAATCATGATGCTGGCTGCGTGCGGCACAATTAAGGCGTCGGGTTTGAGCAAGCGCTTTTTTGCGTCTTCGATGGCCGGTAATACGTGTTCACCAATGATCGCGCTATCAAAAATCTCGTGAATCAGGACGTCGGCCTTTTCTGGCAAGTCTTTGCCAACTGCAACGTCGTACGATATTTTGGAAACAATGGTGACGGTATCAGAAAAACCGTTGGTCTTTACAATGTCGGTGGCAGTTTTTGCGACTAAGGGCTCAGCCTCGCAGGCTACGACTTGAGTGGCGCCAAGCTTGGCTGCCATCATCGACAACAAGCCTGATCCCGCACCAATCTCTAACACGAGTTTGCCTGGCTGAACCGCGGTTTTGATGCCCTCGTAGTAGGCATCATTGCGGTGTGCCTCGTTCATCATAGGAACATGCCAAAGAGGCACCATCTTGCTGGTGGCCCAGGCTGAACCGAGCTTGGCGACCAACAGATTGGGCGACATCTCTAGGGCCTTGTTAAAAAGCTCGAGCGCCTCAGTGCCGCGGTTAAGCGCTACCAGTAAGCCAGACGCGTTTTTAAGGCCTTGCTCGTGATCAGGCTTGATGGCCAAGGCGGCAAGATAGTCGGTCAATGCGTCTTGGGTACAGCCAATGGCCTCAAAAATTTCAGCGCGGGCAAGCAAAGCGGGTAATAGCTTTTGAGCAAGGCCCAGAGCGCGTGTCAATGAATCGAGCGCTTCGGGTAGTTGCTTAAGCGCTTGCTGCGCCAGGCCCATTCCGAGGTACGACGCTGCATTTGGCTCACACTGGTTGGCATTTTTATACTGTTTGATTGCGCCGGCGTAATCGCCGGCAGCCTTCAAGGCATCGGCCTTAATCAGCCAGGGCCTAAACAAGGTTGGTGTGATCTTGATGGCGCGTTCAGTTGCGGCAATGGCTTGTTGGTATTGACCAAGTTGTTGATGGCATTCTGCCAGATTGACCCAGCCCTCAATCTCGTTAGGATGTGCTTTGGTGTACGTGGTATAGACTTCGATGGCAGCTTCAAGGTGTTGCAATTCGCGTTCGCAGACTGCCAGATTAAAGAGCGCATCACCATCGTTTGGACGTAAGGCCAGCACGGCTTGATAGCCTACTTTTGCTTCAACAAAGTTTCCAAGGACCACATACATCAAGGCCAATAGCCGTTTGGGCTCAAGGTTGTTCGGTTCGGCCGCGCAAAGTTGAGCACAGGCTTGAATTGCCTCTGAACGTTGGCCTTGTTTAAAGGCATTTTTAATCGAATCGATGGTTTTCATTAGGCTTGGGCGCAAACTCGCGAAACTAGCTGAAGAAGGTAGCGCTTTTCAGGATGAGAGACGTCAAGTCAATCGGTCTAAACGAGCGCTACGCAAGACAAAGCAAAATTATAGGTGCAAACCAGGGGTGGCTCGCGTAGGCCGTTCAGGGCTTGACTCTCGAATGGGGAAAGCGATCGAGAGATTCACGCGCATTGAGTCGAAAATAACCAATGAAATCAAAGTGTTTTAAACCTTGATCCGTGTCACAATGCTGGGGTATGAAACGGTGGCCTTGACCCGAATATTAGTACTAGGAACCTTTATGTCAGAACAAATGATTGCGATTGAAGATGTCTCTAAATGGTACGGCAGCTTCAATGTCTTGAAGCACTGCACCACGCAGGTCAATCGTGGCGAAGTTGTAGTGGTTTGCGGCCCCTCGGGTTCGGGTAAATCGACCCTGATCAAATGCGTCAACGCGCTTGAACCATTTCAGCAAGGTAAGCTCACGATCAATGGTGTGGCGTTGCATGATCCCAAAACCGATCTGCCGAAGCTGCGCAGCCAGGTCGGCATGGTGTTTCAGCACTTTGAATTATTTCCACACTTAAGCGTCACTGAAAACCTGACCTTGGCACAAATTAAAGTATTGGGTCGCAGCCCCGCTGAAGCCTTAGAGCGTGGCTTGAAGATGCTTGATCGAGTCGGCCTGACCGCACATAAAGATAAGCATCCGGGCCAGTTGTCTGGTGGTCAACAGCAGCGCGTGGCGATTGCCCGTGCCTTGAGTATGGATCCTGTGGTGATGTTGTTTGATGAGCCCACCTCGGCACTCGATCCTGAAATGGTCGGTGAAGTGTTGGATGTGATG
>JAURJT010000065.1 GCA_030832095.1 Gammaproteobacteria bacterium | reverse complement strand
GACTAAGCCGGCTCCGGCAAGGGCGCCCCAAAGCGTGGGTTCGGTCTGTGCAGGAAGTTTCATAGGATGCCTTTAGTGGATATGCGGAAGGCCGTCCGCAAGCGGTTCAGCCCACTGTACGCCCTATGTTGGCGTTGAAGGGGCTTTGTCGTTGATTTCATTCGTTTTAAAGGGAATACCCTCTTCGAGGGAATACCCTTTCCAAAGTCTGCATCGGTGGGTGATATCGCGCAATTATGTGAGCGAATGGCTTGTTCGACCTAGACGGTTCAGCTGAATCAATCCACACTCAGTTTCACCGATTCTAAGGCTCAGGGGTGTCTGAGCGAATCAGTCTGTCAAGGGTTTAAAAAACATCTTTGCGATTTTTGTACGTCGCAGAGTGTGCTCGTTATGTTTTCCGATGCATCTTGTTATAAAAATCAAACATCGCGACCACGTCTTGGCCTCGATAGCCCGCGGCTAGACCCATTGCCATCATTTCGCGAATGACGGACGCGGCCGGGGTGGGGTGGTTCATGGTCCGACCAAACTCAATGGCCAAGGCTAAATCTTTTTCACCTAATTCGAGCTTAAAGCCGGGTTTGAAGTTTCCTTGGATTGCATTTGGAAATCGTTTTAGAAAGTGATGCGACCGCCCACCTGATCCGGACAGCACAGAAAACAGTAACTCTGGTTCGACCCCTGCTGCGGTACCCAGCGCAAAGGCTTCAGCTGCGACGAGAATGTTGCCCATCGCCATCATGTTGTTGACGAGTTTCACGGTTTTTCCGGTGCCTACGACTCCGGTGTAGTGATAGGCAGAACTTAAGGCTTTCAGTATGTCGTCGACTTCGGCGATGTCTTTGGTATCGCCTCCAACCATCAAGACTAATTGTCCTGTGGCGGCTTCTTCTGGGCCGCCACTGACGGGCGCATCAATCATTCTTACGCCCTTTTCGTGCGCGGCGATTGCGATTTGTCGCATCGTCTCAGGGTCAATTGTGCTCAGTTCGATTCCAAAGCTACCTGGCTGGGCGAATTGCAAGACGCCTGTGGGGCCCAACCAAGCTTGCCGCGCGGTATCTGCGTTAGGCACACTGCTTAACACCACCTGACGATTGTGCATCGCTTGTTGCAAATCATCTTGCGTGTTTAAGCCGCTTGTCTCGGCAAGCTCACGACTACGCGCGCTGATATCAAAGCCTAAAACATCAAAGCCCGACGCACTCAAGCGTCGCGCCATTCCACTGCCCATTTGCCCGATTCCAACGAAGGTCAGCGCGTGTTTCATTTTTTGTCTCTCGTCGAGCGGTATAAGTGCTTTGACACGTTAATTCATTACGATGCCGGCGGTTTTCACAATGCTGGCATATTTTGCTGACTCAGTTTGCATCAGCTTGCTCAACTCTTCTGGCGACCCGCCAAGTGCTTCAAACGATAGGTCGGCAAACCGATCTTTCAGCGCGGGCAACGCAAGGGTACGCTTGAGCTCTTGAAAGAGCTTTTGCGTGACGTCTGCAGGCATTTTTGCTGGACCCCATACGCCGTACCACGACGGTAATTCGAAATCAGGTAAGCCACTCTCAGCGACCGTGGGGGTCTGAGGCAAACTTGAGGCACGCTTGGCACTGGTCACGGCCAGCACCTTGAGGCGTCCAGATTTGACGTGCTGGATGGCTGAGGGGACAGGTTCAACCATCGCGGTGGTATGCCCAGCGATGACATCGGTGAGTGCTGGGCCACCGCCTCGATATGCAATCACCGGCATTTTTAAGCCAGCGCGTTGATTGATGAGTTCTTCGGCCAAATGGCCGGTTGTGCCAATGCTTGAGGCGGCCCAGTTGTATTGACCCGGTTTGCTTTGAACCATTTTGATGAACTCTTCGAAAGTCGAGGCCGGAAACTCGGCCCGAACAACGACGAGTTGTGGCACATAGCCGATATAGCAGATTGGCGTGAAGTCTTTAACGGGGTCGAATGGCACAGCGTTCGAAATCAACGGCGTAATAATGTGGTTTGCAGCGTTCAGTAATAGGGTATAGCCGTTAGGCGAGGCCTGATTGACTTGGTTTGACCCAATGGTACCCCCAGCCCCCCCTTTGTTTTCGATAATGACTTGTTGTCCAAGTTGTGTGCCAAACGCGGGTGAAATGATACGCGCGAGCGTATCCACTGTTCCACCGGGTGGAAACGGCACAACGAGTTTAATCGCGCTGTCTGGAAACCCGGCCGCCCGCACCCAAGGTGCTGCTAAACCCAACCCAAGGATTGAGGCGCTAGATTGCAGAAGTTTGCGACGTGTGGGGTTCGTTGAGTTGAATTCGCTCATGTTGATCTCCTGATTTTTATTTTATGTCCACAAGTTTACTGCTAACTACCTGATTTGTTCGTTCACCTCGCAAATGGTTTGCCAAATCACGACAGGTAAAAGCAGGCGACGAGCCGCATGGATCGCACTTGATTCATATTAAGTTGTCGCCATACTAAAATAGCGGTCTCTTATTACATAATTTAGTGATTTCATGAAACTTCTTTCTAAGACAACTCTCGGCGCAATCGAACTCAGTAACCGTGTCGTAATGGCGCCGTTAACCAGAATGCGTGCCCAAGCCGGTGATGTGCCAGGCGATCTGGCGGCACAGTATTACGCTCAGCGCGCAAGTGCAGGGTTGATAGTTTCTGAGGCAGCTCAAATTTCTGCTCTGGCGAAAGGCTATCCAGCCACGCCAGGCATTTACAGCGATGCGCAGGTTCAAGGCTGGCGCAAAGTGACCGATGCGGTTCACGCAGCGGGCGGGAAAATTATCTGCCAGTTGTGGCACGTTGGCCGTATCTCACACAGTTCGTTGCATCCAGAGCAAGGTCTGCCAGTTGCACCCTCGGCGATCGCGCCTACCGGCAAGGTGTACACAGCCTCTTGGGGTCTTGAGGCGTTTGAGACTCCTCGGGCAATGGAGTTAACTGAAATTCCAGGCTTAATCCAAGACTATGTTCACGCAGCCAAGCAGGCTAAGCTTGCCGGCTTTGATGGTGTTGAAGTGCATGGTGCAAACGGTTACCTGTTAGATCAGTTTTTGCACAATGGCTCGAATAAGCGTACCGATCAATACGGCGGCAGCGTCGAAAATCGTAGCCGTCTGTTGCTTGAAGTCTTGCAGGCGGTCTGTGGTGTGTGGGGCAGCGATCTCGTTGGCGTGCGTTTGTCGCCGTATGGCACGTTTAACGATATGTCTGATACCGATGTGAAAGGGCTGTTCACTTACCTAATGGGTGCTTTAAGCAAAATGCAGTTGGCGTTTGTGCATTTCATTGAGCCGCGTTCAACCATGGCCGGTGGCACAGACAAAGTGGCCGAAGATCAACCCAGTACGTCGAAGCTCTTTGGGCCTATGTTTGGCGGTAAAGTGATTTCAGCAGGTGGCTATGGTCGCGACGATGCCGAAGCTGTCGTCGAAAGTGGTCAAGCCGACGCGGTGGCGTTTGGGCGCTTCTTTATCTCTAATCCAGATTTGCCCAAACGGTTTGAGTTAAATGCACCCTTGACACCATACGACCGTAAAACGTTTTACGGTGGTGGCGCCAAGGGTTATACCGATTACCCAACGCTCTGAGTCTTGCTTTTCTCAACCGAGTCATTCGCTCTGCTCAACTGAACGGAGGACGAATATTCGGTGAGCGCAATAAGGTCTGATCTCAGACTAAGAGGTTTAATCGACGCTGATTTTTCTGGTGATGATCAGATTTTTCCAGCGTTCATTTTCACTCGTGACAAAACGAGTGAACTCTTCAGGGGTGTTTGCGACAATCGTAATGCCAAGGTCTTGCAGCTTCTTAACGGTTGCAGGATCTTTCATGGCCAAGATCGCCGCGTCGCTCAGTTTCTTTTTGACGTCAGCAGGTAAGCCCTTTGGGGCTGTTAAACCTTGCCAACCATAGACCTCCATGCCTTGCACGCCTGCCTCGCCAAACGTTGGTACGTCGGGTAAAGCGGGTGAACGCTTGTCAGAGGTAATCGCAATTGGGTGTAGTTTGCCTGCGCGAATCTGTGGCAAGACGGCATTGATGTTAGTCATAAAGAAATCAACTTGTCCGCCCAAGGTATCTTGCAGCGCAGGTGCACCACCCTTATAGGGCACATGTACGCCCGTGGTGTTGGTTTGTTGCCAAAGTAGTTCAGCCGATAAATGATCTGAGGCGCCCACCCCAGAACTTGCAAAGGTGAGTTTGCCTGGATTATTTTTTAAGGCCGTCAATACTTCAGCGATCGTGCGTTCAGGCCGGGCCGGGCCGGTCACTAAGACGTTGGGCGCCTGAAAGGGCAGACTAATGTAGTCAAAATCAGCAATTGGGTCGTACGTAACAGACTTGATCAGATGCGGCGCCACCACGAAGGTGCCGATCGAAGAGACAAACAGGGTGTAGCCATCAGGCGGTGCACGCTTGACTAGCGCACCCGCGATTGTACCGGTGGCACCAGGCTTGTTTTCGACAATGATGTTTTGGCCAAGTGCTGCTTGCAACGCGGGCGCAAGGGTGCGCGCGGCTAGGTCGGTCGGGCCACCGGCAGGAAACCCTACGATCATGTTGATGGGTTTGTCAGGCCATTTGTTCGTTTGTGCTTGAGCGCTTGGACTAAGGCTCAGAGACAGACACAGGCTCAGGCATAACGCCATTGAGTATCGCGTTACGCAGGCGATGTTTTTCATTTTTATCACGCTCACTAAGGTTAGGTTCAAGGGTTAATGACAAATAAATTATGAGCGCATCACGCCTGCCGAATTAAGGCCTCTGGATTCACGACAAATTCAGGGGTGGTGCCACCCAAAATTGCAGCCATGTCGTTTGCCATCGACTCATAGATGCGTGTCATTGCCCCTTCGCTAGTCGCCATGGCGTGTGGGGATACCAGACAGTTTTGCAGACCAAAGATTGGATGCGTGTGGTCGGGCGGTTCAATCAAAAAAACATCGAGTGCAGCACCACGCAAATGACCGCTGACTAACATTTCGTAAATGGGGTCAAGACTTTCAATGACGCCGCCTCGCGCGAGATTAATCAAGAACGAACCTTGCTTCATGCGTTGCAGCCTTGCACGATTAATCAAGCCCATGGTTTCATCATTTTGCGGGCAGTGCAGCGTGACATAGTCTGCCTGCGCCATCAGCGTATCGAGGTCAACCAGTTTGACGCCAAGCGCACCGGCAACTGCAGGATCAAGATAGGGGTCGTGGGCAATGACGTTCATCTCAAACGGCTTTGCCATCTTCGCTACGATTTGACCGATACGGCCCAAGCCGATAATGCCTAGTGTTTTTTGATCGAGGTCGGTGCCTTGCGAGGCGATACGTGATTGCCAATTACCTCGTTTGGTTTCGCGATCCCAGTGCGCAATCATTTTGCACAAGGCCAACATAAAAGCGAAGGCGGCTTCAGCAACCGCGCGCGCACCTGCACCTGGCGTGTACACCACTGCGATGCCACGTTCAGTCGCGGCCTTGATATCTACTGTGTCGTAGCCCACGCCAGTGCGACCAATCACCTTTAAATGTGGGGCGGCATCCATGAGAGCAGCCGAGATTTGCACCTGACCACGCACGACTAGGCCGAGAGCTGGGGCGATTTCGCGCATTAAGCCTTCGAGCGTGGGCTGCGCCGCGACCTTGAACTGACCAAAACGCGAAAGCGTTTGTTCGGCGTACAGATCGAGCGGTTGGGTAGACAGGATGATGAGCTGATTCACGTGATGGGTCTTTGTGTAAAAGGGCAGAAAGATGAGTACAGAGTGTGTCAGTCAATATTACACGTGTGTGTGTCAGCCAATGTTACATGTGATGCCATACAGGTGACGCCTGATCGAGCCAAGCTGTACGATGCTGCGGCGCAGCGCAAAGTTCACGCTTAGGCCTGTGCTAATCTGAACTTACATTTTTGAGTCAAAAAAAGAGACTGAGAGTCTATGCTCGAGTTTATGTTGCGCCGCACACTTGTTGCCTTGCCAGTGTTATTGCTGGTCAGTCTGATCTCGGCTCTAATCATGGAAATGGTACCCGGAGATCCCGCTGTGTTGATTGCGGGTCAAAGCGCAACGGATCTTGAGTTAGCGCAAATTCGTGAACAACTCGGCTTGAATCGCCCCTTTCTTTCAAGACTGTTTGATTGGTACGTGGCGTTAGCCCGTGGCGATTTAGGCGATTCAATACTCTTAAATCGACCCGTGACTCAGGCAATCGTAGAGCGCGTTCCAGTGACACTCGCATTGGCGGGCTCAGCCTTAATGCTCACCATCTTGCTTGGCGTGCCCTGTGGCGTGCTCTCCGCTGTTTATGCGAACACTTGGATTGATCAAGCGTTATTAACGTTTTCGTTATTGGGAGTGTCGATTCCAAACTTTTGGCTCAGTTTGATGCTAATCGTGCTGTTTGGCGTCATGCTCGATTGGTTACCTGCGGGTGGCTACATCCCCTTCGCCGATGATCCGCTTGGTTGGGTGAAATGTTTAATTTTGCCCGCGTTTTCATTAGCGCTCTTGCAGGTTGGGCTCTTGGCTCGTATCACCCGAGCCACCATGCTCGAGGTCTTGCAGCAAGATTATGTGCGTACCGCGCGTGCAAAGGGTTTGCCCGTGTTGATGGTCGTGG
>JAURJT010000064.1 GCA_030832095.1 Gammaproteobacteria bacterium | reverse complement strand
TACCGGGTCCTGCTAGCAATCTCCTGTTTGTTAGCAGCAAAGTTCGCCAATTTGGGTATTCCCATTTTGCTCAAGACGCTCATTGACGATTTAGACGCTCATAAAAGCGTGTCATCCGCGTTATTGGTGGTGCCACTGGGCCTGATTATTGGTTACGGTTTGTTGAGATTTTCTGCGTCTTTATTTACCGAACTTCGCGAACTATTGTTTTCGCGAGTGACTCAACATGCCGTCAGACAAATTGCACTCGAGGTGTTTCAGCACTTACATGCGCTGTCTCTTCGGTTTCATTTGTCGCGTCAAACGGGGGGTGTCAGTCGTGACATCGAGCGTGGCACACGTGCGATTCAATCACTTGTTTCGTATTCGCTGTACAGCATCGTGCCAACGCTCATCGAGTTTCTGTTGGTACTCGGTTATTTTGCCTATCAATACAACATTTGGTTTGCTGCGATCACGCTAGGCGCTTTGATCATTTATATCGCGTTTACCATCGTTGTCACTGAATGGCGAACACACCTGCGTCGCACCATGAACGACATGGATTCGCGCGCAAATCAAAAGGCGATCGATTCTTTATTGAACTTTGAAACCGTTAAATATTTTGGCAACGAGTCGTTCGAGGCCAGACGCTATGACGAGAATCTTGTCCGTTATCAGGCTGCGGCGATCAAGTCGCAAAAATCCTTGTCGCTGTTGAACGTAGGTCAGCAGTTCATCATTGGCGTGGGTCTAGTACTGATTTTATGGCGCTCAACCGTTGGCGTGGCCAACGGCTCGATGACGCTTGGTGATCTTGTCTTGGTCAATACCTTGATGATTCAGCTGTATATCCCCTTGAATTTTTTAGGCGTTATTTATCGCGAGATCAAACAGTCTCTCACTGACCTTGATCGAATGTTTACCTTACTCATGGCCGATCGCGAAATCGCGGATGAGCCGGGTGCGCCTGCGCTGGTCATTGCGGATCGAACTCAGGGGCCTGAAGTGCGTTTTGAGCGGGTACGTTTTCACTACGAGTCAAACCGAACCATTTTGCATGACTTAAGTTTTACGATCCCAGCGGGGACGATTACCGCGGTAGTTGGGCGTAGCGGGGCGGGCAAAAGCACGCTGGCGCGTTTGTTGTTCCGCTTTTACGATGTGCAGTCGGGCGCGATCCTGATCGATGGGCAAGATATTAAACAGGTGCAGCAAGCCAGTTTGCGTCAGGCGATCGGCATTGTTCCGCAAGATACGGTTTTGTTCAACGACACGATCGCGTATAACATTGCGTACGGGTGCCCTGGCGCCTCTGAGACTGACATACAAACCGCGGCGCGCGCGGCGCAGATGGATCAGTTCATTGCGCACTTGCCCGAGGGGTACAACACGCAAGTCGGTGAACGCGGCCTGAAATTGTCGGGAGGTGAAAAACAGCGTGTGGCGATTGCGCGTACCTTACTGAAAAAGCCGGCGATGCTGATCTTTGATGAAGCGACCTCTGCGCTAGATTCAAAAACCGAGCGCGCCTTACAAGAAGAGCTCACCGGTCTTGCGCGCAATCACACCACGCTGATCATCGCCCACAGGTTATCGACAATCGTACATGCCGATCAAATCTTAGTGATGGACCAAGGACAAATCGTCGAGCGTGGCAGCCACGCCGAGTTGATCGCTAAAGAAGGCACTTATGCACAAATGTGGAACATGCAAAAGCGCCAAGACGATCAGGTGAGTTAACGAATTTCAAAACCCATTGAACGCAGGGTTTCCATCAGAGTGTGCCGTCCGCCCATTGCTTCGGGGCCGCGCACACGATTTAAGGTGTGCAGATCCCAGGGCCCAAGTGGGGTCATTTTTTGCTCTGCATAAAAGGTATCCATCGTCTGGTTATAGGATTCGACCCCGGCTTTATAGGCCTGAGAGTCGTAGGTGTCTTTATGCAAAATTGCAGACTGTGGCAAGCGCGGCTTGACGGCGGTTGCGAGCGAAGGTTCGGCATAACCGATACACATCCCGAAGGTCGCAAAGCTCATGGGCGGCAAATTCAGCTCTTTGGCCACGGCGATGGGGTTGTTGCGAATTGCGCCGATATACACCATGCCTAAATTCATAGACTCGGCTGCCACCGCAGCGTTTTGGGCAGCCAATGCTGAGTCAATTGCGCCCACCAAGAGCATCTCAAGGTAATTTAAGCTTTCGTGAGGTTTTTGACGGTCAAGACCCAGGGCTTTGAGTCGTGCGAGGTCAGTGACCCAAACCAAAAAGAGTGGGCAGGCGCGCACAAACTCTTGATTGTTGGCAATTTTGGCTAACCGATCTTTGCGACCGGGGTCGGTGACCGCAATCACGCTCCAGGTTTGCATATTCGAAGACGTGGAGGCCGATTGTGCGGCTGCAACAAGAAGTTCGGCTGTGTTGGCCGGGACTGGTTGCGAGGTATAGGCGCGCACTGAGCGGTGCTGCAGCATGGTCTCGATTGTGGGATTCAGTTCGTCAAGAACGTCTGGGCTGTGACCGTAGCGGGCGCGAAGCGAAGCTGAGAGTTCTTTAGATGTTGTTGTCATGGTTTGTCCGTAAGTCTCACGTAATCACTGAAAAATACCATTCTATTTCAATCCACTCGTGTTAGATTGGCTTAACAAGAAAAACTAGAATCGAGGCAATCCCGTCAAAATCAGGGGTCGTGAGGCACCTGACCAAGTATTGCCTGCCTTGTTTTTCGTTGTTCGACAATAATTTTGCTCTTGGAGACCGCTCGATGATGCAGGTTCAATTGACAGTAAACGGCGCCGCCGTCACGCTGAATGCGCCAGAGAATACCTTGTTGGTGCAGGCGCTTCGCGAACATCTTAATCTGACCGGGACCCATGTGGGTTGCGACACTGCCCAGTGCGGTGCGTGCACCGTCATCATGAATGGTCAGGCGATTAAGTCATGCAATGTGTTGCTCGCTCAGGCAGAGGGTGCACAAATTGCGACCATTGAAGGGTTGGCTCAGCCAGACGGCACAATGCATCCTATGCAGGCGGCGTTTAAAGACTGTCATGGTCTGCAATGCGGCTATTGCACGCCCGGCATGGTGATGAATGCCGTGGACATTTGTCGGCACCATCCCAATCCGACCGAGCAGCAAATCCGCGAGAAACTCGATGGCAATATCTGCCGTTGTACTGGGTATCAAAACATCATCAAGGCAGTGCAGCAAGGTGCTGCCGCCATGAAAGCCTAAGGAGACTGCCATGGGTGCAAATGAATTCGCCAAACTTCCTCATATCGGGGAGTCAGTTTTACGTAAAGAAGACTATCGATTTTTAACAGGTGCCGGGCAATACACCGACGACATTACGCTCACGCGTATGGCGCACGCGGTGTTTGTGCGCTCACCTCATGCACACGCCAATATCAAGAGCGTCAATACAAGTGCCGCTAAAGCTGCGCCAGGTGTGATCGGCGTACTTGAGGGAAAAGATGTTGCGAACGACAAACTTAATGGTTTGCCCTGTGGTTGGTTGATCACGAGCACCGATGGTCAGCCCATGAAAGAGCCGCCGCACCCTGTGTTGGCGCTCGATAAAGTGCGCTATGTGGGTGATCACGTTGTGATGGTGGTTGCCGAAACGCTTGAGCAGGCGAAAAATGCTGCTGAGCTTGTCGAGGTTGACTACGACCCATTGCCCGCCGCAGTCGATGTGCGTGATGCCAATGGTGGCCCAGCATTACACGATATTGCTCCTGATAATCATTGCTACAAATGGGCGATTGGTGACAAAGGTTTGGTGGATGAGGCTTTCACCAAGGCGGCGCATATCACCAAGCTTGATTTGATTAACAATCGTTTGGTGCCCAATGCAATGGAGCCACGGGCTGCTATTGGGTCGTATAGCCGCGCCAACGATGATTACACCTTGTACGTCTCAAATCAAAACCCTCACGTTGAGCGTCTCTTGATGACAGCGTTTGTGATGGGCTTGCCTGAGCATAAAGTGCGCGTCATTGCACCTGACGTTGGTGGTGGCTTTGGTTCGAAAATTTATTTGTATGCCGAAGACGTTTGCCTGACCTGGGCATCTAAAAAACTGAATCGTAATATCAAATGGGTCTGTGAGCGTGGTGAAGCCTTTTTGTCTGACGCGCACGGTCGCGATCACTCAAGCCATGCTGAGTTGGCGCTTGATAAAGACGGAAAATTCTTAGCGTTGCGAGTGCACACAGACGCTAATCTTGGCGCTTATCTTTCAACCTTTTCGACGTGTGTCCCGACTATTTTGTATGCAACCCTGCTTGCAGGGCAGTACACCACGCCGCTTGTTTACGCCGAGGTCGATGCCTGGTTTACCAACACCGCGCCGGTTGATGCGTATCGTGGTGCGGGTCGTCCTGAAGCAACCTACCTGCTTGAGCGTATCGTTAGCCGAGCCGCGTTTGAACTTGGTCTGTCGCAAGATGAAATCCGTCGTCGTAACTTCATTACTCAGTTTCCGTATCAAACCCCAGTCGCTTTGCAATACGACATTGGTGACTATGTTGCCTGCATGGACGCTTCGCAAAAACTGGCTGATGTCGCTGGCTTCAAAGCACGTCAAGCCGCAAGTCAGGCACAGGGTAAGCTGCGTGGCATTGGGTACTCGAGCTATATCGAAGCCTGTGGCTTGGCCCCCAGCAATATCGCGGGTGCGTTAGGTGCCCGTGCAGGTTTGTTTGAGTGCGGTGAAGTCCGTGTGCATCCAACGGGTAGTGTGACGGTCTTTACCGGATCGCATAGTCATGGACAAGGCCACGAAACCACGTTTGCGCAGGTTGTCGCTTCGCGCTTAGGAATTGCGGTAGATGCGGTGGATATTGTTCACGGTGATACCGGTCGCGTGCCTTTTGGCATGGGGACATACGGTTCGCGCTCGATCTCAGTTGGCGGCGCTGCAATCATGAAGGCGCTCGACAAGATTGAAGCAAAGGCCAAAAAGATTGCCGCACATTTGATGGAAGCCTCGGATACAGATATCGATTTTGCGAACGGTGAATTTACTGTGCGTGGTACCGATAAAAAAATCCCTTTCGGCACTGTGGCGCTGACGGCGTATGTGCCCCATAACTATCCTCTCGAAACTCTCGAACCTGGCTTAAACGAAACGGCGTTCTATGACCCGACTAACTTCACCTTTCCCTCTGGCACCTATATCGCCGAAGTCGAGATTGATCCAGAGACCGGGACTGTGCGCTTAGATCGTTTCACTGCGGTCGACGACTTTGGCACCATCATTAATCCGATGATCGTCGAAGGTCAAGTGCATGGTGGTTTGGTTCAAGGTATCGGCCAGGCCTTGATTGAAAATTGCGTCTACGATCGCGAGACTGGCCAACTGTTAACCGGTTCATTCATGGATTACGCGATGCCGCGTGCTGATGATTTTCCGCAGTTCAATATCGGACATGTCTGCACACCCTGCACGCACAATCCTTTGGGTACAAAGGGGTGTGGTGAAGCCGGTGCGATTGGCTCACCTCCTGCGGTGATGAACGCTGTGTTAGACGCCTTGGCACCGTTAGGCGTAAAAGACTTGGATATGCCCGCTACGCCCCATCGCGTGTGGCAAGCCATTCAATCAGCGAAAGCATAAACAGAGGATTTCGACATGTACGCATTCACATACGATCGTCCTGCTTCATTAGCTGAGGCAGCTAAGCTGGTACAAGCCGGCGGCCAGGCATTAGCCGGCGGACAAACCATGCTTGCCTCAATGAAGCAACGGCTGATGCAGCCTGAGAAATTGGTGGATCTGAGTCGGGTTAACGAATTGATCGGGGTACGTAAAGAAGGTGACCAACTCGTCATTGGCGCGATGACAAAGCACTGTGATGTTGAGCAAAACGCTTTAGTCAAACAGCATATTCCTGCGTTGGCCGTGTTGGCCGGGGGGATTGGTGATCGCCAGGTTCGCGCGATGGGTACGCTCGGTGGCTCAGTCGCCAATAACGACCCGGCCGCTTGTTATCCCAGCGCTGCAATGGCCTTGGGGGCAACGATCCACACGACTACACGCAAGATTGCAGCCGATGATTTCTTTTTGGGCATGTACGCAACGGCGTTGCAATCAGGAGAACTGATTACTGCAGTGAGTTTTCCAATCCCCAAACGCGCGTCTTACGCCAAGTTTAAACAGGGCGCCTCGAGATTTGCGATGGTTGGTGTATTTGTGGCTGATACTGCTCAGGGACCGCGCGTTGCGGTCACCGGCGCGGCCAACGGCGTGTTTCGGCATGCCGGTCTTGAAGCGGCGTTGGCAAAACAATTTGCACCCGAGTCCGTTGCTGGTGTAGCAATTGATGCGTCTGAACTCAACAGCGATATTCACGCCTCGGCCGAATACCGTGCGCAGTTAATCAAAGTTCAAACGCGTAAGGCCGTTCAAGACGCATTGAGCTAAAACGTTGAATCGCTCAAGACGATTTGAATGAAAGGCTTGCGGCCTCAGCTTTTGTTTATGCTTGAGGCCACAGGTCTGGTTTTGAGAAGATGTTGATGGCTAGGGGTCTGCGGGGTATTCATCTGAGCCCGTTCGACCCACGCGCCGTAGTGAGTTTCTAGGAAGATACATGACGGGCACGCGTGGCGTTGATTCAATCGACGCGTTGATCGAAGCACTGGCGGCGGTTGGCTATCAGGCCGAACGACGTTTAGCGACCGCGGTTTTTTTAAGCTTGCGTCTACAACGGCCTTTACTGCTAGAAGGCGAGCCGGGCGTCGGTAAAACCGAATTAGCCAAGGCCTTGTCTAAAGTCTTGAGCCGCCCATTGATTCGGTTGCAGTGCTACGACGGCATGGAGCAGCGCGAGGCGCTTTACGAATGGAATCATGCCGCTCAGTTGATGCATATGCGTGCGCAGCCAGAAGGCGCGAATCCTGATCAACTCGAGCACGAGATTTATCAAGAGAAATATTTGATAAGACGTCCGTTGTTGCAAGCGCTCGAGGCTGCTGAGCCAGGTGCTGTATTACTGATTGACGAAGTTGACCGAGCCGATGCACCCTTCGAAGCCTTTTTGCTTGAGTACCTAGGCGAGTTTCAAGTCAGTATCCCAGAGTTTGGAACGATCAAAGCGGCGTGCCCGCCTGTCACCATTTTGACGAGCAATCGTACGCGAGATTTAAATGATGCAGTCAAACGCCGCTGCCTGTATCAATGGCTCGATTATCCTGAACGCGAGCGTGAACTTTCAATTGTCCGAGCGCAGGTGCCACAGGCTAGCGAGGCGCTCGCCCAGCAAGTAGCATCCTTTGTTGAACGCCTGCGCAGTGCGCCCTTCGTGAGCGCTTTTAGTCGCAGCCCAGGAATTGCTGAGAGTGTTGAATGGGCAAAGGCGCTCGTCGCGCTCAACACACTTACGCTTGATCCTGAAGTGGTGCAGAGCACTGTGGGCATTTTGTTTAAACAGCGCGAGGATATTGCGGCGCTTGAACCGCTGCTCGACGCCTTATTGCAGCCCGATCCAGTCACTGAGTCTTCAAACTAGCCAAATGCGTGATAAGCCATTGTCGAACAAAGAGTGGTGATGCAGCTCGGTGACGCACGTAGCGGCAAAATGGCCGAAAATATTATCGGCTTTGGGCGTACGCTCAGACGCGCCGGCTTGCCGATGGACAGCGCACGCATTGGGTTTGGCTTACAGGCGGCTTTGTTGGTGGGTGTTGAAGCGAAAGCCGATTTGCGTGCCGCGTTATTGGCGACGCTTGTGTGTCGCCAACAAGATCAAGCGGTATTTGAGCAATTATTCGACGCCTATTTTCGTAACCCTGAGTTGACGCAGCAATTGTTGGCGCAAATGTTGCCTAAGACAACTGAGGCGACCCCCAAGCCAAAACGTCTTGCTCGCGCGCAAGAGGCGCTTGCAGCGGTGCGTGCAGCGGTCAAATCACAGCCTCGAGAAGAGGAAAAGATTCAGTTCGATGCCGCGCTCTCGGCTAGTGACCGTGTACGCCTGCGACACGCAGATTTTGAGAGTCTGAGTGCGAGTGAGTTTCGCTTGGTTGAGCAACTCGCGCGTGAAATCACTTTGCCATGGCCACAGTTGAGGGCACGGCGTCTACAAAGTGCTTCGCATGGTGTTCGCTTAGATTGGCGGCGAGCCTTACGAGACTCGGCTCGCTATGACGGAGAGCTGCTCGCCTTGCCTTATCTTTCGCGCCGCCTTGAACCTTTGCCGGTGTTGCTATTGATTGACGTGTCGGGCTCGATGGAACGCTATGCTCGACTGATGTTGGCTTTTTTACATCAAAGCACTCGGCGGGTCGCGCGCTCAGTCTTTGCGTTTGGCAATCACCTGACAGATTTGAATCCTGCTTTTCGATTGACGGATACCGATGCAATGTTAGAACAAGCCAATCGCTTGATCAGTGACTTTGCAGGTGGCACGCAAATTGGTATCTCGCTTGCTCAGTTGCGACGTACGCAAAACCGACAATTAGTCGGTCGTCGCACTGTAGTGCTGCTGATTAGCGATGGCTTGGATACTGGTGGGTCAGAACAACTTGCGACTGAGTTAGACTGGTTGAAGCGCAATTGTCGCAGTCTGTTATGGTTGAATCCTATGCTGCGCTTTGACCAGTATCAACCTACGGCACAAGGAGCAGCCGCCTTACAAAAAAAAGCAGACGGGATGTTGGCGATTCACAATCTTGCGCAATTAGAAGATTTGGCACGCAGCTTGGTACAGTTAATCAAACGGTAATTATTTTTTAGCGAGAACATGATGGATATGCAAGGTAACCGCTTATTAGCAGTGTCACAACAACAAGCCTGGGATTCGCTCAACGACCCAGAGATATTAAAGATGTGCATTCCTGGATGCGAAAAATTTGAGCTCGTGACTGAAAACGAATATGCAGTGACCGTTGCGGTCAAGATTGGCCCAGTGTCTGCTAAGTTCAATGGCAAGGTGAAGTTGGCGGATATACAAGCTCCCGTGTCGTATGCCCTGCAGTTTGAGGCGCAAGGTGGCGTCGCAGGGTTTGGACAAGGCGAATCAAAGGTCGAGTTGACGCCTCACCAGAGTGGGTGCGAGTTGAAGTACACGGTTCATTCAAAGGTCGGCGGAAAAATTGCCCAACTTGGACAGCGTCTGATTGATGGAGTGGCCAAGTCTTTAGCCGAAGATTTTTTCAAACGGTTTGAAGAGGCTTTGAGGGCTAAATTTGCCGGTGCCGGTGCCGAAGACGCAGTTGAGCAGGCGAGTGCGATCCAAACGACAGCGCCCAGCGCCCCAAAGACTCGGCGCTTAGTCTGGATCGCCGTAGCGGTCGTAGCGGTGGCATTGCTAACTTGGTATGTCAGGCGTTAGCGACCGACTGCCCGTCCGGTTTGACTAGAAGATATCGAAGCAATACAGTGACACTCATACTATCTAACAAAAAAACCAAGGGGCAAAATGATGGCTGTGACGAAAGTGGGTCGGTATCTAGTCGAACGGGTGGTTGAAGTCGAGCGCCCCTATGCACCTGCACGAGATTTTTTTCCAGACTTAACGCAAGATATGTTGACGACTTGTTTGCGTGAGTTGCCCGGCGGTCAACTGACGACTGAGGGTAGGCTTCAAATGAGTTTTCACTCCTTCGTTGTGAAGACCGGACGCTTCACAATCTTGGTCGATTCTTGTTGCGGTAACGATAAAGAGCGCCCGTTGCGCCCAGGTTTTCATAAAATGAATAATGATTTTATGGGGACTCTTGCTCGGGCAAAGGTTAAGCCTGAAGAGGTTGACTACGTGATGTGTACACACCTGCATTGGGATCACGTGGGCTGGAACACCCGTCTGGTCGATGGCGTTTGGAAACCCACTTTTCCTAATGCAAAGTACCTGATGTCAAAAACTGAATATGATCAGGCCGATGCGACTTATCGCAGTGGCAAAAAAGATACGCACACACAAGCGTTTGAAGACAGCATCGATCCAATCGTGCGGGCCAAGCAAGCGGTGCTGATCGACGACGACTACGAAGTCGATAGCGGGATGTCGATCGAGCCCTGTCATGGGCATACACCTGGCAACATCGTGATCAATCTCGAGTCAGAAGGTCAGCGTGGTGTACTCACGGGTGACGTGATTCATCACCAGATTCAGTTGCGTTATCCCGAAATGTCGACCTCAGCTGATGCCGATCAGGTTTTGGCGCGTGTTTCGCGCATGGCCCTCATTGAGAAGCATGCGGGCACTGGTCACTTGGTTTTCCCAGCGCACTTTCCTGCGCCAACGATTGGGCGTATTGAGCCAAATGCCGCGGGTGGCTTTCGCTACGATACAGATGCAGTCTGAGGCATCGCGCCGCAGTCGCGCAATTCTGCTGCTTGCTTTGCTTGTCGTGATTTGGGGGGTGAATTGGGTTGTCGCTAAAAAATCGCTCGAATATGTGTCGCCGATCTGGGTGACTGCGTTTAGGTTAGTGCCGATGTGCATCATTTTTTTTGTGGTGTGCCTCGCTACTAAACAATTACGCATTCCGGTGCGAGCCGATCTGCCCGTCATTTTTAGTATCGGCTGGTTACATATGGTTGGTTTTTCTGTCTTGGTGAGCGTGGGTATACAGTACTTGCCCGCCGGAAAATCCATTGTGTTGGCTTATACGACGCCCTTGTGGGTGCTGCCCGCAGCGTGGCTCTTTTTAAACGAGCCCTTTACACCTCGCCGAATTCTAGGCTTGGTGGTTGGCATGTCGGGCCTCATCCTGATTTTGCAGCCCGGCGCAATGGATTGGACTGATCGCAATGTTTTGATTGGCCATGGCTTCGTGTTGTTAGCCGCTTTGTTGTGGGCGATCTCAATCGTGTATGGACGGGCACACAAATGGGTCACACCACTCTTTGCGTTATTACCCTGGCAGATGTTGTTAGGTGGTTTGACTCAGGTGGTACTGGCCTTCATGTTAGAGGGTGTGCCGCAGGTCAAGTGGTCACTAGAGATGGTACTGCTGGTGGGATTTAACGGCTTATTAGGAAACGGCGTCGCGTATTGGCTGATGAATATCGTGAGCCGAGATTTGCCCGCAGCGGCTGTGTCGATGGGCTTGCTTGGAGTGCCGTTGATTGGTCTGTTTTGCGCGAGTTTGTTTTTAGGCGAAGTTCTGGGGCCTGCTCTGTTGATTGCGACTGTTCTGATTATTGCTGGAATCATTCTCGGGACAATTCCTAAGTCAACGCCTGCGGCTTAAGCTGTTTATGATGTAGCCACACAAAAGGGGATGAAGATGACTCAAGAAAAAAAAGATTTCTGCCAGACTGACGCTCGGGTGAGGCGGGGTTGTGACCGGACATCTCGGTTAACCCGATTTGTGATTGCCTGGATGGTGCTGTTCGGCTCTGTCATTACGCAAGTGTCCTTTGCCCAAACGGGGACAAAATTCCCTGAGAGATCGATTCGTTTTGTTGTACCTTTTCCTCCAGGAGGCGGCAATGATATTTTGGCGCGTGCGCTTGCTCCACTGTTATCAGACGGCTTAGGGCAGAGTGTTGTTGTTGAAAACAAAGGTGGCGCCGGAGGTAATATCGGCGCTGAGTTTGTTGCACGGTCAGCCCCTGATGGATACACGATGCTGATCGCGGCTAATCAGATCACGATTAACCCTTGGCTAGATAACAAATTATCTTTTGACATTGAAAAAGACTTTGTCACCGTGGCGCAGATTGCCTCTGTCCCGATGGTGCTAGTCGTGCATCCCTCTGTCCCCGCGCAGAACTTGAAAGAATTCATCGCCTTGGTCAAAGCGAATCCCGGAAAATTTAATCACGGGACTCCTGGTTCGGGTACTGCTCAGCACATCGCCTTTGAGCTATTTAATTACTCGGCCGGTGTGCAGGTTACGCATGTTCCTTATAAAGGTACTGGGCCTGCGATTGCTGACCTAGTCGGCGGGCAAGTGCAGAGCGCGATTGGCACGATGGCCTCACTGGATGGGCTGGTTAAGGCGGGCAAACTTCGAGCCCTTGGCGTGACGACGCCAGAGCGTTCGGCTGCGATGCCTTCAGTTCCGACGATCAGCGAGGCGGCTTTGCCGGGGTTTGATGCGCCGCTTTGGTATTCGATCCTTGCTCCTGCAAACACGCCGGCAGATATTGTTGAAAGGCTTTCTCGTGAGTTTTCGCGTGCCTTGGCGGATCCTGTCGTTCGCGATCGTTTAACGGGTCAGGGGTTTATTGTGACGTATCTGAATCCACAGCAAATGAATGAAATGCTTAAACGTGACTTGTTGTTTTGGCAAAAAACCATTAAAGCCATGGGATTTAAGCTTGAGAAATGAGGTCATAGTGTTGAGACGCGACGACAATAGGAAGCAGTCATGAGCAGCGCAGAAGGTGTGACTATCAATCAAGCGCTCAGTGGTATTAAGGTGCTCGATTTCACGCAGATCGGTGCCGGCCCATTGATTGGTATGCAGCTTGGAGATATGGGCGCCGAGGTCATCAAGGTTGAATCGCCTGGCGGTGACATTGGTAGAAAGCTTGGCCCGCCGTGGCAAGAAGGTGAGTCGGTTGTATCGATGAGCTTCAATCGCAATAAGCGTTCGCTCTCAGTTGATTTAAAAAAACCAGAAGGTGTTGCGCTGATTAAGCGTATGGCGGCTCAGGCCGATATTGTGCTTGAAAGCTTTCGACCGGGTGTCATGGATAAGTTGGGGGTGGGCTTTGCTGCCTTGCAGATGATCAACCCCGGTGTGATTTTTGGCTCGGTTTCTGCGTATGGCCAGACCGGACCTTGGCGCGATAAAGCGGGTGTCGATGGCATTGTTCAGGCAGTATCTGGTCTGATGAGTAATATCGGTGATGCGAATTCGCCGCCGATGAAAGTGTTGGTGCCCGCCGTTGATATGGTCACCGGCTTTATTTCGACCTCGGCTGTGCTTGCAGCGTTGCGTGTTCGTGATGCAACCGGGCACGGCCAACATCTTGATTTTTCGTTGTACAACAGTGCGTTGATGCTGCAGTTGTCTGCCGTGGCATCATATCTGTCGAGCGACGAACTGCCCTTGCGCACAGGGACCGCAGCGCCATACTCTGCGCCTAACGAGGCGTATCCAACGAAAGATGGTTGGATCATGATTGCCGCGTACCACGATGATCGCTGGCTCGCGCTGTGTGATTTACTACAAAAGCCCGCGCTCGCGGCGCATCCTGACTTTGCAACGATTTCTAAGCGCGTCGCCAATCGAGATGCTTTAATGAAAGAGTTGACGGCGTTGCTGGCTCATAAAACTTCCTTTGAGTGGCAAGAGCTCTTTGAAGCGGCCGACATTATTTGCGGACCGATTGCTGACTACAACATGGTGATGCAATCGCCTCAACTTGTGCACAACGGTGTGATTGTTGACACGCATAGCTCGGTAGCCGGGTTGGTGCGGATGCCAGGCTTTGCAGCGGGCGATCGCGATGCGCAGTCGCGGGTACGCTATGGGCCGCCTGCACTTGGCGAGCACAGTTGTCAGATTCTGGCTGAGTTTGGGTTGTCGCAGACTGAGATTGATGCTTTGCTCGCTTGTGGCGCGGTTATTCAACGGGCTTGAGCAGTGATGCTCTTCTCGCTCGAAAGAACGAGACAACTGGTGGCTCTGAGCGTTGCGCGGACAGGTGCGTCTTGTTAAATTTGATTGCTCTCTATGCGTGAGTGATGAGAGGTCACGGAGAAAATGATGAAATTCAAGTCGATCAAGCTATATGAAGAAGGTGGACAGCGAGTCAGTCGCATGATTGAACAGTCAATTGCTGATCTTGCGCCGGGCGACATAGTGATCCAATCCCAGTACGCGGCGGTGAACTACAAAGATGCGCGAGCAGTCACTGGTATCGGTAAGGTGCTTTCGAATCTGCCAGCGGTTCCTGGCGTAGAAGTCGCTGGCTTGGTGGTTGAATCCAGCAACCCACAATTCAAGCTTGGCGATGTCGTCACCGTACAAGGTGGGCGTGAGTTCGGTATGCGACGTGATGGTGCCTATAGTGAATATGTGCGAGTGCCCGGTAGTTGGGCCGCGCATGTTCCAGAAGATACCGATCCTTTTGAATCTGTGGCGATGGGTCTGGCTGCCTATACGTCGGCGTTGGCTGTTGATGAGTTGTTATTACGCGGTGTGAAACCAGAGCACGGTCCGATTTTGGTCACTGGTGGCACGGGCGGTAGCTCTTCGTTCGCGATTGATATGTTGGCAGGGCTGGGTTATCAAGTTGTGGCAAGCACGGGTAAAAAAGAGTCTGAGACCGAGTATCTAAAAAACATCGGAGCGACAGAGGTCATTGGCCGAGATGAGATTGCTGGCGGCGATAAGTTTTTAGAAGAACAGAGATGGGCCGGTGTGATTGATGCCGTTGGCGGCAAGCCGCTGGATGCCGCCTTGCGCTCAACCAAGCAGCGTGGCGTGGTGTGCGCCTTTGGTAATGCGGCTGGCGAAACCTTTAGCACGGCGATTTATCCATTTATTTTGCGCGCAGTTTCGCTGGTGGGTATCAACGGCAATCATCCGGTACCCACCCGAGGCGCTGTGTGGCAGCGTATGCAAAAAGGTGGCGACCTGCGTCCACGGCATATTCACAAGATTGCTTACACCATTGCGTTTGATGATTTAAAAACGCATTGCGATAAGTTGATTCAGTCGGGCGTGCGTGGTCGCGCGGTGGTGCAGTTTTAGTTCGAGGTGTCGTCCTCAAGATTCACCCAAGTCACTGGTTCAATCCGCTTGCGGTTCACTTTCAAATCGAAGACATCAAATCGATTGTAGTAACCAACGACATCATGAAATTGTTTAGGCTCAATGCACTGACTGAGGTCGAGCTCAGCATAGATTAGGCCTTCTTCAGTTTGTAAAGTATCGCCAAACTGCGTGCCAGTTGGGTTGACAAAGAATGATTCTGCTCCCGGTGTATTCTCAAGCACATTTGCAACGCTACGATCCCTTTTGACTAAAAACTCAAACATGGGTTTGTCCATGAAACCGGCGCAGACAACTCCGAAAGATTTCGACTCAAATGAGTGTGCTGAGGCGCGGATACGATTAGCCTGCAAATTGTTGTAGTTGCCACCTGCGGTTGGGTTACGAGTCGGCCATATGGGCGGCCAACTTGAAATATGAATTTGCTCTTTTTGTGTCATTAGTGCGTACCGAGCCAGCGGATTGGTGTTTTCTCCGCAGATCAGACCCCCAATGTTTCCGATGCGGGTACGCGCCACCTTCAGCCCGGCACCATCTCCGGGTGCCCAGATGAGTTTTTCAAAAAAAGTCGGTACAAGCTTGCGATGATGAATGAGAGTTTCACCTTGATCAGAAATCAAGATATTTGAATTCCAGATACACCCCACGCTAGCATGACTTGCTTCGCTCAAGCCAAAGGATACGAAGATATCAAATTTTTTTGCTTGCGCAGCAATGGCTGCGATTTCGGGCCCATCCCATAACAAGCTGTTTTCGACGAAGCGTTGAAATAAATCGTGATTTTCCATGGGCGACCAAAGCGCTGCCCAAATCGGAAAGCCAGGAATAAAGGATTCAGGGAATACAATGAGTTGCGCACCTTTTTGAGCGGCCTCTTGGATCAACCCCAAGGCCTTTGCGACAGTACCTGTTTTGTCCAAAAATACTGGCGCGACGTGTGCGACCGCAACTTTAGTCACTGTGTTCTGCATCATGATCCCTTTTCGTTGGTCAAATTCTAAGCTTGAATGGCTGTAATGAATCAGAGTAAATTTGCAACCTATATTGCAAATTTACAAAGTCGACCACTTATGAGCGCACACTCCAAACATAGACAATTGAATTGGGAGGACTTAAAAATTTTTCTGAACGTCTATCGTTCTGGAAATATTACCAATGCGGCCAAGAAGTTGAAGCTCGACGACTCGACGGTTAGCCGAAGGATTGCGCAGCTTGAGGTGTGTCTTGGCCATAAGCTCTTTCAGCGTACTCGGGGTGGCATGATTCATACGAAATTTGCCGACGAGATCGTTGAGCAGCTCGAGCGTGTTGAGCTTGGTATTCAAGGCTTGGCCGATATCGTTCAGCCAGAAAAGGATATCATCGGTACCGTTCGAGTTGCGATGATGGAGGGCATTGGTTCGTTATATCTAGCAAATAAATTTAAGCCATTCTTCAGTCAGTACCCTGGGATACGTCTTGAACTGGTCACGTCATCCAATTACATCAAAGTCGGCTACCGAGAGGCTGACTTATTTTTGAGTTTTTTTAAGCAGTCAGGTAAAGGGATCGTTTGCGAAAAGGTGGGTGAATTCGTGCTTTACCTTTATGGTACCAATGAGTATTTCGCCCAGTTCGGTCGGCCCAACAATGTGGCCGATCTAATACAACACCGTTTCGTGACATATATTGACGATCTGATCCAGATGGACACGGTACGTTGGTTGGATGAAGTGCTCAAGGGGCCCGAAGCTCAGGTCACTTCTAGCAGTATGGTGGCCCAGATCGCCTTCGCCTCCTCTGGGGTTGGCTTAGGCCTATTCCCTAAGTTTGCGATTCCTAAGGGCTCAGAATTGATGCCTGTATTGACGGACAGTGTTCGAGTGAAGCGTGAGATCTATATCAGTGCTCAAAGTGATCTCTTGGCGGTCGAGCGAGTCTCTCAAGTTCATCGGTTCATCAAGTCTATTTTTGAATTAGATGACGTATTTTTGAATCAATAGCTTCAGTAGGTCGATTTTTTGCAACCATGCTTGCAAAAAACAGCCTTGCATTTTTAGAGTAGTCGATTAGACTGAGGGTCACTATTCGGGCACCCACAGAAAGAATCACATGAATCAAACGATAGTAGCGTTGGCTATTAACGGCATCGTATTTGGGCTGATCGTTGCGCTCATTGCTCTTGGGCTGTCTATCATTTTTGGATTGTTGGACATCATCAATCTGTCTCATGGTGATTTTTTTATGGTGGGGACGGTACTCACCTACACCACACTCACTACCCTTGGACTGTTCTGGCCCGCGCTACTTATCGCGCCCCTCATTGGCTTTGCGCTAGGCGTGCTGGTTCAGTATTCGATCATTCAGCGAATCAAAAACAATGCAGCCCTATCCATTGTGGCAACGTTTGGCCTCTCGATGATTATTCAAGAAGTTGTACGAATGACGTTTGGTGCAGCACCAAAACGAATCATGTCGCCGATTCAAGGGACCTTTGGATTGTTTGGTATTGAATACGAGTGGTATCGAATATTTGCCGCTGTGGCTTCAATCATCGCAATTGTTGCCTTCTTCATCTTTCTTAAAAAAACGAAACTTGGCACTTGGATGCGGGCTGTACGACACGATCGTGACACGGCGACCGCCATGGGAATACCGACCCAGCATGTTTATTTGTTTACGTTCGGTATCGGCTTTGCGATGGCTGCGCTTGGTGGCGTGATTGCAGCGCCAATCACAACGGTGGATTTTCGGACTGGAGTCGATATTTTGCCTTTCTGCTTTATGGCCGTCATTATTGGCGGCTTGGGTAATCTGCCGGGCACTGTCGCAGCTGCGGTATTACTTGCGTTTTTAGAGGGAGTGATCTCGGGCTTTGCAACACCAACAATTGCTCGAATATTCTCGCTCGTTTTAATGAGCGGAGTCCTCTTGGTTCGTCCACAAGGCCTGTTTAAGGGGCTCACGAAATGAGGACCGGCTTAGGCTACGCAGGTTTGTTTTCTGCACTGTTACTCGCGCCATGGCTGATTACCTGGCTTGGTGACCCTTTTTGGCTGAGCATCTTGACCGAGATCGTAATTTGGTCATGTTTTGCGGCAAGTATTAACTTTTTATTTGGTTATGTCGGGCTGCTCTCGTTTGGTCAGGCGTTGTACTTTGGATTTGGGATGTATGGCGTCGCGCTTGGCATCACTGAGTTGCATCTTTCTTTTTGGCCCGCGTTTTTCTTGGGCCCATTGAGTGCCACTGTGATTGCTTTTTTAACCGGAATTCTGGCGGTGCGCTTAACTTGGCATTATTTTGCGATTATCACGGTCGTGTTTTCTTTGATCATGTACTTCTTGGCTCTGACCTTTAAGTCGCTGACAGGTGGGGACGATGGTATCAATTTTTCGCTACCTGATATCGCGCTTGGGGGGAGTTACAAGGTCAGCCTGACGAATGCGACAACGCAATATTTTTTTATGTTAATTGTTGTCGCCTTGTGTTTTTGGCTTATTCGAATTGTGATGGCAAGTGCTTTTGGTCGGTCTTTGATTGCCATCCGCGATAACGATGTCAGGGCATCGCTCATCGGTATTCATGTCTATCGGCTACGACTCGCAGCATTTGTGATTGCGGGTTTTTTGGCCGGAGTCTCGGGGACCTTGTTTGCCTTGTTTGGGCGATATGCCTCTGCGTCTTATATGTTCTATCACGTCTCAGGTGAGGGTGTCGTCTGGGCAATAGTCGGTGGGATTGGCACAATCTTAGGCCCGGCAATCGGGACCGGAATTTTTATTCTGATCAGAGAGATCGTTTCGAGCCATTGGCAGCACTATGCCCTGATTGTGGGCGCTTTTGCAATTTGCATTGTGATCTTTGCTCCTGAAGGGATTGTTGGGCTCTGGAAAAAATATGTTCTGAAGAGGGGCGCATGATTCCTTTTTTGAAAATTGATCATCTATCCAAGGCATTTGGAGGAGTCAAGGCCGTCAGTGACTTAAGTATTGCGTTGATGCCGGGGAGAATCAATGCAATTATTGGACCGAACGGGGCTGGTAAGACAACTCTGTTTAACTTGATAACTGGATTTATCAGGCCGGATTCTGGTAGGATTTTTTTTGAAGGTCGTGAAATTACAAACTTGCCGATACACGAAATTTCAAGACTGGGGATTAAGCGCACTCTGCAGGTTAAGAGCGTATTTAACAGCATGACAGTGTTTGAAAATCTCTGGATCACTCTGTCGGCGCATCGTGGTCATTTGAATCCTTTTAAGAAAGCTGCAAATTATCGTCTCGAGCGAGAAGAGGTAGAGGGCGTTATTGAGCAACTTGAGCTTGAGCGATTTCGCGATAGAGAGGCGGGCACGTTGTCTTACGGTGATGTTGCGCTACTAGAGATCGGCATGGCGATTATTACGCGTCCGCGCATGATTCTTTTCGATGAACCGGTGTGCGGCATGAGCCCGCAAGAGACCGAAAGAGTCGTGGCAAAGATTGCAAGTCTCGCTCAACAGACGCACGTGGTGATCATCGAGCACGACATGGATGTGGTGTTTAAACTCGCAGAGGAGATTACGGTACTCGCGTTTGGTGGAAAACTTGCTAGCGGCACCCCACGCGAAATTGCAGAGGATCAAAGTGTGAAAGAGGTGTACTTCGGCGTCGACGAGGTGCGTGCTGATGAATAAGCAACATGTACTCGAGTTAAAGAGCGTGTACGCGTCGTACGGTCGCGTGAATGTCTTGCAGAATCTCTCCTTTAAAATTGAGCAAGGCGAAGCGGTAGGTATTCTTGGGCGCAACGGTGTGGGTAAAACGACAACTCTTAAAACGATTATGGGTTTGTTGGTTTCAACTCAGGGGTCGATCTCGTTTGAGGGACAAGAGCTTAACGCATTGGCTCCACATAGAATTCCTCATTTAGGAATCGGTTATGTGCCTCAAGGCCGCGGTATTTTTCCCAACTTGAGCGTGAAAGAAAATTTGTTTCTGGGCGTCAAGGATAAGGCGCCCGATGATTTAGTCGCATACGTGTTTGAAAGATTTCCCCGACTTAGAGAAAGGCTTGGACAGCCCGGCGGCACTTTATCTGGTGGCGAGCAACAGATGTTGTCGATTGCTCGTTGTCTGGTCATGGAGCCAAAGCTGATCATTTTGGATGAACCGACCGAAGGAATCATGCCAAAGCTCGTGTCTGAAATTCGGGCTGAAATAAAGAAAATTAACGCGCAAGGCATTGGAATTTTGTTGGTTGAACAAAACGTTAAAACCGCTCTTGAGTTGTGCACTCGGATACTTGTGATGGATAAAGGCAAGATCGTGATGAATGCCAGTACACAATCGATCTTGTCTGACCCAAAGATGCTCGCTGAGCATCTGGATATCAAAATTTAGTCTCTTAACCCTGACAGGAGCACTACAACATGGATGATCACGCAGACAAAGAATCACCTAATTCGGGTCGTCGTAGCTTGCTGAGCCTTGCGCTCAAAGGCGGAGTGGCGGCTGGTTTGGCCAATATGACGATCATGAAAGATCTCTACGCTCAAACGAGTGGCCCACTTGTGATTGGCCACCATGCTGAGATTACGGGCGGTTTTGCCTCTTGGGGGCATTGGCATGATCTCTGCGCCAAAAAAGCCGTTGAGCGAATCAATGCCGAGGGTGGAATCGCGAAGCGCAAGGTGACGCTTTTGACAGAAGATACTGAGTCCAATCCTGCAACAGGGGCAAGAAAGCTGCGCAATCTGATTCAACGAGGTAACGCTGAGTTTGTCGTCGGCTCGGTGCATTCTGGGGTGATGCTCGCTTCGATCCCGATTGCGACAGAACTCAAAACCATCTACTTTTCTCAAGGCGAAGCCACTGAGGCGACAGGCTCTAAAGGAACTCGCTATAGTTTTAGAACGGGCAGTGACACTTACTCGATGGCCGCAGCTGGCGTGCCGTGGGCGCTTGAAAATTTAGGAAAAAAATGGACGGTCATCTATGCGGACTACGCATGGGGGCAAAGTCATAATGCCGAAGCGAAAGCCGTCATTGAGCGTTTAGGAGGAACTTGGTTGAAAGGCATACCTGTTCCGTTGGACGCAAAAGATTTGGTGCCGTATCTTGCACAGGTTCCGGCTGATACAGAAGTGCTATTTTCTATTTTCTTTGGATCGCTCTCGGTTGCTTTTTTTACGCAAGCTAAATCGATGGGCCTCGATAAAAAACTAAAGATGTATTCCGTCAATGGGACAATGGAAGCCATTGATCCAAATGAGATACAGGGTGCAGCCGAAGGCGTTTATCTGTTAGAAAATTTTCCTCGCGTCGCGAAGTACAAGGACGATGCATTTCATAAAGAGTTCATTGCTGCAATGAATGTCGATGAAGTTTATGCGCGCGAGAAAAACGGAAAGCTTGTCATGGCCAAGAGCCATGCTTGGCAATCTTGGGAAGATCTGTTCGCACTAAAAGCCGCGATAGAATCCTCTGGATACCAATCACGCAAAGATGTTGAGGGCGTGATTCGAGCCTTAGAGGGAATGAGCTTAAAAAATTCAATCGGACATCCTCAAGGCGATAAGATTATCCGTAAAGAGGATCACGCCGGCATACTCGATCACTACATTAGTCGAGTCGAAAATGGACGTTACGAGGTGAAGCAGCGAATTTCAAAGGAAGATTTGCTCAAGCAATTGCCCGTGCGTACTGAGTTAAACAAGATGCCCGTCTAAGGTAGTTGAACCGTCGCAGGGCAACTTTCGAATTGAGTGCCCTGCGATTGTTGAGTTCAATTCGGTGTAATCCCAGATTTCAGCAGTAAAGGCCTGAGTGTTTCAATTTCATTTTTCAAATGGTCACGTAGCTTAGCGGGCACAGCCATGTCGGGCGACACAGGAGCGGTGCTGATGCTGTCGAGCTTCGCTTTCACGTCGGGATCGACGACGGCTGCGGCCAAGGCGGCTGATAGCTTGTCAATGATTGGTTTTGGGGTGCCTTTAGGGGCATACAGACCAAACCAGATGCTGATATCAAAGCCCTTGACACCCACCTCGGTGAGCGCGGGTAGGTCTGGCAACGAAGGCAGTCGTTTCGTACCGGCCACTGCGTAGGCCTTAATACGGCCGCCACTAATTGCGGGCAAGGTGCTTGTGGTTTGGTCGCACATGATGTCAATCTGCCCACCCATCAAGTCGTTAATGGCTGGGGCTGCGCCCTTATAGGGCACGAGAGTCAGTTTGACGTCTAACGCGTCCATGAACATCAGGCTGCAAAGGTGCGAGGCAGAGCCAATGCCTGCATGACCCATGCTGATCTTAGAGGCGTTGTCTTTGATATAAGCAATAAATTCTTTGGCATCTTTGGTTGGCAGATCTTTGCGCCCAGTCACTACCATCGGCCCTACAGTTGCCAAGCCGATCGGTTCAAAATCATCAATCGGGCTATAGGGCAAGTTTTTAATCATCAACACGTTGGTGGCATGGCTGATATGAATCATCAGCAGCGTGTAGCCATCTGGTGCAGACCGCGCCACCTTCGCCGTGCCAATGCTGCCGCCCGCACCCGCTGGGTTGTCGACCACAATCGTTTGGCCTAATTGCTTTTGCATGGAAGAAGCGAAGAGCCGAGTAATGATGTCGCCAGGACCGCCCGCAGCGTAGGGCATCACCATTGTGATGTTGCGTGAGGGGTAATCTTGCGCCAACGCTGAAGCGCTTGGCAGTAACGCTGCCACGCCCAAGGTGGCGGATAACAATAGTTTGTATGCAAAATGAAAATTCATGGCAGTCGAGTCTTTTAGGGTAACGGGATCAAGGTTAATCCGGCAGGGATCAGGGTCAAGCAAACAAGAATCATAGCGAAGCACGCGACCTGCCGCCCAGTCTTTATAGCATCAAGCTTGGTTATTTGCCGGCTTTTGCTGACTTCGCAACCTTGAAACTAGGGTTAACGCCGTGTTGCTCTATACAAGGGACTGCGCGGCGACGTTGACGAGTCAAAAGCACCCTCCTAATATAGGGCATCCCCTTTCATAGCGACACCCCTATGCCCATCTCGATGCTTGAGTCGTCAATTTTTAAAGATATGTTTGGTACCGCTGCGATGCGAGCGGTGTTTGACGACGCCGCTACCGTTTATCGCTATACCGAAACTGAAATCGCCTTGGCCAAAGTGCAGGGCAAACTTGGGGTGATCCCAGCGCAAGCGGCTGCTGTGATCGCGCAAAAGGCTGATTCGAACAAGCTTGACATGGTTGAACTCAAACGCGAAACCGAAATCGTTGGGTATCCTATCTTGCCGTTGGTGCATCAGTTATCAAAGATGTGCGGGCCCGAGGGCGAGTATTTGCATTGGGGTGCCACCACACAAGACATTATGGATACGGCGACCGTACTGCAAGTGCGAGCCGGGTTAAGCATTATTGAAGCCGATTTGAACGAACTTGATCAAATCCTTGACGCGTTGGCGGCGCAGTACCGTGATGCGCCAATGGCGGGGCGCACGCATCTGCAACATGCGTTGCCAATCACCTTTGGTTATAAAGTGGCAGTTTGGCTGCTGATGGTCAGACGGCATCGCGAGCGGCTGCTTCAGCTTAAGCCTCGTGTGTTGATTGGTCAGTTTGGCGGCGCTGCGGGCACGCTCGCGTCTTTGGGTTCGCAAGGGCTGGCGGTACACGCTGCGCTGATGACCGAACTAGAGCTTGAGGCTGCGCCTGTGACGTGGCATGTTGCACGCGATGGGTTGACCGAGACAATCCAGTTTTTGGCGTTGGTGACGGGGTCTCTGGGCAAAATCGCGTTGGACATTATGTTGATGATGACCAATGAGCTTGGCGAGGCTTTCGAGCCCTTCGTTAAAGGGCGTGGGGCTTCAAGCACCATGCCGCAAAAGCGTAATCCGATTTCCTGTGAACTGATGCTCAGCGCTTCAAAGGCAGTGCGTCAGCACGCGGGCTTGGCGCTTGATGCCATGGTGCAAGACTTTGAGCGTGCAACGGGCCCCTGGCACATTGAGTGGGCCGCCATCCCAGAGTCTTTTATTTTGACCGCAGGGGCATTACACCAGGCGAAATTTATGCTCAGTGGCTTAGAGGTTGACACGGCCCGAATGCTGAAAAACTTGGATCTTTCTGGTGGCTTGATTGTGGCCGAAGCGGTGATGATGGGATTAGCCCCTTTTATCGGGCGACAAACTGCCCATGACGTGGTGTACGACGCTTGTCGAGTGGCCGCTACCAAGGGTCTCAAGCTTGCCGAGGTGCTGTACACAGACGTAAAAATTTCAGGCAAGCTGGATCGGGCGACGATTGATCGCCTGTGCGACCCTGCAAATTATTTAGGTGCTGCACCCGAGATGGTTGATCGTATGCGCTCTTGGAGAAAATAATGAAAATGGATTTTAAGATTGCTTGGCTATGTGCGGCGTTGGCGCTCGGGTGTTCTTCTTTTACTCAGGCGCAAGATTATCCAAATAAACCTGTTAAGTTAATTGTGCCTTTTCCGCCTGGTGGCGGAACTGATATTTTAGCCAGACCCATTGCGCAAAAGTTGTCAGAGAAATGGGGCCAACCAGTCATTGTTGAGAACCGTGGCGGCGCAGGCGGAAACATCGGAACCAAGGCTGCTGCCGACGCTGCACCTGATGGGTACACGTTGATCTTTGGTGTGCTGGGCACACACGCTGTGAATCAAAGCCTCTACGCCAATCCAGGTTTTGATTCGACGGTTGATTTTGCTGCGATCACAATGGTTGCTAACACACCTAATATTCTTGTGGTCCATCCATCAGTCCCTGTTAAAACGATGGCCGACCTAATTGCTTACGCTAAAGCTAATCCGAACAAGTTGAATTATGCCTCGCCAGGAAACGGAAGCCCCTCGCACTTGGCGACTGAGATTTTTAAAAGTATGGCGGGGATACAGATCACTCATGTTCCGTATAAAGGGAGTGGCCCAGCAATGGCCGACATGCTGGGTGGTCAGACTCAAGTGTGGATTGCTAACGCCCCAGTTGTCTTACAGCACATTGAAAGTGGCAAGCTACGGGCACTTGCAACAACCAGTGCCAAACGACCAGCAGTCGCTGCCGAAATTCCAACTATCGCCGAAGCAGGCTTGACGGGGTATGAAGCCGATACTTGGTACGGTGTCTTCGCGCCGGCTAAAACAACTCAACCGATTCTTGATCAACTGAACAAAGATATTGTGGCGGTATTGAATTTACCCGACATACGTAAGAAATTTGCTAGCGAAGGTGCTGAAATTGTGGCTGATAGTTCGGCTTCATTCACTCAAAAATTACGCGCTGATGTCGCAAAGTGGAAAAAAGTCATCGCTGACTTGAATCTGAGAGCTGAATAACCATGATTGCGGCAAAGTTTGGAGAGTTCGTCTCGCAGGTGGTACTCAGCGATTTGCCTGAAGACATCATTAGCGCGATCAAATTACGAATGTTAGATACCTTAGGCGTTGGTATCGCAGGTGCCCAACTGGGTTTGAGTCGTCCGGTCATTGAACTCTTTGAATCTGATACAAAGGTGTCGCATGTATGGGGGCTGCCGTACCTGGCGAGTGCGCGCGAAGCAGCGCTCGCGAATTCTTACGCCACCCACGGCACGTATCTTGAGGACGGCTCACGTTTTACCGGTGGTCATCCCTCCTCGGTGGTGATTCCAGCTGTGTTTGCACAAGCTGAAGCGTTGCACTGCTCAGGGGCTGAATTGATCGCCTCGACAGTTGCAGGCTACGAAGTTTTTTTAAGGCTCGGTCGCGATACCTATCCTGAAAACGTTGGTCGAGGCTTTCAGCCAACCGCGATCTTGGCGGCGGTCTCATCTGCGGCTGGGGTGGCACGTCTGTTCGGGCTTCCCGCAGGGGCTGCCGCTGATGCCTTAGCGATTGCTGCGAATCTTGGCGTCGGGATGAAAGAAGCACTTAAAGCCTCAACGACACAACCCTTGCAGGTTGCGCGGGGCTGTGAAGGAGGCATTGTCGCGGCTTTGTTTGCCCGTTCGGGCCTGCATGGTGCCCCAGAGGTGTTCGAAAAAGGGTTTTTGCCTGCGTTCGGTGGATCGTCTGCTCACTCAACAGCCCTGCTCGGTCTGGGGCGCGAGTACAGGATTTCTGAAACCTATCTAAAGAGGCATGCTGGCTGCCGAGGTAATCATGCGCCACTTGATGTGGCCTTAGAAGTCGTCAGGCAAGAGCAGATAGACCCTGCAGCAATCGTTGCGATGCGCATTGCGGTCGACAAAGTGACGTTGGCGGCTTCGATTGAAAATCCGGTTACAGCAGAGCAGACCCAGTTTAGTATTGGATTTTCTGTGGCTGTCGCACTGTTGCACGGCAATGCTTCGATCTTTCAATACACTGAGTCGCGCCTGCAAGAGCCTGCAATACGAGCGTTCATGAAAAAAATTCAAGTCATAGCCGATCCTAAGCTTGATCTCGGTTACCCTGAAAAGCGTGCAGCGACAATCGAGATTGAACTGTCAAATGGCAAGATTTTTAAGCATGCTGTCGATAACGCACGCGGCGAGCCAGAGTGGCCTCTTCAAAGCTCTGAAATTGTCGAGAAGTTTTTTGCTCATACGCAAGAGGTACTGGGCGCACGCGCCCAACTTGTGCATGATTTGGTGATGAATCTCGAAGGGCTCGATGACGTTTCTAAACTAGGCAAACTATTAACAGTCACACAACATTAAAACAAAAAATCAGGAGATCATATGAACGACGTTTCACCAATCATGATGAGCAGTGCAGCCAAAATTCCCCCAGGCCCCTTAAAAGCCCGGGTGAGTGCGCAAGAATGGCAAACACGTGTTGAACTCGCTGCCTGCTATCGCTTAGTAGCGCTTTATGGCATGACTGACATGATTGCAAATCATATTTCAGCGATGGTGCCAGGTGAGCCTAATCACTATCTCATCAATCCTTATGGTTTGCTGTACACAGAAATTACGGCCTCGAGTCTGATCAAAATTGATATTGATGGCAATATTGTTGATCGTCCGAATGAAGACTATGGCATCAATCGTACGGGCTTTGTGATTCATAGCGCAATCCATTCTGCTCGCCCAGACGCCGCTTGTATTATTCACACCCATACGCGTGCTGGCATGACGGTGTCGACTCTGAAGTGCGGGTTGTTACCGTTGACGCAAACCGCAACTCGGTTTGGTAAAGTCGCATATCACCACTTCGAAGGGATCTCGGTTGATCTGTCAGAGCAAAAGAGTTTGCAGCGTGATTTAGGCGACGCTGAGGTGATGATCTTGCATAACCATGGGTTGTTGGCGTTGGGGCCCTCGATCCCCGAGGCGTTTAACAGTATCTATCGACTTGAACTTGCGTGCAAAGTACAGGTTGACGCGATGGCTTGCAATGCCGAATTGATTATTCCACCCGCGGCTGTGGTGGCAAAGGCAAACGCGCAATGGAACCCAAGTGTGACGCGCCGTTACGGTGTACTTGAATGGCCGGCGATGCTGCGCCAGCTAGATAAGACTGACGGTAGTTATAAAGAGTAAGTCGGGTGGCGTTGAGACTAACTGTTGGCCACAAGCTTTTTTTATCCGTTCTGCTGGTGAGCTTGATTGTCATCGCGCTCGTCGTTGGGCTGACAACCTGGAACCTGCGGCAAGGCTTTTCAACCTACTTGGCGCAGGCAGAGTTAAATCGCCAAAGTGATTTGGTTAAGCGTCTTGAGGCTGTTTACGCGGCGCGCGGCAACTGGGCATTGTTTAAAGATGACCCGGCAGCATGGATGAGTGTGATTCAGGCGGACCGAGTCTCTTATCAGGTCGATCCAAAGGCGCGTGTTGAGCGACAGGCGACACTTGACGATTGGGAGGTCAGTCAACACGTCGCGTTGGGTTCTTCAATGCATGCATCGTTCGTACCTGTTCAATTTGTGCAAGGCAATCCGAATGCGGTAACGGGTTCAGAGTCGGGGCAGCGAACGCCTTCAGCAGCAACAGATCCCAATCGTCGCGCACCGCAAAGCGCTTTCGATGACTGTCGCGGAAAAAAAGAAGGTGATGAGGTCTGGCATCGCACCCGTGATGGCATCTTGCGTTCAACCTGCCTGAGTTCTCCAGAAGGCTTGGTGGCAAGACCCAATCGCTCTGTACAAAGTCAGGGGCGCTCATCTGCGGTTCCCAACACTCCATCTCAGTCGACTCAAGTCGCACCCGACAAAGCGCTTGCGTCTGAGCCTGAGACCCCTGAGAGGATCGCTGCGCGGCGGTACGTGTTGATGGATCGTGAGGGTCGCTATTTGGCAGGGATGAGAGCGACGCCGACCGATACGGTCGTCACTCGCGTGTTAATGCACGAGCAAAAACCTGTCGGGCAACTTGGTTTGGTAGTGACTGCTGCTGCAAGCGCGATGGATCGATCCTTTGTGGATCACAGTATTGAAATGGTGTTGATTGTGGCCGTACTGGCACTTATTGTGTCGATGCTGGCCGCCCTATTGTTGGCACGACATTTCACCTCGATCTTGCGACAAGTCACGCTAGGGACTCGGCGTTTGGCCTCGGGCGAATATACCGCACGGATCGTCGTTGAGCGTCATGACGAATTTGGCGATTTAGTACGCGACTTTAATCGTTTAGCGCACGCCCTAGAGCAGCATGAGAATAATCGGCGACTATGGGTGGCACAGACCTCTCATGAATTACGTACGCCGTTATCGATCTTGCGTGCACACATCGAAGCGTTAATTGATGAAGTGCGCGCCCCGAGTCGCGCCGAGTTTGAGGTGCTGCATAAAGAAACGTTGCGCCTGACGAAATTAGTCAGCGATCTGAATGATTTAGCACGTGCGGACTCTGGGGCACTGGCATTTCAAAAAGAGGCTGTCGACGTGATTAGTTTGCTCGATGATTCAGCGAAGGCCTTTTCTGATCGCTTTGCTGCGCGGCGCCTGACGATTGAGCGTATATACTCAGGCGAGGCTTGTGTATTTGGCGACGCGAGCCGCCTGAGGCAGTTGTTTGCAAATATTTTTGAAAATGCGTTGCGCTATACAGATGCTGGTGGAGTCTTACGCCTGCGGGCGAACATGATTGCAGCCTCGATCGAAATTTGCATAGAAGACAGTGCACCAGGCGTTGAGGCGACCGCATTGGCTTCCTTGTTTGATCCATTTTTTAGAACCGACAGCTCGCGTCAACGTGAAACAGGCGGTTCAGGGTTAGGCCTCGCCATTTGCAAATCAATTGTGATGGCGCACGAGGGCTCACTTGATGCGTTTGCATCAGAACTGGGCGGCTTGAAACTTCGCCTCAGACTTCCCTTGCTGGAGGCTAAGACATGAGCACGGCGAAGGGAGAAATTCTGATTATTGAAGACGAGGGGGCAATTGCAGAAATTGTGGTTGACTACCTGAAGCGTGACGGCTTTGATACCGAGCATCGTGTGGACGGCAATGAGGTGCAGTCGCTGATCGCAACGGGTCGCTTTGCGCTGATCTTGCTTGACGTGATGCTGCCCGGTGCCGATGGTTTTGAGCTGTGTCGTGCGATTAGAAAGGTCTCTGCGATACCGATCATCATGATGACTGCACGAGTCGAAGAGATTGATCGTCTCATTGGCCTTGAGTTGGGGGCCGATGATTACGTTTGCAAACCGTTTAGCCCACGCGAAGTTGTCGCTCGCGTTAAGGCTGTCTTGCGGCGACATTCTCCTGGCGAGTCACTGAAACAAGCTGATAGCCTACCTTTAGAGATTGATCAAGATTCCTTCGTTTTACGGCTCTACGGTAAAAAAATCGACCTGA
Source organism: Gammaproteobacteria bacterium (assembly GCA_030832095.1). Classification (GTDB taxonomy): domain Bacteria; phylum Pseudomonadota; class Gammaproteobacteria; order Burkholderiales; family Burkholderiaceae_B; genus Zwartia; species Zwartia planktonica. Next base: position 96,901 of record JAURJT010000064.1, on the reverse strand, counting down.
CGCCCTCAGAGTTCAAATTGGTGGCAGCGTTGGGTGCAAAGCCTGGTCGGGTGTGGTCTCGCGCGCAGTTGCTAGACGTATTTTTAGGCGAAAAAGATGTGTTTGACCGCACGATTGACAGCCATATCAAAAATATTCGTAAGAAAATCGCACAGTATTTTCCTGACCTTGATTTAATTCAGTCGGTGTACGGAATCGGCTACCGTTTAGAGCTCTAGACGTGAGCCCCTGACGTCTCGCAACACGAGCGTACTCGTCGTTTAAGATCCGTGGCTATAGTGCCTCTCGTTCAACATACGCTCGGTCTGAGCGTTATCGAGGCTCCACAATTTCTCCATTTTTTATTCAAACTGGCTCCATAAGGCCTGCGTATCTTTGATCTGCATCTACAGATCAAGGAGCGCAAGATGTTCAAAAAATTTATCGATCGCCATCTGGTGATTTTTGGATTTTTACTCATGGTTTTAGCGGTATCGCTAGCCTCTGCCGAAGAGGTCGCGCCATTTGAGCATTTCACAGCCAGTGTCCAGAGCACGTACGTCTGGCAAAAGCACCCGCAGTTTGGGTCCTTTTATGACGGGCCTAGCAGCTTGTCACCCAACCAAGAGATCGGTTACACGCTCAGTGCAACGGCATTTCTAGGCTTTCGGCCTTGGAAAGGGACAGAGTTTTTTGTCGATCCCGAGGTCACCATGGGGTTGCCCTTTTCAGGGCTACGTGGCTTAGGAGGCATGACCAACGGTGAGGCGCAAAAAGCGGGCAGTGCCGATCCGATTGCCTATTGGTCGCGACGCTTTGTGCGCCAGACTTTTGGGTTTGGCGGTGGCACGATCGAACAAGAGGCTGGGTTTAATCAATTCGCGGGGTCGGTCGATAAGCGCCGCTTAGTCATCACAGCAGGGGTGTTTGCCGCGACCGACATCTTTGACCAAAACACCTATGCGCATGATCCACGAGTCAATTTTTTAAATTGGTCGCTGATGGATTATGGCGCGTGGGAAATGCCTGCGGATGCTCGTGGCTATACCCGAGGGTTGGTGTTTGAGTATTACCACGATGACTGGGCTGTTCGGCTTGGTCGCATGTTGCTACCTGTTGAGTCAAATGGCTTGCAGTTGAATGGTAATTTTTCACAGAGCTTTGGTGACAACCTTGAAATTGAACGCGGACATCGTTTAGGCGATCAACCCGGTCGTGTGCGTCTCTTGCTGTTTCGCAACCAAGCCAATATGGGTGCTTGGAAGGATGCCGTCGCGTTTAGTCAGGTCTATGGCGTGACGGCTGACGTGGCGAACGTTCGTACCAATCAGGTCAAGTCTGGCTTTGGTATCAGCCTTGAGCAGGCGATCAATGACGACATTGGCGTGTTCGCGCGTTATAGCAAAAACAATGGGCAAGCTGAGGCGTATTCGTTCGCACAAATTGATAACTCACTGTCTTTTGGAGTCTCGATCAAAGGTACGAGATGGTCGCGCCCAAACGATACGGTTGGATTGGGCGTTGCATTGAATGGGATTTCGAGCGCGCATGCCGAGTATTTGAATGCAGGTGGCCAGGGTTTCTTTTGTGGGGATGGTCAGCTGACCAATCCCAAAAAAGAGCAGATCTTTGAGGCGTTTTACAGCGCCGAAATCAGAAAAGGTTTGTGGGCAACGTTGGACTACCAGCGCATCAATAACCCTTGCTACAACCCCGATCGTGGGCCAGTCAACGTTTATTCGCTACGACTTCATGCAGAGTTTTAGCGCGATTATCACAGCGTCTTTACAGCATACATAAATTTTTGGCACGTCATATTCGTACAGTTAATTACTCTAATATAAAAGGATGTCACACCATGTCTACTCCTACTTTTAGCCGTCGCGCTTTACTACAAGCGGGCGCTGCAGCCCTGACAACGGCCACCTTCTCAGCAGTGAGGGCGCAGCCTGTCGCTGCACGATCGGTTGGTCAAGGTCATGCCTCGGCGACGGGTTACGCACGACTGTTTCCTGAGTTGCCTGCCGCCAAATTTGCACCAGAAGATTTAAAGCGTTTGGCGGCTGGCGACGGGCTCGAATTAGTCGGGATGTCGGCTCAACCTGAGGTGCTTAAGCAAGCGGATGGGATCCTGAAGCGTGATGCACAAGGGCATCTCATCATCACCGCGACCGCAGAAAACGAAGTGGATGATGAAGAAAATTTTGGTATGGCTGCGGGCTATAGCTACCTAGGGCAGTTTATTGATCATGATCTCACCTTGAATCCAGTTGAGCATTTCGGCCCCTTGGTCAGCGGTATGCCCCCAGAGAACCTTCGCACAGCATGTTTTGATCTGGATTGTATGTATGGGCGCGGTCCCGTTGATCAGCCTTACTTGTATCAGGACGATGGCAGACGCCTCTTAGTCGGCCGTGCACTGAGCCGCGCGGGCGTAGCCTCAAGCGCTCATGATCATCCACGGCTGCGTGGCCGCGCGATTTTGGGCGATAAGCGGAACGACGAGAATGTACTTGTCAGCCAAATGCACGGCGTGTTTGTGGCCTTTCACAACAAAGTTGCTACAGACCATCCGCGTGCAAGCTTTGACGAACTTCGGCGAATCGTGACGCTCCATTACCAGTGGGTGATTCTGACGGATTTTCTTCCAAAGTTTGTCGGTACCGACGTCATGGCAGCTTTATTGCCGGGCTTTGGCGAGGGTGGAAAACTCGCGCGCGTCGAGCCTAAGTTGACGTTTGCCAAGCGCTTGCCCGCAGGTACGATCCCGTTAGAATTTGTCGATGCCGCCTATCGCTTCGGGCATTCGCTGATTCGGCCCGTGTATCGCTTGAACACCGAGATGCGCGGTACAGCACAAGAGCAGACTACAAATCCTGCTCTCAGTGGTCGCAGGCAGATCTTTGCGGCGTCTGATTATGCAGGTCTCAATGGCTTTCGAGAATTTCCGGCAGAGTGGGGCATCGACTGGAAGCTCTACTTTGAGATCGATCGCAAACTTGATTATCGCAAGGTCGCAGACGGCGCAAGGCGCGTGCAAGCGTCCTATAAGATTGATACGTCGTTAACCAATCCGTTGGCGTTCTTACCTGAATTTTCAGCCGCTGGCGACGCAATGGGTTTGCGGCGCGATCAGAACGGTCAACCTCTTGCCCGCAGCGGTCAGATTTCAAATCTGGCGTACCGCAATCTGTCGCGTGGGGTGCAGGATCAATTGCCGAGTGGTCAAGCGGTGGCGCGGGCGTTAGGGCTGACGCCGCTTGAGAACAAAGATTTAAAAGTCGGCAAAGCAACCCTGGAGGGGATGGCCGAGAGTCATTCAATCGAAGAGTATGGCGAAAGTTTCAAGACTGCTGCGCCGCTTTGGTTCTATGTGTTAGCCGAAGCGCAACACCTGTGGACTCAAAAGGTCCGCAAGATGAGTCAAGCCTCAGACGCCGAGCGTAATGCAGTGCCAACGTACCTTGGGCCAGTCGGTGGTCAGCTAGTGGCTCAAAGTTTTATTGCTTTGCTTAAAAATGACCCCCAAAGCATTTTCTACGCCGATCCACAATGGCGTCCTAAGTATTTGCGTCAAGGTCGCTTTGATATGCCCGCGTTGGTGGTGGCGGCAGGGCTCGCCTAGGACAGCGACTGCCCGCTTCTCTTGGCTCACCGCAACGCAACAAAGGTGGGCCAGTTGACAGCCGCTCGTTGTTTAAGCGACACTTTGTCCGGACAAACATATAAACCGAACAAAGAGGCGAGTCATGGAGATTAAGACGGTAGGGCATAAACGTTATCAAACGAGCTATGGCCGCTATCTCGAAGATTTTGAGTTGGGGGCAGTCTACGAGCATCGGCCCGGCCGCACGTTGACCGATGCCGACAATATCCACTTCTCTTTGCTGACAATGAATTTTCATCCGATGCATTGCGATGCGGCCTTTGCTGAAAAAAGTGAATTTGGAAAATTGCTTGTGAGCAGTGGACTCACTCTTGCGGTTGTCTTGGGGATGACCGTCAACGATATCAGCGCCAAGGCGGTTGCAAATCTTGGTTGGAAAGAGATCAACCTGACAGCGCCAGTCTTTGCTGGCGATACGTTGTACGCTGAGTCTGAAGTGCTTGAAATTCGCGAATCAAAGAGTCGCCCGACGCAAGGCATTGTGACTGTCAAAACGCGCGCGTTTAATCAGAATGGGGTTGAGATCATGAACTTTATTCGTTCTGCCCTGGTGTCCAAGCGTGGTCATGGTGTGGGTGATTAAACCGATCGCGGCTAGTGTTAATAAAATAACGAATCAGGATGTTTTACCGACTAGTGTTTCAAAAAATGACGAGACATAGGTGCTTAATGTCTCGAATTTCAATAAAAAATAACGAGACAAACATGCAAACTCTAAGACAAGTCGTTTTGGCCATCAGTGCGATTCTTTTGACATTGAGCGCCTCCGTTAGCTACGCGCAGTATCCAGAAAGTCCGGTAAAAATGATTGTCGGATTTCCGCCAGGGCAGGCGACTGATGTCGTGGCGCGTTATATGGCTCAAAAGTTTGCCGAGAATCTTCCAGGCTCGAGTTTTATCGTGGATAACCGCGCTGGGGCCTCTGGAATATTAGGCAGTCGAATTGTCGCGGCGGCGGTCCCTGACGGCTTGACCCTGATGATGGGTTCGAGCGCAACGCTTGCGGTGAACCCCGCGTTGTACAAAGATCTACCGTATGACGTGTTACGCGATTTTGCACCGATCAGTTTGATCGCAATTGTGCCGCAGTATCTTGTGGTGAATATTGATCTCCCGGTTAAAACCGTAAAAGACCTGGTTGAATTAGCTAAGAAAAGTCCGGGACAAATCAACTATGGCTCGGGTGGCAGTGGGGTGACGAACCATCTCATCATGGAACTTTTTAAACAGGCGTCGGAGACCAATATGACGCATGTACCGTATAAAGGCGGCCCCGCAGCCTTGACCGATCTGATGGCCGGACGCATTTCGGCGATGTTTGAAACGGGCCCTGGAGCGATCCCCCTTATTCAAGCTGGTCGTTTGCGTGCGATCGCTGTCTCAAGCGCTCAGCGTGCGGCCGCAACGCCAGATATTCCTACCGTAGCTGAGTCAGGGTATCCCGGATTTCAGGCAGTGGCGTGGATCGGTTTGGTTGCTCCTGCAAAAACCCCCGAGTCCGTGATCAACACGCTGTCAAAGATATCGATGAGTGCTCTGCGTGAAAAAGACTTTGCAGCCAAGCTGGCAGCTTTAGGTGCCGTACCCGTCGGTAACTCACCTAGTGAATTTCGTAGCTTCATTGAAGAAGAGCTTAAGCGTTGGGCGGTTGCAGTGAAGCTCTCTGGTGCGAAAGTTGATTAGGCCGAGACAACGATAACGACACAACACGCTTGACTGACCTGAGTCAAGCGAATGACACAACAACCGTGACCCACACGAGAGCAAGATCATGACAAAACAACATCAGTCACCAGCGGCAGGCCAAGCCATCTCAGAGCAATTGGCACGTTTTGCCGTCAATTTTAAAGCGAGTGATATTCCGGCTTCAGTTCGCCACCGCGCCAAACTTTTGATGCTAGACGCGTTTGGAATCGCCGTGGCGTCGCATGGCTACGACTTTTCAAAGCGGGCCATGGCAGCGATCAGCGAATTGAACTCTGGAGGTCGCTCGGTTGTTTTAGGATCTGACAAAAGGTTTGACCTCCGCAACTCAATTCTCATGAACGGTATTTTGATCCACGGGTTGGATTACGACGATACCCACGCGCAAGGCGTGATTCATGCGACCACTTCGACCTTACCAACGGCTCTTGCAATGGCCGCTCAGCATAACAAAAGCGGTGACGAGTTATTGACTGCGTTTGTATTGGGCGTTGAGATTGCCACAAGACTGGGCTCCGTTGCCAAAGGTGGGTTTCATCAAATTGGTTTTCATCCAACAGGCCTGATTGGCACCTTCGGTTGCACAATGGCTTCTGGTTGGTTGTTGGGGCTCGATGAGAGGCAGTACATTGACGCGCAGGGGCTTGCGTTGTCGGTTGCCTCGGGTAGCCTAGAATTTCTGAATGATGGCGCCTGGAATAAACGTATGCATCCAGGTTGGGCAGGCTATGCCGGCGTCACGGCTGCCACGTTTGGACGCCATGGTTACACCGGAACACGCCTAGCCTATGAGGGTCGTTTTGGCCTCTATGCCAGCCACTTGGTAGGACGTGATGACTACGACTTAAATTTGGCCACTCAGGATCTTGGTCGAGTGTGGGAGCTTGACCGAGTTTCGGTCAAGCCCTTACCTGCTTGCCATTTCACGCACGCGGCCGTCGATGCCGCAACGCGTATTTATGAACAAGGCATTCGCGCCGAGCAGATCAAACGCATCAAGGTGCTTGTTCCGGCCGAAACTGTCAAAACAGTCTGTGAACCCGAAGAGGCCAAGCGCAAGCCGGCTAACTCGTACGAAGCACAGTTCAGTATTCCTTATCTCGTGGGTACGGCGCTGTTAAAAGGCCGTCTGACATTGGATGATATTGATGAGTCCGCGCTGTCCGATCCAAAGGTATTAGCGCTTGCGGCAATCACCGATTACTCGGCTGATCCGGATAGCCAGTTTCCTAAATATTTTGATGGCGAGGTCGTCGTAGAGTTGAAAGATGGCCGAGTGATTCGCGAGCGTGAAGCGATGAACCGAGGCTCGGTGGATCGTCCGCTCACTGAGCAAGACATCGTGACAAAGTATCGCGATAACGCCGCCAGACAGGTGTCGACTGCACGAAGTCTTGAAATAGAAAAGCAGGTTTTGAATCTTGATAAAGTCTCGGCGCGTGACTTGGCGCAATGCCTCGGTCGTGTCGAGTGACTTGCACCTGAGGTTGTCCTAACTAAATTGATATAGATAGATCGTTATTTTTAGCGTAGTACTGGAGAGAAACAAATGAGCACCCAAGACGCAGGCCAAGAGCAACTTATTTTGGATATGGTTGATCGCTTTTTAGAGAAAGAGGTCAAGCCATTTGCTTGGCAACTCGAGCACGATGATGAGTACCCGGCTGAGATTGTCGAAAAAATGAAAGAGATGGGCTTGTTTGGTTGCTTAATTGCCCCCGAGTATGGCGGACTAGGTTTATCAACCGTGACCTATGCCAAGATCATCGAACATATCTCTGTGGTCTGGATGTCAGTGTCTGGCATTATTAATTCACATGTGATCATGGCGGCTGCGCTGCAGCGCAATGGTACTGCTGCGCAAAAGCAAGCGTTTCTCCCTCGCTTTGCAACGGGTGAGCTGCGTGGTGGCATTGCGTTGACTGAGCCCGACTGTGGCACTGATCTACAGGCGATTCGCACAACTGCGGTGCGTGATGGTGACGACTACATCATCAATGGCAACAAGATGTGGATCTCAAACGGCATTTATGGCAATTGTTTCGCCGTATTGGTGAAGACGGATTTGAATGCTAGTCCGCGCCATAAGGGTATGAGTTTATTTCTTGTTGAAAAAAGTGATGCCTTTCGCGCTAGCCGAAAGCTTGAAAAACTCGGCTACAAGGGTATCGACTCTGCTGAGCTGGTCTTTGATCAGTGCCGAGTCCCAGCAAATCAGTTGATTGGTGAAAAAGAAGGCAAGGGCTTGCAGATGATTCTGAATGGGCTTGAGTTGGGTCGGATCAACGTTGCTGCGCGCGGAGTGGGTGTGGCTCAGGCAGCGCAAAACGAAGCGGTCAAATATTCGCAACAGCGTAAAACGTTTGGCAAGCAGATATGCGAGCACCAGGCGATTCAGCTGAAACTGGGCGACATGGCAACTCGCACTGAGGCGTCTCGCTTATTAACTATGCGCGCAGCCGAGGCCTACGATCGTGGCGAACGTTGCGACATGGAGGCCGGCATGGCCAAGCTGTTTGCCACCGAGTCGGCGCTCGAGAACAGCATGGAAGCGATGCGCATTCATGGGGGTTATGGTTATTCAAAAGAGTATCTGGTCGAACGGTTTTATCGCGATGCTCCACTGTTGACGATTGGCGAAGGCACCAACGAGATGCAGCGCATCATTATTGCGAAACAACTCATCGCAAGGAACCCAATATGAGTTTGCCTTTACAAGGAATGCGCATCCTTGCCATCGAGCAATACGGCGCGGGGCCCTTCTCAACGCAGCACCTCGCCGATTTAGGTGCCGAGGTGATTAAGATTGAAAACCCTCACGATGGTGGTGATGTGGGTCGTGCAGTCGGGCCTCATTATTTTGGCCCCGGCAACAGTCACTTCTATCAGGCATTCAATCGTAATAAAAAAAGCGTCAGGCTTGATGTCAAACAAGAGGCGGGCCGCGATGTTTTACATAAATTACTTGAGCATGCCGACGCTGTATTCAATAATTTGCGCGGCGATCTACCTGCCAAGTTAGGTCTGACGTATGACGCCCTCAAACATATCCGCAAAGATATTGTGTGTGTGCATTTGTCAGCCTATGGTCGCGATGGTGAGCGCGCCAATTGGCCTGGCTACGATTATTTGATGCAGGCCGAGGCAGGCTATCTGTCTTTAACTGGCGAGCCAGATGGGCCGCCCTCAAGATTTGGCTTGTCGATGATTGATTTGATGACGGGCACCACCGCCGCACTGGGTCTAGTATCGGCTGTGTTAGGTGCACGACAAACAGGGGTGGGACGTGATGTCGACTGCAGCTTGTTTGATGTCGCTATGCATAACCTAGCCTATTTGGCGACGTGGTATTTAAATGGCTCGCACATGACGGGCCGAGCACCTCGTTCTGGGCACCCTTCGCTGGTTCCTAGTCAGCTCTATCCAACCAAAGATGGTTGGATCTTTATTATGTGTAATAAAGAAAAGTTCTGGCCGATCTTAGCGACCGAACTGGGTAAGCCTGAGTGGGCAACGCGCGTCGAGTACAGCTCTTATAAAAATCGTCTAGAGAATCGTGAGCAATTCAACGCCGATATTGATAGCGTCATGGTTAAAGATACAACAGCAAACTGGATGAAAAAGTTTGCAGGCAAAGTACCGGCATCGCCGGTATATGACGTCGCGCAAGCGCTGGACAATCCTTTTGTCCACTCGCGCCAAGGTGTTGTCACCACGCGCACGCCTGAAGGTGAAGAGATTTTGGGTGTGGCCTCACCGCTTCGCTGCAGTGGCGATTCGGCACCCTTAAGGGCTGCTCCGAAAATGGGAGCAGACACCGATGCACTGCTGACTCAGGCAGGTTTTTCTGAGCAGCAAATCGCCTTTTTGCGTGAGCACGCGGTCATATGAGTCAATATCATTTTGAAGGTTTTAGCTCGGGGCCACGCTATGCCCAGTTAGCTAAAACCCTGTTAAATGAAATTCATTCAAAGCGCTATCTGGTGGGTGATTTATTACCCACTGAGTTTGAATTATGTGCACAGTTTGGGGTCTCGCGCTTTACGGTCAGAGAGGCGGTCAAGCAACTCGTGCAGCAGGGCTTGGTGGTGCGGCAACCCGGAGTCGGCAGCCGTGTGGTGGCGCAAGCGCCTTCTGGCCAATACACACAGACCATGTCCGCGATTACGGATTTACGCCAATACGCGACTGAGACCACACTGCAGATCGCAAAAACTAGTGTGCAAGGGATCAATGCCGAGCAAGCGATACTTTTAGGTGCAGCAGAGGGTGAAACGTGGCTACATATTCAGGGCTTGCGTTATATCGAAGGCCAAACCTTACCAATTTGTTTGACCGATGTGTATATTGCTCCGCGCTTTCGCTCGCTCGCGAAGGTGAATGGGCGCATGACGCAACCGCTCTATCAATTGATTGAAAAGCAATTTGATTGCCGTATCAAAGCCGTGCAGCAAGAGCTGCGTGCGATGCTATTGCCAGCCGCGTTGGCCAAGCGCTTGGATGCGCCAGCGCGAAGTGCTGGGCTGTGGGTGGCCAGGCGCTACATCGACGAGCGTGACGATTTGGTTGAGCTGGCAGTGAGCGTGCACCCGGCAGATCGCTTCAGTTATCGCGAAGCGTTTCGTCGAGACTGGCACCCTGTCGAAAAAGCGGCGTAAACGGATCAAACCGCGCCAACCCTTTCAGGCAAACCGCTGCTTTCAGAAAAACAAGCTCTCGAAGAAAAGTCACTCTGTTAAGCAGACCCGCCATATTTACGCTAAGCTTTTGCTCAGTCCCCCAACAACACGATCTTGAGTTCGGAGAACCATTCCATGAAGCTAGCCAGTTATCTTGTCGGTGGTCAATCACACTATGGTGTCATTCAACCTAATGGCGATGTCATCGATCTCTCTACCAAAATTGGCAAAGATTACTCAAGCCTGTTGCAGTTGATTCAAAAGAATGGTTTTGAGGCGGCGCGTGCAGTTGTCGCGTCTGCCACGCGTGCCGACCGTAATGAGGCTAGCTTGCAGTACTTACCACTGTTTGTTGAGCCCGTAACCATGCACTGTATTGGCTTAAATTATGCTGCGCATGCGGCAGAAGCTGGCCATAAGCTCCCTGAGTTTCCACGTACCTTCGTAAAGATCCCCGCCGCAATCGTGGCGCATGGCGAGTTATTTGAAAAGCCAACCTTATCGCCTGAATACGATTTTGAGGGCGAGTTGGCTGTTGTTCTAAAAAAGACAGCACGTAATGTTGCTGCTGCCGACGCCTTGAGTTACGTTGCGGGCTACACCTGCTTTATGGACGGTTCCGTGCGCGACTATCAGTTTCAACGCACGCTCGATCAGGGTAAAAACTTTTTTCGCTCAAGCTCAATTGGCCCCGCCTTAGTGACTCCGGATGAGGTCGGTCCGCTTGAGAAGCTCTCGCTCACCACCTTAGTATCGGGCGAGTCGATGCAGCATGCCTCGTTTTCAACGATGATTTTTTCGGTTGCAAAGCTGATTGAGTACATGTCAAGCGTAACTGAGCTTCGCGCTGGTGATGTGATCGCAACCGGCACGCCAGAAGGTGTCGGCTTTAGCCGTAAGCCACCAAGATTTTTAAAGTCAGGCGATACGGTCGAGGTCATCATCGAGCGCGTGGGTACCTTGAAGAATACGGTCGGTTAATCAGTTGGGGGTTGCCAGGATATCCCAGTGCCCGACCATACAGTGCTGTGCACTCATCCGCGCTGTTAACCATTGGTTGACCTCTAACTCATTGAGTAAACCAGTTTCGCGCACCGCTGCGGCACTGCCTGTTGCTAAGGCGTGTATGAACGCCGCTTCGGTTTGATCGATTTTCCAGGGGCTAGACGCAAGCGTGACTTGAAATCCGCGCGCTGTTAATTCGCGTTGCATGACGCTGGTGGCGTCTGGACCTGCAGCGACGCCAAAGCCCTTGTCCGTTTTCTGGTGGGCATGAAATGCCTTTAACATTGCACTATCTGCAGAATGCGGTGGTAGCCATTGTTCAGAGCCATCGTACGTCAATACCGTATACAGCGTTGTGCGCAATGCCTGACAAAAGCGTACCAACCAGGACTCAGCGACCAGATCAAAAAATGCTGCGGCAGTGATGACATCAGCAGGCCAGGCCAGTACGCGCTCGATGTCACGCGCAAGGTCAACTTGAGAAAATTCAATCTCAAGTATTTTATTATTTTTACGAAGAGTCAGACTCGTGCTGTCATTGATGACCTCGTCTGCCCAAGCAATCAGTGCGGCGCGTGCCGCTGCCAGCAACAAGGGATCGTAGTCGACTAGTGTCCAGTGTTGTTGCTCAGGTAGCGACGTTGCCAATGCGCGCAAGTTTGAACCAGAGCCACAGCCAAGATCGATCAAACGAACGGCTCGCTGTTCAGTGCGCGCAACATTCGCGAGTTGCTCGCACACTTTATTTTGTAAAGTGCGATCTCGCGCCCGGTGATCTGCAGGTTCGCGTAAGGCAAGCCATTGAGCTGAAAAACCAGTCATCTTTCTCTCTGTAAGGTTTCGCAACTGCGTGCGAGGAAATCAGTGTTCAACGCTGCAGCAAGCGACTCGGTTGTCATCGTGTTCAAGGCCAGTGCAAACGACTTAGTAATGAGGCTCATGAAATAAAATTTCCTGAAGCATCTGAAAATTGCTCTTTCACCAGTTGTGTAAAACGACCGCCCTGGGCGTACAGTTCATCAAATGAACCTGCCTCAACGATCGTGCCGTGATCCATCACTAAAATCTTGTCTGCTTTGCGAATGGTTGCCAACCGATGTGCAATCACGAGCGTGCTGCGGTCTTTCGTGACGGCGTCAAGCGCCTGTAATAGCTTTGTTTCTGTGGCGCTATCCAGAGCGCTAGTCGCTTCGTCCAAAATTAAGATTGGCGGATTCTTTAATAAGACCCGTGCAATAGATAAGCGCTGGCGCTCACCGCCTGAAAGCGCGCGCCCGCGTTCGCCGATCTTGGTATCGAAACCTTGGGGATGTTGCTCGATGAAATCAAGCGCTTGCGCGTTTGCGCAAGCTTGGCGTAACTGCGCGTCGGTTGCTTCGGGTAAGCCAACTTTTAGATTGTCTGCGATTGAACGGTTGAACAGCAGCGCCTCTTGAAACACCACGCCAATATTGCTACGCAGCGCGGCAAGCTGTAAGTCACGGATGTCATGACCATCCACCGTGATGCGACCTGACTGTGGATCAAAGGCGCGATACAAAAGGCTCAAGGCAGTCGACTTGCCTGCACCCGAGGCACCGACTAAGGCGATCGTTGTGCCTGGTTTGAGGGTAAAGCTCAGGCCTTTGACGGCTGGATTTTTTTTATCATACGCAAAGGTGACGTTTTCAAAGGCAATTGCGCCTCGGGCCCGCCCTAGGTCGATGGCGTGGGGTGAGTCATGTATCGATGGCTCGGTATCCAGAACATGAAAAAATTCTTGAAGGCGAGGTGCCTCCATCGCCAAGCGATGCACAAATCCGACAATCTGCTCAAGCCGCATAATCACCATCCCTGAAAAAGAGATGAAGGTGACGATGGCGCCAACACTTGTCTGGCCCTTAGTAAATAACCATGCGCCCAAGGCGACGATGCACAAAATACTTAAAGTGGTCGCCGAGCGAGTAAGTACGTTGACTAGCGCCCACCAAGACAGCACAGGCATCTGAGCACCCAAGACGCGCTGACTGATATCTTTGAGTGCGCTGACCTCGTGTTCGATACGAGCAAAGCTTTGCACTAGGGCGATATTGCCTAAGGTGTCAGACGCCTGCTCAGCTAAATCTGAGTGATGGCCTTCAACTTGCTGTTGCAGAGTTTGTGTTTTACGCAAAATAAAATGCGTCAGCCACACAAACACAATGCACAAAATGATGAGCACGAGGGCGAGCCGCCAATTGATATAAAGCGCGACAGGCACCAAAACAATGAGCGCAACCACCGCGGCCAGGTGATCTCTAAAAAAACTTAACCACAGCCACCAAAGGGCATCTGTCCCTTGCAGCATTGTTTTCATCAGACGACCAGAGTGCGTGTCGGCTTGTTGCGCAAGTGGCAATTGCAGCACGTGTTCGAAATAGTCACGCAATACGAGGTGCCTGCGTCGATGCGACAGGCGATCCGCCAAGAGTGCGATCACCGCGCCACAAGAAATTGTGAATAAACCAAAACCAACCCAGGTCAACAACAAAGGCCACAGCGAGGGCCAGATGCCTGATGGGTCGTTTAGTGAAGCGCGCGAGAGCGTATCGATGACCAGACCAAATAAAATAGGTTCGCCAAACATGGCCATCGCGAGTACGACGTTTGCGCCGGCCAGCGTCCAACCGAGCTTGCGATCTGAGCCCAGCATTTTTAATACGCGGGTATACAGCGAGATGAAACTGAGTGGGTGATGCCCTTGATCAGGATTGGTCATGCTTGGCGACTGTCGTGAGGCTTGCGCGACATCTTTAAGACCTCAAGGTCAAGAGGTTTTAGCGCTGCGGGCGGATTAATTTCTTCTGGCAAGCTGACTAATTTCCATCGAATCAGCATGCGTCCAAAACTTGGCCAAGAGGTCAGCACAGTGATCGGAATCGATAAGAGCAAGCCGCTGAGCATGATCAGAGCGTAGGGTAGGGTGGTTGGATGGGTATGCCACACTGCAATGGCGAGCACGAGGCCTGAAAGGGTGTGGGGCCAAAATTGCCGTAAGGCAATGGCGAGTGGCACTGAATGATCGTCGCGAGCTTGGCCGGTCCAGCCTGATTTTTTTCCGAAAAGCAGACCAATGATAAAAATGGTGTGATTCAACCAGGTGATGGGGGTCATTAACAGCGAAAAAATCATTTCGAAGGTGAAGTTAAAAGCAAAGCGCAGACCGCCACCAAAAGACTTCCGCTCGCTCGCGCTGAGCAGCACATCAACCGCACCAGCAATTTTAGGCAGGTACCACATGAGCAGGGTTGCGCTTAGCAGGGTGAGGCCAAGCCCACCATGCATAAACGCGGCTGGGGAGGGTGCCAAGCACAACAATATCATCGAGAGTAATAACAAAGCGATCCAGGCCGGCGAGCTTAAGAACATCAATATGGCGATACATAATTGATAGCGGCTTAAGAACTTAATGCCTGGCAGACTTAATAAGTAAACGTATTGCAAATTGCCCTCGCACCAACGCAAGTCTCGGCGAATGTATTCGATTAAGGTCGGTGGATTCTCTTCCCAACTCTCATCTTCTTGTGGGATCACCCGAACCTCGAAGCCCGCACGCCGCATGAGTACAGCCTCGACTTGGTCGTGGCTCAGGATGTGTCTGGGTGTGCCCTTGTGATCAGGTAAGCGGGGCAACTCGCAATGCTCAACAAAGGGCTTGATCCGAATTGCGGCGTTGTGCCCCCAGTAGGGCCCACAGTCTGCTTGCCACCAAGCTGAGCCCATGGTGTACGAGCGCATGCCTAAGCGCATACCAAATTGAAATAGCCGGGTGAAGCCGCTGGTAGAGGGCAAACCGACAACTAGACCCTGCAAAATTCCAAGCGTTGGGTTGGCCTGCATGATGCGCACTAAACGCAAAATAGCGCGTCCCGTCATGAAGCTATCCGCATCTAACGTCACCACGAACTCATGCAGATGCCCCCAGCGCATACAGAAATCTGCGATGTTGCCCGCTTTATACCCTTTGTTGTCCTCGCGTCGGCGATACGTGAGTGCGAGGCGTGATGCCCAGCGTTCGGTCATCGCAGCGAAGCATTGTTGCTCTTGTTGCGCGATGACCTCATCATTGGTATCGCTCAGTACGTAGATATGTAATTGTTGACCAAAGCCCGTGGCGGCCAAGCTTTGCATCATCGCTTCAAGATTGCGTTCAAGGCGTGTGGGGGTTTCGTTTCGGATGCACAGTACAACTGCGGTAGACGAGGTGATCGGGTCGGTCATGCTTGCGCGCGCGCTGAGCGGTAGGAGGACGGGCAAGGGATCGCGAGCGAGTACACCAACTAAAAACCCAATGCTCGAATTCCAGAAGCCGACGACGGTCCAGGGCAGCGTCACGGCAAACAGCGCCAGTAGGCTATAGGAACCCCACGCGCTCAACTCGGGGCTTAGCGCAGCATGCATGAGGCCAAGCATCGCCACAAAGCTCAGTATGGCAAGGGATCCAAATATAATTCTTCTGACTGTTAGCATATGGGTTGAGAAAATGGGTGTTGATATTTCAGAATCAAGGTCTTTGACTCACTTATACTGTTTGCAAAGGCTCGCGCAGTATAGGGCCGGGCGCTCAGGGTGTTAACAAGACCCCTGAAACTTCTCTGCGTTCGAGTCACAGTCATCATAATCAAGGATTTTACGTGTCAAGCTCAGCCTTTGATGCTTCATTATCAGGCCAGGCGCAGGCCCTATGGTACGTGGCTGCCGGCGTCGCAGAACTGCGCGCTGAGCCGTTGCCTGCACCACAGGCGGGGCAGGTCAGGGTCCGCACGCTCTTTAGCGCACTGAGCCGAGGGACCGAGTCCTTAGTGTTTGCTGGCAAAGTCCCAGAGGCTGAATTTAAGCGTATGCGCGCACCATTTATGGGCGGAGATTTTCCCTTTCCGGTCAAGTATGGCTATGCCTCGGTGGGTCGGGTGCAAAGTGGCCCGTCCGAGCTGCTCAATCGTTGCGTATTTAGCTTGAGCCCGCACCAAGATTATTTTAATTTGGCCACCGATGCGGTCATGGCGATACCCGAGGCGGTCCCACCCGAGCGAGCCGTCCTGGCCGCGAATATGGAAACCGCGCTGAATGCTGTGTGGGACGCGGCACCAGGCCCGGGCGATCGAATCGCGGTAGTGGGTGGGGGCGTCTTGGGTTGTTTGGTGGCCTTTCTGTGTGGCCACCTGCCCGGTGCAGAGGTCACGCTGGTGGATGTTAACCCCGACCGTGCCGCGCTGGCCAAGCAACTTGGCGTGAAGTTTGCGTCAGAAGCCACCGCACCTCTCGATTGCGATCTTGTGTTTCACACGAGCGCCTCGGCCGCGGGCCTAACCACAGCACTTAGGCTTGCCGGCGAAGAAGCTACAGTGCTTGAACTGAGCTGGTACGGCACACAGATTGTGGGCGCGCCCTTGGGTGGCGCGTTTCATAGTAAGCAACTGCGTCTGCAATCGAGTCAGGTCGGGCATATTTCGGCAACGCGCCGGCCACGTTATACCTACCGTCGCAGGCTGGGTATCGCACTTGAGCTGTTAAAAGATGCAAGGCTTGACGCCCTGCTGGCTCCGGCCGTTGCCTTTGCCGATTTACCCAAACAATTACCCCAAATTTTAGGGCAACCAAGCGGCATTCTTTGTCAGCTGATCCATTACTCATAATTTAGGTCAACCAAGCGGCATTCTTTGCCAGCTTATTCATTACTCTTAAGGAGCTCGTTGTGTTTACAGTCGAAGTTCGCGATCACATCATGATTGCCCATTCTTTTCGCGGCCAAGTGTTTGGTCCAGCTCAAGCCTTGCATGGCGCCACCTTTGTGGTTGACGCGGCTTTTATCGCCAAAACTTTAGATGTAAACGGCATCGTCGTTGATATCGGTCGTGCACTTGATGTACTCAAAGATACGCTCAAGCCTTTGAATTATTCAAATCTAGACGATCATCCTGAATTCAAGGGCATGAACACGACAACTGAGTTTTTAACAAAATACATTTTTGATCAGCTTGCCAAGGCAGCTCGCTCGGGCACGCTGGGTCGCGATGGCAAAGAGTTGCACGCGATCCGCATCACGATCTCTGAATCGCACGTCGCGCGCGCCTGGTACGAGGCTGCAATTTAAAGGGCTGTGGATTGAGCGACAAGATGAAGCGTTTGGTGTTTGCGATACCGGGTGATTTACTCACGGCGACGGGCGGTTATATCTATGACCGTCACATCATTGAAGGTTTGCGAGCGAACGGCTGGCAGGTACAGGTGCTGGGGTTGGGTGATGGGTTTCCGTACCCCGATCTTGACACTCGGCAAAAGGCCTGTGAAAGCTTGCTAGCGCTTGAGCCTGGTGTGCCTGTGGTGATTGATGGTTTGGCTTTTGGTGTGTTGCCTGCGGTGGCAGCTCAGTTACGACAACGTCACCCGTTAATCGCCTTGGTGCATCACCCGCTCGCGTTTGAGACAGGCTTGAGTGCGGCGCAGTCGATGCACTTCAAAGATACCGAGAGGCGAGCGCTCGCGCACGCCACGTGGGTGGTGGTCACAAGCCCTGCTACGTTGCAAGACGTTGTTGAACATTTTGCAGTGCCACGGCAGGCGATCACCAGCATCTTGCCTGGCACGGATCGTGTCCTGAGGGTGTCGCGGCCGCCAGTGCCGGGCCCGTTGCAGTTGTTGTCGGTGGGCTCTGTCGTCAAACGTAAAGGCTTTGATATCTTGCTGCCTGCGTTAGCTAAGCTAACAGAGTTACCTTGGCACCTGACGATTGCAGGCGACTTGACGCGCGACGCCGAGGCGGTCGCCCAATTGCATGCCGATCTCGAAAGGTTTGAGTTGTTAACGCGCGTACGCGTGCTCGGTGCGATTGACTCTGCGCAATTGCAAGTGCTCTATGCGCAGGCTGACGTGTTTGTGCTGGCGTCTCGTTTTGAAGGTTACGGGATGGCGTATGCCGAGGCACTTGCTCATGGTTTGCCGGTCATCGGCACGACCGCAGGTGCAATCCCTGATACCGTGCCAGATACCGCAGGTTTATTGGCTAAGCCAGGCGATGTCGACAGCTTGCAAAACGCTTTGCGTCAGATTATTCAAGATCAGGTTTTACGTCAGAGTCTTTCGCAAGGCGCGCTGTTGGCGGCCGCGCAGCAACCCTCATGGGCTGAGTGTGCTCGGTTGTTCGAAGAAGTTGTTGAACGTACCTACGCCGTCGCGACGCTAAACGATTCTGACGCGCTGCGCTGACAGGTCGCAGTCAAACAGCATCTCATCATCTTCGAGTGGATGAGGGTGCATTTTTATTCTGACTGCCTGATCCATGTGCTCGATCGCGGGCAGAGAAAAGCCGGGGCGGCCCGAGCCCATGATGATCGGGGCCACAATGACGTGCAGGCGATCGAGGCAACCAGCCTGCATAAAGCGCGACACGGTATCTGCCCCGCCCTCTATCAAGATGCGTTTGAGGCCACGGTCAAATAAAGCTTTGAGAATGTCGGCGGGTGCTAGCTGACCATTGTTGGTTTGAAGCGAGACGACTTCTACCCCAGGCGGTGTGTTGGCTTGAGTCTGATCGGCCACGATGACAAGACGACGTGCGCCATCGTCAGACCAAACTAGCGCCTCTGGATCGAGGCGGGCCTTTGGGTCGATCACGACGCGCGCAGGGTGTTGGCCAGTCACAAGCCGTACATTTAAGCGAGGGTCATCTGCCGTCGCAGTGCCCACTCCTACCACGACAGCGTCGACAACTGCCCGCAACCGGTGTAAGTGAGTGAGCCCAGCAGGCCCATTGATATATTTTGAATGACCGGTAATCGTTGCAATGCGGCCATCCAGCGTTTGGCCTAATTGACCGACCACCATCATGGCGTCGCACCCACCCCTTCGCAAGGGGCCGAAAATGGGTGCCCATTCTGATGGAAGTGGACTTGTTGCTTGGACAAACGCCTCAAGCAGGTTTGGCCATGAATCTTGTTGCGCGATTTCGCTCATGAGATACGGTGGAGGGTTGGATAAAATAATTAATAAAACTTACTTAGTTTTTTGCACTAAAGATCGCGGCGATCAGATCAAAAGTGCGACAGTTAAGAATTTGTGAGGATTGCGCGATAGTGAATCTTAAAAAGTTGTTACAAACTAAGCGTATTCCCCAATATATTGCCACGATGGTGGCATAATTGCGAGCTACGCGATTATTCAGCTAGGTGTCAGCTTACGCTGAAATTGCTTGTCACAATCCGAATAAAAACTTATTGCTAGGTTCTACGTGTCGCAAACAGACCCCCTGATTGAAGTTGATCGTGTTATCTCAGAACTGCGCCGTGGCGCGAGTGTTCGAGTGCATCTTGGTGAATCTAGTTTACTGATGCTAGCGGCCGAGGCTGTTAACGCTGAAAGCCTACGCGCGTTGGCCTCTCAGGCCAGTTCACCCGTTGCGCTGGTGATGACGGGCACGCGTGCCAATGTCTTGGGCCTTGATAAAAGCGACCATCAGGCCTGTGTGGTGACAGCAACGGACGGCCTGGGTAAAGCAGTGATTGATTATCTGGCAAACCCACTCTCGGTGCTTGAAACGCCGCCCGATTTGACGCCGCTGCAAATTTCAGCGGCGGGGTCTCTTGAGCAAGCCTGCGTCACACTGGCCAAACTTTCGCGTTTGTTGCCAGCCGCCATTGTGGCGACAGCCGGCCTAGCGACTGACGCCCTGAACGTGAGCGTGGCTGCGATTGATGCTTATATGGATATCGCAGCAGACTCTCTGCGAGTGGTCAGCGAAGCTCGCGTTCCGCTCGAAGCCGCAGAACATGCCCGCGTAGTGGCTTTTCGGCCCCGCGACGGTGGTATCGAGCATTTGGCGATTATTGTTGGCGAGTTAAATCCAGACGTGCCGGCGCTCATTCGTTTGCACTCTGAGTGTTTTACTGGCGATTTGATGGGTTCGTTACGTTGCGATTGCGGCAATCAGTTGCGCGGTTCGATCAGCGAGATGAATAAGTTTGGTAGTGGTATTTTGCTCTACCTAGCGCAAGAGGGTCGCGGGATCGGGCTCGTCAATAAACTGCGTGCGTATCAGTTGCAAGACGCTGGTTTTGATACCGTTGATGCAAATCTACAGTTAGGCTTTGATTCAGACGAACGCAATTATTTGCCTGCTGCGCAAATGCTGCGATTGTTGGGGGTCAAGCGTGTGCGTTTAATGACCAACAATCCATTAAAAGTTGCTGCCTTGGCTCAACATAATATCGATGTGGTCGAACGAGTCCCCCATGTGTTTCCGTCTAACGAGCATAATTATGGCTACTTGCGCACCAAAGCGACTAAAAGTGGCCACATGCTTTAAAGCACCGCTGCAATGAGCCGCTTGCGGCTCTCGCACCTTTCTGCGGGGTTCATCGCCGTGTTGGTGGGTTACACCAGTTCGGCAGCAATTGTCTTTCAAGCTGCGCATGCGGCGGGCGCGACGCCCGCTGAAATGTCGTCATGGTTATGGGCGTTGGGCCTCGGGATGGGGTTCACCTGCATTGGCTTGTCCCTCTATTTTAAAGAGCCCATCTTGACGGCTTGGTCAACGCCAGGGGCTGCGCTACTGATCACAGGCCTGGCAGGTTTATCCATGTCTGAGGCGATCGGCATATTTTTGTTTAACTCTTTGCTCATCACACTGGCAGGCTTCTCTGGTCTGTTTGAACGCCTGATGCGTTATGTACCAAAAACGCTTGCCGCAGCGATGTTAGCGGGCGTCTTATTGCGCTTCGGCATTGACGTGTTTGTGGTGTTGCCTACCCAAGGCTGGCTCGTTGGCATCATGCTTGTTTGCTTTCTCGTTGCCAGGCGTTATCTGCCACTCTATGCAGTCCCGCTGACTTTTTTTGTGGGGCTTGGCGCGACCGCTACGCTAGGTCTGTTTCAAATGCAGCATTTTGCACTGACGTTTGCGCAGCCTCTTTGGATGACACCGACCTTTTCGGTCACAAGTTTGATCGGCGTCGGGATCCCTTTATTTATCGTGTCGATGGCTTCACAAAATGTGCCTGGCCTGGCCGTGTTGCGTGCGAATGGCTATACGACACCTGCTTCACCTTTGATTGGTTTCACTGGCCTTGCCGGTTTGCTGTTAGCACCGTTCGGCGGTTTCTCATTTAACTTGGCAGCCATCACCGCAGCCATGTGCATGAGCAAAGACGCTGATGCTGACCCTAAACAGCGTTATCTTGCATCAGTGTGCGCGGGTTGTTTTTATGTCATCACCGGTGTGTTGGGTGCAACGGTGGTCAGCGTCTTTGCCGCATTTCCGCAGGCCTTGATTGTGACCATCGCTGGCTTAGCCTTGTTGGGCACGATTGGTAATGGTTTGGCGACTGCACTGAGTGAAGCTAAAGAGCGTGATGCCGCTGTGATCACGTTTTTGGTAACGGCCTCTGGGCTGTCGTTGTTTGGTTTAAACAGTGCATTTTGGGGCCTGGCGCTTGGCATGGTGACTGCGGCGTTGAATCACCGCAAGTCACCGTAACGTAATCGCAAATTGCGCCGTGGTCGTATGCGCTCACTACACCGCAATATATCTGCCAATTACACAGCAGCAGCCGAGGCATCGAGTGCGATACCCGAGCCATAAATAGGCGGATGCGTCACGATGGACTTGAGCTCTGGCCGCGCAACCTGCAGGGCCTTCAAGTCTGGCTTAGGTCGACAAAGCGCAGAGTCGCCTTTAAACGCTTGCTCAATGGCATGCGCGGCTGCCAACACCTGATCATCCGCAAACAAACGCCCTGACATCTGCAGTCCAAAAGGCATGCCGTGTTCGTCAGTGCCGCAAGGCAGGGCAATGGTCGGATTGGTCGCGAGCGTCACCACGTAGGTTAACCCTAGCCAATGATAATAATTACGCATGGTCTGACCATCCACCTCGGCAGCATACAGTTCAGTCCACGGAAACGCGGTGACGGGTACCACAGGTGACAAAATCAAATCGTATTTTTCAGTCGCAGCCGCAAACTGGCGCGTGACCTTCGTTTGCTCGAGATGCGCCCAGGCGCGGTCAGCCAAAGTAATTGCCGAAGCGATTTCCATATTGGCCCGGATGTTTGGCCCGAGTGTTTCAGGCGCCGTACGATAGGTGTGTGCAAAAGATGAAACAAAGTTTTCGGCACGCAAGATATCAAAGGCCCGATCCGGATCGCCTAATTTGAACTCGATTGGTTCACAGGTTGCGACCAAAGAAGAGAGTGCCTCAATACGCTTGCGAAACGTCCTGCGAATCTCTTGGCCAACGATACAGACGCCGAAATCTTCGGTGTAACCAATCCGCAATTTGGACAAATCAAATTGTTGCAATGGCCAAAACTTTGCAGGGTCATTGGGAAACACAAGTGGATCCATCGCATCGCGCCCAACGCTCGCTGAAAACAACAAGGCGGTGTCTGCGACGTCACGACCCATCGGGCCCAGTACCGAAATCACTGACCATCCGAGCGCGCGAGCGTTGTTGCCGATCATGCCCGGAGAGGGGCGCATGCCAACGACCCCGCAGAGTGCGGCTGGGATGCGTAATGAGCCGCCAGTGTCCGAGCCCGTACAGATCGGTAACAGGTCGGTTGACAACGCAGCAGCTGAGCCGCCCGATGATCCGCCGGCATTTAAGGTTGGATTAAACGGGTTGCCGGTTGCACCCCACACTGAGTTGCGCGTGTTTGCGCCCGCACCCATATCGGGCGTGTTTGTTTTTGCGGTCACGATCGCACCGGCTGCGCGCAGGCGGGTAATTAGGCTGTTGTCTTGGTCAGGCACATTGCTGCGAAAACCAATATTGCCGTATGTGGTCAGCAAGTCTTTGGTGGCTTGCAAGTCTTTCACGCCCAGAGGGAGCCCATGCAATGGACCTAAGGCCTCGCCGCGCATCACAGCTGCCTCGGCCTGCTGTGCGCCAGCACGGGCGCGCTCGAAATCAGTGGCGCAAATTGCATTGATCGCTGGGTTGATATTCTCGATACGCGCAATGCAGGCGTCCATGAGCTCAACGGGGGATACCTGGCGAGCGCCAATCAGGCGGCGAAGTTCAACTGCAGAAAGTTCGGGAAGGCTCATAAGATATGATGTTTCAGTGGATTGAAGGAGATGGTCATACTCAATATCAGAGCGTAGTGCTTTGAGTGGATTTAGACAAGACTGGCGAGGCAAGGTACGGTTGGAGCCATAGTTGCCGCCTGACTCGTCATTGCAGCCGTGCCTGTTGTTGCAGCTATACTGGTTTAGAACCTCTAGATGTGCTCTCTTCTCATCGGAACGACATGATTGCAGTAATTGAAGGGTATCGCGCAGGCCTTTACGCTCGCCATCATTGGCTGCCTAATATTGTCGCGGGGCTGGTGGTGGGTATTGTGGCGCTGCCCTTATCGATGGCCTTCGCGATCGCCTCTGGGGCACGACCTGAGCAAGGCATCTATACCGCCATCATCGGTGGTGGGCTCGTGACGCTACTGGGTGGCTCGCGGCTGCAGATTGCTGGGCCGACTGGTGCGTTCATTGTGATCTTGGCCGGCATCACCGCCAAATATGGCATGGCTGGTTTACAGGTCGCCACGCTGATGGCTGGGCTGATGCTGCTGTTGATGGGTCTGACCAAAATGGGTGGGGTCATCAAGTTTATTCCGGCTCCCGTGATTGTGGGCTTTACCACCGGCATCGGTGTCATTATTTTTGTTGGTCAATGGTCTGATTTTTTAGGGCTGCCTAAAGTCACAGCCGAGCACTTTCACGAAAAATTATGGGCTCAGGTCATGCTGTTGCCTCAGACCCATTTGCCTACACTCGCGTTAGCGTTGCTAAGTTTGTTGATTGTGATTTTTTCTCCAAAGATCGCTGCACTGAAAAAAATCCCTGGCCCGTTGGTGGCGATGATCGTGGCCACACTGCTGCAGTCGACGCTACAGCTAAAGGGTGTGGCGACCATCGGGACCGCCTTTGGCGGAGTCCCGCAGGGCTTGCCCGTATTTGCCTTGCCCGATTTAAGTCTGTCGCAAGTGATCTCTTTGATTGGGCCCGCCTTCACCATCGCGATGCTTGGGGCGATTGAATCACTGCTGTCAGCGGTCGTGGCCGATGGGATGGCTGGCACGAAGCACGATTCAAATCAAGAGCTTGTAGGACAGGGCATCGCCAACATGATGACGCCACTATTTGGTGGATTTGCAGCGACAGGGGCGATTGCTCGCACCGCCACCAATATCCGCAACGGTGCGACGAGCCCGCTTGCTGGGGTGGTGCACGCGGTCACGCTGATTGCCGTGTTGCTGGTATTGGCGCCTTTGGCGTCAAGTATTCCGTTGGCAGCTTTGGCTGCAATTCTTTTTGTCGTGGCCTGGAACATGAGCGAGCTCCATCGCTTTAGACGGGTGTTGCTGCGGGCGCCCTACGCGGATCGTGCGATTCTGGTTGTCACGTTTTTATTGACGGTATTTGTGGATCTGGTGGTGGCAGTCAATGTTGGTGTCATTCTTGCAATCCTGCATTTTTTGCGTCGCATGGCGGCCACCGTCGAATTGCGCCAACTGGATCACGTTTCGGTGCAGTCTGAGCTGGCAAGTCAGGGCCTTGCAGCTTTGCCTGGTGGTACCTTGCTGTACGAAATTAACGGCCCCATGTTTTTTGGTGCAGTCGATAATGTCGAGCGCGTCTTGCGTGATACGGCAACCGACCCCAAGGTGTTAATTTTGCGTTTGCAACGCGTGCCGTTTATCGATGTGACGGGGTTGCAATGTCTCGAAGATGCAATCTCAAACCTGCAGAAAAGAGGTGTCAGGGTGCTGTTGTGCGAAGCAAACGAACGTGTACTAGCTAAGTTGCGCAAAGCAGGAGTATTTGAAACCTTGCCAGACAGCAATTACTTTGAATCGCTCTCTGGAGCATTACTTTCTGCGAGTCGGTGAAGATGATTGTCAAGAATAAAACACTTGGTCTGGATAAAAAAATTACCAATCGAGAGTTCAAACTACTACTCAAACCTGAAGGCTTAGACCGACGCAGTCGCATCATGCAGCTGAGCAGTTTGTTAGTGGCTTTTTGTCAAAAATCTGGAGTGGAGTTTTTTCATCTTGACAATGCCAACACGGGTTTGCGCAATGTCTTCTTTTACGACACGCCAGGCGAGGATTTCAGGCGCAATAATTTGATTTTACGGGTGCGCGAGTCGCGCCAAAACGTATGGGTGGATGACTGGTGCGAGGTCACGTTGAAGTGTCGCGCGCATACGCTAAAAGATTCATTGCACTTCAGTCCAAAGTCTGCGGTGCCTCACAAGGTTCGGCTGCGGTTGAAAGAAGAAATCCTTCGAGGCGATGGGCTAGGCACTTCTCGAATGATCTATTCGAACAATGCAATTTTAGATACCGTTCCATTGGATTCAGTCTTTGATCGAACCTTGCAGAGCGTTATCGGTTTCTTTCCGGATTTAAAAAAACTTGAAGCTGCCCCTGAGCTGCCGGTACGGATCGTAGGCGGGCGCACCAACAAGGTGCTTGAGGCTTGTTTGCCCTTGGGTAACCTAGTGTTTGGTGATAGCGTTCAAGCGCATTGTGATGTAGGGATCTGGATGCGCAGTGTGGGTGATCCGATCATTGGTGAGCTAGCCTTTTCGTATCGGGTAAATGACGAGAATCGTGGCGATACTCAAGCGCATAAAAAAGCTGACAAGTTTTTTAAGAAATTGCAGTTAGCCATTGGGGATTGGTTGGCCAGTGGCACAACTAAAACTGCGCTGGTATACGGCAGACCTGAATAAGTACCAATATGAATCGAGGCCTTTCGCGATGAATGATGCTCACTCTAGCGGGGTTCCTGTGGCAGAACGACCGACACTGTGGCAAATTTTTTTTGAATTTCTGCTGATCGGTGCCGTGAGTTTTGGCGGCGGTATTGTGGCGTACGAGCGTATTCTGTTAATCAAAAAGAGACAATGGCTGAGTGCTGATAGCTTTATGGCGACCCTTGCAATCAGTCAGACGATGCCAGGCTTAAATTCAGTCAATCTGGCTTTGCTTGCAGGTGATCAGTTGCGCGGAAGTATGGGTGCGCTGTCGGCCGCCTTCGGGTTGATGCTACCTGGGGGGGCGTTCGTCTTGGTGGTCGGAGTTGCCTACAGCGCTGGCGGCCAGCATCCGTTTGTCAATGTTTTGCTGGCCGGAATCGCGGCTGGCGCAACTGGGTTATTAGCATCGGTTACCTACACGATTGGCAAACGACATTTTGTACGGTTGAAGTCTTTGTTCATGATCGTCGCGACCTTTGTTTTGATGAGTGTGTTCAAGTTTTCGCTTGTGTGGGTTTTGCTGGTGATGGTGCCGATTGGTTTGTATCTTTATCGTCCCGGGCAACAACCATGAGTATCTTGCTTCAGCTAGCGTTAACGTTTGGTATGTTGTCAATCTTGGCCGTGGGCGGAGGCACAGCTGTTTTGCCTGAAATGCAGACGCTGCTTGCTGCGCAATTTAATATCGATCACACCGCATTTGTACATATCTACAGTATTGGGCAGTTAGCGCCAGGCCCAAACATGATGATGGTCTTGGTATTCGGTTTTCAGCTCGCTGGCTTGCTGGGCGCAGGTGTTGTGCTACTAGCGTTTTTTATTCCGTCGAGCGTGCTGTGTCTGAGCATGGGGCGGCTGTGGCAAAAAATTGGTGAGCGACCCTGGCGACGCGCCGTTCAAAATGCGCTCGAGCCCATCTCTATCGGTTTGATGTGCTCGGGCGTATACGCCGTGGCGAAGGCCGCTGTTGTCGGGCCCTTAACCATCACTCTGGCAGTTGCAACGTTTGCAGTCATTCTTTTCACCCGAGTCAATCCGGTGTTCATGATTTTGGGCGCTGGCGGTTTGGGCGCGTTATTGATGCACTTTTATGGTATTCACTAGTGGCGTGGCTCGCAGCGACCAGTGAGGGTGTGGTGCTATCGCTGCACTGTCAGCCCGGCGCGAAAGCCTCGAGGGTGGTGGGTTTGCACGATGAGCGACTTAAGCTTCAGTTACAGGCCCCACCACTAGAAAATCGTGCGAATGAAGCCCTAGTGGCTTGGCTTGCCGACCAGTTAAGTGTGCCTCGTAAGCAGATCGAAATCTTGAGCGGGCAAACCAGCCGTCAAAAGCGTGTGTTGGTGCGCGGCGCCACACTAGAAGAAGTTCAGTTATTGATGACAAAAGTTCAAAAGTGAATGTCTTGCCAGCTCGTTGTGTGTAGGTGCGTTCAGCTTTAAGATTGCTTTCAAGCGCACAAGCAGACTGCTGATTCAGGCACGCTTAAGTTCACTTATGCTAAAGGTTTTGCACCTGCGACACTTCAAACTTTAAGAGCACAATATGACACAAGCCCCTCAGTTGGATCCTAAAGCGATTAAATGTATCGGTTTTATAGGTGTAGGTGTGATGGGTGAACCCATGTGTCGTCACCTTGCAACGAAAAGTCAGTTGAAGGTCTTGGCCTTTGACTTAGACGAATCACCATTAAAAAGACTTGCTGAATTTGGTGTTCAGTCAGCGGGTATGGCGCAGATTTCAAAAGAAGCAGACCTTATCTTTTTGTCACTCCCGTCGGGTGAGATTGTTTCAAAGGTTGTGCTCGCGCCCGCAGGGTTGCTTGAGGCGGGGAGTCCGGGGCAGATCGTTGTTGACCTGAGCACCTCGCCGTTTGACACCACGCAAACGTTGGCGGCTGCGTTCGTCGCAAAAGGCATGTATTTTGCTGACGCGCCAGTGATGCGGACGCGTGCGGCGGCTGAAGCGGGCACGCTTGCGGTGCCAGTCGGTGCCACCCCCGAGCTGTTTGCACTGCTCGAGCCCTACATTCAAATGTTCGCGACGGACGTTCGTCATGCCGGCAAAGCCGGCTCAGGTCAGGTGGTTAAGATCCTAAATAACATGGTCGTCTACGAAACAGTGCTGGCACTTTCAGAGGCTCGTGCGATTGGTGTGCGCGCTGGGGTTGATCCAGAGACGCTTTTTGCGGCGCTAGCGGCTGGCTCGGCGGACAGCTTTGCCCTGCGCAATCAAGGGCTAAAAGCCATTGTGCCGCAAGAGTTTCCCGAGCGCGCCTTTCCGGTGACATACGCGCGTAAAGACTTGTCGTACGCGGTGGCCCTTGCTGAGCAGGTTGGGGTCAACGCCACAGGTGCCAAGAATTTAGTCGCCTGTTTTGATCAAGCGATTGCGGCCGGACATGGCGCAAAATATGCACCTGCGATAAGTTTGCTATTTGAGCAAAGTAAACTTGATTGACTGCAGGCTAGCCACGCCCTACAAACACTGTCTGAGATGCTGCGTTTGAACGCGGTACTTTTAAAAATAACAGGATGAGACATGACTCCTAGCCCCGCTGAGACTGGTGCGCAATTATTGCAGCGCTTTACCCAGGCCGCGTCAACCTTTGCAAAACCCCGCCCCGTGCAGGTCGATATGCTTGTGCAGTTTGATGATGTCCCAGTCATTGTTCGGATTCGTGACGGTCGTGTGGCCGAGATCGTAGAGCGTGGCGTAGCGTTACAGTCGTGGGACTTTGCAGTCAAAGGTACTACCGAAGGCTGGAGTAAGTTTTGGTTAGCCACACCACCAGCTGGTTGGCATGATCTTCTGGCCTTGAACAAACGGCGTGCATTCACAATCGAGGGTCATTTGCACCCGCTCATGGCACATCTACAATTTATTAAGGATTTGCTAGCTTCACCACGTGAGGTGGCTGCATGAGCGTCATCCTTGAGCCGATTGTGGGGCGCTACACAACGTTTGCCATCCAGGGCAAACAATGTCGTGTCTACTTTGAAGAGGCAGGCAGCGGGATTCCGTTGGTCTGTTTGCATACTGCTGGCGCTGACAATCGTCAGTATCGCCATATGATGAACGACCCTGAAATTACCTCTCGCTATCGCGTGCTTGCGTTTGATATGCCTTGGCACGGCAAATCTTATCCGCCCGAGGGCTGGCAAGATACTGAATATAAATTATCGACCGCTCTGTATGTTGAAACGGTGATGGCCTTTTGCGCGGCACTTGAGCTTGAGCGCCCAGCGGTCATTGGTTGTTCAATTGGTGGGCGAATCGTATTGCAACTCGCCCATCTACACTCGGATAAATTTCGTGCGTTGATAGGCGTTGAAGCGGCAGATCATCAGCAGCCTTGGTATGACACCTCGTGGTTGCATCGCGGTGATGTGCATGGCGGTGAGGTCTGTGCCGCGTTGGTGTCGGGCTTGGTGGCACCGCAATCGCCAGCCGTACATCGGCATGAAACGCTGTGGCAATATATGCAAGGTGGTCCAGGTATTTTTAAGGGTGATCTATATTTTTATCGGGTTGATAGCGACTTGCGGGGAAAGTTGACGGGTATCCGTACAGACTTGTGTCCGCTTTATTTGTTAACGGGCGAATACGATTTTTCGTGTACGCCAGAAGATACGCTTCGCACAGCCGAGTCGATCCCAGGCGCCGAAGTGACCGTCATGCGCGAAGTCGGGCATTTTCCGATGAGCGAACACCCGGCGCAATTTCGCAAGTATTTATTGCCAGTCCTCAAACGAATCGAGGGCGAGTAATAAGCTGGTTACCGGAGGCGCCGAAAATGGCCGCTCGTTTAGACACAATCAATGGTTTCAACATGACCCGCACAATCTCAGATCCAGTGACCCTTTGCATGGCAGACTTCGCATGGACGCAAAGTTGGGGCAGCCTGCCCGACGCGGTACGTGTGCATACTAAGCGGGCTTGGGTGAATTTTGTCGCCTGTGCGACGGGCGGTGCAGTGATGCCCTCAGTGGATGCTGCGGTGGCGGGGCTGCTCTCAATGGGGGAGGGTGACGTCCCCAGTTTAGGGCGTTACGAATCTACCTCGCTACCAGACGCCGCCTTGATTGGTAGTTTGGCCGCGTCAGCGCACACGTATGATGACACGCACCTTTCAACCATTACCCACCCCACCGGGCCCGTCGCTTCAGCCGTACTTGCGACCGCCTATCAGCTCGGTTCAGTCGACCGGCCCGTGAACGGTGAGCAGATGCTCAATGCCTTGGCCATTGGGCTTGAGCTTGAGTGCCGTGTGAGTTGCGCGATCAAGGCCGGCGGCGCCAACATGGGTTGGTACATGACGGGCTTATCGGGGGCGATCGGAGCCGCTGCTGCGGTCGGTCGTTTGTTGAATTTGACGCAGCCTCAAATGGTGTCGGCGCTTGGGCTTGCCGCAAGTCAGGCGGGCGGCCTGCGTGCAGCACACGGCAGCATGGCAATCACCTTTGTGCCGGGGCTCGCTGCGCGCGATGGCGTTGTGGCGGCCCATTTGGCTGCTGCCAATTATGCATGTAGCCCAATTGCGATCGATGGTCGTAACGGCTTACTGCAAGTTTTAACGGGGGGTCATGATGCGAGTTTGATACGAGATCAGCTCGGCGAGCGTTTCGAATCCTTGAATAATGCTTTCAAACCTTACCCTTGCGGCATCGTGGTTCACCCAGCAATTGATGCGTGCTTACACTTGCAGCGCACCCACAGTATTAGTCATCAAGATATTGCAAACATCTCGCTGCGGGTACATCCAGATGCGCTGACATTGTGTTGGCGCAAACTGCCCGAAACTGTTTTAGATGCTCAGGTGAGCTTATATCACTGGGTGGGGGCAAGTTTAGTTTACGGCGCCGCTGGGATTGCACAAGGCACATTAAATAGTGTCATGGATCCTTCAGTTCGTAGCTTGCAAGAGCATGCCGAGGTGGTCGCAGATTCAGCGCTGCAAGATAACCAGGCAGTGGTGAGCATTCGGTTGCATGATGGCCGCGAAGTCGAACACTTCACGCGTGATGCGACGGGTAGCGTGACTAATCCGATGAATGATCAACAACTCGCGGCAAAGTTTCTTGAGCTTGTCATACCCGTGTTGGGTGAACGCCGCGCACGATCGCTATTGGCTAAATCTTTAGATATGGCCAGCGTGAATAGTGCCGCCGAAATCTTGCAGTTAGGTGCCCGGTAGTCTTTCGGCTAAAACGCTTACTCGACTAGACCAGCCACAACATTTGAAAAACCTGAGTCGACATGCAGGATTTCGCCAGTCACGCCCGAGGCTAAGTCTGACAGCAAAAAGGCAGCGACGTTACCGACTTGCTCGATGGTGACATTGCGACGCAAGGGTGCGCTGGCTTCGACAAATTTCAAGATGCTTGAAAAATCTTTAATGCCACTTGCGGCCAATGTTTTAATCGGACCGGCTGAAATACCGTTGGCACGAATGCCTTCGGGCCCAAGGTTGGCGGCTAAGTAGCGCACTGAGGCCTCAAGCGAAGCTTTGGCCAGCCCCATGGTGTTGTAGTTGGCAAGCACGCGTTCGGCACCCAGGTAGGTGAGTGTGATCAGGGCGCCATTGCGCCCTTGCATCATTGGGCGAGCGGCTTTAGCTAAGGCCGGAAAGCTGTACGAAGAAATGTCGTGAGCGATTCGAAAGGCTTCACGCGAGAGGCCCTCTAGAAATTCGCCGGCAATGGCTTCGCGTGGTGCAAAGCCAATCGAGTGAACCAAGCCCTCTAGTCCATCCCAATGTTTAGCAAGCTCGGTAAAGGTGGCTTCGATTTGACTGTCTTCGGCGACATCACAGGGCAACACGATATTGCTACCAAAATCGGCCGCAAATTCTTTGACTCGTTCTTCAAAACGTTCGCCAACGTAGGTGAACGCCAATGTGGCACCTTGCTCGTGGCAGGCTTTGGCAATGCCGTAGGCAATCGACCGATTAGAGATGACGCCTGTAATTAAAATGCGTTTGCCAGAAAGAAAGCCCATAAAAATCCTAGAAATAAAAAGTCAACGAAGCGAATCTACAAAAGCGGGTAGGGCGTCAACTGCGATTACCCGTGCCGGGAACACGCAGTTTAGCGCCGACTTGAACGGTATCAGTTTTTAGGCTGTTCAGCGCGCGCAAGCTCACGATCGTCGTATTGTATTGGCGAGCGATCGATTCGAGGGATTCGCCTTTGCGTACAACATGGATGCGTACTTGTTGGCTGGTTGTGGCACTGGGCTGTCGCCCTGCAACTTGCGGCACCCCCGAGGCGCTGGGTGGCGCAAGCTGCAGCCCTTGTCCGGCCGGGCCAGGAATAATGACGATTTGCTCTGCAGTGACGCGCGCGTTTGGTTCAATGCGATTCGCTTGACGCAAACGGGCCTCGGCGACGCCAAACTTGGCAGCAATTGAGCTAAAGGTATCGCCCGTCTTGGCTTCGTAGGTTTTCCAGGATGAGAGTTCGCCTTGATACTGCAAGAGGTTGGCATTGAAAATATCAACTTTATTGCGAGGCAAGATGACGACATGCTCTTCTTGCGCTGAAATAACCGGCTGGTTAAACGAGGGGTTTAACGCGTGAAAGTCAGCAATCGGCATTTCAGCTAACTGTGCTGCAATTGTGAAGTCGATGTTGACCTTCTTTTGCACCGCAACAAAGTAAGGGCTGTTATCGACTTGAGGTAGAACGACGGCGTAGCGTTCGGGGTCGGCCACTATATTTTTAATTGCCTGCAACTTGGGCACGTAGTTCAGGGTCTCGTTGGGCATGCTAAGAGACAGATAGTCGGTTGACTTGCCCATCGCCATATTGCGTGTGACCGCGCGTTTGACCGAGCCTTCACCCCAGTTGTACGAGGCAAGTGCCAGATACCAGTCGCCTTGAAACTCGAACAGATATTCTAGGTAGTCGAGTGCCGCGTTCGTCGAGGCGATGGGGTCACGCCGTTGATCGTGCCACCAGTCTTGCTTGAGCTTGAACTGCGTGCCGGTGCTTGGGATAAATTGCCAAAGCCCTGAGGCGCGGGCGCTTGAATAGGCGACCGGGTTATAGGCACTTTCGACAAACGGCAGCAGGGCTAACTCGGTGGGCAGGCCGCGTCGGTTGATTTCGTCAACAATGTAATACAAATATTTGCCAGCCCGTTCGGCCATGCGTTGCATCGCTTCAGGGTGCGAGGCGTAATAGGCTGTCCACTTGGCCGAGAGGGGCGTGTTGAGGTTGGGGATGGCAAAACCGCGACGGATGCGTTCCCAGACGTCAAGCGGTGGGATCGTTAAATCGATTGTGCGCGAGGTGTCCGCAGCGACGTAACGGCTTTTTTGATCCGTGGCAGCGCAGCCCACCAAGGCCAGCAGACTGAGCACGCACAATAAACGAAACAAACGCATGGGCTTCAACGGAAGTTGTTTTTCCACTCTCTGAGCGCCGCGAATACCTCAACCGGGGTGGTGAGTTCGCGTTGCGCCCAGTTGGTGGCGGCCTGCACAATACTGGGCTGCCGCACGCGCAAAAACGGGTTACAGGCCAACTCAAGTTCGATCGAGCTGGGAAGGGTAGGCTGATTTAACCGGCGTTGCTCGTTAGCGTGTTCTTGCCAACTTTGCAGCGCAAGGTTATCGGGTTCAACCACACTGGCCCAGCGCATATTGGACAGTGTGTACTCATGGGCGCAGTACACCCTCGAGTCCACTGGCAGTGCTGCCAGTTTTGCCAGCGACGCTTCCATCATAGCGGGGGTTCCTTCAAATACGCGCCCACAGCCTGCTGCAAAGAGTGTATCGCCACAAAACACAACTGGGGTGGTGCCGAAAGTTCCAAAAAATGCAATATGCCCCCCAGTATGGCCAGGAATATCCAAAACCGAGAGTTTTAGCTCAAGCGAAGTATCTTCGAAGGTGTCGCCTTCGACCAACGCTACGTCGCACACCGGCAAGACCTCGCCAGCGGGCCCCCAAACCTTGGCACCCGTTTGTGCCACTAGTTCAGCAACCCCGCCAACGTGGTCGTCGTGGTGATGGGTGAGTAAAATAGCGTTCAGTGAGAGTTGTTGTTCTTTTAGAACCTGCAACACTGGCTGCGCTTGACCAGGATCAACCACCAAGGCTTGGCGACCGTTAGAGACTAACCAGATATAGTTGTCGCTAAAGGCCGAGATCGGAGAGATGCCGGCGCTTGGCTGTGCAAAGTCAGGATGGCGCTGAGTTTTATTCATTTTTTGAGAACACGTGTCGAAACCAAGATCCCCTATTGTAGACTTTGAGCAGTGGCGACAGAGCGAACTCGGCCAGTATGTGCAGCGCTTTGAGCAAACCTGCTTCGATAAGATGGTCGCCGACGTGTTTGGCTATCACGCGTTGCAACTGGGGCAACCTAATCTTGACCTTTTGCGCGCCAACCGTATGCCCTTTAAGGCCTACGCCGGTGCCGAGTTACCGCTGTTACCTGCGGCAGATTGGGCGGGCATGGTCTTGGCCGAACCAGAGTTCTTGCCTTTTGACTCACAGAGTGTAGACCTTTTAGTATTGCCGCATGGCTTAGAAGCAAGTGCTCACCCACATCAAGTCTTGCGCGAGGTTGAGCGTGTTCTAGTGCCTGAAGGCCGGGTCGTTATTTCAGGATTTAACCCCTGGAGTCTTTGGGGCGTACGCCAACGAATCCCATATTTGGCACCTTGGTTACCGCGACCTGTTCAGGCTCAGGTGTCGCTGCCCCGGTTGAAGGATTGGCTCAAGTTGTTGTCGTTTGAAATCGAGTTAGGGCACTTTGGCTGTTATGTTCCCCCACTTCGCTCACAAAAATGGCTAGATCGCTTTGCGTTTGCCGAGGCGGCCGGCAACCGTTGGTGGCCGGTCTGTGGCGCTGTCTATGTTGTTTCAGCTGTGAAGCGCGTGGCTGGCATGCGACTGATTAAGCCGCGTTGGAAAACTGCCGCGGCGGTGCGCAAAGGTGCACGCCAGACCGCTGGCGCAACGTTGCAGCAAAAGACCAGCTCAAAGTCGCTGGACGACTCTGTTTAGCCGAATGCAAGAAAATCCTCCCCGAACAGGCGAAGGATAAATAGCGCGAATAACAGGATGCGCTCGACTACGCCTCGCTCTTTGTGGTGGCGAGAACACTAATTTTAAGAAACTTGTCATGAATACTGAAGACACCGTAGAAATTTGGACAGATGGCGCATGCAAAGGCAATCCGGGCCCGGGCGGTTGGGGTGTTTTGTTAAAGCGCGGCAACGTTGAAAAAACGCTGCACGGCGGCGAACCTTTAACCACCAACAACCGTATGGAAATGATGGCCGTGATTGAGGCCTTGCGTGCCCTGACGCGCCCGTGCAAAGTGACCCTGCACATCGACTCGCAATATGTCATGAAGGGGATGACCGAGTGGATTCACGGTTGGAAGCAGCGCGGCTGGCGCACGGCCGACAAAAAACCCGTAAAAAATGCTGACTTGTGGTTGTTGCTAGACGGTTTAGTCGCCCAGCATGACATCACTTGGCATTGGGTCAAGGGCCACGCCGGAGACCCGGGCAACGAGCGGGCCGACTTGCTGGCCAACCGTGGGGTTGAGGATGCGCGATCGCGGATGTGAGATAACGCGCCGCTCACGCTATAGTTGCAGTATGGGTTCGGATTGTTCGAACGCACGGAAGGTTCCACGCTTCGCTCGCCGACCGTTTACAGTAGATTTGCACTTTTTTATTCAGCGATTACCTTTCGTTCGCTCGCCCTTTTTTTAGGTCACCCAAACTATGCGCTGGATTATTCTCGATACTGAAACGACAGGCCTTGACCCTGCTTATGGGCATCGTATCGTTGAAATCGGAGCAATTGAGGTACTTAACCGCGGTATCACTGGCCGCGATTTTCATACGTATCTGAACCCTGGCCGCGATAGCGATCCGGGGGCGCTTGAGGTGCATGGATTGACGACAGACTTTTTATCAACGAAGCCGCGTTTTGAAGAGCAGGTCGATGAGTTTCTGGCTTTTATTGCTGGCGCTGAACTCATTATTCACAATGCGCCTTTCGATTTGAAGTTCCTAAATGCTGAACTCGCGAAAATCGGTCGAGAACCTGTTACGAATGTTTGCTCGGGCGTCACCGATTCTCTTGCACACGCAAAAACCTTGCATCCGGGCAAGCGTAATTCTCTTGATGCGTTATGTGACCGCTATGGGGTGTCTAACGCACACCGGCAGTTGCATGGCGCGCTGTTAGATTCACGGCTGCTCGCTGAAGTCTGGCTAGCCATGACGCGCGGTCAAGACAGTTTGATGATCGACAACTTTGACGTGCCAGAAACCGCCAGCGTGGCAGCAAACGAGCAGCGACTTGAAGCGTTGAATTTGCCGGTTATTTTGCCGAGTGCCGATGACCTCTTTGCACACGAAAAATATCTCGCCGCTTTAGACAAGGCTGCTAAAGGGGCTTGTGTCTGGCGGCAATATGAAGCGACACAAATCGATGAGATTAAGACCTGATCGCTTGCAAATGGTATTTTTCAGTAACGTACGACGGTCAATTGGTTTGCAGTAATCGTCTTACGCGAGCCTCAGAGACGCTTGAAACATCCTGTTACGTCAACACCCCCAGCGTCTTTCTTTTGATCAGTTCAAAATCGATTTGCGCGCCAAGACCCGGTGCCATGGGTGCATGAATCATGCCCTGCGCATCGATTTCGATATCTTGCAAAAGCCCATACTTTTGAGATTCGGCTGGTAACAGTACTTCAAAAAGTTCGGTGTTTTGAAGCGCCATGATCACGTGTAAATTCGCGAAGTTATTGAGCGAGTTGCCACCGTGGTGCACTTCATAATTTAAATGAAAGGCTTCAGCTAAATGCGCAGTCTTGATCAGCGTTGTGATGCCACCCTTTACGGCAACATCGCCACGTAAGAAATCGGTGGCACGTTCTTTAATCCAGGGGGCGTACGAATCCAACCCCCCCGCTGGATATTCGGTTGCCATGATGGGGATTGTCAGGTGCTTTTTCAGTTCAATGTAATTATAGATATCCGCATCGGCTAACGGATCTTCGTACCAATAAAAGCCAAGCGCTTCAATTGCCTGCCCAACCCGCAAGGCGGCAGGGTAGTCGTAACTCCATACCGAATCCAGCATCAAGGTGTAGTCGTCTCCGACTGCCTTGCGCACAGCTTCGCACACCTTGATATCGTCGCGCCAGACTTGTGGCGGGTGAATTTTGTACGCGGCCATGTTTAGTGACTGGTAGTGCTGTGCCTCTTCGGCATACGCCTCTGGGGTCGCCAAGACAGCTGAGCTGATATAGGCCGGAATGCGATCACGATAAGAGCCGAGCAGTTGATGAATCGGCAAGTCCGCGATTTTTCCGGCGATGTCCCACAAGGCGACATCCATCGCACCAATGGCGCGTGCGGTCGTGGTGCGAACGCGCTTCCACATCGCCTTATAGAGACGTTCACGGTCAAGCGGATTTTGATTGAGCAGAATCGGCTTGAGATACTTAATCAAGCTTGCGCCATCCATATCGGCAGGATAAAACGCTGAGCCTAAAAAAGCGTGACCTGTGATCCCTTGATCGGTGGTGATGGCGAGCAGGCCAAGCTTACTGCCGCCCGAGAAACGACCCGTGTGCGCGCCATAGCTTGTTGCAGGGATATCATCCCAGCTAAACAAGGTGAGGGTGACATCTTTAATTTTCATTTGGTGACTCAAATTTTTTTCACAATACTTCACAGGTCGACCCGCGTCGAGGGCGGTATTCACTCACCCTCGTCATATCCCGCGAGTCCCTTTTACTCAATTTTAATATTTGCGTCTTTAACGACTTTGCCCCATTTAGCGACTTCGCTTTTGAGTAGCGCGCTAAATTCTTCAGGGGTACTTGCAACCACCTCTACGCCGGCATCAGTAAAGCGTTTGGTAATGTCGGGTTCGCGAAAGATTGCAGCGAGTTGACGATTAACCTGAGCCACAACTGCTTTGGGTGTTGCTGCAGGCACTTGCATGCCAAACCAGACGTTCACTTCAAAACCAGGGGCGCCGGTTTCAGCAACTGTTGGGATGCCAGGTAAAAGTGGCGAAGGTTTTAAGCCTGTGACCGCAATCGCTGTCACAGTGCCCGCTTTGATTTGCCCAAGAATGTTTGGGATATTGTCAAAGAGTACGTCGATTTCACCCGCCATCAGCGCTGCCACTGCGGGGGCGCTGCCTTTGTAGGGCACGTGCGTGAGTTTGATGCCAGTCATACTCATCAGTAGTTCCATCGACAGATGGTTTGACGAGCCAGAGCCGGTAGAGCCGTAGTTGAGTTTGCCCGGATTCTTTTTGGCATAGGCAATTAACTCATTGACGTCTTTGATACCAAGACCCTTGCGAGTCGCCAGTACGTTGTTGGCAACGCCAGCCAAAATCAGCGCTTGAAAATCATTCAGCGCATCGTAGGGAAGTTTGCTTCCGTACAGGGCCGGTAAGGCCGAGAAGGGTAGCGGCGTAACTAAAATCGTGTAGCCGTCACCAGCCGACTTGGCCACGTAGTTATTCCCAATGGTGGTATTGCCACCGGGCTTGTTTTCAACCACAACGGTTTGGTTCCAAAGCTTGGTGAGCTTTTCGCTAGACATACGTGCCAACGAATCGTTAAAGGCACCTGGTGGGTAGGGCACTACGATTTTGACTGAGCGCTCTGGAAACGTTTGTGCGTGTGCCGGCGCGATCATTGCAAGAGCAGCAATGAGCGGTGCGAAAAGTTTTGCAACTGCTTTAAACATGATGCCTCCGGTGATGAGAGAAGTTTTGCTCTATTGATTCGAGGAATATTGTTACGGTGATTCGAGAAGTTCTATGCGCACGTCGTTACCGACTTAAAATTTCACAACATAGCCAGGCCCATCAATGAGTGGATACTTGGCAAACAACGATTCATCAATCTCAAGCCCAATCCCAGGTTTGTCGAGCGGTTCAACGCAACCGTCTGCGCCAATCTCAAAGGTGGTGCCAAACATATCGCGCAAGGGATTAAAGTGCGACACGCAAGCCTCAAAGTAGCCTGAATTTTCAATGGCCGCCATAAAGTGAATGGTGGCTGCATGGTTAATGCCTGTGGCTGAACTGTGCGTGTGCATGGGGATACGATACGCCGATGCCATGGCTGCAATGGCTAGGCCTTCGGTAATACCACCGCATTTTGATAAGTCGGGCTGCCAGATCTGCACCGCACCCGCTTCGCGTAGCTGCGCAAACTCAAAGCGACCATAATGATTTTCGCCGGCGGCGATCGGCACAAGTGACGTAATCTTTGCAGCTTCGCGGTAAGACGAAAAATCGTTACAGGCAAAAGGTTCTTCAAGCCAGCCGGCTTTGATGTCTGCCAGCACAGGCAATACGCGTCGAACGTCAGCCAAGGTGTAGGCAGTGTTGGCATCAGTCAAAATATCAATATCGTCGCCCAGTACCTTGCGCACGTGCAGCACACGCTCAATATCGGCTTTTGCGCTATCGCCTAGTCTGAGCTTGATCGCTTTGTAGCCCCGCGCCACATACTCTTGGGCTTCTTCGGCCAGAGACTCTTTGGGTTGATAGCCTAACGAGATGCCACCAGCGTAGGCGGGCAAACGACGCTTGCTACCGCCCAGCAGTTCATACAAGGGCATCTTGGCGGCTTTGCCGCGAATATCCCAAAGCGCCATGTCGATGCCCGATAAACCAAGCGAGGCGCCCGAGCCTACCCCGTGGCTTGAAAGCTGCATACGATGCACACGCTTCCAAACGCCAATGACGTCGGTCGCGTTCATGCCAATCAGCATCGGGGCCAGCGTATTGTGAATCAGGCTGACCACGGCCCCGGGGCTGCGGCCAGGGTGGGCTTCGCCGTACCCCGTAATGCCTTCAGAGGTTTCGACCCGCACAATAATGGTGTCACGCTTGGTCGTGCTGCCAATCCCCATCGTGACGGTCTTGCCCTGATCAAGGCGAAAGGACAAGGGGATTGCCGTGATTGCGGTGATTTTCAAGGCTTGTCTCGTATCAATGTTGTTTGACTAGGATTATGGCCGATTTTGGTTGGGATGGCACGCCTGGCTTGGCTCGCTTTGTCGTCAGACGATTAGGGCGGGTTTATAGCTCTTTTTAGCAGGCTTATGTAAGTGTTTGTAAGAGTTTGGCCCAGGCTATTGCGTTTGACTTTGCGGCAGTTCAAAGTGGAGACTGCAGGCGGTCTAGCCTAAAGATTCAATGTTGAAGGATGCATGATGACTATGTTTAATTCTTTGGCCTACGCCACAAAACTGGTTAATACGGGCCTGCCTCGCGCCCAAGCTGAAGTTCATGCACAAGAATTGCAAGAGGTTCTTGAACGAGAGTGCGTGCAGTGTGCGACCAAGGCTGATTTAAAACAGTTGCAAAAGGTGCTTGAGCGAGAGTGCGGGCAGTACGCAACCAAGGCTGATTTAATTGCGTTGGGTAGCGAGGTGAAGGCTGAGATCAAACAGCTCGAAGAGAAAACCGATCGGCTCGAGGCTAAGACAGGTCGCCTTGAAGCGAAGATTGATGGCTGCATAGCTGAATTTGTTGGTTTGCGTGCAGACTTTGCTGGCTTGCGCGCTGATGTCACAGTGCTTACAAGTTCGCACAAGGTTGTTCTTTGGATTGGCGGAGGAGTCGCAACTATGTGCCTAAGCGTTTTTGGCTTGATGGTGACAACGCTTTGGCCCTCGTTGAAGTAAATGGGAGCAGCTAGTGTCGAGGGGGGCTAATGCGGATTGAAAGCCGCCCATCAAGCAAACTAACTGAGTATAAATATGTCAAAGAAAGAATATGTGTTTTTGCGAAAACTCGCCCAGCAAGAACAAGATCGGCGTTGGCAAGCTGACTATGCAGAATTTACGGCTGCCTACAACGCAGACACTGAGGCAGGTGGCTTACCACTAGGTTCGTGGAGAACCTTTTGATGAAGATGAGCTGCCTGTTGCGCGCAAGAAGTAGAGAGTTTCTTGAAAAGCCGTTTAGTTGTTACCAGGGTGTGTTCACTGCAAAATTCGATTTCACAAAAAAGTAACCCACCGGTTTGAGGATATGCTTACGCACATAGCCTTGGCGGGTTTTCTTGAGTGAGCTTGTACAGAAAAAGTCCAGCCAACGTTCGCCTCAGAATCTAAACGTTGCCCCCACGAGCACGCCATACATGTTGAGATCGGCCGTAGCGCTGCTTTGACTTTTTTGTTTGTAATACAAATTCTTAAATGCGAGGGTGGCCTCACCCCATTCGAAAGCTTTGCCAACGCCAAGTATCTGTTGCGAGGTGACCTGGGTACTTGAGCTGCCACCCCCCACATCCACGTAAAACGGAACAAAATAATCTGTATCAGCAATACGAAAACGTCCTTTTACACCCACGACTGGGTCAGCGATGGTCGACGACATTTTTGCAACCGCGCTATACGGAGTATCCCCGATGCTGATCTTGGTTGTTGTGTTCAAGGACAAAATACGCACACCTGCAAGGGCGTCAATATAACTATTATTGGTGTTATGCAAAGTATAGGTACCTGCCAAGGTATAGACCCCAGTTTCTAGCGTAGTCTTCGAACCAAGATCCACTTGGCGAACAACGGATGATTTGTTCAATGTCATTTTTGCGTAAAACAAATCAGCCATGACACCGAAATTACCTGTATGTAATTCGGCAAAAAGCATTCCACCAACATTTAGATCTTGCAACAATTGACCTGTTCCCATACTGACCGTGCCTAATTTCGACTGGTCGTAATAGAGCGACCCATTCACATTGACACCCCACAGGTAGGGAGAAATCGAGCCGCGCCATTCGTTAGTCACTTGAGGGACGACAACCGGTTTATCTTGGGCGTATGTGTTCAGTGAGGTAAACGTACTGAATAACGTTGCGGCGATGAGGGCTGTTTTTTTCATGATTTAAAGGGCTAAAAAAATTCGTTTATTCAAGTTTTTGGCCCCTTAGTTTGGAAGACCAAATAAATATATCATGTTAGGATTTTACTCTCGTAAAGCACGACATTGAGTGCTTCGGCGTGCTTTGATGAGTCAGTGAAACTTTATTCTTGGCGAGCGCTTACAAATGACCCGCTTAAGAACGTATCACTTAATATATTGACATCCACAGGAATGACATATGCAATCACTAGTTCAAAACCTAGCCGTCGCGAGTTTGTGTTTTGCTTTTTCTAATGCGTTGGCAGCGCCTCCTGTTGCGCCTTTTTATGAGTCAGTCATACAAATGAGCCCGACTGGAGTGTTAGGCCAAGTGATCAAAAAAGAGCAGATTCAGACATCACTCAAAGGCGCACAGGCTTGGAAAATTGCCTACATTTCATCTGATGTCGGTGAGCGTAAGACAATCGTTACGGCACTGGTGATTGCCCCTGTTGGCCCAGCCCCCAAAGAAGGCAGGCCCATTTTGGCCTGGGCGCATGGCACAACAGGCTCTGCCCAAAACTGTGGCCCCTCCCAAGTCATCGATCCAACTCGTGCGCTGAATCAATATTTTCTGATGGATGGAAACTCTTGGACTGACTTTGGGATTCCGAAGGGCCAAGAGTTTATCAACGAAGGTTACGTCGTGGTTGCTACAGACTACCAAGGTCTTGGCGGTGGTGGTAAGCATCAATATGCCGTTGCGCAAACCAATGGTAGAGATGTCATTAACTCCGCGCGAGCAGCAAGCTCTATGACAGAAATCGGTGCGGGCAAAAAGACGGTTGTGTATGGTTGGTCACAGGGTGGTGGTGCAGTGATTGCCGCTGCGAGTCTTCCAGACTATCAGGCTCAACAGGGCACTGCCGCAGACAATCTGCAGTATCTTGGATTTGTCGCCTTGGCACCAGAAGATTTAGCAGCTCTGCTTCCAAAAGCTCCGCTCGATGAAGCTAGTGCGATCAAAGTCATGAAAGGGTTCACTGAGGCGAATGTTTCTAACGTATTCTTATTTACCCACTTTATGATGGGGCTTTGGGGCACTCAGGCCGCTTACCCCGAGCTTAAGCTCACCGATTTGCTGACTGAAGAAGGTGCAAAGGCCGCCGATCAACTATCAAGTAACAAATGCGTTCATGTGATGGGTGATTCATTTAACTATGCCTATGGAGACAAATATAAATCTCTAGTGAATCCCCAAGCCAGCAACTCTTCGGCATGGATTAAGGCGTTTGTTGATGGTAGTGTCAAACCCGTAAAGCCAGTCGCGCCCGTCGCGATTTACTGGGGCACAAAAGATA
This sequence comes from Gammaproteobacteria bacterium, assembly GCA_030832095.1. Lineage (GTDB taxonomy): Bacteria > Pseudomonadota > Gammaproteobacteria > Burkholderiales > Burkholderiaceae_B > Zwartia > Zwartia planktonica. Next base: position 53,853 of record JAURJT010000064.1, on the reverse strand, counting down.
CTGTCGTGCCTCCTGTTATGCATGAGATTTATCAAAAGCAGATGTGCGCAATGGGGGCGAATGTAGCGAGAGTGCAGCTGCCAGGTGAGCAAACACACTTTACAACTCCCGGCGTTTCTGCTCCTATGTATCTTGAGTGGGTAAAGGATCGTATTGCCGGAAAACCATTAGAGAATGGTTGCCCCAAGGGTTAAGGTAAAGCTTGGCATCTTCAGGCTCAGTTCGATTAGGCGCTGGGCCGCCACCTGAAGCCGGTTTGTTCAGCTAAGTTAGTGCGAATAGACTGCCTGTTTATCTCAACACTCTTGCCGTCGTTGAGGCAAATGGGCGCGGCTGTGTATAGTGCTCCCCTTGGATTCGTCCAGAACTCCAATCAGCCGCAACTCGCGCGCCTCAGATTGGGCGGTTAGCTCAGTGGTAGAGCACTGCCTTCATACCCGCAGCTTCCAAGTTGCCCGATTGTTTCCTCACCATAATCTCCAGATTTTTCTTTTCTCCCAGTCCACAGAGAAACCCATCGCAGTCAACAGAATTTCATGTTCACTCAGGAGATCTTTTACGCGACTGCGCCAAATGTGATTTGGTGCAATCATACCCATCAAGTGAAGCAAGATGATCAATGTGTTGTAGAGCTTGCGTGAGCCGGGAACAAACTGCTTGACAAGTCCGACAGGCTTGTTGCGAGGCAGGGTCGGCGTTATTGTGAAATCTCTATTCCACAATCGACTGTGATGAGCGCAGATGTTGCGTACTAAGGAAAGATGCCTTAGCCAAGACGCCAGCACTTGTTCATCTACACCATAGGCCGCGGCGATAGCACGACGGGTTTTCATGGGTTTTAGATTGTCATACCAACGTGATAACGAGCCCAGCGACATGACTTCACAGACTGCCCACAAGGCTGGTAACGCCTCGCTGTATGTCGTTATCAAATGTTTGATGAAGTTTTCATCAGATCGATTTACCTCCATTGTCAGTTTCGCTAGATTTTTTTGCCAACGGCTATTATTGACAGCCAGAGTTGCGTCAAGGTGGCCGTGGGGGTTGTGCAAATGAGCGATTTGATATGCCCATTGGCTTCTAATTGACACTTCAACTCTCTCAATGGCATCTAGCATCAAGAGCCGAAGCTCACGATCGAATAGGTATAGATTTAAAACTTCCTCAAATTTGGTGCCAGACCTGAATATGTGTGTTGTGTGATCGGACTCAAATGGCAGCCAGTAAGCACCTAAACGGTAATAATTGAGGTTTTGTAAATAGAACTCAGCTTGAGTGAGGTCACTTATTTCCATGCCTCGTTGCTGAAGTTGAGTCGCCTGTTGCGCGTAAGAAGTAGGGGGTTTCTCAAACGGCCGTTTAGTTGTTGTCAGGGTATGCTCACTGCAAAATTCGATTTCACAAAAAAGTAACCCGCCGGTTTGAGGATATGCTTGCGCACATAGCCTTGGCGGGTTTTATTAAGCGAAATTGTACAGGAAAGGGCTCAACGCTCTTGCCGTCGTTGAAGTAGTCGGGCGCGGCTGTGTATAACGCGCCGTGTGGATTTATGATTAACTCTTTGCCCAATGTAAGACTTAAATTGATGGAGCGCTTGTGAATAATATGCTGCCCAACGTCTGGCGACCTGATCTGGCCGCATTACTTCCTGCCAATCCTTCTACTGCAGGCGGTCCAGCACTAACTTGGTGGATCGCGTTGTTATATCTGTGCATGATTACTGTGCGCAGTCTGATACATATGCTTGTTTACGATAGTGGTGCACACAGTATCGCAACAATAGACGTATCTGTTGCAGGCGGCGCGAATATTGTCGCTATGCTCGGGCAATTGGGTGCCATCCAGCTATTGTTGGCGTTGTTGCTTTGGGTGCTTTTATTACGCTACCGAGGATTTGTACCACTTGTACTGCTTGTTTTTATGCTTGAACCGTTCCTGCGAGCTTATGTAGGCCACTTAAAACCAGTGATAACCGAGGGAGTTGCCCCGGGCGTGGCACTCAACTGGGCCGTGATGCCAATCCTCGCTGTAGTTTTTTTCCTTTCCTTGTGTCCTGCTCAGCGTGAGCCAACACGCTGACTGTGTATAATTTGGTTCCTAGAAAATTTTCTAGATTTTAACCAGCCACCAAAAGTGCGCATCAAACCGGGCGGTTAGCTCAGTGGTAGAGCACTGCCTTCACACGGCAGGGGTCACAAGTTCGAAACTTGTACCGCCCACCAAAATTATCAATAAAATCAGAAATTTGAAAAAAACAGTGGGTTTCGGCTGTGGGCATTGACATTTAAATGTTTTGCACATAGTATGCACATATGCCACATACACCACATATGCCACATACACTGAGGATTGAGCCATGTCACAGCTACATTTTTACGTGCCAGACGAAATCGAAGCGCAAATACGCATTCAAGCAAAGCGAGCGAAGTTAACACTGTCTAAATATTTAGCAGAGATTATTAAGCGCGAAACAGGTGTACAAAACCAGTGGCCAGCAGGTTATTTTGAGCTGTTTGATGCTTGGCAAGGCGAGTCACAAACAAGGCCCCCTGAATTAAACCTCGAAACAAGACAGAGCTTTAATTGACGTACCTGCTTGATACCAACGCCTGCATTCAGTTATGGCAGCGTAAAAACCTCACTGTGCGTAGACATTTTATGCAACTTCGCCCTGAGGATATTGCGTTATGTAGCGTGGTGAAGGCTGAACTTTTGTTTGGTGCGCTACGTAGCGAGCAAAAAGAAAGAAATCATCAACTTCTGCAAAAACTGTTTTCGCCGTTGCACAGCTTTGAATTTGACGATAACGCCGCTGAACATTACGCACAGATTCGCGCAGACCTCACCACGCAAGGCAATTTGATCGGTGCGAATGACATGTTGATAGCCGCAATTGCACGCGCCAATAAAGCAACGCTGATCACTCACAATACAGGCGAATTTAGTAGAGTCCAAGGCTTACTGCTTGAAGATTGGGAGGTTTGATCGATACGTGAGTGGTAAGAAAAGAAAATTTTTTCAGTTCGGCCGCGGTGCAAGCTTAAGCGGCGACACATGGGGCTCTAGCGCGGCGCAGGCTCTGAGTACGGTGAGGTCGTCATGCATGCGCCCAACGACTTGTAAGCCGACTGGCAATCCTTTAGCAGTAAACCCGCAGGGCAGGCTCGCTGCGGGTTGCATCGTCAGATTGAACAGATAACAAAAAGGATTCCAAATGCGCCAGGCGCTGCCAATTGAGCCGTCTGCCTGCTTGGGGCCGAGTTGGTTGACTTCAAACGCGGTGCCCGGCATGGTGGGCAGCACAAGCAGATCCCAGTCAGTATGAAACTCGCGCATGCGTGCACCGAACGCACTGCGCTCTTCGGTCGCTTTCAGATATTGTGGCAAGGTGTAGGCCCGCCCGCGGTCAGCCGCTTGGCGTAGTCCGGGCTCTAAGACATTCAGTTGCGCTTCAGTCATGTTGCGTTGGCCATATGCACAACCCGATTGCCACAGCACATCAATGGTGTCATTCATGTCGCCAATAGGTGGGTTGATTTCAGTGACGTGTGCACCGAGTTCAGCCATTTTTTCAACCGCCGCTTTGACAAGCGCAGCAACGTCTGGGTCGACCCCGCCAAAGCCTAAGTCCGGGCTGTAGGCAATGCGCAGACCCTTAAGCCCTGTGCTGGGCAAATCCGCCCAATTCATCTCTTGCTGGGGTAACGCATTCCAGTCTCTGGCATCCCATTTTGAAATAATCGACAGCGTGAGTGCTGCGTCTGCGACTGTTCTGGTCATGGGGCCGATATTGGCAAGCGTGCCAACCTGGCTTGCGGGCCAGGCGGGTACGCGACCATAACTAGCCTTATGGCCGAAGACCCCAGAGAAGCTTGATGGGATTCGAATCGAACCGGCGCCATCCGTGCCAATAGAGATGGGGCCTAAACCGCAAGCAACCTGTACAGCAGACCCACCGCTAGAACCACCGGGTGTGTGCGTTGGCCTCCAAGGATTTCGTGTCGTACCAGTGAGCACAGAATCGGTAATACCTTTCCAGCCAAATTCTGGTGTTGTTGTTTTGCCTAGAATCACCGCGCCAGCCTCGCGCAAGCGTGCAACCGATGGCGCATCTGCGTCACAAGGGTCATCGGCCGAGGTTGTCAGCGACCCTCGCCTTGTGGGCATGCCTTTTGTGACGATCAAATCCTTGATGCCGATGGGTACGCCATCCAAGCCAGAAAGCGGTGCGCCCGCGTTGTAGCGTTGCTCAGAGGCGCTTGCCGCGCTCAGCGCCTGTTCTGGGCTAAGGTGACAAAAAGCATTGAGACTGTCGAAATCAGGGATGGCTTCTAGAATCGCTTGGGTCGCTTCAACCGGCGACAGCGTTCGAGCGCGATAGGCTTGGGCAAGTTCAAGTGCTGTTGCGCTGAGAAGGTTCACGGTAGTTGCCTTGAAATCGATATCCCGCATAGGCGAGATAAAACGGTTTTTGGAAATTTCTAGTATTTTCAGAGACGACAGGTCAATCAAGCTTGGTACAAATGTTGATAATTGGTGACTGGTAGTTGGTCTAGACTAATTGAAATCGCCTAATATGGCAAAAATCTTTCACACATCCAACCATCACTAAAAACAAGCGATACAAAATGACCTTACCAAAGAAGTTTCCACTGCTTGGGATCCTTGCAGCTGCATTCATACTTTTAGCGCCAGCGAGCCATGCTCAAGATAAATGGCCGACGCAAGCGATCAGTTTTGTTGTGCCCTACCCACCGGGTGGGCCAACAGATGTGATGGCCAGATTGTTATCGGTGCCGATGAGTGCCAAGCTTGGGGTGTCGGTTGTTGTCGAGAACAAAGCTGGGGCAAGCGGCAATATCGGTACTGCTCAGGTTGCCAGAGCGAAGCCCGATGGTTATACGATTTTGCTAGCGGCAAGCGGCAACATGACGATCAATAAAGTGATTTTCAAGGATCTCGCTTACGACCCAGTCAAAGATTTTGCACCCATTACGCAGATTTCGAAATTTCCGCTGGTTCTTGAAGTGAAGGCAGATTCAAAGATCAAAACACTGCAAGAATTTATTGACTATGCGAAGGCAAATCCCAATAAAGTCACTTTCGGTTCGGCAGGTAGTGGTTCGCCACAACATTTAGGGCCCGAGTTACTTAAAAAAATGGCTGGGATATCTATGCAGCATGTGCCTTACAAAGGTGCTGGGCCTGCGGCGAATGATTTGTTAGGTGGTCAGATTTTCAGCATGGTCGACATCACTGCCGGTTCAATGAAATACATTCAAGCGGGCTTATTACACCCAATAGCGGTCACAACTGCAACGCGCTCACCCGCCTTACCTAACGTGCCCACGATGGATGAAGCGGGTCTCAAAGGTTTTGATTACTTTGCTTGGCACGGCATTGCAGTCCCTGCAAAGACACCCGTTGCCGTCATCGATAAACTCAACAAAACGCTTCTTGAAATTTTCAATGATCCCGATTTTAGAAAAAAATGGGAAGCTATCGGAAGCGAAATCGTGGCGGGTACACCTCAACAATTCGCGGATCTGATTAACTCAGAAGCCATCCGTTTAGGCGCCTTAGTCAAGGATTTGAATATTCAGTTGGATTAGAACTTCACTGTAAAGTCTACACATAGAGAGAGCAGCATCCGTCACAGACGAGTGGGTAAACGGAGGCTTAATGGCTTGCGACTTAAAACAAGGCGGCTTTGTTAGCCGCGCCCGGATCGGGGCAATTTTATTAGCGGCGGGCCAAGGTAGCCGTATGGGTAGCGTGCCGAAATCGCTGCTCGAATTAGAGGGGCTGCCCCTGATCAATCGGCAACTGATCGCGCTTAGCGGCGCGGAGGTTGACGAAGTTGTTGTTGTCACGGGCTATCACCATGAGCGAGTTGAGCCCGCAGTAGCAGAGTTTCCCGTCAAGATCGTGCGTAATCCTAATCCTGAAAATGGCCAGGCTTCGTCAGTCAGACTGGGTATTGAAGCCTTGGGCAGTAATTTTGACGCGATTATTATGGCCTTGTCAGATCAGCCTCTGATCAATGCCAACGATATTAAAAAATTAATTGCGGTTTTTAAAAATCGCCCGAGTGGTGAAATTCTGATGCCAGTTGTCAACGGACAACGGGGCAACCCCATTGTCTTAAGTGGCGCTGTCATGGGTCAGATTATTGAATCTGCTCGAAACACGGTTTGCAGAAATTTCATGGATCAACACCCGGAGTTGGTGACACCTTACGAGACCGACAACGAGCACTTTGTGTTTGATGTGGATAGCCTTGAGGATCTAAACACTTTTGCTGCCAAAACTGGCTTGGTTTTAAAACTACCTAGCCCCCGCTGACGAAGACGAGAAGGGTATCAAGCGACAGCGTGTGGACAGGAGCCCTTTAGGCATGACTAAACAGGTTGACTCAGTGCCTGGTTCGCTGGCAATCCAGACTTAGTTAAAGTTTGGTACGATCCGACTTGCGCCTAGCATGACGGTTCCTCAAAAAAGAGGTGAATAGGCGGCCAAAACTAAAAAAAATTAACTGACAGCCCCTAGTCAACCCGTGATCATGACCAATACTCTACCAAGTCAATCCTCCAGTCCGTGGAGTTTCTTGCCCTTTGCGCTGACCATATTTACGAGCGCTTTTTTATTGTTTCAGGTTCAGCCCCTGTTGAGCAAACAAATCCTGCCATGGTTTGGCGGTAGCCCAGCAGTTTGGACCACGGCGATGCTGTTTTTTCAAAGCCTGTTGTGCTTGGGCTATCTGTATGCCCATGCGTTGGCCGCCTTGCCCTCGCGCAAAACGCAGGCGCGTATCCATGTGGTCTTGTTGGTGCTGGCGGCCTTGTTGGCGTCTAGAGTGTTGCCAGGCACAGACCTTCGACCTGAGTCACCCGATTCACCTGTTTTTCAGGTATTGCTGATTTTGGGAGTCAGTGTGGGGTTGCCGTACTTCTGTTTGGCGACCACCGGGCCTTTGGTTCAGCACTGGTTCACCAGCACGGAACACTCCTCCTCAGTTTTTCGTTTGTACGCGTTATCTAATGTGGGTTCGTTCTTGGCTCTTTTATCTTTTCCGTATGTGCTAGAGCCTTGGCTTGAGCAGCAGGAAATGGGTCGCCTTTGGACAGCTGGCTTTTGGGTGTTTGCCTTGCTTTGTTTGCCCGTGGCGTTGGGTGCGTGGCAAAACAAGTCTCCGATTGGCGCAGCCCCTTCTGGGGCTGCAGACGGTGTGCCTGCCAAGCAAGCCGTGGTCAGCTCGCTCAAGCCTTCGTTGGCCCAGCGCCTGTCGTGGGTAGCTTTGCCGGCCTTGGCTTCACTGGTGTTTATTGCGACCACTGATCAGATTAGCCACGATGTGGCACCTGAGCCTGGGCTTTGGGTGGCGACGCTGGGCTTGTATTTGGTCACTTTCATTCTGACGTTTGACCACCCTCGGTGGTACCGCCCCAAGTTGTTTGCGTTTCTCACGTTGGTGTTGTTGTTAGCGTCCTCAGGCTTGAACGACATACCGCGTTGGCTCGGTATTCAATGGGAATACGGCGTTAATGAAGTGCGTTGGTCGCACTACGCTTTATTGTTTGTGGTGTGCATGCTGTGCCACGGCGAGTTGTATCGCCGCAGGCCGGCGGATACGCGCCGATTGACTGAGTTTTACCTGTGCATGTCGGTGGGTGGGGCATTCGGGGGCTTGTTCGTGACCCTCGTGGCCACCCAATTCTTTGACGATTACTACGAGTGGCTGATTGCGTTAGTGTTGGTGGCCTTGTTGGCGTGTCATGTGTTGTTTCGCTTTGCGGGGCAAGCCCCTGATCGTGTACGTCAGGCGGCGGGTGCTTTGACGGCAGTGGTCATGGTGGGGTTGTTGTTTGTCATGGAAAACCCATGGTCTTGGCGTAACGTCCACAAGGGTGAGCGTACGGAGGTTTTACTCGACCAAGTCCGAAATTTTTATGGTACGGTCGCCGTGAAAGAGCGACGATTTGCTAAAGAGCCCGAGCGCGATGACCGCGTTTTTTTCAGCGGTAATGTGACCCATGGTCAGCAGTTTCTCTCTGATAAGCTGCGTCATGTGCCGACCACTTACTATGCGCGAGATAGCGGTATCGGCGAGACGTTGCAGTGGGCGATGAGCCAAAAATCGTCGCTTTCGGTTGCGTTGATTGGTTTGGGCGCTGGCACCTTGGCCAACTATGCACGCCCAGCTGATGCCTATGACTTTTATGAAATCAACCCTGCGGCCGTGCAAATTGCGCAGGAGTGGTTTGACAACTTATCGACGTGTAAAGCAGGTGAGCAGAATATTTTGTTGGGTGATGCCAGGCTGCGTATGGAACAGCTGCCTAAAGACAAGTTGTACGACGTGATTGTGTTGGATGCCTTCACAGGCGGATCAGTGCCTATCCATTTGTTGACACGTGAGGCGTTTCAGATTTATCGCGATCACCTGAAACCGGATGGTCACATCGCGATCAACATCACCAACGCGTATTTGAATCTTTACCCGATTGTGAAGGCCCAAGCCGAGGTGTTGGGGATGGCCTACCGTCATAAGTATCAGGCGGTGGATCAGGTGCGCAACGTGAGAAGAAATTTGCACTTCATCATGACACATGATCAGGCCTATCTAAAGGCGTACCCCTCGGTCAATCGCGACATTCGAGACGATCAGGGCCGTGTGCTCAGACAAGAGCCTTATGATCAACCAGGGTTGAGGTTGTGGACGGACCAGTTCAGCAGCATTGCTCCGATTGTCCGGTGAGTTCTCACTCAGCAAATTGATTCGCGAGGTGGTAGCCACTTAACCATGCACCTTCAACTCGACCGCCATTTAACCAATCTCCGCACATGCCAAGGTGTAGCGCGGGATTCGAATAAAAGCCCAGCGTCGCAGTTGTCGAACCGCTGGCGTAGCGCCAACGATGCATAGAAATCTCAGCACCTGTGCAATCTAAGCCTAATTTTTTGGCGCACGCCAACAGCTGATCTGCCACGTCTTCTTTGCTTAGCTCGATAAACTCTTGGCTCCAGAGTGGGTTAGCTTGGATTGTCCACGACTCTTGCCCTGTGCGTTGGGGTTTAGACGAATTTCTTGCAACCCAGCTAATGATCTCTTGGTTCACAAAAGCGGCCTCAAATGACACCGTTGGTTTGTGTTGAAAGCGCGCCATGAGCGTCCAGCAACCCTTCATGTTGGATTGCCCTGCAATCGTTTTGATGTCGGGATCAAGGTGCTGTGCCAGAGCAAGAGCCTGAGGCCCGGGGATTGCCAGGATCAACGCATCAAACCCTTGAGCGATCGCGCCTGCTTCTGCGCTTTGTAAAAACCATTGACTATCTTTGTGGGACAACGCATCGATCGTTTGACTGGTGTGAAGCAGTAACCCATTTGCCAACTGCTTGGCGGGAGTATTCATTGCAGGTGTGCCGACATAGCGCAGATCTTGTGATTGAAAAGTTGTCCATTGATTGGCCTCAAAGACTTTGATTTCAGGTGTCCACAAGGCAACCGCTTGGTTGGCTAACCATTTTTTGACTTGTTCAATAAACAGTGGGTCGCGCGCGGTGAAGTACTGGGCGCCATGATCAGCAGCCCAACCTTCGCCGCGCTTAGTGCTCATACGGCCGGCTGCGCCACGACTTTTTTCAAAAAGCTCGACGTGATGGCCAAGCTCAGTCAGCCTAACCGCACAGCTTAAGCCTGCGAGGCCGGCGCCAATAATCGCGAACGTCTTGTTGGTCATGTTATTTGCTGCTCTTGCCTGATGGCTCTAAAGGTTAGGTTGATGCGAGGTAGCACGCTACGTTTGGTCTTAGTCAGACTATGTTGCCAAAAATGTTGCGTCGGTGCATGCATGAGCAGCACGCTACCATTCTCTAAGACGATAGAGGTGCCGAGTTTTTCAAACTTATGTTTAAACGAAAATTTACGCTCACCCCCAAAACTGACTGAGGCGATCGGGGCATTTTGCTCAAGCTCTATTTCATCATCGCTGTGCCAACCCATGCCCTGATCGCCGTCGTGATACAGATTAAGTAAGCACGAGTTGAACGTGTGGTTCGCTAGCGCCTCAGCAGCCTGTTTAATGCGCAACAACTCGGGCGTCCAAGCTAGCGGAAACTTCTTAACGCCAGAATACGTATACGAACAACCTGCATCCCCCACCCAAGCCACTTCTCTTTTGGTGGTGATGAGTTTTCCAAACATGAATAACTGGTCTTGTTGCCAGTTGACCGAAGCGCGTAGCGAGGCAAATAAAGTCGAGCAGCTGTTTGAATCGAAAACGTTAGAAATATACGTCACACTGCCATCTTTGGGCAGAAGATTAAGAGCAACTTTCGGCAAGTCGAGTTCAGTTGGGGTTGGTTCAAACAAGTCAGTCCGCATGCCGATCATTGTTACACAACACGGCGTGGTACTCAATCGTACGATGAATCGAAACTCATCAAGTGTACGAAGTACAAATCTGTATGTTTGTAGTGTCAGGTTGAACCCAGCGCAAACTGTCTCGCGTGCTATCTATGCAGCCACCGTCGGCGTACACGCCAGTGGGATCCCGATAACGCATCATTCTTTTTAAGATTCGGTCATATTCTTCTGGGGCTGCAAGTGTTTTCAACACGCGCTCTTGAACAATATCCTCATTCATCACCAAAGCGCCAGAGTCCTGTCGTATAGCGCCATCGCGCCAGTGATAAATCTCTATACATTTTGACTCTAAGGTATAGGGCTTGGCTCTATCCCATAAATTGACAAATTTCCCCGATCCCAAGTAGACGACCCAAGAGCCTTCAAATCCTCCGACGTCAGAAGAATAGTTGTCTGGATTTTTAAACCAGATTCGACTGCCTGGCACATAAAATCTCACGGGAAATGGTTGGTGAACTGACCCGCGTTCGAACAAAAAGGAATGTAGAAAATTGTCTCTTTTGAGTGGTGCTTGACACCATTGTTGTTCAATTTTTGATAACAATGAGTTGTTCGATCTTTTTAGCTCTTTGGTTAGCCCGGTGAGCATCAGATACTCAGACGCGCGTTGACAGCTAAACCCATAGCGGCGGCCAGACAAGTCAGGGCAAAGCGCGTGTTCTAAGGCATCAATGAGGGATGAGTCTTTGCGCAGGACTGGCCCGATATCTGCATCGTCAAGCCAGAATTGTTTTGGTCTCTCACTTGAATCTCCGTCGAATAAGAGCTCTGTGCGCTTTGCTGTCGCAACAATATCTTGACGCATTCTTAGGTTAGACAGTAACTCTTGATGGTTAGGAAAAATATAAGCGATCGGACTAATCGCCATGCTGAGCAAGGCTTCAATCAAACAGTCACGCCTTGAATGTTCGGAGTCGAGCGATAAATCTCGACCCATTTGTATGGTGTCGCACTCAGGATTGGACTCCCAAATTAACTCATTCACAGTTAAATTGACTAGAAAATCATCAGCGTATTTTTCGACTGAAATATCTGTGTATTGACTGACGCTAATATCATGACAAATCAGTTCTAACTGTGAGGCTTCGTGCTTAGCCTCATGTAATGAACGACTAAAAAGTACAACCCCAGTTTTGTTTTCCAATTTTTCTGGAATGATCATTGTCGTTATCCTAGGTAGGGTGTTGTTTGGTTTGTGTTTGCCCTATTGCTTATTCATTTACTGCCGCCAAATGGCAGCGTTCAGCCCAAGAACGGCAGAACGTTTATACGACAAAAAATAATGAATGGGTGGCTCGCAAACCAAGGGAAAACCCGTCATTATTCTCAATGAGTGTCGCCTGATTCGCAATCGATATCATCAAATTTTCTCCCTCAGAGGATTTGTTTACGACTGTTTCAGCTAATATCAAGCGGTTATTTGGATAACAGGAGAGTGGAATGGTTCGCCTAGCTGACTTGCCTGAGATTGAGCGAGGGCATCACCTCGATCGTGTCAAGCAAATACCTAATATGTCACCACCGCGTTTGGTCTCTGGGCCACCGCTTAGCCAACGTCGAGTGGCGTTAGTCACGACCGCTGGCCTGCACGCCAGAACTGACATGCCTTTTAATTCGACAGGTACCGGAACCGATTACCGAGTGATCCCTGAGGGGTCTGACGCTGCCGACCTCGTGATGAGTCATGTATCGGTTAATTTTGATCGCTCTGGCTTTCAATCAGACTGCAATGTGGTCTTTCCGCTGCAGCGACTTAAAGAACTTGTCGCAGAAAAATTTGTGGGATCTGTCGCAAAGTTTCATTACTCTTTTATGGGTGCGATTTGGCCAACCACTAAGTACGAAGCGAAAGCAAAAGAGTTAGCCGAGTTGCTTAAGCGAGACAACGTCGACGCAGTTGTTCTGTCGCCAGTTTGACCGCTTTGTACGTGCGCCGTGAGCGCCGTCGGCCGTTATCTAGAAGAGTTCGGGATCCCAACTGTGCAGATCAGTTTGATCAGAGAGCACACAGTCGCGTTTAAAGCCCCCAGAGCGCTTTGGGTGCCGTTTATGTTGGGGCGCCCGTTTGGCGCGCCAAGTGACGCTGGGTTTCAGAAGCGAGTGTTAAAAGAGGCGCTTGGGCTTCTTGAATCTGATCGCGAACCGATCATTCAAGATTTTCAAGACGATGCACCGCCTGACCAGCTAGGCTATGACGATCAACAGTTGGTCTGCCCAGTTAGCTTCCCGACCCAAAGCAAGGTTGGTACGCTGCGCGAAAGGGTAATCAGCGAGGTTGCACAGCTGCAGGCCTGGCATGAGGTGAGCCTTCAGGCGCGAGGTCGAACCACTCTGGGCGTCACAGGCGCATCGCCTGAACGGCTCGCAGATTTTGTGACCTCGTGGTTGGGTGCAGAGCCCGAGCAGATTTTGTCTGATCCTGAGCAGGCTGCAGCTGTGAACGTAAAGTTTGCAACCGACGAGCTGAAGTCATTTTATTTTGAGGCTAAGCTTGCCCAGCCCGGCCAACATAGTGCAAAGTCTTTGCAAGACTGGTTTTGGTTTGAAACGAGTGGCGGCGAGGCATTTTTAGCACTACGTACAAAGTTTGCTGCTGAGGGCCATCCAGAGTTTAAAGGCTTGGCTACGCTCAGTATGGTGCCTCGGGTAGTCTTAGATTCACTGGCAAAGCGTTAAGGGGGCGATCTTGATGGGTTTAGCGAAATGACACTTCCTCACGGCGTACCCGAAGGTTTTGAGCCTATTTTTATGGTCGAGCCATTTACACAGCGAATTGGCCCGATCTACTCAAAGCCCGATGGTGCCAATCAGTTCAAGCTAGGTTTTTTGGTTGACGAGTCGCACTTGAATATTGAGCGTGTGGTGCACGGAGGGATGTTGTCTACCGTTGCCGATCAAGCGATTGGGATCAACGTTGCCCATGCTAACAATCAATCAAACGATGTGTTAACGATGCACCTCTCGGTCGACTTTATTAGCCCGGCAGTTTTAGGGGATTGGGTTGAGGCGACCGCGACACTGAGCAAAGTCAGTGGTCGCGTTCGTTTTGGCAACTGCGAGCTTAAAGTGGGTGAGCGTTTGGTTTTAAAAGCGTCGGCAATATTTGCAGCGAGAACGACGCAACGCAGCAAACCCCTCTAGGGTTGAGGGCCTGCGTCATTCGGTCGAGGCACCTCAGCTCATCAGGTTTAAGGTCAGTGCTCTAGACTGTCAAGGTATAGCGCAGCCAGCGTAAGCTCAGAGCTCGATGCGATAGATGCGTATCGCATTTTGGGCAAACAGCTTAAGCTGATCGGCCATCGGAAGATCAGCCACTGAGCGTTTAAACTGCGTATAAATGTAGTCCCAACTTCCTTTTAGACTATCTACCGGAAAATTAGACGCGAACATACAGCGGTCGACGCCAAACATATCAATCGTTTCGCGAATAATTGGACCATTCTCTTCTAAGGTCCAAGGCCTGTCTGCGACGCATAACCCTGAAATCTTGCAAGAGACATTCGGTAAGTCAGCCAAAGCTTGCATGCCTTCACGCCAAACTTGCATCGACGTAGCGTCTCTATGCCACGGGTAGCCAGTGTGATTCAAAATAATGTTCATGTTTGGATAGCAGGCGGCTACCTCTGCGCCTTCTTTCAGGTGCCACCAAGGTAGTCGCAGATCCCAAGACAGGTTGTATTTTTCAAGTAAGGCTAAACCTTTAATCCATTTCGGATCTTGCAAGCTGCGAGGTTGCCCTCTCACACTATCTGTTGGGGTCGCCGCGATAATTGGTTTGGTTCGGATCCCTCTGACGCGTTTGTATTGAACCTGCTGAGCCAGTATCTCTTCTGCGTTGGGTGTGTCGACCCACGCATGGGCGACAATCACGGTAGGTAATCCGTACTGTTCACTGACTTCGCTAAACCATTTTGTTTCAGCCACTTGCTGTGAGCGGTCACATTCGGCTTCAATCGCCACTGTTCCGATGACATTGTGCAGAGCGGTATCTCGCAGATATTCTGGCGCGAGGTAGGTTCTTTGAATGGCAGAATAGTTACCTAGCCAATTGTGCTCGTGGTGAACCAACCAAGCATAGTTGATATGCCCTTGAAGATCCCACAAGTGGTGGTGAGCATCGATAATAGGAATGTTGGCTTGCAGATCGTTATCTATTTTTGTCATGTTGCTTATCGATCCAGAGGGTTTCCCATCGCAGCATTGGCCTCAGAGGCTTTTGCAGGCCCGCGTAAAAAGCGTGCAATGGCAACTGCTACAAGTACACCAATCAACGATCCCAAAGCATAGACCCAGTACGTTGAAAAATCCCAGCGGGCAAAGTCTGGCCCGAAGGCTCTGGCAGGATTAAACGCCGCGCCGTCAAAGGGCCCGCCCATTGTCCCCATTGCCATGACATAGGCCCCCACGGCAAGCGGAGCAGAACTGCTGTCAAGTTTTGGGCCGTTTGTCATACTGAGTACCAACAAGACCATGCCAAAGGTCAGAATGGCCTCGAAGGCAACTGACTGATAAATCATGCCGGCTGCAGGCACTGTGGCGGCCAGGTTGCCGCCGGTGCCAAAGAGCATCGCTGCGACACAAGAACCCGTTGCTGCAGCAATCATTTGCACAACGATATAGCAACCAGCCATCGGAAAGCCCATGTCACCACGCATTGCAAAGGCGAGCGTCATGGCGGGATTGAAGTGCGAAGAGATATCACCCAGAAAGAAAACCGCAGCGACCAACCAGAGTGCTGCACAAGCCGAGAGAATGAAGGCGAACTGATAGGGCGCAAGGGTCGCGCCCCCGTACCCCGCTAAGATTGCCGCACCGCCTGACAAGACAAACGTCAGACCTGAGGTACCAATGAACTCGGCGACGAGTCGCCGAGCGCGGTGATCATTACTTTTCCAGTCGGCGTTGAAGCGATCGCCAACCTGTTGGCGTAAGGCCTGTTGCCCAGAAAGGGTCGAGTTAAGGTTGGCGCTCATCAATCGTCTCCTGGTTATGCTTTAGCAGCAGGTACGTCTGCAGAGCCTGGCCGAGTCATGTTGATAGGCACCACGACACGGTCGAACACAGCTTCGTCGACACCTTTGGCAAGAGCAGCTTGCTTAAGTGTCGTGTTGTTATCGATCGCATAGTGTGCAATCTCTGAAGCTTTGTCGTAACCAATGACCGGCGAGAGAGCTGTCACCATCATCACAGAGCGGTCAATATTTGACTTGAGTTGCGCTTCATTGACAACAGCACCTTCGATCATGAACTCGCGGAAGTGATCACACATATCCGCCATAATCAATGCTGAGTGCAAATAGTTACTGATGAGAACTGGTCGAAAGGCGTTGAGCTCAAAATTGCCCTCTGAACCACCCATTTGCACAGCAACGTCTGAACCCATAATCTGAATACAAACCATGAGCATGGCTTCGGCTTGCGTGGGGTTGACTTTGCCGGGCATGATCGACGAGCCTGGTTCGTTCGACGGAAAGGTCATTTCCATTAAACCAGTGCGTGGGCCAGAACCGAGCCAGCGCATATCGTTCGCGATTTTAAACAGGGATACGGCGGCGCACTTGAGTGCAGCGTGGGCACGGACCATACGATCGAGTGTGCCTTGGGCTGTAAATTTATTTGTGGCGGTCTTGATGGCAAAGCCGGTCATCTTAGTCAACTCAGCCGCAACTTCATCACCAAAACCAACGGGCGAATTGAGCCCGGTGCCAACCGCGGTGCCGCCCATTGCCACTTGCAGAAGCCCTTGAGTGGCATAGGTCACATCAGCGATCGCATCATCCAGCGCACCAACATAGCCAGACCATTCTTGTCCAACCGTCAACGGCGTTGCATCTTCAAGATGGGTACGGCCGATCTTGACAATGGTTGACCATTGTTGCGATTTAACATTCAAGGCATCACGAAGCCGTTGTAACGCAGGGATTGTTTTCTCTGTTGCCATTTTGTAGGCAGCAATATGCATAGCTGTCGGAAAGGTGTCGTTGCTCGATTGACCCATATTGACATGATCATTTGGGTGAATAGGCTCTTGCGCGCCTAAGGTGCCACCCACGAGTTGAATGCAGCGGTTTGAAATCACCTCGTTCAAATTCATATTTGATTGTGTGCCCGAACCTGTTTGCCAGACGTAAAGCGGAAACTCGCTGTCGAGCTTGCCACTGATGACTTCGTCGGCAACTTGCTGAATTAAGTTTCCTTTCCAGGCGGGAAGACGCCCGGCCTTGGTGTTGACCACCGCAGCAGCTTTTTTGACATAGCCGTAGGCGTGATACACCTCTTTGGGCATCTTGTCGTGACCGATATTGAAATGGATCAAGCTGCGTTGTGTTTGAGCTCCCCAGTAGTGATCTGCTGGGACTTGAACTTTACCAATGCTATCGAACTCTTCGCGCAGGCCGGTTGCTGTCAGGCCGATGGGCAAATCAAGTATTTTTGGAGCAACTACGTTTGTCATGGTTTTCCTAAAAAGGATACATCGTTAGACTACTTTTTTGTACTTAACGCCTACTGTTGCTGCTGGTGAAACGGGTAAAGTTGTTCTAAAACTGATGCCGAAGCCCGACCCCGACAACGGTACTTTGTGCTGCTCGAACGGCTGCGTAATTGTTTCCGTATGACGCATAGGTATAGAGGTTTGTGCGCCGTGAAAAGCTATATAGGTAAGCAGCGCTGTAGACCATTTGTGGCCCTGTTAGCGTACTGGGCACTGCATCGCCTTGCTGTTGTAAGCGTTGTACCGACGCCAGAATGCTTGCTTCGCCAATCGGCACCGTCATGCCTAACATCATTGAACTGGCAGCGGCCCCAGCCAAGAAGAGTGCCCCTGACCCTAGCGAGCCATCTGAAAGCGGGCTAGTGGGCGTTGTGCCTGCGCCCACGGGTTGACCATTCCAAGTGCCGTTTCGTGTTTGGCCGTAGGCGAATGATATTTTGATAACCCTGAAGTCGTAGGCCCCGCCCGCCAGCCAGGCTGTGGGGTTTGGCTTAGGTGGGCCGTTCGGAATATTGTCAGGACCCCATAGTTGATCGTACGCAACGGCCAGAAGAAGCGGGCCGTTAGCGTATTTGGCACCCAGTGTGAGGGCGCGTAGGTTGTTGTTCGTTTGAAATTGAGAACTTTGATTGATCGCTTGGCATATACCGCTCGAGCAGAGGCCGTTGTTCGCGTAGATGCCGGTCAGCTCGGTCGCAAAGGAGTAGCCCGCACCGATGGTTAAGGATTTTGTCGCTTGAGCTTGTAACATCAGCATGTTGCTATAGCGCACAGTGTTCGCTGAACCAAACGAGGCGCCTATGTTGGCTTGCCCAAAGCCTTCGATGAAAGGGTCGATCGGTAAAAAATAATTAGAGGCTAGGTTGATCTGACGGCCTACATCTAGTTGCCCAATATCGTTGTGTTTAATGCCAACGGTCGACTGGCGTCCGAATAATCTGCCTCCTTGTTGAGCTTCTCCGGTACCGGCGTTAAAGCCATTCTCTAAAGTGAAGACCGTTTCAAAACCACCACCCATTGAATGGGTACCACGCAGGCCAAACCGCGAGCCGCTTTGCACGCCGCTAGAGACCCCGACAAACTGATTGCGTTCAAAGACCTTGTTTCTTGTTTGATTGACCGTCGCGTATTGAAGGCCAAGATCAATGATTCCGTAAACAGTAAGACTGTCTTGTGCCTGCGCACCCGTGAAGTGACAGAGGAGTAACGAGGAAATAGCAATGAATTTTTTCATAGATGTTCAGGTCCGGATGTTACCTATCCTAAGCGAGCGACTATTGGGCCTTGTACAACTGTTTACCGTGCTTAATGGTCTGCACCACACGGATATTTTTTAGTTCGTCGGTGTCGACTTTTAAGGGGTTGCGATCAAGCTCAACTAAATCGGCCAGCATCCCTTTTGCAAGCAAACCTTTAGACGTCTCTTCTTTGTATTGATAGGCAGCATTCACCGTAAAGCCTTGCAGTGCTTTATACGCATCAATCCTCTGCTCTTCACCCAGTGTTTTGCCACTGAAGGTTTTACGATTGACTGCACTCCATACCGAAAATAGAGCATTCGGGCCAGACGAGGGCGTGTCATTATGAATCCCAATTTTGACACCCAGCTGACTTGCAGAACGTAAAGGACTAATGTTTTTGGCGCGCTCGTCACCTAGTATCTTTAGGTAGACGTCGCCATACAGCCAGATGTGATTAGGCAGAGTGATGGCCATAATTTTTTTGTCTTTGTATTGCGCCAGTTGATCATCGCGGACAAAGAATGAATGGGAAATGACCGGTCTTCGATCTTCAGTGACACCCGTTTCTTTCATGGCTTTGTTCAAAGCCGAAAGGGTCATGTCGATTCCCGCGTCTCCGTTACTGTAGCCAAAGTACTGAATGTTCTTTTCATAAGCGAGCTTCGCGTAGCGGTCTACCGTGCTTTGAGGCGTGAAGGGAAAGCCACGCCAGTCTGGGCTAAAGCCAGTCGTATCCAGAAAGGGCTTGGTGAAGTAGGCAAAGCGTAGCTGTGGTGCGCCATCGGTGGCGACCATAATGCCTGCTACCTTAAAACCCCTATCCCCTTGGCTATAAGCGCCGAACTGGAAACTTGGCGTAGTTTTAAGAATCTCATCCACTACGTCGTACGCTGGCAGTGCAATCAGATCAAGTGAAATCACTTTCTGCTCGACTGCTGTACGCATCTTATTCATATCATCGATAGTCGCTTCATAGCTTTGTGCAGTGGTGAAGCCATTTGAAAGATAGACGTGCTCGGCCTTGCGGTAGGTGTCAAAGGTGATGTCTTGAGAGTATGTGCCGACCGCGCGCACCACCGCATCCATGAAGGGCGAGCCCACGAGTTCTCCGGTGAGCGCCCCAGTTTTGGGGTCTTTGGGTATGAATCCTCCGACTGCCTGAGTTGCCGGGGTGATCGCAAGTTTTTTCAGGCCGGCTGTATTGACTAGGCCTGTCAGGGTTGAAATATTTTGGATGAGTAGTGGTTGGTCTGGGAAAGCCTTATCTAAATCTGCTAACGACAGGCCTCCGTCGGATAACATGGCTTCTGAGTAGCCAGACCCAACAATCCAGCCATTAAATAGCTTGCCCTCGGTGAGCAGTTTTTGAATCGCTTGAGCTTTTGTCTTGGGCGGATTTTGCGCAAAATAACCTAAGTTCACTCCAAGTGTATTTTGGGCAATCAGTGAAAAATGCCCCCAGCTATCAATAAAGCCTGGCATTAACGTGCGACCGTTCAGGTCATATAGCGTCGGGTTAGCGCCCGCCTGGGCCAACGCTTGCACCTTGTCACCGGCAAACAAAATTTTGTCATTCTGCACGACAAGCGCTTCGACGTAGTGAGGGCTGTCGCCTTGCATGGTGAGAATGTCGCCATTGACATACACCGTTGAAGGATTTGCAAAAGCTGCCACGCAAAAAAAGGGAAAAAAACAGTTAAGAATTTGTTGTGCGAGTCGCATAATTTTTGCAGGAAAATGGAAGAGCTCACACTAGGCAAACTAGGCAAGTGTGAAAAGAAGAGGCTGTGCCGACTCTCAATGCCAGCACCCAAAAAATCAACTGGTTTAAACAGCGGCGATAAGCGCTTTACTCAGGAAAAACGAACGTCAGTGTTGCCCGTGCGCCCCAGCCCTGTGGCCCTTCGGGTGTTGAGCTTAGGTAATAAGTTGCCCCAAGACTGAACTGCACAGGTTGCTTGCCAAAGACCTCTAGCTTAGACACGCCGACATAAAGCGGATTCGTGGTTCGGCCGGTGTCGTAGTTGTAGAGCGCTTGCATGTTGGTGGAATACGTCCAGGCACTCTTGGTGGTGTAGGCAATAAATGGCTGTCCGTACAGATTGTTTTGTGTGCCGTATGTTGCGTTGCCGCCTGTACTCCACGACCGATAACCCAAGATGCCGTACGTCCAAGGGCCGTCTCGATTTAAAACGACTCCGGTTACGCCCACGCCAGTTTGTAGTGAGCCAAAATTACCAGTCTGATTAAGCGGCGCAGTGGCGTACGGCCCGACACCCCAAATCCAGGAGGATCCTGTTTTAGGGGCATAGAAAGACTCTAGGGTGATGTTGGCGACGGCGCTGCCAGAAAAACCGTTGATGTCATTCATTGCCACTGACGCGAGAATCGGCCGAACAATGAAAAGGTCTCCGCCACCTAAATTAATGGGGGCTACGGGTTGAAGCAAGAGTGTTTGATTACTACCTTTTTGATCCGCGCCCATCTTGCCACCATACGACCACTGAATTGGCATCGAAATCATATTCGCGATGGGATTGGCCAACTGCTTAGCCATCTCTTCTTTATCTAAGGGTGCAGAGGCTGCTGCCTTGTTTGCATCAGCGACTTGCGCGCGGGCTGCGGGGTCGGCAGCAAGACATGAATTGGCGAAAGCCATGCTCAAACAGATGGCTACGATTGCTTTTACACGGGTCATTTGTGAGAACTCGTCTAGATTAAAAAATCATTGACTGATCTAAAGAAGCATGTGCAGTCAAGAGAACGTTTTTTGCTACGCCTAACCTTTTTTGCTACGCCGAAAGGCTAACATAAACTTGTCAAAATTTGATGTAATTCCAGTTGGGGTGCACGGTTACTTTTTTTGTTTGGAAAAATCCCCTAAGACCTGTAGTATTTACCCTATAGAGGTTGTATCGCTGTCGAGACAGCAGCTTAACAAGCGACCCTTTCCACACAAGCGATGCCCGCTGGGCCATGGATTGCGGTTTTCTCTTTTGGCATACAGCGCTCGCGAGTGTTTCGAAACCCTTAATCTGGTTAGGATCGCGATGCTCAAAGCCACTGCTGTCTTTTCAAAAATTCGATCGCGCGATAACGAGCGCCCACTCGTTGAAGATATTCGCCTGCTTGGGCGTTTGCTCGGCGATGTCATTCGTGAACAAGAGGGTCTCGAGATCTACGAACTGATCGAGAATATTCGTCAACTCTCGGTCTCGTTTAGGCTTGACGCAAACGATGAGGCAGATAAAAAGCTAAAAAAACTTTTGAAAGCCTTGCCAAGCGATCGTGCTGTGAGCGTGATTCGTGGATTTACTTTTTTCAGTCATCTGGCGAACCTTGCCGAAGATCGGCACCACATCCGGCGGCGAATGATTCATGAGCGTGCGGGTAACGCGCAAGAAGGGAGCATCGAGGTCGCGTTACAACGGCTGCGTACTGCGGGCATTACAAATAAAGTCATCTCTCAAACACTGGCGAGCAGCTTTGTGTCGCCTGTGTTAACGGCGCATCCGACTGAAGTTCAGCGTCAAAGTATCTTAAGTGCCGAGCGCAGCCTAGCTCAATTATTAAACGAACGCGATGACATCAAGGCGCGTGGTTCTGATCCTCAAGCATCCAAAGATGCGCTGCTGCCGCGCGAATTGGCGGCGAATGAAGCGCGCATGCGCGCACGTGTGATGCAGCTCTGGCAGACACGTTTGTTGCGGCTCTCGAAGCTAACCGTCTCAGACGAAATTGAAAATTCACTGAGCTATTACGAATCCACGTTTTTGCCTGAAATTCCCAAAATTTATGCGTCGCTTGAAGAGTCGCTTGGGCCGCAACCAGTCGCGCCGTTTTTGCGTATGGGCCAGTGGATAGGTGGTGACCGAGATGGCAATCCAAACGTCAATGCGCAAACACTCAACGAGGCGTTGAGGCGACAGGCAGAAATGGTCTTGCGCTATTACTTGACTGAAGTGCATTATCTTGGCGGCGAGTTATCGCTTTCGTCCATGCTAGTTGAGTTTCCGGCCGAGATGCAGGCCTTGGCAGAAAGCTCGCCCGATGCCAGTGTTCATCGCCTCGATGAGCCATACCGACGTGCGTTGACCGGAATGTATGCTCGCTTGGCGGCTACCTTAAAATATTTGACTGGTGGTGATGCCGCACGGCATGCGGTGGATCCGCAAAATCCCTATCCAAACGCTCAAACATTCTTGAGTGATCTGCAGGTGATTCAAGCATCGCTGCATAGCCAAAGCGCACAAGCGCTGTCTGCGCAGCGCCTGCGTCCTCTGATCCGAGCCGTAGAGGTGTTTGGTTTTCACCTGGCTTCTGTTGACTTACGTCAAAGTTCAGATCAACACGAGAAAGTCGTTGCTGAGTTGCTTGACCAGGCGCGCCTTGAGAAAACCTATTCAAGTTTGAATGAAGTCGACAAACGCGCCGCGCTCTTGAGAGTTTTGCA
This sequence comes from Gammaproteobacteria bacterium, assembly GCA_030832095.1. GTDB lineage: Bacteria > Pseudomonadota > Gammaproteobacteria > Burkholderiales > Burkholderiaceae_B > Zwartia > Zwartia planktonica. The sequence continues at coordinate 31,240 of JAURJT010000064.1, read as the reverse complement.
AGACCCTAGGCCTTTGCGTATTCATGGCTTCGCGTATTCTGACCACACGCAGGCTGAATTGGCGATTTTTGAAGAGGCCTTCAAGTCGCGAAGAATCTACGGGGTAGAGGCGATTCGACACTACATCATCAGTCACACAGAGGATGTGAGTGATTTGCTTGAGGTGTTGGTGCTGCAGAAAGAAGTTGGGTTGTTGCGACGCACCCTTGACGACCAAGCCGTTGTTGATTTAATTACAGTCCCGTTGTTTGAAACAATTGCAGACTTGCGCAACTCTGCTCGTATCATGCGTGAGTTTTATGCTTTGCCTGGCGTTGCAGACATGATGCAACGGTCTGGCGCCGAGCAAGACATCATGTTGGGGTATTCGGATAGCAATAAAGACGGCGGAATCTTTACCAGTAACTGGGAGCTGTACCAAGCCGAGGTGGCGTTGGTCGAAGACTTTGAGCGCTTAGCGACAACGCACAATATTCAGTTGCGGATGTTTCATGGGCGCGGTGGTACGGTCGGCCGTGGTGGTGGGCCAAGCTATCAAGCGATTCTGGCGCAACCGCCCGGTACGGTGCGCGGTCAGATCCGCTTAACCGAACAGGGTGAGGTCATCGGCTCAAAGTACGCCAACCCAGAAATCGGACGCCGTAATCTTGAAACTCTTGTAGCCGCCACCTTAGAAGCTACCTTGTTGCAGCCGACCAAGAGCGCACCGACTAATTTCTTAGAGACTGCAGCTCAGTTGTCTCAAGCCAGTATGGATGCCTATCGGCGCTTGGTCTACGAGACGCCTGGGTTTGAAGAGTTTTTCTTTGCTGCAACACCGATCAGAGAAATTGCCGAACTGAATATTGGCTCACGTCCCGCTTCGCGAAAAGCCACTCAAAAAATTGAAGATTTGCGAGCGATTCCTTGGGGCTTTAGTTGGGGTCAAAGTCGTTTGACCTTGCCAGGTTGGTTTGGCTTTGGCTCTGCGGTACAAGAGTTTTTGAACCGCTCAAATGTCAAAGAGCGCAAAGCAGCGATCGCGTTGTTGCAAAAAATGGTGAAGCAATGGCCCTTCTTTAAAACTCTTTTATCTAATATCGATATGGTGCTAGCTAAGAGCGATCTGGCCTTGGCATCGCGCTACAGTGAATTGGTACCTGACATCAAGTTGCGTAAAAAGGTCTTCGCCATCCTTGAAGCCGAATGGCTGAAAACCGCTGAAGTGATCTCATTGATCACCGGTGAAAAGCACCGGCTGGCCAATAACCCGACGCTAGCCCGCTCGATTCGTCATCGCTTTCCGTACATTGACCCCTTGCATCATCTGCAAGTTGAGTTGATCCGGCGCTATCGCGAAGGTAAATCTGATGAGAGGGTACGACTTGGTATTCACCTGTCGATCAATGGCATTTCAGCTGGTTTAAGAAATACGGGTTAAGACAACGTGCCTGTGTATAGACTAAGATCGGTTTGATATTCTTTCCGGAGACAAAAAATGATAAGCCTAATCCGTAGACTCAGTACCTTGATCGCCTTTGGTTGCTTGGCACTAACGACAGCCCATGCCCAAGACTTGGCAAAGTCGTGGCCCAGTAAACCGCTTCGCATTGTGGTTGGGTTTCCAGCGGGTTCGGTGACTGACACTGTGGCGCGAGTGATGGCTGAGCAATTGGCAAAATCGTTAGGACAGCCGGTTGTGGTCGAGAACAAGCCGGGCGCGAATGGTGCCATTGGCGTGGGCGAAGTTGCACGGGCAACACCCGACGGCTATACCTTGCTTGTCACGAATTCGAGCAGCATCACTATCAACCCACAACTGTACAAACAGATCACCTACAAAGCGTCAGATTTTGCACCAATTACGATGATCATCGAGGCACCGTTCATTTTGGCGGTAAATCCAGAGTGGGCACAAAAAAATGCAGTGAATAACACCCAAGATCTAATCCGTTACGCTCAGGCACAGCCCGAAAAATTGACTTACGGCTCAGGTGGGCAAGGCAATATGGCGCATCTCATTTTTGTGTCTCTCAGCAACCGTGTCAACATCAAAACGACGCACGTGCCCTACAAAAGCGGCGCGTTGGCTGGCATGGCAATCATCAGTGGAGAACTGAGCGCCGGCTTTGATACCTTAAGCACGGTGCCCAATGTTCAGGCGGGCAAGCTCAAGGCGTTGGCGGTGACTTCGTCAAAGCGTATTGCTCAACTGCCTGACGTGCCCACAATGGCTGAGGCGGGCTTTACTAATTTTGAGGTGCTTTTTTGGATGGGTTTGTTGGCGCCTGCAGGGACACCCGAACCTATCATTACAAGACTCTTTGAGGCAGCTCGGTTGATTACAACAAACCCGAAAGCTGAGGCTGTTTTAAAAAGTAATGGTGATCCGGTTATGCTGGATCCGAAGAGCTTTGCCAGCCTCATCAGCAAAGAGGTGCCAGCGTGGGGTGAGGTGATTCGTCGAGAGGCCCTGATGCTTGATTGAGCTGCGATGCAGCCAGCATGATTGATGGTGGTGCTGGCTTGATCTGCAGTAAAAAATCGAGCGACGAGCATGCCTTTTGTGATGAAGTCTTCACCCTTTCAAAAAATCTTGCCGCTCAAGCGCAACCTTTTTGATCAACTCAATCGGGCGAAGTAAACCATAGTAGGCCGGAATATTGAGTTTGGGAATCCAATCTTCAATCTCATGCTGTAGTTGAAGAAAATCCTGCATGATGTGGTCAAACTCTTCTTGAGTTTGCGCTTGCGCAAACCGCAATTGAGTGGCGTGCAGCATATCGTAGGCATCGTTGACTTTAAGTTGCCCAAGCGTCGTTCGATAGTTTGGAATCAAGCGATACAAGGGGTAGATGACTGCCAGACTGCCGAGAACAAAAAACCAAATTCGATCGATAAAGCTTGCTGCCCAAAAAGGCAGGTACTGCAGGCTTGTTGGTGGCCCATTCGAAAAATACTGTTTGGCGAGTGGAGCAAGCGAGATACTAGTGTCTTTATAAGACGGAAATTCACCGGGCTTGGCAAAGAATTGATCACGTGAATCGCCTAAGTGATCGATTGCCATTAAAAACAGCAGTTGCAGTGCGGGATGAAGATCTTTTTGAACGACTAAGGTGAGGCTCGTCGCGACCATGTTGATATCAGTTGCTGGATATGTAGGCGCAGTCATAAACGAGCCTCTAGGGATCCTTACAAGATCCAAATGCGGAAGACGCTTAACGTAGGCCGGAGCGAACGAAAAATTAGCAATCTTAATGTTGGGGTCGACCAAAAGCTTTTTTATGATTGGCGAGTCAATGCCATCGACTGCAGCTAAAGCATTGATTTCACCGGCCAAGAGTGCATCGACTGACTTCAAATAAGGCCATTCAAAAAATTTGACTTTGACATTCGTGTCCCTGCGTCCGCTCGCTAGGATTTGGTGAGCAATCGTGTTTGATCCAGAGTTTGACTCACCGATTGCCATGCCAGTTATTGCGAAATGAACAATGGGGTCATCGCCTGTGAAAGCGTTTGCGCGATAGAAAACCCACAATGGTTCGTACTGAGAGCTACCTAAAGACCAAAAGTTATCGAGCTCGTGCTTTTTATGTAGACCGCCTAAAACTAGGGCACTTTGAATCGAGTCCTCGCGTTGCATGGCTGCGATTGGCTGTTTGCCGCCTTCTGTATACGTCACATTAAGTTTGACACCATGCTCGGCAAAAAAAGACACCAATTTTTCGCCGTAAACTCCATCCGAAGTGCCTTCGCGACCCACTGCGATACCTAAAGTTTTGGGGGGTAAAGGTTGCCAAAAAAATATCAATAAGACTACGCCTGTGACAAGCATCACCAGGTAGAACCAGTCGTAACGCAAGACGTGATACCAAGCGTGCCCTTCATCACGCAATAATTTGGCGGTGCGTGTTGCTAGAGGTTTGGGCTTGGCTAAGGTTTCGACAACTGGTTTTTGTTTCTTTTTCATCGTTTTTGCATGGCCTACGCACTTGTGTTGACGATCATGCTAGCGCAAAACAACGTCTACAAGTGATAGCGGCCTATACCCAATTGATTTGCGTCGCACTATATTCAAGCGAATATCGATCGTGTAAGATTTTTGATATTGAACAATAAGGATCTTTCATGGCAACCCCAATGATGATGCACGCGCTTGATGCGTGCGACAGTGCGCTGTTTAACGAAGTCATGGGTGAGGTATTCGAACATGCGTCGTGGGTTGCTCAGGCTGTGGTTGGCCAGCGCCCATTTAAGACTGCGCAGGCACTACATGAAGCGATGCTTGCTCAGGTGCGAGCCCTGCCAGAGCATGATTTAGTAGGATTATTGGCCGGTCACCCCGAGCTGGGTGGTGCAGATGCTCGGCTGGGCAAGATGACGGCAGAGTCTGTGCGTGAGCAAGGAGCGCTGGCGTTGAATGTGTTGACCGCAGCCGCTGCGCAGCGCTGGGAGGCGCTTAATGCAGCGTATCGTGCGAAATTTGGTTTTCCGTTTATCTTGTGCGTCAGCCGTCACACGCGTGATTCAGTCCTTAGGGTGTTTGAAAAGCGTCTGCTCAATGATCGCCCGACTGAACTGACCCACGCCTTGGCAGAGATTGGTTTCATTACACGGCTACGTTTGGCCGCGCGGATTAGCGACCATGGCCTCACTCGTTTGACTGGGGCGTTATCGACCCACGTGCTAGATACCAGTCGAGGTTGCGCGGCCGCAGGTGTGCGGTTGACGTTGCATGAGCTGAGTGGTGACCAGACGCAGGATCGCCTCTTGGTTGAGGCGATCACTGACGTTCGGGGGCGCACCTTGAAGCCTTTATTGAGTGGCGCGCCATTACGCATGGGCGCTTATCAATTGCGTTTTCACGTGGGTGATTATTTTCGGTCGTCGGGTGTGGCGCTCGGTGATTGGCCCTTTTTAGAGGTGGTGCCGGTTTTGTTTAACGTGTCTGATCCTGAAGGTGACTACCACGTGCCGCTAACCGTGACCCCTTGGTCGTACTCGACCTATCGCGGCCAATAGAATAATAAATAATATTTAGTAAATAAAAAAGAGGGGCGTAATTACCGTAGTTTTTGAGGTCTCTGGCACAAAAATTGCTTGAGGGAAGGCATAGAACTTCTTCTCGCAGACTAACAAAAAGAGTGGATTTCGATCCGTTTCGAGTCCTACAGAGCCCTCAATGTCGCCTAGCACTGAAATTGTTTCCCTACACTCGGCCCAAATTGGTCAAGCGGTGTCCGCCCGCGCTTTTGGCCTGAAGCTTGAGTCTATTGTGCAGCGCTATCCAGAAGCGACGAGCGCCGCCGTCGATGGAATCAGTTTAGATATCAATGCCGGCGAGCTCGTTGCGCTTCTGGGCCCGAGTGGCTGTGGCAAAACTACGTTGTTACGAATTATCGCGGGCTTTGTGGCGCAAACAGAGGGCCGCATTATCGTGGGTGAGGCCGCGATCGACAGTCTGCCGCCTAACAAGCGTCAGGTTGGCGTCGTGTTTCAAAACTATGCGCTGTTTCCGCACATGGACGCACTTGAAAATGTCGCTTATGGGTTGGCCTGTCGAGGTGCGCCCAAAGAGCAACAAGTTGCGCGTGCGCAAGAGATGCTCGAACTTGTGCAGATGACACATTTGGCAAAAAGGTTGCCGCGCGAAATGTCGGGTGGCCAGCAGCAGAGGGTCGCATTAGCTCGCGCACTTGCAGTCAAACCCCAAATCTTGTTGCTAGATGAGCCTTTTGCCGCGTTAGACAAGAGCTTGCGGCTAGACATGCAGATCGAAGTGAAGCGAATTCAGCGCCTGGCCGGAATCACCTGTGTGATGGTGACGCACGATCAGGAAGAGGCGCAATCGATGGCGGATCGGGTGGCTGTGATCCATCAGGGCCGCCTTGAACAGTACGCCTCGCCCAACGAGATTTATGACTACCCACGCACTCTCTTTGTGAATCAGTTTGTGGGTAACGCCAACTCGCTCAAGGGTACGGTGACAAGCAAAACCGACGGTCAATCGGGCACCGTCTTGGTAGCTGGGGTGCCGTTACCGGCGCGACTGGTATCTCGGTCGCTCAAGGTGGGTGACACAGTTTGGGCGTGTATTCGGCCTGAGCAACTCCAATTATGTGCTGCGACTGAGGGTATCGAAGAGCCGGGCCTTAAGGGTGTGTTGACCCTCAGCCTGCCTCAAGGCCCTCAGGTGATTCAAGAGGTGCGGCTCGATGACGGCTCTGCGATCAAGGTCGCGCAGGCACGTGCCTCGAACCAAACGATGCTCGGTCTGGGTACTGCGGTATTTGCCACGTTGCGAGCAGGAAGCGTTTGTCATGTCCATCCTCTCACATAGTGTCTTGCGTTTTATTTTCTCTTCAATGATTTTCATTTACTGATGTGCATTCAATAGGAGCTTTGCCATGACGTCTCGCCGTCAACTACTACAAGCAAGTCTTACTCTCGGTGCCTTGCAACTGTTTCCTGGGATGAGTCATGCCCAGGCCAAACGCTTGGTGTTTGCGACTTTTACCGGCAGTTGGGAGGAGGCGCACCGAGCGGTGTTGGTGCCTGCCTTTAAAAAAGCCACTAACAATGCAGAGATTATTCTTGATCCAATGTTATCGGTTGATCAAATCGCTAAAGTCACTGCTGCGAGAAACAATCCGCCGATCGATGTGATGTTGCATGACCCGGGCCCAGCGTTGACTGCCATTGATCAGGGCTTGGTTGAAAACTATCCAGTAGCAACCAGCAAAAACTACAAAGATTTGATCGCTGAGGCGCAAGAAGAGATGGGCCCCGCGATTTTCTTTCAAGTTGTGGGCTTGACCTATAACCCCGACAAAATCAAAACACCGCCGACATCGTGGAAAGACCTGTGGAAGCCTGAATACAAAGGTCGTGCTGGAATCACAAACTTGAACTCAACCTTAGGAACAGGATTCTTGGTTGAAATTGCGAAGCTGTTTGGTGGCTCTGAGACGAATATTGAGCCGGGCTTTAAAGCCCTGAATGACCTGAAACCTAACCTAGCTGCCGTGGCCGCAAATCCTGGCGCCCTGGCAACCTTGTTTCAACAAGGTCAGGTTGATATTAGCCCCGGTAATTTCAATGCCATTCAAATTTTGAAAGCACGCGGCGTACCGGTTGAATTCGTGATTCCCAAAGAAGGTGCGATTGCCTTCAAGACCACGATCCATATCGTCAAGAACTCACCAAATCGTGAACTTGCCGTGGCGCTCATCGAGGCGGCCATGTCACCTGAGGTGCAGACGCGACTGATGCAAAGCCCTTACCTAGTCGTGCCGACCAATTCAAAAGTGAAGATGGAAGGTGAGATCTCAAAAGTGTTGGCTAAAGACCAGGCTGACATGAAAAAGCGCTTTGTGTTTCAAGACTGGAAAAAAATTAACGAGCAACGCGCGCAGTGGATTGAGCGCTTTAATCGCGAGATCAAGCTCTAATAATGAGTGCGACCAAACGCTTGCCGGTGACAGCTTACCCGTTGTGGTTGGCCTCACCACTCGCATTCGCGATGCTGCTATTTTTTCTCACCCCCCTGCTGATGCTTGGGGTGGTGAGTTTTTATAGCGATACGGCCATGACTCAGTGGGGGTCGTTTGCAAACTGGGCAAAGACGCTGGATGGCTTTGGCTTAACTGTCTTGTTAGACACCCTTTGGTTGGGGGTGCAGGTGACCGCGCTGAGTCTCGTGCTTGGCTTTGCCCTGGCGTGGAGCTTTTTGAAAATGCCTGCTCGGTTGCAGCCGCTGATCATTTTTATTGTCATGTTGCCACTGCTGACTAGTGTGGTTGTGCGAACCTTTGCCTGGATTGTAATCTTAGGGCGCCAGGGGATCGTTAATCATTTTTTGATGGATCTTGGTTTGATTGAGACCCCCATCAAGCTACTGTACACGCGGCTAGGTTTAGTGGTGACGCTGGCAAATGTTCAGTTGCCTCTCATGGTGTTGCCCCTGATTACGGCGCTACAACGTATTGATATGAACCTGACCGATGCGTCGGCGTCGTTGGGCGCGAGCGAATGGCAGACCTTTAAAAAAATTACTGTGCCACTCGCCTTGCCTGGCGTCATCGCGGGCTGCCTGCTGACGTTTTCGGCGGCCATCACAGCGTTCATTTCGCAGTCCTTGATCGGAGGTGGGCAGATGCTATTTATGCCAATGTATTTGTATCAGCAAGTGTCTGCGTTATCGAATTTTCCGTTTGCTGCTGCGATCTCTTTAACTTTTTTAGTGACTGTTATTTTGTGTGTGTCAGTATTTAATATGCTTGGCCGCTTATCGCGTGGCTACGCGAACGGCTAGCGACAGAGAACTCCTATGGCCCATCAAAAAGACTTGTCAACCATCCTGTTCAGAGGCACTCTGGGGTGTCTGGCCGTTTTAACGGTTGTGTTGTTGATTGCACCCACAGCGGTTGTGTTGATTGTGTCTTTTACAGATGGTTATTCGTTGAAATTTCCGCCAGTATCCTATTCAACGCGTTGGTATGTTGAGTTGTGGAATGCCAGCCATCTGCACTTTGCCGCGATGAACAGTATCAAAGTCGGTTTGGCCACGACCTTGCTCTCGGTGGTTTTTGGCGTGTTAGCCTCGTTAGCGATTGTGGGATCAAAGAGCCGGTGGGCGCGCGCCCTTGATTCATTGTTCATGTCACCGCTAGTGCTGCCAGCCTTGGCGTTTGGGTTTGCTGCGCTGATGACGTTTAGCGCAGTGGGGTGGTCTGTATCTATCACCACTTTGATTATTGGGCATACCGCGGTGTGTGTCCCGTACGTGATTCGCACGACGTCTGCCGCGTTGGCGCAGATGGATCCTGCCTTGCTAGAAAGTTCGGCAAGCCTGGGGGCGAGTCGCTGGTATAGCTTTCGTTTTGTGACCCTGCCTTTAATCCGCCCCGGCGTCATGGCAGGGGCGTTTATTGCGTTTATGTCTTCGTTTGATAACGTGCCGGTCTCTTTGTTTTTGCGTGACGCTCGCACGGATATGTTGCCCATCAGAATGTGGCAAGACCTTGAGGGCAAGCTCGATGTCACAATTGCCGCATTGTCGGGCGTCATTATCATTTTCACACTGATCATGATGATTGTGATGGAGCGCGTCGCCGGCCTGTCGCGGCGACTGCGGCAAGGCTAACGGACCGCCGACTGGCCCCACGATCGGCTCCTGCTCTGCGCCCGACACCCATCTCGCCGCTCGCCTCCTGCCACCCGTCCTTGTCATTTGGCACTTGCGCGACGCTGTTACCGTGTACATTTACGAGAACGCTAGCACTCGTGCCAAAGCGCTTGAAACTTGATTTGACGAGAGTGGCGAGACTCTAAAATGCCGATTACGATAACTTGTAAAGAATACCAACACACATGAAAAACGCCTTGACCGCGCTTGCCTTATCTTGCGCAGCCCTTTCTGCAAACGCGCAAACCTTTGAGACCTGTGTTGCAGGCTTGAGGCAGGCTGCCGGTGCGCAGGGTGTCAGTGCCCAAACACTTGACTTGGTCTTTAAGGGCCTTGAGCCAGATGAAACGGTACTGAAGGCTTTTGATTTTCAGCCAGAGTTTCGAACCCCCATTTGGGATTATTTGGCGGGTTTAGTCGATGACGAGCGCGTGGCAGATGGGCAAGCCAAGCTCAAAGAGTGGTCTAAGACGCTTGCCGAGGCTGAGCAAAAATATGGAGTCGATCGTTACACCATCGTCGCTGTTTGGGGGGTTGAATCGAACTTTGGGCGGATACAAGGAACTCGCGCATTGGTGCGGTCGTTAGTCACGTTGGTCTGTGCCAATAAACGCCAGGCTTTTTTTAAAGGTGAGTTATGGGCCACCCTAAAGATCGCTCAAAGTGGTGACATCCCTTTGCAAAACTTGGTCGGGTCGTGGGCCGGTGCCTTTGGTCAAACGCAGTTTATGCCCACCACCTATCAACGGATTGCGGTGGATGTTGATGGGGATGGTAAGCGCGACATTGTGAACTCTGTGCCAGATGCCTTAGGATCGACTGCAAACTATTTAAAACAAGCTGGTTGGGTGAGTGGTGCAAACTGGGGCTATGAAGTGCAGTTACCCAAGGGCTACGCGGGGCCATCGGGACGCACCACACGTCAGCCTTTAGCTCAATTTACTAAGTTAGGCATCAAGCCTATCAAGTCTGACCAGACCGTACCAAGCGAGACCACGCAAGCAGCCTTGTTGTTGCCAGCAGGCCCAAGCGGGCCCGCCTTTATGGTGTTTCGAAATTTTGATGCAATGTACAGCTATAACGCTGCCGAGTCTTATGCCTTATCTATCGCGCACCTTGCAGATCGACTGCGTGGTGGCGCTCGCTTCAGTACCCCGTGGCCCACAGACGACCCGGGTACCAGTCGCGCCGAGCGGCGCGAAGTGCAGCAACGTTTAGCCGCCCGAGGCTATGACATCGGTGAGATCGATGGCATGATCGGTACAAAAAGTCGTCTGGCAATTAGTGAGTTTCAGACTTCAATTGGCGTCAAGCCCGATGGGCGTGCTGGGCAGCGCGTGTTGCAGGCGTTGCGTGCCGCCAAGCCTAAGTAGAATGAGCTGAGGGCAGAAGAGTAACGATATGGCAAAAAAAGTACACGTCAGTGAAACGCCTGCGACGGCTTTTTTGAAGGCTCAAGGCATCGTCTTTACCGAGCACCCCTACGATTATCTAGAGCACGGCGGAGCCCAGCACAGCGCGCAGGTATTGGGGCTTGATCCGTTTTCGGTGGTCAAGACCTTGATTATGCAAAATGAGGCGGCCGAGCCGTTGGTTGTTTTGATGCATGGCAACAAAACGGTATCCACTAAAAACCTAGCCAGGCAAATTGGGGCCAAATCGGTGGCGCCTTGCAAGCCAGAGGTCGCCAATCGCCATAGTGGCTTTTTGGTAGGGGGCACCTCGCCCTTTGGCACTCGCCGCAAGATGCCGGTGTACATCGAGCGCAGTATTCTCGCGCTACCTCGCATTTGCATTAATGGTGGTCGGCGTGGGTACTTGGTTGGGATTGATCCAGCGGTGTGTGTCACGCTGCTTGATGCTCGGGCGGTAGACTGCGCCTTAGATATGTCTGACTAAGACGCGGTTGTCAGGCAGGCGAGGTCGCGTAGAGCCACCGACACCCAACTGCGCCCGACCGAACGCTGTCTTTGTGTGAATCTTGTAAGATGAGTTCATGCTGCTGCTCTTCGCCTTTGTATTGAACACCCTCTTGGTGTCAGGTGCGATCCTGATTCACTACGAGGTTCTGTTTTTGCTCGATCGAAAACTCCCTAGGATTGCACATTTGGCACCAAGGTTCAGAGTGTTGGTTGGGGTAGGCGTGATTTTTGTGACGCATGTGGTTGAGATCTGGTTGTTTGCCTTAGGCTATTTTTTATCGTTAAAGGTCGAAGGCATGGGAACCATCGTGGGTGCCACCGCAGGTCACGGTTTTTTTCTTGATTGTGTGTACCTGTCGTTTATTACCTTTACGACGGTGGGTTACGGTGATTTCGTTGCACAAGGTTATGTGCGCTACTTGACGGGTGTCGAGGCCTTAACAGGGCTGATCCTGATTACGTGGTCTGCCTCGTTTTTGTTTATCGAAATGCAAAAATACTGGACAAACGCGAAGCGCAATGACCGATAGGGTGGGCGAGTCGTTGGCCCTCTTGCAGCAGCAACCGTTGAATATGCCAAACACGCGGCCCGGCGCCAGAAACAAGTTGCACGAACAGGGCGTATTCGGGTCAACTCAATACAAATACAGCATGGAGCCAAGACATGAGTAAAGAGCAGACAATTGCACAGACTTTTGCTGAGTTTTTTTGCAAGGCGCAGTTCAAGGATGTCCCTCCCGAGGTGGTGCATAAGGCCAAGCTGTTAACCATCGATTTAATCGGCGTGTCGATCGCTGGTTTGAAGATGGACTTCCCGGGGATGATGATCGATTATCTGTCGAGCTTGCGGGGCACTGAGCAGGCAACCTTATTTGGTTTTAAAGAAAAGGTGCCCGCCATTCATGCTGCCCTAGGCAATGGCGTCACCGCGCATGCCTTGGATATGGATGATGGCTATCGCTTTGGCGGTGTGCATGCGGGTGTCGCAGTGATCCCCGCGGCCTTAGCGTACGCTGAGGCACAAAAGGCGGACGGCAAGGCTTTTTTGTTGGCGATGATTTTGGGCTACGACATCGTCAATCGGGTATCAAAGGCGATGAATCCGTCGCATTTGACTCGTGGGTTTCATACGACAGGCACGTTGGGCGGTTTAGGTGCGGCTGCTGCATGCGGCGTGCTTGCAGACTTGAATTCAGAACAAATGTGTAGCGCCTTAAGTCTTGCGACTTTGCAGGGTGCTGGTTTGCTGCAGGTTTTGATTGAAGGCTCAATGGTTAAGCCTCTGCACCCGGGCAAGGCCGCAATGGCAGGTGTGCTGTCGGTTGACATGGCGAAACGTGGTGCCAAAGGGCCGGTCACGGTGATTGAAGCCGAAAAAGGCCTCTTTCATGCGATGGCCGATGAGGTGCACGCTGAAACCTTATTCGAAGGGCTCGGACAACATTTCTATTTAGCAGACCAATACATCAAATTGCACGCGGCGTGTCGCCATATCCACCCAGCTGCTGACGGTGTATTAGCGGTGATGAAGGACCACAAGTTGGCGTTTGCCGACATAGAGAGTGTCGATGTGGCGACCTACCCAGTGGCGGTGAGTTTTTGTGGCACAACTGAGACGCCTGATACCGCTGAGGGAGCCAAGTTTAGTATTGCGTATTCGGTTGCGATGGCGGCCTATTATGGCGACGTTGGCGAAGACCGTTATGTACCCTCCGTTGTCACAAACCTCGACATTCAAGGTTTGGCTTCGCGCATCACTTCCAGACTGGATGATGGTTGGACTAAGGCTTACCCCGGCCAGCGAGGTGCCACGATGGTCATTACAAGTAAAGCGGGCGCCGTGCATAAAGTCGATGTCCCGTTAGCGAAAGGAGAGCCTGAAAATCCGGCCTCAGACGAAGACATCATCGCGAAGTTTCGTCATAACGCCGAGGGGCAAGAGCCGCAGTTAGTTGAGGCGATTCTTTCACTCTTATTGTCGTTTGAAAATCATTCGGTGGCTGAGTTGGCCGACCTGATGAGGCAACTGCATCGTTAGGTCGTGAATAGCAAATGACAACACCTTCTGCGCGACCACAGCCTGAGTCGCTGAAAGACCTATTTTTCTCTTTTACTCTGTTGGCCATACAAGGTTTTGGCGGCGTATTGGCCTACATGGAGCGCGAGCTAGTTGAGCGTAAAAAGTGGCTGACGCGCGCCGAGTTTGTTGAAGAGTGGGCGGTTGCCCGCACGATGCCTGGGCCTCCCGCCTTGAATTTAAGCATCATGGTGGGGTCGCGCTATTTTGGTTTACGTGGCGCTATCGTATCGGTTGCCGGTATGTTTTTTTTACCGTCCTTTACGATCGCTCTGATGGCCTTGGCCTATGCGCGTTTTGGTACTGATCCTCATGTGATCGATGCCTTACGTGGGATGGGGGCGGTCGCGGCAGGGTTATTTATTGCCACGGGTCTCAAGCTTTTAACGGCCTTAAAAACGAATCCTCTGGGCGTGCCCTTGTGCTTGGTGCTGGCGTGTTTAAGTTTTGTGGGTGTTGCCTTGTTGCACTGGCGCTTGGTCTACGTCATGTTTGGTTTGGGTGGGTTGGGGTATCTGTTGACCTATCTTAAGCTGCGGGGCAACCCATGAACGCGCCGTTAAGTGTTGTGATGCAATGGGCAGACTGGTTTGAACTTTTATCGCATTTCTTTTTGTTCTCGGTGAGCTCGATCGGTGGCCCGCTGGTACTGTTACCTGAAATTCATCACTACCTTGTGACGCAACAGCAGTGGTTAACTAGCTCGCAGTTTAGTGCGTCAGTTGTGATTGCACAGGCTGCACCTGGGCCCAATGTGTTGTTTGTGGCGTTACTTGGCTGGAATATCGGCTTTAACGCTGGTGGCTTGTTGGTTGGCATGTTTTCTGCAGTGTTATGCATGGTGGGCATGTTGTTGCCAAGTTGCATGTTGATTTTTGTGACAGCGAAGTGGGTATATAAAAATCGTGAGCTGATCGCTGTGCGTGCCTTTAAGCTGGGCATGGGCCCAATCGTGATTGCACTGTTGATTGCGTCGGGTTGGATGCTTGCAACTGGTAATACCGAGGCGACGCGAGATTGGCCCTTGTGGGCGTTGACAGCCGCGACCACAGTGATTGTTGCGCGTACCAAGATCAATATGTTTTGGTTGTTGCTGACAGGGGCTACGCTTGGCGCGACTGGTTTGCTAACGATCCGCTAGGCCGTACGGACAATATCTCCCTTCAAGTAGCGCTTGAGTAACACCGGATCGGGGTCAACACCTAAACCAGGTCCTTGCGGCAACTGCACTTTGCCGCCTGTACTGCGTACCCAAGGATCAAATGGGTTAGCTTGCATTTCGATCCACAAAATTTCAATCAACGGCTGCTCAATTAAGGCCGAGGCGACGTGATAGCTGGCTAGCAAGCCAGGGCCAAAGTATGGGCAGTGTGGATACACTTCAACACCATTTGCCTGACAGTAATGAATGACTTTTACCATCTCGCCAATCCCACCGACTTTGGTAACGCTGGGTTGTGCAATGTCGATGGCATTGGCCTCAATCAGAGTCTTAAAACCAAACAAGCCTGCGACGTTTTCGCCTGCAGCAATGGGCACACCCTTGGCGCGCACGCTGGCCAGGCTCTGTACGTCTTCGGGCGGCCAGACAGGTTCTTCTAACCAAAGCAGGCCGTCGCTTGCGAGTGATTGCGCCATCTCGCGCGCCTTAACAGGTAGCCAAGCACAGTTCACATCGAGCATGATTTTGGCATGCTCGGCACCTGGGGCCTTGATGGCAGCTAGGGTTGCTTCACGCGTGACTTCGTGCAATTTGATAAACCGATAGCCCTGCTTTGCTGCTTTAGAGACGTTTTTCGCGACGAGCGCCGGGTCTGTGTAGCAAAGCAAGCTTGCATAGGTATCCAGTTCTTTGCGCGCGGGGCCGCCCAAAAGTTGCCAGACAGGTTGCTTGGCACGCTTGCCAGCCAAATCCCATAGTGCGATCTCAATACCTGAAAACCCGTAGACAAACGAGCCGTTGCGTCCTAACAAATGTGTGCCGTGCAGTACCGAGCGCGTGAGCCCATTGATATCTGTGGCATCGCGCCCAAGTACCAGTGGTGCAATGATTGAATCGATAGCCGCCTTGGTCGAGGCGATTGCTGCATGACCGAAGGCCTCGCCCCAGCCCACCAAGCCATCTTCTGTTTCGACCTTGACTAGCAAGATCTCGAGGTGATCCCAAAGTTGCCCTGCAAACCGGTTATGTGGCCCATCCATGGTGAAAGGCAGCGAGATCACAGAGGTTTCGATGGCGGTGATTTTCATGGTTGGGGGTCAATCCTGTTCGAGATGCATTGAATTTTTATAGGATAACAGCCAGCATAACGCTGCGGCGCACCATTACGCTGCTTGAAGGCTCGCCACGCCAATTGCGGCAGCATTGCCGTGCATGAGTTTGCAGTGGGTCACTTCTCTGATAAATTGAGTGGTTGAGAATACGCCGTTTGCAGCGTCAGCAAGAATTGGCGCGGTGAGGACTTGTGTAGCAGGCGGTGAGGACAGAGAGTCGTCCAACGATGAACTCGGCAGTTGGTGCTTGCAAGGCGACAGTCCGTAAATACTGCGCTGATTTAGATCAACCAGAGCGTTACACACAAAAAGAGAGAGATAAATGCCTTCAAAATTAATACTGCGTCCAACGACCAAACCCGACGGTACGCCGATTGCTGTGCATGCTGCCCCCGACAACTCGGCTTGGCGTTCCTCGCACCGCGAAGCGATTATCGAACCCGATTTGCCGATCATTGATGCACACCATCATTTGTGGGACCGTAATGGTCAAACGTATTTGCTAAAAGAATTTATGACTGAAGCTCAGTCGGGTCACAACATCGTGGGCTCGGTATTTGTTGAGTGCGGTGCGTATTATCGTAAGACGGGCCCCGAGATGATGGAGCGCTTGGGTGAGGTTGAGTTTGCCAATGGCATCGCTGCGATCGGTGCGAGCCAGATGTACGGCAAGACGCAGGTGTGTGCCGGCATTGTGGGCTCGGCTGACCTAACTTACGGTGCCGAAATCGGCAAATTACTCGATGCACAAATTGCTGCGGCTGGCGGGCGTTTTCGTGGCATTCGTTTGATCACCAAATGGGATGCGGATGAGCAGTTGAATAACGGACGCTACCTGATCCCGCCAAGGTTGATGTCAGACCCAGATTTTCGTAAAGGCTTTGCTGAACTCGGACCGCGTAATCTAAGTTTTGATGCGATGATTTATCATCCCCAGATCCCTGAGGTGATCGATCTTGCTCGTACCTATCCCGATACGACAATTATCTTGAATCACATTGGCGGGCTGCTCGCCAAGACGCGTACATATCTTGCAAAAGAACAAGAGGCGACCGACACGTGGCGCATGTTGCTTGGTGAGCTGGCTAAGTGTCCCAATGTGTACGTCAAGCTTGGCGGCTTAGGGATGCCTTACTTGGGTTTTGGTTTTGAAAGCCTCTCTAAACCTGCCGATTCGACCCAACTCGCCGCAGCCTGGGGCCCGTTGTTTGACGCGTGTATTGAAGCGTTCGGTGCGCAACGCTGCATGTTTGAAAGCAATTTTCCGCCCGATCGTGCCTCGGTTGACTACCATGTGATCTGGAACGCCTTCAAACGCGTCGCTGCCAAATATTCAGCCGCCGACAAGCAGGCTTTGTTCTTTGGCACTGCGGCTAAAGCGTATCAGTTAAAGATTGATTGAGCGCTCGCGCAAGAGCTCAGGCGGGCGACTGTGATGGTTGCGTGCCTGAAGCTTTAATCGTTGGTGTTTACGCATAATTCTCTGCCATGCAAGCAACTTCTAAACCCCTGCTGTATTCATACCGCCGTTGCCCGTATGCGATGCGTGCGCGCATGGCGTTGTGGTGCGCGGGTATGCAGGTTGATTTGGTCGAGATCAGTTTGCGCGATAAGCCCACTGCAATGCTCAAGGTATCACCGAAGGGCACGGTGCCTGTACTGCATTGTGCGGATGGCCTAGTGCTAGAAGAAAGCTTGGCGATTATGCGTTGGGCGCTTGGGCAGCATGATCCGCAAGGGTGGTTACTGCAAGCCGATCAGCCCGAGCAGTTGAAGTTGGTTCAGCTCAATGATTCTGACTTTAAACATTGGCTTGATCGCTATAAATATGCCGAGCGCTATCCAGAGTTTGGTGCTGAGTATTACCGCGAACAGGCGCTCGCTTGTTTAATGGTTGAGCTTGAACGGCGCTTGACGCTGACCCCTTATCTTGGGGGGCAAACGGCCTGCCTAAGCGATGTGGCGATTTTTCCGTTTGTGCGACAGTTTGCCGCGGTTGATCCGGTTTGGTTTGCGCAAGACTTGTGGCCAGCGACGCGAGCCTGGCTTGAGGGCTGGCTGCAAAGTGCGTTGTTTAAACGGGTGATGGATAAGAACCTGGCGGCGCGTTCGCTCGTTTAGTAGTGCGGCGGCAATTCGTCGCGCAGACTTGGTAGTTGTGTGTTGCGCTCGTGCGGCATTTGTTGCCGAAGGCTGGCAAGCTCTTTGGCTAAAAACTCAATTTGCTGTTGTTGCCTAAAAAGCGTCTGATTGAGTTGATCGATCAAGTCGTCAGCCAGACCGACTTTGATTTCGAGTTCGGTGAGACGCTTGTCTTGTTCAGTTTCGATTTGCATCATTAGTGGGCTGCCGCTTGTGCTTTGAGGTGGCCTTTAGCCGCATAGGCCAGTAAGGCTTGGTCGTCTGTGATGAGCGTGGCACCAAGATGCCGGGCGGTCGCAACAATTAAGCGGTCTGCCGGATCGGGATGAAGTTCACCTGGCAGACGTGTGCTTGCAACTGCGATCTCTACCGAAACAGGCTCAAGTCGTATCTTTGCAATATTCAGGGCGGTGTGCAGCCATTCGCCAACGTCGCGATCAAGCGCGAGCCGGTCTTTGTTGACCAGCATGGCGATCTCCCAGGGAGATATGGCAGAGAGGCACAACTGCTGATGCTGGGCGGCTGTTTGTATGACTTTGCGCGCTTGAGGCCCCAGGCGAGGGTTGCCCTGCAATAACCAAATCAAAACGTGAGTGTCGAGCAGGGGTGCAGACGTTTTTGGCAGAATGAAGGTCAACGGTTTGCGTCCCAAGTGTTTTCAAGTGGCGCCACGATATCACCCTCGAAGAGCACGCTGCCGCTCAGTGCGCCAAAGAGGTCTACCTCGGGAGGTACGGGCACTAGCTGCGCGATGCCCTTGCCGTGCTTGGTGATGAGCAAGGGTTCGTGCGTTTCTGCCACGATATCCAAGAGCTTGAGACATTTGCTTTTAAATTCGCCAGCACCGATCTGATGTGAGGTGGTCATAGGATTAAAAACTTAAGAATGATCAAGATAAGGCGCATTATAACACTATAGTCACTATCTATGGTCATATTTGCAAAAGATAGTGAATTTCCCGTTGAGCATGCTTCACCTAGCGGACGTCTCGGCTTTCAGTGCAAAGTTCGAGTCGTCAAAGTGTCATATCAGTCCATTACACTTCAAAGACAAAATGAAATGAATCGATGCGTGCAAGATGGCCGATGGTATAGGGTGGGTGTCCATATCAGTAGCCTGTTCGAAACAAACGGGTTAAATCTTCACGGTCACGCCTTTTTAAGGAAGCATCATGAAAGTCGGCATCAATGGCCTTGGACGAATTGGGCGCTTGGCGCTGCGAGCAGCGATGGGTGCAGCCGAGCGACAAGGTGATGATCCGCGTGCAGGCAATCGACTTGAGGTTGTGCACCTGAATGAACTGAAAGGTGGCGTCTTAGCCACTGCACATTTGCTTGAGTTCGATAGCGTGCAAGGCCGCTGGCGTGCCGATATTCAAGTTGAGAATGAACACGCGATACGCATCAACGATAAAAAACTATCGTTTTCATCTCACGCTACGGCAGCCGAAATCCCTTGGGGTGACCTTGGAGTTGAGGTGGTACTTGAGTGCACAGGTAAGTTTTTAACCCCTGAAACCCTGCAAGGACACCTTGATCTTGGGGCCAAACGCGTGATTGTCGCGGCGCCAGTGAAGGTCGGCAATGTCTTAAACGTGGTCGTGGGTGTGAATGAACACTTGTACGACCCCGCTCAACACCCCATTGTGACTGCAGCGTCTTGCACGACAAACTGTCTGGCGCCCGTCGTGAAAGTGATCCACGAGTCGATTGGCATTAAGCACGGTCAGATCACAACGATTCACGATCCGACCAACACCAACTTGATGGTCGATGCGCCGCATAAAGATCTGCGTCGTGCCCGTAGTGCGATGTTGAGCCTGGCACCGACCACCACCGGCAGTGCAACGGCGATCGCGCTGATTTACCCAGATCTCAAAGGCAAGCTAAACGGCCACGCCGTGCGCGCACCGGTCTTGAATGCCTCATTGACTGACTGTGTATTTGAATTGCAGCGTGAAACCACCGCGCAAGAAGTCAACGAGTTGTTTGCCAAAGCGGCTCAAGGTGCGTTAGCAGGTATCCTGGGATACGAAACCCGCCCCTTAGTGAGCGCCGATTATGCACGCGACACACGCAGCTCAATTGTTGATGCCCTATCCACAATGGTGACCGCCGGTACGATGCTCAAGGTCTATGCTTGGTATGACAACGAGATGGGGTACGCCTGCCGTATGGTGGATTTGGCCTGTCACATGCATCGTCAGGGAATCTAGGCCTAGATGACGACCCCCAATCCTGCCGCTGCAAGAAACTACGGCATCGTAACCGCCGCCTACTGGGGCTTTACGCTGACCGATGGCGCGTTAAGGATGTTGGTGTTGTTGCACTTTTATCGCCTGGGTTATTCACCGTTTACGCTTGCTTTTTTGTTTTTGCTGTACGAAGCGGCAGGGGTGTTAGCGAACTTGATCGGTGGGTGGCTTGCAACGCGCTACGGTATTACGCGCATGTTGACAGTCGGGTTATCGACGCAAATTCTCGGTTTCTTATTGTTATCGTTTTTGTCGCCTGACTGGACAGCGGCGATGTCAGTGGCTTGGGTCATCGGGGCGCAAGGTGTTTGTGGTGTCGCAAAAGATTTGACTAAAACGGCCAGTAAGTCAGCCATCAAAATCACCGCGGGCCAGGCCAGCGGTCAGCTATTTAAATGGGTAGCTTGGTTTACCGGCAGCAAAAACGCCATGAAGGGGGTCGGTTTCTTTATTGGTGGGCTGTTGCTCGATCTGTTGGGGTTTCGCGGTGCCTTATGGGCGATGGCAGCGCTGTTGGCTGTCATCTTTGTGGCCGTCGTTTTGAGTTTGCCGCCCCTGATGGGCAAAAGCAAAGCGTCTAAGTCAGCCAAAGAGTTGTTCGCCAAAAGTCGTGCGATTAATCTGTTGGCGGCAGCGCGCGTGGCGCTGTTTGGTGCGCGTGACGTTTGGTTTGTGGTGGGTGTGCCGGTATTTTTATACGCTTCAGGCTGGACCTTCACCATGGTTGGTGGATTTTTAGCTTTGTGGACGATTGGTTATGGCCTGGTTCAGGCCATCGCACCTTCGCTCGTGCGTCGCAGCACAGATGGCTTAACGACAGAAGTGCCGGCGGCAAGGTTGTGGTCATTGCTGCTGGCCCTTGTGCCGCTTGGGCTTGTGCTGTCTGTCTGGTTCAATGTGCCCCACTTAGAGTGGGTGGTGGTGGGCGGCCTGGGCGTCTTTGGGTTTGCCTTCGCTGTGAACTCTTCGGTGCATTCGTACCTCATTTTGGCCTATGCAGGCTCTGAAAAGGCCGCCGAAGACGTTGGTTTTTATTACGCCGCGAATGCCTTCGGGCGTCTACTCGGCACCCTACTGTCGGGGCTGTTGTATCAATGGGGTGGGTTACTGTATGCCTTACTCGGGTCAGCCGTCATGCTAATTGTGTGTTGGCTTGTGACCCTTTTACTTCTAACAGTGCGCGTCAGCGCAAGCTCATGAACCTATTTGAACGATTTCTGACCCTTTGGGTGTTTCTTTGCATCGTGGTGGGGGTTGCACTCGGGCAGTTTGCCCCCTCAGTGTTTCAGGCCTTAGGGCGCTTTGAAATCGCGCAAGTCAACATACCCGTCGGTTTGTTGATTTGGGTGATGATTATTCCCATGCTGGTGAAGATTGATTTTTCGATGCTGCACCAAGTGCGTAATCACATGCGCGGTATCGGCGTCACGCTGTTTGTGAATTGGCTGGTGAAGCCTTTTTCGATGGCGTTTCTGGCGTGGTTGTTTATTCGTCATCTGTTCTCTGAGTATTTGCCTGCTGACCAAATCGATAGCTATATTGCCGGGCTGATCTTGCTGGCTGCAGCGCCTTGCACGGCGATGGTCTTTGTCTGGAGCCGACTCACCGGTGGTGATCCTTTGTTCACCTTGTCGCAAGTTGCGCTCAATGATGGGATTATGCTTGTCGCGTTTGCGCCGTTGGTCGCTCTGTTGTTAGGGCTCTCTGCGATCACTGTACCTTGGGCGACCTTAGTGGCCTCTGTGTTGTTGTATATCGTTGTGCCGTTGGTGTTGGCGCAACTCTGGCGGCGACAGCTGCTAAAAAAAGGCACTCAGGCTTTTGACGCTGCGATGCAGACGATCGGCCCGTGGTCAATGGCGGCATTGTTGTTGATGCTAGTGTTGCTCTTTGCCTTTCAGGGCGACGCCTTGCTTAAGCAGCCGCTGGTGATTGCGCTGTTGGCCGTGCCAATATGTCTGCAAGTCGTCTTAAATTCGGCGCTAGCGTATTGGCTAAATAGAAAGTTTGGCGAAAAACATAGCGTCGCTTGCCCATCGGCGCTAATCGGTGCCTCGAACTTTTTTGAACTTGCCGTGGCGGCGGCGATCAGCTTGTTTGGTTTTCAGTCTGGAGCCGCGCTTGCCACGGTAGTTGGGGTGCTGATTGAAGTCCCGTTGATGCTATTGGTGGTCAGAGTCGTCAATCAGTCTAAGAGCTGGTACGAGCAAACTCACTCGCGTTAGTCAAACTCGATCGGGTCTTCGTTTTGCAACCATTTGGTGGTTGCTGGTGAGAATAATAAATACAGTGACGCAAATGCCACGATCAAATAAATATAAAGATAAGCGGCAACCCCAACACCTATCTTAACGTTTAGGGGTGAAACGCCAAATAACGAAACCAGACAAAAAGCGATCCCTACGCCGTTTGCCATCGCAAAAAATGTCCGCGAAACGATACTTTTTGCCCGTGTGATTGTGTAAATCAGAAATAAATTCATGATCACCGCGGTCGCTACATACACTGCGGCGGTCGGACCAAAAAGCTTTGTGGTTGAATTTTGATAAACAAACACAGCGACCGAGGCCACAATCATAGCGGTGGTAACAAATTCAAAGTTTTTTATTGAAGCTGGTGTTTTCAAAGAAGTCTCCGGGATACATTTTTTTATGCGCGAACTGGAGCCCATGCAAGCTTGGCAGTTCAGGAAAATTTGGCGTCGGGTGTCCGCGCCAAAACAGCCTGATTGTCACGGCTATGTCGGTCGAATGCCACTAGTGATTTCCCTGATTTGGGTAAACCCTTTGGCCTAAAGCCCAAGCTTTGCGTTTGTCTTGTGACGCCAGATTGAGTATCGTCGCCTTAAAGCAACAAAATACACCGATACACTAGGAGTCACCGGATGAAGCCATTCCGCAATTTACAACGTAGTTTTCTTGCACTCGCACTCAGCCTTGGCCTGAGCGTTGCCGCGTACGCGGTTGAGCTCCATGTCATTACCTCGGGCGCCTTTGCGACCGCCTTTAAAGAGCTCGTGCCGCTGTACGAAAAGCAATCGACGCATACGGTGAAGATCTCTTTCGGATCGTCGATGGGGGCAGCCCCTGATTCGATCCCGACCCGCCTGAGTCGTCAAGAGACCTTCGACATTTTGATCTTGGCCGGACCCGCGCTAGAGGGGTTCATCAAGAAAGGTAATGTGGCCGCTGGCACACGCGTTGATTTAGCGAACTCAACGATTGGTGCTGTGGTCAAAAAAGGTGCGCCTAAGCCAGATATTAGTACGGTTGCGGCGCTTAAGAACACCTTATTGCAAGCCAAGTCGATTGCGTACTCGGCGAGCGCAAGCGGTACCTATCTTTCGACTGAGTTGTTCGTGAAACTTGGCGTAGCCGAGCAGCTAAAAGACACTGCAAAAAAGATCTATAGCGAACGTGTAGGCTCAGTGGTTGCGCGTGGCGAGGCAGAGTTGGGCTTTCAACAGGTGAGTGAATTACTTTCGATTGACGGCCTAGATTATTTAGGCGAGATCCCTCTAGAAGTGCAACAAACGATTCCGTTTTCAGCAGGGATCACCTCAACAACGCAACACATGAAAGCGGCAAAAGAGTTGATTGAGTTTTTGGCTTCAGCGACAGCAGCTCCTGTTATTCAAAAAACCGGAATGAATCCAATCATTTCTAAAATGCCGTGGTGACATTTGCCGCGATTGGCGATCGTTTACGTCCGGTCATAATGACGATTGCCGCAACGACATTGAGCACGGCGGCTAAACCGAGTGGTAACTGATAGCTACCGCTCAGATCGTGCAAAACACCAAAAAATGCTGGCCCCATTGCTGACATGATTTGTATCAGCATGGCAGCGATGCCAAACACTGCGCCAAATGAGACCGCACCGAATTCGCGGCGCACGATCACAGGCGGCAGTGTTGTTGTGTTGCCAGCTGTCAATCCGTACGACAACACCCCGACCACCAGTGCCCACGCCTGATCCGAAAAAATACAGGCGATGGCCAGACCAAAGGTGGCTTGTATCAATACGCCACAGGCGATGACCCTGACATCTAAGCGGTCAGAAAAGCGTGCCAGTAACAGTCTGCCTCCAAATGAAAGCACGGCTGCGCTCGTCACGCACAAGGCCGTCGCTGTTTGACCAATTGCAGGTAAGAGCAACGCGACTTGATGGGTCAGAAAGCCAATTTGCACGAGCAGTGCCAAGCCAAAGGCCAGCATGATGGTGCGCAAGGCACGCGTTTGTAAAGCCTCGGTGCGCGTCCAGACGCGTTCGGCGACCTTGTGCTGTGAGCGCTCAGCGTGAGCGCCATCAGGTTGTAAACCCAGGTCTTGCGGGCGGTGGCGCATGACAAATAAGCTCAGTGGCCAGACGGTCGTTAACACAATCAATGCAACCACGAGCATTGCCATCGCAAAGCCAAGTGAACTAATGAGTGAGAGCAGCAGGGGGACGCCAACGATGCCCCCGATACTGGCGCCTAGCATGGCTGTCGAGACTGCACGCCCCTGGTGTTTATCAAACCATGGGGCCAGCGTTGCGGTGATTGACGTGGTTGAGAGGCATGACCAGCCTAAGCCCATGCACGCAAAGGCGGCATAGACGTGCCAAAGTTTGGTGACTTGACCAAGGCACCCTAGCCCGAGCGCCATGATAGCGGCACCCGTGGCCATCACTGGGCGGGGGCCATACTTTGCAATGGTGCTGCCAACCAGGCTGAGCACGCTTGCGTTGACTAAAAAAGATAAGGTGAGCGCTGCAGAGATCACTCCGATTGACCATTGATGCTCTTGGCTGAGCATGTTGATATAAACGCTTGGCCCGTACAGCGCGAAGGACCAAGCCACAACCGCTACGATCATGCAGCCTGCCACCATCCACCAGCCATGAAAGACTGTTGTTTTCACCCCTCGAGTTGGCAGGCTTGAAACGCGGGTAACGTTTCACATCGGGCTGAAAGCGCGACTAAGTTCGGAAACTGACTGGCAACGGCAATCTGTGGCAAGCCTTTGTGCAAAAAGAACCAACCAACTGCCACGGTAATATCAGCCAGATTGGCTTGCGCGCCGCCCTTGAAGGTGCCCTTTGCTGCGAGCGCCTCAAGCATTGTCAGGCTCGCGGTGATTTGTTCGGCCAGGCCGTCTAGCACTGGTTGATGCACTTTCTCGGCTGGGCGACGGCGCGGCTCGTAGATGTATTGAATCGCCTTGTCTAGGCCACTGCACATGATGGCGCAATGCTGCATGACCTGGCGACGTGCAGCACCAGTGGCTGGTAAAAGCGTTTGACCCGGTGTCATGTCAAGGATCGAATCGATAATCGCGGCGCTTTCCATCAGATTCTCGCCATTGTCCAGCATCAAGGCTGGCACCCGAGCGATCGGGTTATAGCCTTTGATAGCGGCCAGATCAGTGGCCGTTGAGAGGCCCTTATGTTCAAAAGGTGTGCCCAGTGTGTGCAGAACGACGCCCACGCGACGAACAAAAGGCGATGCGTAACGGCCAACTAGTATCATTTTTTCTCCGGATATTGATGTTGTGAAAGACCCCTAAAGCGTGGGGTTTTGTAAAGCGCTGTGCGCTAATTGTGCAGTCGTTTCGTTAAAATACGGCAGCAAAAGACGTTTGGTTGGTTGTTAGAAGTGTCCGAGTATCGCTCAAAATTTAGGACACACCAAGTGATTGGTGCCAGCGAGTCGATTTTTTGCATCCTGACTGCTTAGTTCTGACCGCTTAGCCCCTTCATCCGTTATTTTTACGAGGCCCGATGTATGTACTCTGTCATTGTCAAGCTTGCTACGATATCGCTCGCATTGGTGGCTCAGGGTTTGGCGCACGCTCAGGCTCAAGCGCAGCCGTCTGTTGGCTTGCCTGAGGTAGCACTGTCGCGCGTAGATTTGGGCGACTTTAAAATTGACGCTACCGAAGTCAGTATTGGCCGGTTCGCTGAGTACGCTGGGCGCAAGGGTCTTGTCACAGCTGCCGAGCGCGAGGGCGGGGGCTTTGAATATGTGATGGGCTGGCAACGCCGACCCGGCTGGACATGGCGCACCCCTTTTGGTCAACCGGGTCAGCCGACCGAACCAGCTGTTCATGTCAACTGGACCGAAGCTCAGGGGTTCTGTCAAGATGCCGGGGGGCGCTTACCAACCAAGGCGCAATGGCAACGTGCTGCTTATACCGAGCAACGTGCAACCCCACCAGCACCGCTTGAGAAAGGCAAAACTTACCCCTACCCAACGGGCGATAAACCCGACGGTGCTAACGTTGAAGGTGCAGCAGACGGCTGGCCGCGCCACGCGCCAGTCGGTCAAACCCGTCAGGGTGTCAATGGTTTGTATGACATGGGAGCCAATGTCTGGGAGTGGTTAGCTGATGCCCAAGACGGTGCTCGGCTAACTGCTGGCGGGTCGTGGTGGTATGGCCCGTCACAGATGAAAGTTGAAGGGATGCAATACAAGTCAGCTGGGCTGTATGTCGTTTACGTGGGCTTTCGTTGCGTGTACTAGGCTTGTTGAGCCTGGTTCACTGCGCTTGCGTATACTAGTTGTCTAAGCGTTGCAAAGGCCTGTTAAGTCGTAGCCAAGGTCAGGGCAGTGCGTGATTGTTTTTTTCACTCTTTGCAGGATTTCACTGTGGCGACTCCAATTAACTCTTTGACCCCTGATTTTGCGGTAGCGCCGCAAATGACTCCCGACGATATGGCCGCAGTTGCCGCGGCCGGTTTTAAAAGTGTCATCATTAATCGGCCGGATTTTGAAGACGGTCCGAATCAGCCAACGGCGGCTGCCGTGTCAGAGGCAGCGCGTGCCGCTGGCCTGCGCGTGGCCTACCAGCCTGTCGTGAGTGGTCAAATGACCACCGATGATGTCACTCATTTTGCTGAGTTGTTGCAAACCTTGCCGGCCCCTGTGTTGGCATACTGTCGTTCAGGCACGCGCTGCACCGTTCTGTATCGGGCCGCCACTGCTAATTCTTAAGTGTAAAAACTTGATCCAGATCAAAATCGTGTCAATTGCCGCTGGAGTCAGACGGGCTAACAGGGTAGGATAGGTGCTCGAACCCATGTTATGGAGCGTGCACAATGTTTAAGAAAATCCTGATTCCTACCGATGGCTCGGCCCTGTCAGCACAATCCGCGAATGCGGGCATTTTGTTTGCGCGATCAACAGGTGCCGAAATCGTGGCCCTATATGTGACTCAGCCTTTTGCGGCCACCATGGGCTTTGACGGCATGTCGGCGGCATATGCTTTTACCGACGATGATTACGAAAAAGCCAATGCCGAGCAAGGGCAAAAGCACCTTAAAGCCATTGTCGATCGCGCTGAGACGGCGGGCGTTAAATTCAGTGCCCATGCGGTTTCAAACTTCAATATCGCAGATGGCATTGTTCAGGCCGCGATTGATTACCACTGCGACATGATTTTTATCGGTAGCCATGGCCGTAGCGGTTTTTCGCGCTTGCTGTTGGGTAGCGTGACCACCAAGGTGCTTGCCCTGACGCATAGCCCCGTGCTGGTCTATCGCGCCAAAGACGAGCCCAAAAAATAGGGCCTTGCGCACGATATACCCACAAGCTCAATAGGGTAAATAGGCTGTTCCTAGCGAGTCGCTGCGTAGTAGCTTATGATAGGCGACACGCTGGGATCAGTTGCGGTGGCCATCGCTGCCCGTGATGCCCTAGGAGAGCGCACATGACGATCAAAGTCGGCGATCGGGTACCCGATGCCACCCTCACAGAATTTATCGAAACCGAAACCGCTGGTTGCACCTTAGGCCCTAACGCCTTTCAGGTTGCTGATCTGGTCAAAGGCAAAAAGATTTTGATGTTTGCTTTACCTGGCGCCTTCACGCCAACTTGCTCAGCTAAACACGTACCTGGTTACGTTGATCACATCGATGCGATCAAAGCCAAGGGCGTTGACGAAGTTTGGTGCGTGGCTGTGAACGATGCGTTCGTGATGGGCGCTTGGGGCCGTGAGCAGAAAGCGACTGGTAAAGTTCGCATGATGGCCGATGGCTCTGCAGTCTGGACCAAAGCGTTAGGTCTCGAGTTGGACCTGACTGCACGCGGCATGGGCGTGCGTTCAAACCGCTATGCTGCTTACATCGTTGACGGGGTAGTCAAGGTTCTTCATAACGAAGGCCCAGGCAAGTTTGAAGTGAGTGATGCGGCTTCGATGTTGAAAGCGATCTAACCCGTAAGCGCTGCGCAACGTGCAGCGTAGAGGCGTAAGTTTTAAAGATATCCCGTTACAGGGTTGCGCAAGCAACTTTTTAGCGGGATATTTGTCGGCAGTTTCAATCTAACCGCATCACTCTGACCGCATTTTTGTAGGCCACCTGTTCGATGCTGATGGGCTGTAATCGCGCCAGCAGGCCTTTTCTGATTTCGGCAATATTTTGCTCAAAGTTTACGTTGGGGTTGTAGGTATCGGTACCAACCATGAAGCGCGTAGGCAGGGCATCGATCAGCTTGATCCATTCTGCTTTCGCAAAGTCTTCGCCGTAGATCACCCGAGTGCGAATTCGTTCATTATCAAGATTTGGGTAATGAGATTTCGAACGCGCCGACATCTCGCAATACAGATTCGGGTGCTGAGTCAAAAGTGATTTGACCAGTTCAACATTTCCGGTCAGCAAGCAATGCGACAAGATGATCGCGACCTCTGGGTATTTTGCCGCTAGAGTTTTAAGTTGATCAATTGAGTCTGCATCATCCTCTGAGTGGATTTGCACAAAACCTTTGTATTTTGTGGCGATCTTGAACATGGCCTCGATCGGCGCCGAGTCAATGTTGACCTTACGGCGAAACGACGCGAGGGGGTTACTCGTTTGGTTATTTAAAATCAGCTCACCAAAGCCCTTGATGCGCCCGTCTGCAAAAAGTTTGTCTGATCGTTGCAATAGAGTTTTGTAGGTGTCTAGATTGATGTCGGTCAGACCGCTTGCGCCATGTTGCGCGTAAATGCCAGACAGTTCAACTTGACCAGCTGTGGCAATGTATTTTTTTCCTAATAGTTGAGCATAGGGCGCTGTATCCCAGGGCCCAAAAGGTGCGCCCACGGCACCTGACCAGCCAACATTTTGCTCTTGCATTTGTTGCTTGAGTTGCTCAGGGCTAACCCAACGTTGTACGTGTCGATGGACATCCGCAAGCGGTACTGTTGCGGCTAATGCTTGTGAGGCGCTTTGAGCGTGCGCCAAGTTCGTGAAGGCAAGATTGCTAGCGAACCAGAAAAAAATGAGGTGTTTCAGCCGAGTTCGTAACATGTATGGCACCGTGAGTATTTGGTTCAACCGTTCAGTCAAGGTTTGATTGAATGCAGTCAAGCTTTGCCCGACAAATACAGCCTACGTGAGTATGTTTTTGATGAGATCAGACATGCCTTGCCCTTTTTAGGCAAGTAGCTTATCACCTTTAGCGTTAAGTCTTAGTGTGGCGACTGACTACGAAGTGCCGCGCTGGCACTGGGCGTGACCAAATTATGCAAGAACATGTAAAAATACTGCACAAATTGGCTGATGCCTCTCAAAGGTTCGTAGTGATCGGCACCGATGAGATGCACCGTAACGACTGGGTTCTCTTTGCGCACTTGTTTCAGACGCCTCTTTCGGGTCGTCACACTGTCTGTCATGTCGTTCGCTTGGTCTGCGAATGCCGCTGCCTCATGGATGAACTGCTCGGGCGAGAGTAGGGATACCTTACCCCCTGAATCATTCGTGATCACGGGCGTCGGAGATATGGTTTTTTCTGAGGAAGACGCGCTCAATACCCGCAGTTTGCAAGAGATGATGTCGCATCTCACGGGAGCTGACTTAGGCCTCAGTCAGCCAGCTTTCTTATTTGGTAACTTAGAAGGGCCAATTACGGCCTTGACCGAGACGTCAAAACCGCGCATACCCGGGGTGTCTTATGTGTTTCGTTTTCCGGTTGCTACCGCTAGATTATTAAAAAGTAGTGGCTTTCAAGCGGTCACGCTGGCTAACAATCACAGCTTAGATTACGGCGGCGCAGGCCTGACCGACACGCTCAATCATTTAGCCCAACAAGGCATCGTTGGCTCGGGTCATCTTCGAGGCAAGTTCGAACTCTTCAGCTTAGAGGCAATAAAAATTGGCTTGGTATCGGTGGGCTTTTACTCAATGCAAAATGATATTAAAGAACTTGATGCAATGGCTGAGTTGATAGCCTCTGCAAAGCGCGTGGCGGACGTGGTCATCGTGGCGATGCATGCCGGTGCTGAGGGTGAGGCGCATATTGAGCTGCCAGAAGGGCCAGAGACCTTTTTGGGTGAAGCGCGTGGCGATTCGCGAGCGTTTGCGCAGGTTGCGATTGCAGCAGGTGCAGATGCCATCGTGGGCTATGGCCCGCATGTGCTGCGCGCAGCCGAGTGTATTGCAGGGCGGCCTGTCTTTTACTCGATCGGGAATTTTCTTGGTATCGGCGGGTTAAGTACCCAGGGCTTAACGGGTGTTGCCGCGATCGCTCAGTTAGCGTTTGATGCGAATAAAAAATTAATCGGGTCGCGTCTTGTGCCGCTTCGTTTTGACAGCAATAAGTTTCCGCAAATTGACCCTGCTGGTAGGGCGATTGCTTTGGTGCGGCATTTAAATTTGTTGGCCACGCAAAAGTTCAAGGATTTTGTGCCGGCTCAACTAACGTGGGGTGCGTTGTCTGAGACCGGTTATTGAGGGTGAGGGATCTGCTGTGACGATGATTCAGACCGAGACAATAAGGTTGCACCCTTTGCTTGTAGTCTAGCCAGGCACGTATCGCGCGACATAAAACACGCCAGTCATCGCCATGCTGACAACTGCTGTGACCCAGGGGTCGGCCTAACTACTTTTCACTACTTTAGTGAAAGGGGACTCTTGTCCTATTGGCACTCACGCAAAAACTTCCGCCCTGAGGCGATGGCTCAGGTATCTCAGTTTTTATGGGCGAGGCTTAATCAACTCTTGCACTTGCACATGAATAATGGAAGTACTGCTTGACACCCATTAAAGATTGGCTTTACAAAGTATTGGTATTTCATTCTTAAAATGCCTTTAACTGGTGTTAGCTATTGCTGACCGTTAACCCACTTGGAGTCTGCGATGAACATTGAACTTGAAGAAGTTGTTGGACTGGATGTTTCTGATGACGCACTGGAGCTGGCTGCCGGTGGTGCGCAGGGGGGACGCTTTACTGGCTTTAGGGGGGAATGGGGACTACGGACTGGGACTGGATGTTTCTGCTGATGTATGGCACTACCCTGAACTTTCAAGCCAACTTGCTATTCTGTGTTAGCTATTGCTGACCGTTAACCCACTTGGAGTCTGCGATGAACATTGAACTTGAAGAAGTTGTTGGACTGGATGTTTCTGATGACGCACTGGAGCTGGCTGCCGGTGGTGCGCAGGGG
>JAURJT010000063.1 GCA_030832095.1 Gammaproteobacteria bacterium | reverse complement strand
TGACACGTCGGTACGCACGCATGGTAATTTGGCGTTTGTGAATTTCTTCACGTTCAATACTGTCTGGCAAAGGCACTTTTCGTTCTCTTTTTGTTAGGGTCATCAAAATAGCTTGGTACAGGTAAGTGTATCTTGGATCGCGTTGGGTGCTCCACCGCCAGAACCTGCGAAACTGACCCAGTATGCTAAATTTGATGAGTGGTGCGCTTTCGCATCGGTCATGGCATGCGTTGTTTCTGTGCCAAAAAGAAATGTCTCTATTTAAACGTTCGGTCGTCTCTGAAATCGCCAATCACTTCAGCGTCGTACTTTCGACTCTGATTGTGGTCTGGCTTAGTGTCGTGCTGGTGCGCCTGCTGGGTGAGGCGGCGGCCGGACGCATCGGCGCTGATGTGGTGGTAGGCTTAGCAACCTTTACGCTGATCGCCGCCCTACCGATCATTTTGACTGTCTCGATTTTTATTGGCGTACTCACAACCGTGACGCGCAATTATCGTGAGTCTGAGATGGTGGTCTGGTTTTCAAGCGGCCTCTCGTTGGCGAATTGGGTCAACCCTGTCTTGCGTATTGCGATCCCAATTGCGGCACTTATTTCCTTTTTGACGCTATTCGCCACACCTTGGGCCAACCGACAGATCGGTGAATATCGGGCGCGTTACGAAATGCGCTCTGACCTGTCAAAAATCACACCAGGACAATTTTTAGAAACAGAAAAGGGTGCTCGCGTCTTTTTTGTTGAAGGCACGACGAACGTCACTGATAACCCGTTGGGGCAGGTTTTTATGCGCCTGATTGACCCCGACTGGTTGACCCTCGTCACGTCGGCGTCAGCAAAAATCGAAACCGAAGCAAATGGTGATCGCTTTTTAGTCTTGGGTGCTGGCCATCGCTATGATCTCAAACCCGGAACCTCAGAAATGCGCTTCGCCGAATTTGATGCTTTCGGAGTACGCATTGAAAGCAAAAATGCTGAAGAGTCGCTAGAAAAAGCGCGCGCCACGACACTTGAAAGCCGAAGATCACGACCCACCTCACTTTTACTGAGCGACAACGAAAATAGTTCTTACGGACAAATCATGTGGCGACTGTCTTTGCCGCTTGCCGCTTTAAATCTTGCCTTAATGGCGATCCCCTTAGGTGCGGTAAACCCACGCATTGGCCGCTCTGGAGATTTATTAATCGCAGGCTTGGTCGCCATGCTGTACATGAACCTCATCAATATCACACAAGGCTGGATCATTCATGGCAAGTTGCGCTTTGTGATTGGGGTCTGGTTGATACATGCTATTTTTGCGACGTTCACGGTGGTGTTGCTTTGGCATCGTTTGCGCGTCAAAGAACCCAAACCGCCGGTTGTCAAACCAGCCTGACGCAGTTTTGCAAGAAGCGAGCATTGGGTGCAGTATTAGGTTGCTCGAACAAGGTTTTCAAATGTTTTTTTTCTTGACACCTTGTTTTTAGTATCAATCATGATTGATTTCTACTCGAATCAGCGTAAGCTTAGATCTAACTAGAATCCATTTATCGCCGGTCGCGTTGAATGCGAAAAGACGGTCATTTTTAGCGCCTGTTCATACACTGCGCTGACTTTGCCCTGACAAACTTAATTACGTTATTGCTTTCACGGAGAATATCGTGGCCACCCAAAACATCAGTCCCACCAATGAAAAGCGGGCCGATCAACCTCTGCGCGAGGCTGTCGATCGTTTTTTGAGTTACATCAAAAAAAATATTGAAACTGAAAACTATCAAAGCAATCAGTGGGATGATCAAGCTGTCGAGAAAATGATCCGCAGCGTACGCGTCACTGGTCGCGAACCTTTTCTAAAAATTGAAAAGGCCAATAAGGTTTGCGGCTACATCGTCAAAGCCGATGGTCCAGACCTCAAGCGAGGCGACATTTTGGGGCGCACTGCATTTTTAGGTCGCCCCGCCACTTCGCGTATTTTAGGTAACGTCTTAGAAAGCAAATTTGCCTTAGCAGCCTGACATTAATACAAATCAAAATAAGACTGCACCACCTCGGGATCTTGCGTCACAGTCAGAGCTAACATCAGCAAGATTCGGCACTTTTGAGCATTCAGGTTGTCTGAAGCAACGATCTGCTGATCGCGTAAGTATTTTCTGCGCGCGACTCTTCCAGCGCCGCCCCGGCTCGCCTGCACCACAACAACACCCTTAGATACCGCACGTTCAAACGCAGCGCTTTGCAGCGGTGGCGGGATACCGGGTGGCAAGCCTGCCGACACCAAACCACGTGCACCTGCGGCGATATACGCTTGAATCGCAACGTCATCGGCACCCGCGTAAGCGTAGGCAATGTCAACCCGTGGCAACACCTTTAATCCTGCAACATCAAATACCGTGTCAAGCGTGTGCTTACGCACCGGATGTCGATAGATCACGACTTGATCGCCGTCGACTTGTCCCAACACGCCAAAGTCGGGTGTTCTGAACGTATTCACGCGGTAGGTTGACACCTTGGTCACCTCACGTGCAGCCTGAATCTCGTCATTCAAGACCACCAACACACCTAACCCCCGAGTTTTTGGATCAATGGCGGTGCGCACCGCGGCAAGCAAATTCACGGGGCCATCTGAACTGACAGAGCTGGGCGGGCGCTGCGCCCCCACCAAAACTACTGTTGACTTGATTTTCAACGTCAGGTTCAAAAAGTACGCGGTCTCTTCAAGTGTCGAGGTGCCATGCAAAATGACATAGCCATCAAAACCACCGTCCTGAGCCTCAGTGGCATGAATCAGCTGTAACAATTCAAGCCAATCGGCGGGTCCGATGGCGGTACTGCCCACTTCACGAAAATTAATCGGCACAAGTTCAGCAAAGCGCGAAAGCTCGGGGGTACGCTCCATGATCTCGGCGGGCCTCATTTTGCGACTGACCTCGGGATAATCAAGCACGTCGAGGCTATCGAGGGCGATCGACGAGATGGTGCCGCCGGTGCCAATCAGGGCAACGCGTGGTTTAGAGGGGGCTATGCTCATGACTTGAGGTTCCGTGTCGCTGTTAGAGAACAAAACCTAGTCTACCTGAGAGTTGGCTTGACGGCTTGAACCGTGAGCCAAAGACGCCTCGCACCTACAAAGTCGCTTGTACTCTTTGTTTGAGGCCCACTACACTTGACGCATTGCCTCACCAAAATCAAGCATAGAGACTTTTTTCAGCGCTAGTTGTACGACACTTTGGCTCGCCGCTATTTTTTCAAGATCCGAAGAATCTTCTAACTGCTTGGCGATCACGCGCGCCGCCCGCAGCTTTAAGCTCCAAGCTAACAAGGCCAGCTCGGGCTCCCAGTGCGTGAGGTTTAGGCGCTCGCACTCATCCAACAAAGGATCAATCAAGGGCTGCACATCTAAGTCTTTTTTCAGACCTAGTGCCATTTCAACCAAGGCCACCCGTGCGCGAAACTGATCGCGTCCCGAGCGCGTACTAGAAAGAAAGTCTTGCAGCACCGTCACGGCTCCCTCAGAGTCGCCCGAGCCTACACTTTCGTTCGCCTGTTTTTTTGCTTCAGAAAATTTATCGGTAGCGCCGCCACCCGCACGCTCAGCCAAACAGGTTGCAAGCCACGCTTTGGTTGCTTCGTCAGCAAAAGGCGTGCCATCCGAAAAAGTCAGCCGTTCAACACCTGGTAAACGCTTAATAAATGCCAACACCTCATCGATCACAGACGACCGCATGCCTGCCGCTATCGGCCCCATCGCACCATAGGCGAGTGCTGACTGTCGATCGAGGTCTAGCCAAAAGGGATACGTTGCCAGACGCCCTTCACAAAAACTCGCCACCCCCTGTGGGTTGCCCGCGTCACATACCGTGTTAAACGATTGCACCTCGGCCATCGGTGGCGGTGCGATCAGCGTGGTTTGCCCTTGCGCTTGTGGCAAGCTTAGCAAGGCACCGCGCGCGCCAAAGCGATTCAAACCGATGGCCAGTGGATGATAGGGATCCAGATCAGCCAGCTTTTGACTAGCCTCACCCAGGTATTTAAATACTGAGGCTAAGGCATCCACCAAGCCGTCAGTGTTTGCGACCTTGCTTAAGTTGCCAAGCTGCGGGCCTGTCGCGGGGGCTGCTGATATCGCAGCGCTTGAGGTCGCAGCGCCGGTCGTTGAACTTGCCCCACTCGCGCTTGGTGCAGTGCTCGCCGGCTGTGCCTCAGCGTCTTGAGACGAGGGCGGTGCAGGCGGCTCAATCACCTCGAGCCGCTTAATCAGATTCTCTAGTTCGTTCAACGTGGGAGCCTCAGGATCGACTGCGGCGAACGTGCGATCGATCTCTTGAATACGCTCAACCATCAAGGTGTGGGCCTCAAGAGGTAATGCTGCAAGCGTCGCGTTGCCCAGCCAAGCGGTGACCCGATCCGTCCACCAGAGCACAGCGTTACGACGGCCCCGTAATCTCTTCAAAGGCGGAAAACCAGTCTCCCAGTACGTTTTTAGCAAACCTGCGAATAGACCCAAGCCAGCCGACAAGCCCTCGACTCCGGCTTTTTCAATCCACGCCGCAGACAACCAAGACGCGACCATGAAGTCTTTTGATACCGTTTTTAACAACTCAGTCGACTGGGCCTCAACCTTAGGCCAGTCAGGCTGACGATCAGCAGACGGGCTTGTTAAACGCTCAATCTCGGCAAAAACCGCTTCGTATTGGGGCGTATCACGCGGCTCGATACCGCCAGGGGTTTCAGTAGAAATGGGCAGCAGCAGTGCCTCAAAATCGATTGCCATAAACAAGCCTCAGAGCGTACAGGTCACAGATTTTGAGGGTAGCACGGGTTTCTCTGACTTTGCAGATAATCCGTTGATCTGGCTAGTGAGACTTTTTTCAGTGCGAGCCGCCTGCGCCTGTTCAAGTGCAATTTTCTCATTCGCCAGTGCCTTGCGTTCTGCAGCGTCTGCCTCGTATTTCGCAACAGCCTCTTGCAAAACCACGCCATCCGTCAATTTAAAAATAACATCGATTTTTTTAATATCCAAGGCCTTCAGCGCATCAGTTTGATCCGGAAAATCTGCTGGTACGAACGTTTTCTTACCATCCCGGAAATCGCGTAAAAAGCGATCAAAACCAAACTCACCACTCCAGCGCGTCACCAAGGTCAGGTGATCCACCAAAATCTTCAACTCACTGTCGCCACACGTGGTCGGGGCCCAGTTAAACACTTGTGAGACTGAAAAGTTAAGCTGGGTCAAACGCTGTGGAGTCTTGGCACAATTTAAGGTCAGCGTTGCACCATAGGGCTGCAAAGTCGCATCGCCATTTGCCCTCAAGGGAAACGATGCCACACCAACATTAAAAGTTGCCTGATTAAATTTTGCCGTATCGGTATCGATTTGCGCAAGTCTTGCATCGATAAACTTGCTTCGAGCTGCTGCGCGCGTGTCTTCAAGCTTTGCCTGTAACTCAGCCTTTTTTGTCGCAGCGTCGCGGGCTCGCTTCTCGGCCGCGACACGGTTGATGAAAGTTAAAAACTCGGCATTCCACGGCAAGACCCAGTTAAACGCTGGGGCCTTGACATAACCAGTGGCACTCTGCGTTAAAAAAGGCTTGGCAGTCTTGTCTAAATACGTCCACAGCACCCCGTCTGAGCCCATCACTTTGTCATAAAACGCAGCGTCATCGGTTGCCAGTTGGGTGGCTGCCAAGACTTGAGACTCCCATTCAGCCTGCATGGTGCAAGCGGCATTCAAATATGCGTAAGCAGCAGTCGTGACCAACTCGCCCCGCAACAATGCCCAAACAGGCTCGTTCGCCGGTTGGGTGCGGGCCCCCAGAGAGTCTTGCAGTCGCTTCATTGCATTAAAGGCATCACGCAAACTCGAATCCTTGACGGTTGGATCACGCCCCAACACACTAAAGTCGCTGGCCAAGGTCGACGCCTTGCCTGGTGCCGACACGGCTTCGCTAACAGCTTTTGAGAGCGCCTGATTAAATACCCCATACAGTTTGCCCGCGCTCATCAGATTTTTTTCAGTCTGCACTGTGGTCGATGATACTGCCGCTTGACCACTCTGACCGAACAACAATAGAGGTGCCGAGGATTGCACCGTATCAAGTTTGCTTGCCACACTACCAATAATCGAGGTGTGAGCGGAAGCTTTACGGATCGACCTCAAGACATCAACCGAGGCGATCCAATTAGGGCGCACAAGCCGCTTTTCATCGGGAAACTCTTCCAATAACCGTTCTTCTATACGCACAAACGGGCTTGCTTGACTGTTGAACGTCGTGAGCAAGTCGACCCAATCGGTTTCTGTTTTTAACAACTCACGGCCGTTCGGAAACTGCAACATGAAGTTCTTCCAAGCGACCTCACGCTGAACATTGTAATTTTCCCAGAAAGCAATTTCTTTTGACTGATAGACTTCCCGTAAAACTTGTACAGCGTTCACTTTTTCCATGAAAGACGTGATCGCTCGATACCCCGCCAAGGTGAAAGCGCCGCTCACCTTGGTAGCAGACGGTGAACCGGTCGGTGTCCAGTAGTCACTTAAATTGATATCGCTGACGTTAGGCTGCTGCACGACCCAATCAAACAGCCAAGACAGGCTTCGATCACGTTGCGATACCGTCACAAGCCCATTTTTTAATTGACCAAGACGGTTGCGCAAACTCTCAGGGGTATCCCAGGCTGCGTAATACAGAAACAGGTTATCGATCGCGGTGGCGTCAAGTTCATTTAATTCGGGCACCAATATCTTGCTTGCACCAACGTTAGGGCTTTCAATTGCGCGCAATTTATACATTGACTCTTGCGCACTTGCGGCTAGCGTCAACGAAATTCGAGAAATCATGTAATCAATTGCCAGGCCGTGAAACAGACCTGAGTTCTTCATATCACCATCCAATGCTGCAAAAAATCGCTTATCAATTATTTCAGCTTGATAGCGATGGTAGATCTGTACAAAGTTACTTTTTAATTCACTTTCTAGGGCGTCAGACAGACCCGAAAAGGGCAAGAGAAAGTTCCAACTATTATCGGCCTGCTCATTGAGCCAATTGATCTGAGGCTTGGTCGACAAAATGCTCTGCACATATTTTTCAGCTGTTTCGCCTCGAGCGATTTTCGCTAATTTGAATCGACCTAGCTCATCTAACTGAGTGCTTTCATTGATATAGCCGCAAACCAGCCAGACCGCGGTCAAACCCACTGCAGTGTAATAACCCGCCCACGC
The DNA here is from genome assembly GCA_030832095.1 of Gammaproteobacteria bacterium. Lineage (GTDB taxonomy): Bacteria > Pseudomonadota > Gammaproteobacteria > Burkholderiales > Burkholderiaceae_B > Zwartia > Zwartia planktonica. The sequence goes on along the minus strand of JAURJT010000063.1, from coordinate 1,281 downwards.
GAGACGAGTTCGTTTTTTTCGAATAGTTTCGTAAGCCGACAGGGGCTGAAAGGCGCGGTCATAACTCAACACCTGTTCGAAGACGCCAGGGCCAAACGCCAACCCAGCCTCTGCAGTGCGGCTGATTGTGTCGACGCGGTCTGTTCGAGACGGCCATCCCGACAAGAACAAACCACGGTAAATAGGAGGCTCATGATAGGCAGAGGTGCCAAACAAAGCCATTAACACGGTTTCAAGCGGCGCCTGGAAATTGCGGATATCGCGGGCAGCGAGTAAACCAGATTGCGCAGCGTGCCCACCCTGTGTGGTCGCACGTAACGCGAGCCATGGCATATATCTCGCTAACTCATCGATTGAGCGACGAACATAGCCCGTTGCCTCGGCAGACCGATACGGCAACAACGCTCCGGCCGGCTGGGTGAGTAATTCTGACGATAAGTGCGACAGTAATTCGTCGACTCCATCAAGCCGATCGGCGTGCGTCAGGATGACATACACCGGTAATCGACGTTGGGCGAGCTCCATCAGGGCATTGATTCGCTGGCGTGCCAGCTGCAAGCCCGCATGCGTTCGGCCAATCAGCTGAGAGTTAAGTTGCTCGACACTTAAGCACACAATCACCCCAGCGCACTGATCGGGGGATAAGTCAGCAGCCATGCTATTTAATAATTTTTTCCAACCGGCGTCGCAAGTCAAAGCATCTTGCTCGGGATCAATATGCTGTCCGGAAATTTCGATTGCAATGCCAGTAGACAGAAAGGACAGCTGACAAGACTGTGTCGGCGTCAACGCATTTCCAGCCACCGCCCGATCCAAATAACTGCCCGAGGCAGCCTGTTGCAATAGTGTGCTTTTTCCGGAGCCGCTCAGACCCAGTACAAAATGCACGCGGTGGTCACCAAGAGGACGTTTATCCAAACCCTTAGTCACAGCTAAAAACGAACGCACTTGCGCAACCCACTCTTCGTCGGGGGTCTGCGCCTGCTCTTGCTGGGGGCGAGTTCTTAACCTGCGCTGGGCCCTGTAGCGAACGTAATACCGGCGCACCAGTGTTACGGTGAACCAAAGCACTACAGGAACGGTTGGCCAAAGCCACATGCTGCCCGCAGGCCAACCCAGCAAGAGCTCACATACCCAGCCAACCGCCAACAATACCGTTAGCAGTAAAAAGAGCAGTAAAAAATTTAGTATTTTTTTAAGCATCAGGGCGCGCGCATACGGCGACAGCTATCTCAATGCTAGAAACTGTATCAGAATAAGTTTATAACTAGATGATTTTTT
>JAURJT010000001.1 GCA_030832095.1 Gammaproteobacteria bacterium | reverse complement strand
GTTCATTAGCGCACCAGCTAACGTGAACAGGGGCACCGCTAACAGAGGAAACGACTGCACGCTAGTGGCCACCCGTTGCGCGACGACCGACACGGGGATACCGTCTAAGCCGATCACCAGCATGGCTGAACCCAGCATGGCAAAGCCGATTGGCACGGCGACGATCAACAGCGCGACAAATACACAAAGTAGAAGGGTCAACATGAAATGAATATCACTTATGGATTAAGTCTGAGCCATATCAATGACCGTTTCTGTCGCGTTTTGAAACACGACTTCGGGTCCTTCGTCGATCAAAATGATCGCGCCATGCAGCAAGGTGAGTGCAAACCCGATTGGCATTGAGATAAAAATCCAGCCCATTGAATAGCCTAGCATTGGTGTATTGCTGCCCCACACATTTAGCGTATACGACACGCCTGCGTAAACCGCTGCCACCAAAATTACAGCGCCCGCAGCGCAGGCCAGCAGGCCGACCCATCTGCGCGCTTGAGGCTTCAGGCGCAAAATCAACACATCGATGCGAATGTGCATGCGAGATCGCAAGGCAGATGGGATGCCGAACATCACAGACCAGACAAACAGCGTGACCACGAACTCTTCAGACCAGGTAATTGGGTCATTAAAGACGTAGCGCAGAATCACACCGAGCCCTAGCAGGACGGCGATAATTGCCACCGTCCACATCACCAAGACGTCTTCAAGCCAAGCTAAACCATTACCCAGGCGTTTGACTGTTTGAAACATCACTGCCCTTACTTGGCAGCGCGCATCTGATCAATCTCAGCGCGTACGCGCTTCCAGTTCTCGGTTCCCCAGCGGGCCTCAAGTTTTGGATAGACTGCCTGCATCTTTGCAGCAAAGGCATCACGATCGGGGTCAGCAATAATTTTGGTTTTACCCGATTTACGGATATCTTCAAGCATCGACACTTCAAGCGCTTGCTGCTTTTGGGTGTTGATGGCTGACGCTGCCTCAGCTTCGTCGATCAAAAGCTTTTGCAACTCAGGTTTGAGCTTGGCCAAGCTCGCTTTGTTGATCAACAGCGTATTGTTCTGCAACATGTGGCGACTCATGGTCAGCACGCCCTGAACTTCATAGAACTTACGTGAAAAAATCGTTGGAATTGGGTTCTCTTGACCATCAACCGTCTTTTGTTGCAGCGCGGTATAGACCTCGCCAAAAGGAATCGGCGTTGGTGCAGCACCAAACCCGCGCACCATCTCAACCCAGATCGGCGACTCAGGCACACGCACTTTTAAACCTGCCATATCTTCGGGCTTACGCACCTCTTTGCTGGTAAAGGTAAAGTTGCGCCAGCCCCAATACCAAATCTTAGTCAGCGGCACAATATTGTGTTTGTCTTTCAGCTCAGCCCAGATCGGCTCCATCGCCGCGCCACGAATCACAGCCTCGGCTTCTTTCCAATCTTTCCACAAGAATGGAGCGCTAGGCATTTCAAATGCAGGCACCATAATGTTTAACGTTGGCATTGAGGGTGTCGAAATATCAAGCGCACCTGATTTGAGCTGCTGCAGCAAATCAACCTCTTTACCAAGCTGCTCAGACGGGAACACTCGAATATTGAGCTGACCATTTGATTTTTTGTTGACGTTATTAGCAAATTCTTGGTACAGGTCATAGGCAACCTCGCCGGGGCTATTGGCATGGCCAAAGCGCAACGTCACTTGGGCTGCAGCGGCCATTGACAAGGTTGTCAACGCAGCGGCCAGGGCGAATTTTGTAAATGAGCGAGCGATTTTCATAGTTTGTCTCTGCCACGATAGTTAGAATTGAACGTGAACTTGGGTGGTCATAACCACTCAGTGTTTTTTGCTGATTCACTGTACTACAGGCGCTTCAGATGACGCAAACTATATTTTTAGTATGACAAGTGCGCCATCTGGATAGCACTGCAGGCAACGAATTATCGGGTTTTCTAACCCGAGGATCGCAGCCACCGCTGTCAACAACCGCTATTCAAACACATGCAATTGGGTTCGATTGCGACCAATAAACTCCCAATCGTACGCCACCCCTAGCCCAGGCCCAGTCGGCACTGACACGCAGCCATCCGCGCCCACACATTCAAGCTGATCGGTATAGCCGCAGGTGTAAATTGGTGCCAGCGCATTGGGGCAGTCGGGTCCCACTAGCGCGACTTCGTAGTAGTTTGTGTTTCGCATTGCTGCCATTAAGTGACGATGCGCAGGCCCGCTTGCATGAATCTCGCAATCCAGTCCTAGTGACTCTGCCATGTGCGCAATCTTGAGCGACCCAGTAATCCCCATGTCGTATTCTGGATCGACTCGTAGAAAATCAGTTCCGCCCGCCAAAACAAAATCGGCTTTGGGCTCAACACCTCGAACATGTTCGGTCATCAGTAACGGCGTCTTAAGCATTTCGCGCAAACGTTTGTGTGCAAAGGCAGAAACACCCCCATCCCGATAAGGATCTTCGTACCAAAAGTAATTACCTTCATCGCACGCACGCCCCACATACAACGCATCCGCAAAGGTTCTGAGTTCACAAGCGGGGTCTAACATCAAGGTCAAACGATCACCCATATGTTTGGCCAAATGCAGCACGTTGGCGGCTTCTTCACGTGCATTGCCATCGTTCCAGCCGTGCACTTTGAAAGCCCGATAGCCTAAGGCATAGCAATGTTCGGCAAAATCAACGAAGGCCTCTTTGCAATCAAGCCCGCCATTGCGATCAGCATGATAAGTACTGGCGTAGGCCGGCAAGCGCTTACGGTAGCCACCCAGTAGCTCAGTTACCGAAGCCCCATAGTGGCGCCCAGCCCAATCCCATAGAGCAATATCCAAGCACCCATGGCCCATATGATCGAACTGCCGAATATCGCGTTTGAGATCTTCGTAGATCGCGATACGTTCGCGGGCGTCTTTGCCGATGATTCGGGGGCAAAGCATTAGTAACTGACCAAGGCTTGAGCGCGTCGCCACCCACTGGGCAACGTACTCACCCCGCCCGCCGTCAGCCGTCTGGATCACAATGGCAAACTTAGAGAGACGAACCGTCGAGCCTCGCTTAAAGGTCACCGACTGCGCCATCCCTTGGCGCGCCAAGTTTTGAGCATCAAACTCAAATTCATGCACTTCGACGCGTGTAATGAGGCTCATCTCCGATCCTTTTTTTGTGAATGATCCATATTAGCTTCAACTCAAAACCGGCACTCGCGGAAAGACCCATGCGCAACCGAACAACAGGGGACCGGCACCGGTGAAAAAATCTAAACAAGGCTATATTAAGATACGAGACAATTCAAGGAGAACTCGCTATGCGTATGAATAACCTAAAAAAATTATGGAGTGAAGGCAAAACCACCGTGGGTGCTTGGCTTTCGATCCCAAGCGGCTTTTCGGCTGAAGTGATGGCCCATACCGGTGTCGACTGGCTTTGCGTCGATATGCAGCACGGTTGCATTGATTACTCAGACGTCGTACCAATGCTCACCGCAATTTCAACCACCAATGTCACCCCCTTAGTGCGTGTGCCATGGAACGAACCCTCAATGATCATGAAGGTACTCGATGCGGGTGCCTACGGCGTGATCGTGCCCATGGTCAGCAATCGTGAAGAAGCCGAACGCGCTGTCGCTGCATGCCGCTATCCACCTACCGGCATGCGCAGTAACGGTCCAAACCGTGCCTTTATGTACAGTGGTGCCGACTACCAAAAACACTCTGACAAAGAAATGCTCTGTATCGTCATGATCGAAACCCCTGAGGGCATCGAGAAGATGGAAGAGATCATTTCAACCCCAGGCCTCGATGGCGCCTATATCGGGCCAACCGATTTAGCCTTGGCGTTGGGCTTGCCCCCAGTGATGGATAACGACGAACCCTTGCACGTGGCAACCGTCAATCGCATGCTTGAGCTGTGTAAAAAGCATAAGGTTGTGGCAGGCATGCACACTGGTAGTTCAAAGTATTCACAACGCTATATTGACCAGGGCTTTCAAATGGTGATGTTGGTCAATGACCGCGCGGCGATGTCAAACTGGGTCAAAGCTGAAGTCGGTCGCTTAACGGGTTGGACACCTGCCGTACCTACGACTCCGTCAGGTAATACTGGTTATTGAGCACCCAGAAATTTCATGCTCTTGTGATGCAAAAGACCTCAAACATTGACAACATTGTTTGAGGTCTTTTTTTCTAACATTCTTGGTCTAGCCAGCAAACACGGCGCAAAGCCTGGTTACTAGAGACCAAGATACCGAAGCGTCGGCAACGGTTTCGCTGACGACCGAATCGTCTACTTTGCTCACTTCTTGGCGGCTTTCTTAGTCGATTTTTTAGGCGACTTCTTGGCAGACTTCAAACTTGCCTTGTACTCTGCAAACACTTTCACCGCAATCAGCATGGCTTCGCGGATTTTAGGTGCACCGACATAGCCCATCAATTGCAGCAAGACTTCGGTAATCTCTTCTTCTGTCCAGCCCTGCTTCAAAGCGAAGATCATATGGATATGAAGTTCAGCTTCTTGCCCCGTGCAGGCGTCTGACACCATCACCACGAGCGCGCGTGTTTTTAAGTCAAGACCGGGGCGAGCCCACAAGGCACCAAACACTGAGGTCGTTGCAACCTTGATGAAGTTGGTCATCAACGGATCACCATAGGTCACCGTATTTGATTTTTTAAAACTTGCCTCACCATGCAGCGTGCGGCGAACTTCCATGCCTTTTTGGTACAGATCGTCGTTGTTCATGCTTGTCTTCCCTTATCGTGTCGTTGTTAATTTAGAAACTTCTTAAAATACTTAAATCCATCGTCGGGCGGGTGAGTCACTTAATAAATCAATTCGCTGCAGCCAGACCGCCGTCAATCGTAATATAAATACCGGTTGTATATGACGAGCGCTCTGACGCCACAAAGGCAACCGTATAGGCGATCTCTTCGGGCTCAGCCGGGCGTCCAAACGCCATACCCGCCACCAAGTCAGTCCAGCGATTTTCATCACCGTACATCGCCAGAGCGCGCTGTTTATAGACTTTGGTCAGACGCTCTGTTGCCACGGGGCCTGGGCTCACGCCCACCACGCGAATACCATCTTTGTGAGAGCTGCCGCCCAGCGCACGGGTGAAGGCCATCAGGCCGGCATTTGCGGTTGACCCTGCAATATAAGACGAGGTCAGGCGCTCGCCTGCCGCGCCTAAAATATTGACGATCACACCTTGATGACGTACTTTCATCTTGCGGTAAATTTCACGACAAAGATTGATGTAGCCAAAAACCTTTAAATCCCAGGCTGTGCGCCAGGTGTCTTCGTCTACCGTCAACAAATCCCCACCAGGGATGGCACCCGCGTTATTGACCAAGATATCGATGTCACCGGCCCAGTCGCTGACTGTCTTTGCCGACCCTTTTGCACTTAAATCTGCCGACAAATAGTCAACTTTAGCGCCCGTGGCGGCTGTGATCTCAGCGGCCAACTCTTTTAAAGCAGCGCCATCGCGCGACACTAGCAGAACCTCACACCCCTCTTGCGCCAACACCATTGCGCACGACTTACCGATCCCTTTCGAGGCACCGGTCACAAGCGCACGCTTAGCCTTGAGTTTTAAATCCACTGATTTCTCCTGATTGTTCTTATTAGTTGTGAAGCTGACGACGCTTGTGTTCGACGCTTTGACATAATTACCTAGCCTGCATGGTACATAAGATTAGCGTTTTGCGTCAGCCGAACCGGCGAGCATCTCCCATAGGGCGTCCGAGCGATCGCGCTTAGCCAAGGCCCAAATCGGTTGTAACCGATCCACTTGCTGGGCTGCTTTGACGTCTTCGATTGCAACGATGCGACTCGCAATCTTCCAGACACCTTGTCGGCATTCCATGCGGTCAACGTAGCGACAGAGAAGCTCAACCACAACCTTCTTGCCCTCTTGCAAAGGTTCGTCACCCAGCCATAACTCGATCGTTTCAAGGGCCTCATGACCGTAACGCTGAAAGGCGACGCAGTAGGTTTCAGCCACTGCGACGTTGTCACTTAAAAAATCGATCTTGCAATTTCCGACGAAATGCATCGACTGTTCAATTGTTTGATGTCGGCGTTCAAGCCATTCCATAAATCCGTCAACATTACCCTTATAACCACCATGATCGTCATAGGCGTCTGGGTGGTAGGCCTCGCGTACTAAATCCCATTCGCGACGATCGACACCACGACAGTACGACACCAAGTTGTCTTTGATACGCTCTTTATTTAAAAGTTGTTTTAAACCGTCTGCAGTCACCGAGTCCATTATTCTTATCCCTCTTTCTGGTTGCTAAGCATTGCACGCAAGCGCGTGCGCAGTACTTCTTTTTGGATTTTTCCGGTTGGTGTCATGGGCAAGGCCTCAACGAAATAGCACTCGACCGGAATCTTAAAGCTTGCAATCTTACCTTTACAGTGGGCAATCACTTGTTGGGATTGCTTGGGGCCAGTCGCTGCGCTCACAATAAAGGCCACAGGCACCTCAGATAAGCGTGCATCAGGCCTACCTACCACCGCTACGTACTCAACGCCTGGCAGCGTTGCAATCAAACCTTCAATTTCAGCTGGAGATACATTTTCGCCACCGACTTTCAACATGTCCTTTAATCTAACCACAAAGCGTACATGACCGTCTGCGCGCAAGATTCCAGCATCACCACTTTTGTACCAACCCTCTGAGTCGAACACTTGCTCAGTCGCCTCGGGCTGATTGTGGTATCCGATCATGCGACTATACGAACGCACCTGTATCTCACCCACCTCGCCTGTGGCGGCCGCCTGTTGGGTATTAGGATTGATCACCCGCAGCTCAACGCCTGGCAAGGGATAGCCACTGGCAGCGCAGCGTTGTTCAAGGTTTGCGTCTTGAGGGGTTAAGGTGACACCGCCCCACAATTCAGTCACGCCATACCCCGATAAAGTTGGGCAGACTTTACTTTGTGCGGCCTGGGCAAGTTCGATGGTTGAATCTGCACCAACGGTCAAGGTACCAAAACGCAGACTGCTAATGTCAGACGGTTTTTTAGCAAGAGCCAGCATAAAGTCATTGAAGTGTGCATCAAAGCCATGCACCACCGTGACCCTATACTTGGCGATCAACTCAAGTGCCTGATCCACCTGAAAACCGCTCATGATGACCTGTGCACCGCCACACATAAACGACATGATCATCGAGTAGCTGATCGCGTACACATGAAACAGTGGCAAGTAGGTCAGTTGGACATCGCTTGCTTGCAACTGCATCGCCTCAGCGCGATCGAAGCATAAGCGCATGCCGTTGTGGCTCAGCAGTACCCCTTTCGGGTTGCCTGTGGTGCCCGAGGTGTAAACGATTAGTGCTGTGTCGGTTGGCTTTGGCGCCATCGCAGAGCACGAGTTCAGAATGTGAGATTCTTGATGACTTTGGTACCTTTGATCATTACGCGCTTGCAAATCGTGACGAGGCAAGTCACCAAGATCCCGAAAAGACTCCCATCCTAGAGCCCCCTGGATCGCCGAGTCACCCATCATGACCACGCGCTTCAAGCTTGGCACAGCGTCTGAGCGCACCTGACCTTGCGCATCGACAGCGACTTGGCCTAAGGCTTCAAGCAAGATAGCGTCAAAATTAACGGGGCCACTCTTCCCCGCAGAAATGAGTAACACGCTACCCGAATTTTTGAGTGTGAAAGCTAAATCCTGTGTGCGATAGCGAGTATTGAGCGGCACTGCGACCGCACCAATCCTGATGACAGCAAATAATAAACACTCAAGCATTGCACTGTTGGTGAGCCATATTGCAACGCGATCACCCTTTTTAACGCCTAACGCTTGCAACGCGTGCGCGAGTTGCTCAACCTCTGTCTCAACGTCCTGATAGCTCCAACTTTTATCTTCAAAGGTCAAAGCATGACGCGCGCCCCAGCGCTGGGCAGCTAGAGCAGGCAAGTCTCCGATCAAATCGCAATACACTAGCTGTGCCGTCATATTATTCAAAGTTATCGTTTTTCATTTGACTAAATACCGCAGGCTTACCCGGCCACAAAACCTTGGCGTTACCGTTGATCAGTTCGACGGTAACCGTGGTGAGATAGTTCCATTAAACCTAACCGAGATCAAGGCATCTTATAGCGATCCAAAATGTTGCGCCGCCACAATTGCTATAAGATCAATGCGGTGCCTCAATTTCAACGCTTCAACTGACGACCTCTCAGGCGAGAAACTGTAGACTTGTTACATTGAGGCCTGCCCGTCACCAAGTTTTCAATTGCTTATGCCTCACCCAGATTTCAGCTCAATCCGCGCTCGCCTTGAAGGCGCAAATCCAGTCCCGTTAGCCATGTCGCTGATGCACATGACGGGCGATTTATCATTACTCGAGCACATCATGCCGCATATTCGCGGCGCCTGGGAACATCTCGAATCCATCCCTCCAGAGCTCGCGGGCAGCATTCGCGACCGTATGGCTGCCTGTATGGTTGAGGTGAGCAAGGGGGGCTCGCCAAGCATGGCACAGCCTTCCAGCCAAGTCATACAAAAAATGATGAGTGCAGCTGTTGGTGAACAAGTGTCTGAAGCCTACGTACCAATGCTGCTTGAGCAAGTGGGCCTGCAAGTCAGCGATCAGCACATGCTGAATCTTGCGCAATCGGCCACTCATGACGAGGTGCAGTCGGGCGCTCAGACAAACGATATTCACATCGCAATCATCGGCGCCGGTGCCTCGGGGCTGTGCGCCGCCATCCAGCTGGGCAAACTCGGCATCCCTTACACCATCTTTGAAAAAAACGCTGAAGTTGGCGGCACCTGGTACGAGAACCGCTATCCAGGTTGCGCGGTCGATACACCCAATCATTTTTATCAATTCTCATTTGAGCCCAACAACAACTGGCCAAACTACTTTTCACAACGCGACGCGATTCAAGCATATCTAGAACATTGCGCTGAAAAGTATGAGGTACGTCAACACATTCGGTTTAATACAGAAGTGTCGGCGGCTGTGTTTGATGAAGCGACGCAAACCTGGACCATTCAGGTAACGAGCAAGACGACCAAGCAAACAACGCATCAGCCAACTGTGCGAGCAGTGCAACAGAATACTGCTCAGGCAAGTCATCAGGAAACCACCAAGACGACAGACCACACAATTGGCCAGACAGCTGATAATTCGCAGAGCGTTGAGCACTTCCAAGCCAACGCGATCATCTGCGCAGTGGGCCAACTCAACCGCCCAGCGATCCCAAAGCTGCCGGGTCTTGAACACTACCAAGGTCAAATCGTTCATACCGCGCAATGGGCTGAGCACCTTGACGTGAAGGGTAAAAAAGTTGCCTTAATCGGTACCGGCGCCAGCGCCGTACAAGTGGGCCCCGCCATCGCTCCACAAGTTGAATCACTCGCCGTATTACAACGCTCAGGCAGTTGGGTGGTTCGCAGGCCCAATATCGATGGTGTCGTCAGTGAGGATACCAAGTGGGTACTAAACAACGTGCCCTTCTATGCACCTTGGTATCGCTTTCAATTATTTTGGGCCTTTGGCGATGGCTTGTTTGAGGCGTTAAAAATCGATCCGACCTGGCAAGGTGGCTCTGAATCGATCAGCGCGTTTAACGCGCGTCTGCGCGAAAGCATGATGAAACATATTCGTCGTGAGTTGGCTGGCCGAGACGATTTGCTAAAGAAGGTCGTGCCTGATTTTCCGCCGTTTGGTAAGCGCGTATTGGGCGATGCAGGTTGGTACAGCATGCTCAAGCGTGACAACGTGCGTCTTGAAACCGGTGCGATTAAACAGGTACATGCCAAAGCTGTTGAACTTGAAGATGGTACCTTGATTGAGGCCGATATTCTTGTAATGGCCACCGGCTTTCAAGCGGGTCGCATGTTGTGGCCAATGGATATTCAAGGGCTCGGTGGTGTCACGATCAGACAAAAATGGGGCGACGATGATCCAAGAGCGTTCTTAGGCATCACGGCACCAGAGTTTCCGAATTTTTTTATGATGTACGGGCCCAATACAAATATCGGCCATGGTGGCAGCGCCCTCTTTTTGGCCGAATGCCAAACCCGTTACTTCATGGGCTTGATCCAGGCCTTACGCACCCAACCGATCCGTTCAATCGAGTGTCGCCAAGACGTACACGATCGCTATAACCAAGAGATTGATCGTCTGCTCGGGCAACTCTCCTGGAGCCACCCTTCGGTCTCGACCTGGTACAAAAATGCCAAGGGTCGCATCGTCACCAATCAGCCCTGGAGTCTGCTCGACTATTGGCGCTTAACCTATGAGGCCAAGCTGTCTGACTACCATCTGGTTGGTTAGTTGTATGCTCTTGGTTATACAAAACGCCTGAGGTTTTAAAATGCTGTCATATTGGATGCAAACCGTTGAAAACAAGACGGTGCTTGAGCAACGCACCATCGATATCCCAACGCCCGGCCTCAAACAGATTTTGGTGCGCCTGCATGCTGCCAGCCTCAATCGCGGCGAGTTTGTGATTGGTCACGGCTTGCATAAAGGCGGCCAAGCTAGCCCCATTGGCATAGAAGGCGCTGGTGTAGTCAGCGCGCTAGGCATTGACGTCAAAGGCATTGCAGTGGGCGATAAAGTCATGGGCCGTTGCCGCGGCGCGTTTGCCGAATACGCCTGTATGGATAGCGTCGAGGCCCTCCCAGTGCCTGCTAACTTAAGCTTTGAGCAAGCCGCCAGTGTGCCGCTCACCTTTTTAGTGGTGCACGACATGCTGTCGCTGCAAGGCAAGCTTCAAGCAAATGAATGGCTACTAATTCACGGCGTGTCATCAGGCGTTGGCGTGGCGGCCCTGCAAACTGCGAAAGCGATGGGCGCAAAAGTGATTGGCACTTCGGGCTCGCCCGAAAAACTAGCACGCTTAAAAGAACATGGCTTAGACTTGCCCCTGTGCTTGCGCGGCTCAGGCTTTGAAGGCCCCGTGATGGAAGCCACTGGAGGCAAAGGTGCTGACTTGGTGGTCGATACCGTTGGTGGCTCGGTCTTTGCAGAGAGCATTCGCTGCATGGCGTTTGAAGCGCGCTTTGCGATGGTGGGTTATGTGGATGGCGTACTGTCAGCCGAGCTCGACCTGTTAGCCCTTCATTCAAAACGCTTGCGCTTGTTTGGCGTGTCAAACAAGTTGCGTTCAGCCGAACAGCGGGCTGCATTCTTACCCGAATTCAAAGCTGAAGTGTTACCCGCGATTGCAGATGGCCGCATCAGACCCTTGGTGGATCATGCCTTTGCATTTGAACAACTGGCGCAAGCCAAAGAGATGATGGAAACAAACAAGCATGTTGGCAAAATCGTTTTACGCATGCCTGTTTAGTGCTTGCTTGCTTGGGCTGAGCACCATGATCCAACCTGTTAGCGCACAGCTAAGGCCCGAGTTTGCATCACCCGAAGTCATGATGCTCGGTGACTCGATCACTGAGGCGGGGCCTTGGAAGACGTTATTTCCAAAAACGCGTATTTTGAATCGAGGTGTACCGGGCTATACCACCGACCATCTGTTGCGCGAGATGAAAGCAACCGTGGCGTTGCGACCAGCCAAAGTTTTTTTGATGATTGGCATCAATGATTTGCTTAGAGGCGCAACGGTCGAGTACACGTTTAAGCAATACACCTTGATTGTCGAAGAACTGCAGAAAAACAAGATTACCGTTGTGATGCAAGCCACGCTTGAATGCTCACGTCCGCAATGTGGCAGTACAGTCGATAATGTCAAATGGTTGAATCAAAAGCTTCAAGCCTTTGCCGTCGCTCGCAATATCCAATGGCTTGACTTGAATCCCGGTTTGACGAACGATGCGCAAGGTCTGTTGCCAAAGTACACCTGGGATGGCTTACATCTTTCTAAGGCTGCTTACTTGTATTGGGCCGAGAGATTGAAAAGTTTTGTTCAATGAGGTCGGTACTAGCTAACTTAATTCAAGATGCAATTCTGGGTTGGGGTGAGATACCGCACTACAACCATTGATCAGGCGCGCTAAGTAAAAAATCAGCAATCGCGATACCGCCAGTACCAACCACTACCGGCTTACTATCCTGATAGCTTTGTGTGAATTTCTTTAGCCCAGCAAGGGATCCCTTACGACGGCCGCTTTTGACCTCAATCGCCGTTACCTTATCGCCCTGACTCAAGACAAAATCGACCTCATCGCTGCGCTCGCGCCAGTATTGCAGCTCAACACCTGAAGACTTGTAATTATGCAGGTGTGCCCCAATGGCAGATTCAACGAGTCGACCCCAAAGCTCTCGATCATTCATCGCAGCATCATGACTCATACCCAGCTGCGCGCTGATGAAAGCAGAATTTAACGCCTGCAGCTTAGGGCTTGAGGCTCGACTGCGTGCTTGATCACCCGCAAACTTTTCGATCCCAGTTAGCATCCAAGCGCCACCTAGCAAGGTCAGATAGTTTGAGAGCGTCGTGGTGTTGCCTGCGTCTTGCAGTTGCCCGATCATTTTCTGAAACGATAAAATCTGACCTGAGTAATGGCATCCTAAAACAAACAGCCTGCGCAACAACGCTGGCTTATCGATGCGACATAACTGTAAGACGTCTCGCGTAAGCGTTGGCTCAATAATCGAGTCAAGCACATAGTCGCGCCACCGAGTCTCATCTGAAATCAACGAGGCTGCGCCTGGATAGCCACCAAAGTAGATGAACTGCTCAAGACTCCAACCAAACGCCTCGCGCATTTCAGCGTAAGACCAGTGCGGTGCGCGGATCAATTCAAAACGGCCAGCAAGGCTTTCGCTGACCCCTTGTTGCATTAAGAACTGAGACGAGCCCAACAAGACGACGCGTAACGGATGAGACGATCCGACCTGAAAGCTATCTTCATCCCAAAGCATTTTGATCACTTCAGACCAGCGCTGAACCTTGTGCACTTCATCTAGCACCAAGACGCAGGGTTGGTTTTGACTGACTCGCCGAGCGATATCCCACTGCTGCTGCACCCAGCCGGCATCGGGGCTGCTCGGCAAATCGGCCGAAGCGTAGTGACCGACACCATCAAAACTAGCGATCGCTTGTTTTGCAAGCGTGGTTTTGCCCACCTGGCGTGGACCAGACAAAATCTGCATGAACCGGCGAGGCTCTTGCAGGCGTTTACATAGCGTGGGGTACTGCAAGCGATTGAACATTACAATTTACTCGATTTATTGAGTAATTTTACACGATGCATTGAGTAATTTGTAATTTACCTATAAAAAACGATTATTTCTACAGCGGAAATACCCGATAAATCCTTTATTTATTAGTGCTTTGCGTAAGCCTAATCACCATATCAGCCCGAAAAACGACGTCTTCGGACTCACTGTTGTTCAGGCGCAATTACCTAACCGCACGGCTCGACGACAAAACGACTCAGTTAACCACCGTCGCTAATCAATCGTAATCTTCACCCCATCTGTCTTAAGCAGATCAGCCAGTTTCTGAGTCTCATTCTTCAAAAACTGCCTGAACTCTTCTTGTGTGCGCGGCTGCACCACTAACCCCGTTCGCGCAATCGCCTGCTTAACTGCAGGGTCTGCAACGGCTTGCTTCAACGCCTCATGCAACTGCTTTTGCACAGACGGCTCGACACCTTGTTGCGTCAAAAATCCGTACCAAGTCCCAAACACCATATCGATGCCTAACTCTTTAAGAGTCGGCACCTCGGGCGCATCGGGGTGGCGTTCTGCTGCCGCAATCCCGATCGCCTTCAGTCGACCTGCTTTCACATTCACCATACCAGTGGGGATATCAAAAATCCCCATGACCTGACCGCCAAACAAGTCGTTTAAGGCGGGCCCCATGCCCTTGTAAGGCACATGCGTAATTTTGATCTTCGCAGCATGAGCAAAAAGCTCGGCTGCGATATGCGCGCTTGAACCGTTACCTGACGAACCTAGCACCAACCCAGTTGGGCTTGCTTGAGCCAGCGCGATAACTTCGGCTAAGTTTTGCGGGGGCAGCTTGGCATTGATATAGAGCAAGCTTGGCGCAGTGCCAATTAAGAGCAACGGTGCAAGAGAGCTTGGTTGATAGCTGAGGTTTTCTTTCAGTAAAGGATTAGACGTGAAGGCGTAGGCAGTCACCAACAAGGTATAGCCATCTGCCGGGGCTTGGCTCACATACTGGGTACCGATGATCGTACCCCCGCCCCCGCGGTTCTCAGTGACAACCGATTGCCCCCACAATTGTGAAAGATAGTGTGCGATTGAGCGGGCAAAAATATCAGTGCTGCCCCCAGGCGGATACGGCACAACAATCGTGACGCGTCTTTCAGGAAATGCTGCGTTGCAAGAAAACACTGCCAACGCAAGGCCAAGCGCCACAAACATCTTGGTTAACCAAAACGTTGAAGATCTCGTTAAAGACCCCGTTAAAGATACCTTGAGCGATCCCGTTAAAGCTTGATTTAAAGATGCGTCAAATCGCCTCATGATCTCTTCTCTGCGAAAACTCGTTTGGGCGGCCAAGAGACTGTCAAAAAACAAGGCCTGACCTCGTTAAAAATAAGATCTTATCTATTATGATCAATCCAAGCTTGTGAGCAGGCTTTTAAACCGTCTCACCTGCGACCGACTGCCAATCAGGCGGTACTCGGCTTAGATAAATACTAAACAATAAAGCACTCGCGTTCAAAACTATTAAACCTCAAATCCCGCGATCATTTCGGAGACCTCTGATGAATTTCAAACTAAACACACTGCTTGCCGCACTTGCCTTGACCTCAAGTGTTACAGCACAAGCGCAAAGCCCTGCCTCACCGCTGCCTACCGCCACCGCCCAATCTCAAGGCTTTTCTGAAGAGGGCTTAAAGCGTATCGATACCTTCTTTAAAAAAGAGGTTGCTGATAACCGCATGCCTGGCGCTGTCGTTGCTGTAACAAAGAATGGCAAGCTAGTGATCTATGAGGCCTATGGCTATCGCAATAAGGCCACTAACACGCCCATGACCACAGATACGATTTTTGCCTTGGCCTCGATGACCAAGGTGATGACTACCGTTAGCGCGTTGACATTTTATGAAGAAGCCAAGATGCCTTTGCATGCCTCAGTTGCAAACTGGTTTCCGCAGTTCAAAGACATGAAGCTTGGTGTGTTGGCCGCTGATGGCACCTTAACAACGGTACCCGCTAAAAAGCCTGTCACGATTCAAGACTTGATGCGTCACACCAATGGCCTGACCTATGGCGGCCGTGGTGCAACAGCAATTCATAAACAGTTTCCGGCCTCGTCATCGAGCTCAGCAATGAATTTAGATGGTAAGCAGTTTATTGATAAGCTCGCGTCGGCGCCTTTGTTGTACGAACCAGGTACGGCTTGGGATTATGGTTTTGGTTTGGATGTTCTGGGCTTGATTCAAGAACAAATTACCGGCAAGACGTTAAGCGAAGTCATGCGCGAACGCATTTGGAGCAAGCTCGGCATGGTGGATACGGATTTTGACGTGAAAGCAAAAGACGCTAACCGCTTTGCGCAACCACTGCCCAATGACACACTCACTGGCAAGCCACAAAGCATGCCGATCTTGACCGCAAAACTCAAGTATGACTGCGGTGGCGGCTGCGCCTACGGCACTGCAGGCGACTACATCCGCTTTGGGCAAATGCTATTGAATGGCGGCTCGCTTGAAGGCAGGCGCGTGCTCGGCCCTCAAACCGTGGCATTCATGACCTCTAACCATTTAGACGCAGGGATTCAAAACCGCGTTGCGGTCACCGAACCCGCTCGCGTCGGTTATGGTTTTGGTTTGGGCGTTGCGGTGCGCACCGAGCGCGGCTTGTCTGCGATTAATGGCAATATCGGGGATTTTTCTTGGAACGGCGCCTACGGCACCACCTTTTGGGCTGACCCAAAAGAAAATATGGTGGTGGTTGTGATGGCTGCGACGCCTGGCGAAGTGCGTAAAGAGTACCGCGAAAAAATCAACGCACTCATTTACAGCGCGTTAGAGAAGTAATCGTTTTGGTCATTCTCGGCGTGCCAAAACATGCCGAGAACACGCACCGCCATACGGTTGTTGGGCAGACAACAAAATATCTTTTAAGCCCATACTGCAAGAATGGATTACAGTAGAGGTGACGAATGACCGTCATTTCTTGGCTTTGATTCACCAATGACCCTTAAACGTCCGATTCAAATCGCCCTGCTAGGCTGCGTGCTGTTGGCAGGTTTTGTTGGGTTTCGGGTCTGGCAAGGGCCGCTTGTGGCGGCTTATCAGCTTAAAACCATTGATCTCACTCAAAATGTCGTCGCGACTGGGCGGATTGTTTCGACCTCGCGGGTGCAGGTGAACACCGAGATCGCTGGGGTTGTGCTTGAGCGCCGGGTCAAAGAAGGCGATCGGGTCAACGCAGGCGATATTCTGATTGTGTTGCGGGCTGACGATTTGGCTGCCAAGGCACAAGAGGCGCAAGCGAGCCTTGAGCAATTGCAGCGCGCCCGTCGGCCACAGGCGCTTGCTGCGCTCAGGCAAGCAGAAGCGCAGTTTGCCCAAGTACAGCGCGAAGTCAAACGCCGTCGTGATCTTTTTAAAGCCGATTCAATTTCACGCGAAGCGCGCGAACAGGCTGAGAACCAAGAAAACACTGCCAAAGAGGCGCTCGAGCAGGCGCGCTTACTGGTCGCCTCGCTAGAGCCTGGTGCCTCAGAAGAAAACGTGTTGCGCGAGCGTCTTGCCGCAGCGCGGGCCTTATTAGAAAAAACTACGATTCGCGCGCCGGTGGCAGGCACAATCTTGACGCGTAATGTCGAGCCTGGCGATGCGGTGCAACCCGTCGGCAAAGCTTTACTAGAGCTTGCCCGCGCCGGCGATACCGAAATTTTGATCCCTCTCGATGAACGCAATATTGGCAACATTGCCCTGGGCCAGATCGGAGTGTGTATCGCTGACGCTTACCCGAACCGCCCGTTCAAAGCTATTGTCAACTTCATCTCGCCAACGGTTGACCCGCAGCGCGGCACGGTCGACATCCGACTAAAAATTGATCCGGTACCTGACGGACTCAAACATGACATGACACTCTCGGTAGATATCGTCACCGCCGAGCGTTCAAACACACTAGTCATCCCCAATGACGCCCTGCTCTCGGTGAGCGGCTCTCAGGCGCAAGTGCTCACCGTGCAAAGCGGAAAGGTGGTACGCACGACTGTTGAACTTGGCCTCAGGGGCTTAGCGCTGACTGAAATCAAGCAAGGCCTCAAAGCAGATGACTGGGTACTGTTAGCGGCCAGCGCCAAAGAAGGTGCGCGGGTTCGCCTAGCGCCTCAACCTATTCCCACACACACCCAAGGACTGTCGTCGCGTAAAGAAACGCCGGTGAAGTTCAACTAACAATGTGGATTGAATCAACCATTGCCGTAAAGTTTATGCGTCAGGGGCGCACTCAAACAGCTTTGATCATGGTTGGGATTTCAGTCGGGGTTTCGGTCATTGTCTTTATTACGGCGTTGATCCTTGGCTTACAAAGCAACATCATTGCTCGCACACTCGGTACGCAGTCACATATCCGTGTTCAACCGCCAGACGAAAAAAATATCATCACGCCTAGCCGCGATGGCAGCGTAGCATTAGTCACTGAAGATAAACGCGCACAACGCTTGCGCTCAATTCTGAATTGGCAAGACGTACGCGACACCCTGGACACCTTGCCAGAAATCAAAGCGGTATCCCCCGTCGTATCAGGCCCCGCGTTTGCCCGCAAAGGCGAAGTCTTTAAATCGATTTCAATTCTTGGGATTGATCCACCGCGTTACGAAAAAATCATTCCGATCAGTACAGATATTATTTCTGGCAAGTTCAAAGTGGGTGCGGGTGATGCTGTCATCGGCAAGATTCTTGCAGATGATCTTGGTTTGCGGGCTGGTAATAAATTACGCATCGAATCCGGTGATGGACGCGCAGCGGTCGTAACCATCGCCGGTATTTTTGAGATAGGTGTACGGGATCTGGATGCACGCTTTGTTTACGTCGATCTCAAGCAAGCGCAATCTTTGCTAGGGCTCTATGGCGGGATCAACCTGATTGATCTGACAGTACAAGATTTGTTCGCGGCTGAAGCGACAGCAAACAGAATCTCGCGCCTCACTGGGCTAAAGGCCGAAAGCTGGATACAGACCAATGCACAACTCGTCAACGCGCTCGCCTCGCAAAGCCTATCGACCTCAATCATTACTTTTTTTGTGGCCTTATCGGTCGCCTTCGGTATCGCCAGCGTGCTTGCGATTAGCGTCACTCAACGCACGCGCGAGATCGGGATCTTACGAGCGATGGGTATTCGTCGTTCGCAAATATTGCAGGTTTTTTTGCTGCAAGGTGGGATACTAGGGCTGATTGGCTCGGCCATCGGCGCGAGCTTTGGCTACTTACTGGTGATGGCATTTAATCAGTTTGGACCAAAACTGTTTTATATCGAAGTGCCTTCGTACTTGATTAGCGGTGCGGCAGCGGTTGCCACGGTGGTAGGCATACTAGCGGCACTCGCCCCTGCCTGGCGAGCCTCACGGCTGGATCCTGTCCAGGCGATTCGGTATGTCTGACGTCTCTTCACCGGTTTTGTCGTTAGTCGACGTTCGTAAGTCATATAACATTGGCTCGCCCAACGAAGTTGAAATTCTGCATGGCATCAACCTCACGGTGCAAGAGCGTGATTTTTCGGCCTTGGTGGGGCCCTCGGGCTCGGGCAAAAGCACCTTGCTCAATATCATCGGGCTACTCGATCAACCGACCTCAGGTGAGCTCTACATTTTGGGTCAGCCAACTCGTGAGATGGAAGATGAAGCACGTACCGCACTACGCGGCAACACCATCGGTTTTGTCTTTCAGTTTCATCATTTGATCCAAGCGTTTACCTCTCTAGAAAATGTTTTGATGCCGTTGATGATCAAAGGTGGAAAACCAAAACCAGAGTTTATCGAACGCGCAAAAAATTTATTGGGTGAAGTCGGCTTAGGCAGCCATCTCAATAAAAAGCCCGATGAGTTATCGGGCGGACAGCAACAACGTGTGGCGATTGCACGTGCGTTAATCACGCGCCCTGCTCTACTGCTTGCCGATGAACCGACTGGCAACCTCGATACGAAAACGGCAGCTGAGATTTTTACTTTGTTTAGAAAATTCAATCAGCAGTTTGGTTGTGCGGTGTTGCTCGTCACGCATGATGCCCGACTATCAACCACGTGCGATCGCACGATCACACTGGTTGATGGGCAGACGGTAGAAGCCTAAATATTTCGAGTTCAGTCACAACAAAACTTTCAATATTTGAAAGTATCAAAAGATGCATACCTGTTGCGCTGTCAATCAACTTTAATTCCGACCGCATCAATCAGCGTTTTCCATTTTGTATACTCGCCTTCGATGAATGCTTTGGTCTCTTTCGGGCCACCATACAACGGGCGCGCGTGCATCCCTTCGATGAACGCAATGGTATCGGCTTGATGACTAATTTCGTCAACAGCTTTAGCAAGCGTCATTTGAATCGCTTGGGGTGTATTGGCCGGGGCCACCATGAAATAGTCGCCCTGCACATCAAAGCCAGGAAAACCAGATTCGGCAATGGTGGGCACCTCTGGTTGTTGCTTTAAACGATACGGCCCCGTGGTCGCGAGCAGCTTAAGTTTTTTTGCCTCGACCAAAGGCATCATGGTGGCCGAGCTGCCAAACGTCAAATCAACTCTAGCCGCCAGCATGTCTATCAAGGCTTGCGAGCCGCCCCGATAAGGGACATGCGTCATTTTTACATTTGCCATGTATTGAAATAACTCACCAGCCAAGTGCTGTGTTGAGCCGGTGCCCGCCGAGGCGAAAGTTAGAATGCCTGGGCTCTTCTTGGCCGCCTCAATCAGATCGTTTACCGAGTTGATTGGTGAATTGCCGGGCACCACGAGAACGTTTGGCGTAGACACAAGCATTGCAATCGGCGCCAGATCACGGCGCCAGTCGTAAGGATTGCGGTTTAACACCGCATTGCTCGCGATCGGATTCGAGCCTAACGCCAAGGTGTAGCCATCAGGTGTGCTTTGTGCGAGGGCGTTTAACGACACGATGCCACCGCCCCCAGGACGATTCTCAACAATAAACGCCTGACCTAATTTGTCAGACAGCTTTTTTGCGTAATAGCGTGCAATCACGTCGGTTGCACCTCCGGCCGCAAAGCCCGCCACCAACTTGACCTCACGAACCGGATAATTCGCCTGAGCCTGGGCATTAACGCCCGCAAGTACAGCAGTCAGCGCACACACCCAACGGCACAAGACCCTCAAAGAAATTTTCATCGCCCTACTTCTTCAAGACTTCACGAATTTCTTTAAGCATATTGACAGCGTTGGGACCATGCTGGGCAGCCCAGGCCGTCCAGATAGGTGGCATGGTCTTGGTGAAATCATCGATCTCCTGCTGCGAAGGACGATGTAAGGTAATCCCGTGCTTGGTTTTCAAAATCTCAAGATCACGTGCTTCGCTGGCGTTATTTTCTTTGGTCATCATGGGTCCCCACACCAGAGCCACCTCGTCTAAGGCGGCACGGACTTTCGGCTCAAGTTTGTCGTAGGCACCTTGATTGACCAAAATAAAATCTGGGCCACCAGCGTTAAAGTCAGGCAAATAGGCCCAGTTCACAAACTCATACCACTTTGCACCTAACACATTGAAACCTGCGGTCAAAAAACCATCAACGACACCACGCTCAACGGCGAGTGGCACTTCAGCAGGCGCCAACGACACTGCAGATGCATTCAGGCTCTTGAGCATTTCGCTTTGTTTCGCATCAGTGGTGCGAAATTTCTTTCCCGCAAAATCAGCGGGCTTAAGTACTGGGGTACCTTTGCCAAATAAATTTTGAGGGGGCCATTCGAAATGAAACAATACTTTTAAGCCAGCCTTTTGAAACTCTGGGTAAGCATAGTTTTGAACAATCGGCCAAACCTTTTGGACATCGTCATGATTACGGATAAGCATGGGCAAGTTCGCAACTGAAGCCATAGGCACCGCGCCAGAAATCATCCCTGCATAGCCTTCACCAATTTGCACTTGATTGGTAGAAGTCGCACGCACCACTTCAGTCGCCTTGAAAGGAAACTCACCGGCAGGTCTAACCGTGATCAGCAGTTTGCCATCAGTTTTCTTTTTTACTTCTTCAGCAAAATCCTTCAAGCGCAACGTCACTGGGTGACTCACGCCCGAAAAGGCATACATATCCCATTTGACTTGCGCGCTTGCAGAAAAAGAAACGATGAGGGTGACAAGACCCAACACAACATTGTTCATTGCATTCTTAAAATTCATGATGCCTCCTAAGTTGATTGGCAATAGCAGCCAAAATACCATCCACGAAGCTTGTCGATTGAATAATTATTAATATGCCTCATTTTGAATAAGAGGCGACTTCGCTTAGTCGTTGTAGCTTCAGGACAAGGGCATGTCAAGTGAGTTAACTGAAAAATTTCAACAACCACTCTGTGACTTGCTCGGGCGCCTCTTCGTTCACGTAATGACCACAAGGCAACGCCTCACCGCACACATCATGAGCTCGTTCGCGCCAAATGCTTAACGGATCGGCAAACTGTTTACCAACCAAACTAGTTTTCCCCCAAAGTGCCAGCAAAGGCATGTCGAGTTTTCGCCCAAGATCTGCTGTGTCTAAGTCGCAATCAATCGTCGCCGCGGCGCGGTAATCGCCACACGAGCCACGAATGGTTTTTTCATTGAAGCAACGTACATATTCGGCCCAGATCTCAGGCGGAATATGGTTTAAATCCGCGGTTAGTTTTAATAATTTTTTACGCAAAAACCAATCGGCTGGAACACTACCCATCATCCGCTCTGGCAGGTCAGCAGGCTGTGCCATAAAGGGCCAATGCCAACCCAGCATGGCACCCACACGGCTCATCGCGTTCCACATATCAAGCGTAGGGACAATATCGATCACTGCGGCTTTTAGGATTTTTTCAGGGTGATCGAGGCACATACGATGCACTGTTCGAGCCCCACGATCGTGGCCCGCGACATAGAATTCGTTATAGCCTAGCGCTTGCATCACTTCGACTTGATCTTGCGCCATCGCCCGAAATGAGTAGTTGGCATAATCGGCGTCTTCAATCGGGGCCGAGCTATCGCCGTAGCCACGCAAATCTGCAGCGACCACATGATAGTTCTTCGCTAAGCGTGGTGCCACCTTGTGCCAGGCGACATGTGTCATGGGATTGCCGTGTAAAAGCAGTAACGGCGGCCCTTCGCCGCCATGGCGCAAACGAATTGTTGCCCCTGAGGTTTCAATATCTTTTAAAGCAAAGCCGGGCATGATCATAATAAGCCTGTCTATTTTTAGTTTTTTGCGTTCATCAATTTGCACATCAAGCCACGGCCGAGTGCGCCGACACACGGCTAATGCAGACCTAACCATATCACTGCATCACATGCAAATGGTTAGCATTTAGCTCACAGCTTATCGCATGAAGTCTGGTTCTGGCAAAAGCGGGCTGACAGTCATCGAGCGCCAAGAACCGACGATTGCTAATGTAGAACGGCCAGTCGCACTAGGGTTCTCCCTGAAGAAAATCTTATGTTGTCTTGAGTCAGATTCACTGAAATACTCTTACACTGTGCCTCACGGTTTTTTAAACAGCCTAGAAGATTAACGGTGCCCCCATGTCAACAAAACGATTTGTCTTACGTACACTCACGCTGCTGACCCTAGCCACAGGCTTGGCGAGCACGGCTACCTCTTACGCGCAAAGCGATTACCCCAATAAACCTGTACGCTTAATCGTGCCCTTCACCCCTGGCGGCGTGACAGACGCAAGCGCCCGTCTCGTGGCCGAGCAGATGAGTAAGCGTCTTGGGCACCAAATGATTGTTGAAAATAAGCCCGGTGCGTCGGGCAACATTGGCACCAGCCAAGTTGCTACAGCCGAGCCCGATGGCTACACGCTGCTCTTGGGCTTTGACGGCACCATGGTCATCAACCCACACGTGTTCCCATCCATACCCTTTGACACAATCAAAGACTTTGCACCCGTTGGCAAAATCGGCGATGCGATTTTGATTTTGGTGGCGCACCCGACCCTGGCGGCCAATAACGTTAAAGAATTAATCGCCCTGTCCAAAGCTGAGCCAAACGGCTTGAACTATGGCACCTCCGGCTTAGGTAGCACCCCTCACCTTGCGGGTGAAACACTGAACATTGTGGCTGGCTCAAAACTGGTGCATGTGCCCTATAAGGGCGGTGGTCAAGCCATGATTGACTTGCAAGGGGGCTCAATTCCGCTGGTCTTTACTGCGGTCGCTGGCGCGTTGCCACATATCCAAAACGGGCGCATTAAAGGCATTGGCGTGACCAGTGCTGCACGTGCACCTTCGCTGCCAAATGTCGGGACGTTTATTGAGGCTGGATTACCGAATTTTGTACTGAATTCGTGGGTTGGGATTCTGGCACCTGCAAAAACACCCGCCCCTGTCATTCAAAAATTGAACTCCACGCTGAACGATGTGCTCAATGACGCTGATGTCAAAAAGCGTCTTGACGTCATGGGCGTAACAGCTTCACCTGGCACCCCTGCGGCCTATGGCGACCAGATCAAAACGGATCTCGCCCGCTATGCTGATGTGGTGAAGGCTGCTCAAATTAAGGCGAATTAACTCACGCTCGTTTCAAGTCTCGCCCTGAAGCGCGGCGAGTATTTCAGCAGTCATGACGCTGAGTCGATACTAATCTGTGTGACTAACCCTCCCGTTGAACGGGAGGGTTTTTCATTCAACGCTTAAAGAGCGGGATGCTTCGCGTGCCATTGCGCGGCCTGCTCGTACGCAGCAGCCACTCTTAGCACCATCTTTTCATTGAAGCTTTTTCCCACTAACTGCATCGATAACGGCAAGCCTCCGGACGAGAAGCCGGTCATCAACGCTAACGCAGGATGCCCAGTCAAATTGAAAGGCATACGCGCTTGGCGGGTGTAGGTTCGCACAACTTCGGCTTCGTCATCAATCCGGCAGGCTGGATCCATTGAGTTTGCAACCAACAGCACGTCATAGTCGTTAAATAGACGATTAACCGCATCCATTAACAGACCGCGTTTTTGCATGGATTGCACATACTCGCCACCCGTCACAAAGGCACCGGTCATTAACTTACGGCGTGACATCTGCGAATAATCTTCAGGACGCTCGCGCAGCCATTTCTCGTGCACAGCCCAGCCCTCTGCCATCATCAAAAACTTTTGAGACACCAGAAAATCATTAAGCGGGGGTAACTGGACATCCGTCACAACAGCACCAAGCGAGGACAATACCTTTGCCGCTTCATCAAGTGCGGCAGCAACCTCGGGGTGAGCGATCTCGTCGGTTTCATGAAAATGTCGAACATAACCAATACGCAAGCCCTTAACGCCACGCTGTAAATCGGCGACATAATCAGGAGAGGCCTGATCGCCCTGCGGCTCAGCCATCGCGTTCAAGAGCAAACCGGCATCTTCAACCGTGCGCGTCATGGGGCCTACATGATCCATCGTAGAGGATAAAGTAAACACTCCACGGCGTGACACCAACTCGTAGGTAGCCTTTAAGCCAACAATTCCGCAACAAGCGGCAGGGTTTCGTATCGACCCGCCGGTGTCAGTCCCTAACGCAAGTGGCACCAAACCCGCAGCCAAGGCTGCACCCGAACCAGAAGACGAGCCGCCAGGGTGATGTGCAAGGTTCCAGGGGTTACGCGCCGGAGCAAAAGGCAGATCAAACGCTGGACCACCAATCGCAAATTCATGTAAGGCCAACTTTCCCATGAAGATGACACCAGCAGCACGCAGCTTACGAATCACCTGAGCGTCTTCACTTGCCCGATGCTGAAGCATTATCTTCGCATGACAGGTGGTTGTTTGCCCTGCAATATCGATAATATCTTTGATGCCGATGGGTACGCCATGCAACGGGCCAAGCGCACGGCCTGAAGCGATTTCGTGCTCAGCTTGTCGGGCTGCCGCCAAGGCGCCCTCGTGATCGACTTCAATAAAAGCATGGCACTTGGGGTTGAGCGCATCGATTCTGGCCAAGAGGTGTTGCGTCACCTCAACCGGCGAGAAAGTCTTCTTACGATAGCCCAACGCTAGTTCTGCCGCAGTCATCCAGTGCATGGCTTACTCCTTGACTCGCATCGGTGGCCAAAATTCAGTCAATGGGTCACAGGGCAATGTATTTGAAAGGCCTGCGGTTGAACGCGTTGAGGCGCGTAATTTCGCAACCGTATTAAAAGCGACGGTCACGTCTTCAGGAAACTGCTCGAAGGTTTTTTCTAAGCCAGTCTGTTTGACCCAGACAGCCAAAGCCGCCTCTTCATGTTCTGCAGATTGTTTCATCATGTTCTCCATGTCCGTCACCATTGCACAAGGCCACGACCAATGTCCATCACCATTCTAGATGACAAATACAAGCGTGGCGAAATCGAATCGATAAAAACATATTCATTGTCATTAGAATGTGCGCCAAAGCCACGTAAGCCAAAACTTTCTAGCACACCCCCTTTTGGGTTTAACCCAGCGAGCGCGGCATCTGTACCACCGCCCGTTGCAACCTCTGCAACCTCAAGGGTCTGATCAATCTCTTTGAAAATTTCAACAGCACGCTTGGCAATCACCCTAGAAGCTGGGGTCGCTTCAAACGCGGGGCGGCTACGAAAAAAGCTCAGCTCAATTTTAGTATCTGGAATCAGCTTTTCTGTAATAGCAGCCCTTAAATCTGCCTCCATCTTATCCATATCTTTGTTATACAACGAGCGCACATCGGCAATCGCCGAGGCTGACGCTGGAATCACATTACGGGTACCACCGCCTTGGATCACTGTCCAATTAATTTTCAACCCCAAGGCTGGGTCACCAAAGTTGCGGGTTTTCAAAATTTGATGCGAGAGCTCGTAAATCGCATTGCGGCCAGCCTCGGGGCGCGCACCCGCGTGAGACGCTTTGCCCTCGACCTTCATCTCAACGATCGCGATACTACTGGTTGCCAGACGCACAATATTTTTTTCGAAGCCACCGCCCTCATACGACAGCACTGCATCGTAAAAACCACCCTTCTCAATTAAAAAAGCACTTGAACCAGACGAACCAAGTTCTTCATCACCATTAATCGCGACGGCAAGCTCTTCATAGTCTTGAAAACCAATCTCTTTCAATAAGCGAACCGTATGCACAATGAGCGCAACACCATTTTTATCATCAGCGATGCCAAGGCCATACGCACGGTTGCCATCGATACGAAAGGGTTGTTTGACGCCCATCCCCTTCGAATACACCGTGTCGCGGTGCGCAATCAACAATATTTTCTTTTTACCCGTACCCATTTTGCGGCCATAAATGATCGAGCCAAGTGGGGCGCCTTTTAGTAGTGGATTAGACGCAGCCGCCTTGGTCGGGATGACTTCGACCTGCATGCCTAAGTCTTTTAATTCAGCAGCAATCACATCACCCAACTTGGCCAGACCTTCAAGGTCAAGGCTGCCAGATTCAATCCCCACATAGTTCTTTAGCGTCTCAAGTAATGGAGTGACTGCGGCATCGGCCTTTTGCTTGACAGACTGATTCAGTGCGGCTGAGTCCTGAGCCCAGGCAGCATTTGGCAACCCTGCGTGTGCCACCAACATACCAAGGGCTAATAAAACGAACTTATGGCGCAGACCTTTGACAAAGGGGATGAGTGAATTTTGTAATCGCATGAGACACCTGTTTGTAAAAATAATGATGAAGTGACTGTATATTCAAAACTTTTCTGTTCAAGGGCTTTGAACAGTTTAATCGCGTCATTTAACAGTTTTTTACAGTAGTGTCCGGTTAAATTCCGAATAAATTCAATTGGTTAGCGGGG
>JAURJT010000062.1 GCA_030832095.1 Gammaproteobacteria bacterium | reverse complement strand
GGATTAGAGGGGATTATGAATCGCTCTATGCATGGCTTGATCAGCACGATGCCAAGGAGTGCGGAGACAGTCTTGCGTTTTTCAAATACGAGTACACCCACGACTTAAAAACTGAATTGAAACTAGACCTAGAAAAGGCCATCGATACGAAAACCAAAAAAATCCGTATTTATATAATCTGGACACAAGATGGCAAACAAAAGGGTGGGTTCCTGTTTGGAGGTCGAAAAGCATCCCCGTGGTTTGGGCATGGCAGTATCGAAACCCAAGACGATGAGCTTTAATCGATGTCGCAGCGAATACTGGTTGACACAGGGGTTTGGTACGCGATGTTTGCGAAAGGCGATCAACATGCCTCAGCGCTTGAGCAAAAAAGTGAGTTTTTAGATTCCCCTTATCGCGTCATTGTTCCGTGGCCAACTGTTTATGAGGCGTTGCGTACGCAATTTGTAAAGAAACCATTAGCTTTGGGGCGCTTTGAAGACTATTTGAAAAAAACGAATGTCGAATTTCTTGAAGCCGAGTGTTACCGCGATGACGCATTTGACGAGACCTTCGAACTGTCGCTGCGTAAAAACAGACCAATTAGCATGGTGGATTGCCTGCTGCGGCGAATCATGAGCGATGCTGCGGTATCGGTGGATGCATTCATCACATTTAACGCCAATGACTTTCGTGACGTTTGTTTCGCTAGAAACATTGCAATGCTCTAACACGAGGCTCTTTTAACGCGTTCGCTCTGCGCAAACGCATTTAACTGCTGCGAGTAGGCCGACTTGTTGCTATGCTTGCCTAACAAGAAAACTCATCGGAGACATCATGGATTTAGGAATTCGCGGTCGTAAGGCTATTGTGTGCGCTTCGAGCAAGGGCTTAGGCCTAGCCTGCGCACAACAGTTGGCGCGTGAGGGCGTCGATCTGGTGATGCTGGCGCGCGGGCAAGAGGCGCTTGAGGCAGCGGCGCAAAGTATTCGCGCCGAAACAGGGGTGAAGGTCACGACCATTGCAACCGACATCACAACGCCTGAGGGTCGCGCCAAGGTGTTGGCGATCTGCCCTGACCCTGACATCTTGATTACCAACGCCGGTGGCCCTAAGCCTGGCAATTTTCGTGACTGGAGCCGCGAAGACTGGCTGGCTGCGGTGGATGCCAACATGATCACACCCATCGAATTGATCCGTGCGACCGTCGACAAAATGATTGAGCGAAAGTTTGGCCGTATCGTCAATATCACGTCGGCGTCAGTTAAACACCCGATCGAGCATCTTGGCTTATCGAACGGCGCACGTGCCGGCTTAACCGGGTTTATCGGGGGGTTGTCGCGTCAAACGGTTAAACACAATGTGACGATCAACAATTTGTTGCCCGGCCCGTTTGCCACCGATCGCCTGTTACAAACTACCGAAAAATTAGCGCGCGATAGCGGTAAAAGTCTCGATGACTTTATGGCACAGCGCCAAGCTGCTGTCCCGGCTGGTCGATTTGGCACACCCGCTGAATTTGGCCAAGCCTGTGCGTTTTTGTGTAGCGCGGGCGCAGGGTTTATGACGGGGCAAAACCTGCTGCTAGATGGCGGTATTTATCCTGGGACGCTTTAAGCTGCGGGCGAGACTCAGGCGCGGTGACTGATGGCGCGTGAGCGATTTAGATTTGGTCATGCGCGTAGTTTTTCAGCTAGGGAGTGCAAGCTAATTGCTTGCGCGCCTTGGCGCAGCGGTATGACTTCGCTTCCTGGATAGACGACGTAGCGTTGCTCAATCTCTAGGTCGTCACAAGCGGTGCTAAAACCTTTTTCTGGGCTTGGTGTCATCGAGCGTTTCACTTCGATGGCGATTTCGGGTTTACCTCCCTTTTCAAAAATCAGATCGATTTCTGCGCCGCCCTGCGAGCGGTAAAAATAAGGCGTGCGGCGGTCGCCCGCTGAGACGACGAGGCTTTCGATACAGTGCCCCTCATAACTGAGCCCGCACACGGGATGCCCTAATAAATCATCAAGCGTTTCGAGTGACAGTAGCGCATGCAAAATCCCGCTGTCGCGCACATAGACTTTGGGTGACTTGACCAAGCGCTTGCCAACGTTGCCGCTAAACGGCGCAAGTCTGCGCAACAACTGCAGGTCAACTAATAGGTCGATGTAACGATCAACGGTGGGGTTGGCGACACCTAAGGCACTTGCGATACGAGATTGATTGAGCATGCCGCCTTGCTGGTGTCCGATCATGGTCCATAGCCGGGCGATTGTTTGAGCGGGCATGCGCGGTGCAAACATCGGCACATCGCGTTCAAGATAGCTGCGAATGAAATCGCGTCGCCAAGTCATGCTGACTGAGTCATCGGGTGCCAGTAGGCTTTCTGGAAATCCGCCACGTAGCCAAAGTGTGGGCTCGTTGATCTGCGCGGTGTATGCCTCGCCGATATCAAGCGGCGCAATGTCTAGATAGGCCACGCGCCCAGCGAGGGTTTCACTAGACTGCTGCATGAGGTCGAGTGCGGCAGAGCCAAGCAATAAAAAATGCCCGCTTCGTTGACCTGCTCGGCGGCGCTCATCGATAATGCCCCGCAAGATCTCGAAGACCCCTGGCAGGCGATGGATTTCATCCAGAATGATGAGCTTATTGCCCTGCGCGCGCAGATAGGCATCCGCTTCTTGCATTTTGTTGCGGTCGGTGGGGCGTTCAAGATCTAGGTAAATTGACCCAGTGGGCCAGTCTTGAGCGATCTGGCGGGCAAGCGTTGTTTTGCCGACTTGGCGGGGCCCAAGTAGCACCACGGCCGGGGTATGCGCGAGTCGCTGGCGGACAATTATTTCTGTTTGACGCGGTATCATCCTGCCAATTTTAACACCTAACGTTCAATTTGGCAGGTTAAATGGCGTTTTTAGCTAAAAGCGATGCTCTTCGTGGTCAGCCTGCCGTACATCACCTTGCGGCTTAAATGGCGCGGGGCAGTGTTAGCGTCCGCTGCGTCTAGTGCAAAAAACAGGGGCTATTCCTCCCCGGCCTGAAGGCGAAGACTTTCCGCGCAGTCCAGTAAAAAGTGATCATCGCTAGTGTGAGCTGATTAAATTACAAGCTTACGCAAAAGAGGCTACCATTTTGCATCACTCACAATTTCAGGCGCTTTTATGTCCAGCTCAGACGACAAAAAAAATAGTCATTCGATCAACCCTGCCGCCAGCGAAGACGGGATCTCAAAGGGGTTAGCCAATTATGGCGATCGTGGATTTTCATTGTTTTTGCGTAAAGCCTTTATTAAGGGGGCTGGATTTACCGATACGGCGCTTGAGCGCCCTGTCATTGGCATCACCAACACCGGCAGCGCCTACAACCCTTGCCACGGCAATGCCCCTCAGCTGATTGAAGCGGTCAAGCGTGGCGTGATGTTGGCCGGCGGCCTCCCAATGGATTTTCCGACGATATCGATTCACGAGAGTTTTTCGCAGCCCAACAGTATGTTTCTGCGTAACCTGATGTCGATGGACACCGAAGAGTTGCTGCGCGCACAGCCGATGGATGCAGTGGTGTTGATTGGCGGTTGCGACAAAACGGTGCCTGCTCAATTGATGGGAGCGGCCTCGGCAGGTTTACCTGCGGTGCAATTGATTACCGGTTCGATGCTGACAGGATCGCATCGTAGCGAGCGCGTCGGTGCCTGTACAGATTGCCGTCGCTATTGGGGCAAGTTTCGCGCCGAAGAAATTGATGCCGAAGAGATCGCCGAGGTCAACAAACAGTTAGTCGCTAGCGTGGGTACGTGTTCGGTGATGGGCACCGCAAGCACCATGGCCTGTATTGCTGAGGCTTTAGGGATGACCGTGCCCGGCGGCGCCTCGCCACCGGCCGTCACGGCAGATCGCATGCGCATCGCCGAGCAAAGTGGCACGCTAGCCGTTGAGATTGCACGCAAGCGTTTAACGATTGATAAAGTGTTGACCGAAAAAGCGTTTGAAAATGCGATGCGTGTATTGCTGGCGATTGGTGGTTCAACCAATGCCATCATTCACTTAACCGCGATCGCAGGCCGCATGGGTCTTGAAATGGATCTCAAAGCACTCGATCGTATGGGCCGCGAAACCCCAGTGTTGCTTGATTTAAAACCTTCGGGTCAGCACTACATGGAAGACTTCCATCACGCGGGTGGCATGGCAACCCTGTTACGCGAACTCAAGCCCTTGTTGCATCTTGATGCCTTGACCATCACGGGTCGTACGCTGGGTGAAGAGATCGAAGCTGCAGGCCCAGGCTTTAAGCAAGATGTCGTTAAGACAGCTAAAAATCCAATTTACCCACAAGGTGGCATCGCAGTCTTGCAAGGTAACTTGGCACCAGGCGGCGCAATCATCAAGCAATCGGCGGCCAACCCTAAGTTGATGGAACACGAAGGCCGCGCGGTTGTGTTTGAAAACCTTGAAGACATGGCCAATCGTATTGACTTGCCTGATTTAGATGTGACGGTCGATGATATTTTGGTGCTCAAACATATCGGCCCCAAAGGTGCGGCAATGCCTGAAGCCGGCTACATGCCCATCCCTAAAAAATTAGCGATTGCCGGTTGCAAAGACATTGTGCGGATTTCAGACGGCCGCATGAGCGGCACCGCCTTTGGCACAATCGTGTTGCACGTCACGCCTGAGTCTGCGATTGGCGGCCCCTTGGCCTATGTGCAAAATGGCGATCGCATTCGTTTAAGCGTTGAGAACCGTGAGCTGTCACTGTTGGTGAGTGATGCCGAGCTTGCACGACGTCAGGCTGAAAAGCCCGCCGTTGTGCCGACTGCGCAACGCGGTTATCGCAAATTGTTTTTGCAAAGCGTCACACAAGCCGACAAGGGCGCCGACTTTGACTTCTTGATGCCCCCAATGACAGGGGTGGTGCCAAAGGTTAAGTAGTCACCTCAATCACCGCATCGACGGCATACGCGCCTTGCCCCTCGGGCATGGCGAGTACTGGGTTCAGGTCGATCGATTGCAAGCGTGGGCCTGCAGCCACCGCAAACGCCGAGAGCTGTGACAACATTTTTGCCAGCGCCTTGATATCAACCGGTTTGCGGCCACGCGCGCCTAGCAATAGTGGTGCGCCTTTGATCGAGCGAATCATGTCTTCGGCCACGTCTACGCCGAAGGGGCAGCGGTGCAGCACCACGTCTTGCAAAATCTCAACAAAAATCCCACCTAAACCAAACATGGCGATCGGGCCAAACACTGGGTCGCGATGAATACCCAAAATACATTCAACGCCGCCTTTCAATTGCTTGGCGACCAACACGCCCTCTAGCTTGGCATTGGGCACGGCAGTGCGACCGCGTTGCATCAGTAAGTCAAAGCCTGCACGTACGTCGGCATCGCTTTCAATATCTAACAACACACCGCCAATTT
>JAURJT010000061.1 GCA_030832095.1 Gammaproteobacteria bacterium | reverse complement strand
GCGCGAATTTACACGTCGTATGCGGGGTGAGTTACCTGCTGATTTCGCAAACGCCGCACAAACGCTTTTGAACGCCACGCAAGACAAAGCTGAAACCGTGGCATCACGTAAAGCCTCGCAGCAAGCGATTACTGCCTTGGTTGAGTTGTTACCCGAGATGCTGGGTGGTTCTGCTGACCTGACGGGTTCGAACTTCACTGATTGGAAAGGCGTCGTGCCCGTGCGTGCAGGCGCAGCAGGCCTTCAGTTTGGCCGTCATATCAATTATGGCGTTCGTGAATTTGGTATGGCCGCCATCATGAACGGTATGGCCTTGCATGGTGGCTATTTGCCCTTTGGCGGAACATTTTTGACGTTCTCTGATTATTCGCGTAACGCGTTGCGCATGGCTGCCTTAATGAAGCAACGTGTGGTGCATGTGTTTACGCACGACTCAATTGGTTTGGGTGAAGATGGCCCAACCCATCAATCGGTTGAACACGCTAGCAGTCTGCGTTTGATCCCAAACTTGTCGGTGTGGCGCCCTTGCGATACCGTCGAAACTACCGTGGCCTGGTTGGCAGCGGTGAGTCGGCCCAGCAGCATTGGGATGGACGTGCATGCAGGTGGCCCGACAGCCTTGTTGTTGTCGCGTCAAAATTTGCCGTTTGTGGCGCGCAGCGCCGAAACGTTAAAGCATGTAGCGCGCGGTGGTTACGTGTTGCAAGATGCCGCCAACGCAAAGGCTGCGATCATTGCGACGGGCTCAGAAGTCGGGCTTGCGATCGATGCGCAGAAACTGTTGTCCACCGAGGGCATTGCGGTGCGAGTGGTGTCGATGCCAAGCACGGATGTCTTTGATCAGCAAGACGCGGCGTGGCGCGCGTCGGTATTGCCCAAAGGGATGCCGCGCGTTGCAGTTGAGGCTGGCGTTACAGGGTTGTGGCATAAGTATGTTGGGCTTGAGGGTGCGGTGGTCGGCCTCGACACGTACGGTGAGTCAGCGCCCGCGGGTGCACTGTTTAAACATTTTGGCTTGACGGCAGAGAAAGTCGCGCAAGCAGTGAAAAATCTTTTGTAAATTTCAAATAATCAGGAGCTCGACACATCATGACGATTCGCGTTGCTATTAACGGCTATGGCCGTATCGGCCGTAACATTTTGCGTGCACATTACGAAGGTGGCAAAAAGCACGACATTCAAATCGTAGCCATTAATGACTTGGGTGATCCCAAGACCAATGCCCATCTGACCCAATACGACACCGCCCACGGCAAGTTCTCGGGCACGGTTGGCGTTGATGGTGATTTCATGGTGGTTAACGGCGACAAGATTCGTGTACTAGCCAATCGCAACCCAGCTGAATTACCCTGGGGCGAACTCAAGGTTGACGTCGTGCTCGAGTGCACGGGCTTCTTCACGACTAAAGAAAAAGCCTCGGCCCACATCAAAGGGGGCGCTAAAAAAGTCATTATTTCAGCACCAGGTGGTAAAGATGTTGATGCAACCATTGTGTATGGCGTCAATCATGGCGTGCTGAAAAGCTCAGACACCGTGATTTCGAATGCGTCTTGCACGACCAACTGCTTAGCCCCCTTGGTGCAGCCGTTGCACGAAGCCCTTGGTGTCGTGACCGGGTTGATGACAACGATTCACTCATACACCAATGATCAAGTGCTGACCGACGTTTATCACGAAGACTTGCGCCGTGCACGCTCGGCCACCATGAGCATGATCCCCGCCAAAACTGGTGCTGCTGTTGCGGTTGGCTTGGTATTGCCCGAGCTCAATGGCAAGCTTGATGGCTTTGCGATTCGTGTGCCCACAATCAATGTGTCGCTGGTTGACTTATCATTTATCGCCAAGCGCGATACCACCGTTGACGAAGTCAACGCGATTTTGAAGACTGCCTCTGAAGGTAAGCTCAAAGGTATCCTGACGTATCAAACTGAGCAGCTTGTTTCGATTGACTTCAATCACAATCCAGCCTCAAGTAACTTCGACTCGACTCTGACTAAAGTGTCGGGTTCGTTGGTGAAGGTGTCGTCTTGGTATGACAACGAGTGGGGCTTTAGCAACCGCATGCTCGACACCACGATTGCGTTAATGACGGCAAAATAATTGCCACGTACGAACAAGAGGCCCTTCGGGGCCTCTTTGCTTAAGGGTCATCTGGAACGAGTGCATATTGCCTAGTACGCTTTGCATGTTTCGTGACTGATATTTTTTGATTTCTTTGTGTTGGATCATATGACCACTGTTCAAACTCTCTCTGGGCTGGCTCAGGCCGGCAAGCTCGCTGGCAAGCGCGTGTTCATCCGCGCCGACTTGAATGTACCGTTTGATGATGCGGGCAACATTACCGAAGACACTCGTATTCGTGCGTCGGTACCCGGGATTCGCCTGGCGCTGGATGCAGGTGCCGCGGTGATGGTGACGTCGCATCTGGGACGCCCAACCGAGGGTACGCTCAATCCTGAAGATTCACTCGCGTCGATTGCCAAGCGCCTGACTGAATTAATGGGGATGCCAGTGACTTTGGTGCAAAACTGGGTTGAGGGTGTGACGGTTGCGCCGGGCCAGGTGGTGTTGCTTGAAAACTGCCGGGTCAACAAGGGCGAAAAAAAGAACGACCCCGAGCTGTCTAAAAAAATGGCTGCGCTATGCGACGTGTATGTAAACGATGCCTTTGGCACTGCGCATCGCGCTGAAGCCACTACGCACGGCATCGCTCAGTTCGCGCCAATCGCTTGTGCAGGCCCATTGCTGCAGGCTGAGCTCGAAGCCCTCGGGCGTGCCTTGTTAGCGCCTAAGCGTCCGTTGGTTGCGATTGTGGGTGGCTCTAAAGTCTCGACCAAGCTATCGATTTTGCAGTCGCTGGCGGACAAGGTCGATCAGTTGATTGTGGGCGGGGGTATTGCCAACACCTTCATGTTGGCCGCAGGCTTGCCGATTGGTAAGTCGTTGGCTGAGCCTGATCAATTGGATCAAGCCCGAGCAGTGATGAAAAAAATGCAAGAGCGCGGCGCAGCGGTGCCAATCCCCACAGACGTTGCATGTGCCAAAGAGTTTTCGGCGCAGGCTCCGGCCACCGCAAAGTCTGCCAAAGATGTACTGGCTGACGATTTGATTTTTGATATTGGGCCACAAACTTCGGCACAGTTGGCTGCGATCTTGAAGCAAGCAGGCACCATTGTTTGGAACGGTCCCTTGGGCGTGTTCGAGTTTGACGCCTTTGCGCACGGCACTGAAGTGGTGGCGCACGCCATTGCTGATTCGGCAGGGTTTTCAATTGCTGGAGGTGGTGACACCTTGGCCGCGATTGCCAAGTTTGGGATCACCGATAAAGTTGGTTATATCTCGACTGGGGGCGGTGCTTTCTTAGAGTTCTTAGAAGGCAAGACCTTGCCGGCAGTTGAGATTCTGCAACAGCGTGCTTCTGGTTAATCAACAATAAAAAGCGTCGCCCCAGTGGCGGTGGATGATTGATGCGGTTCGGCATGATCCGCGACTTGATAGCTGGTGCCAGGTGTCAAGTCAAAATGCCTACCGTCTTTTAGCTCGGTATGTAACGTGCCGGTCAGACACAGCAAGATGTGCCCTTTCTCGCACCAATGGTCTGCCAGATACCCTGCACTGTACTCAACCATACGTACCCGAATCGCGCCAAATTGGCGTGTGCGCCAAAAGGCCTTGCCCGTTGTGCCGGGGTGCTCTGTGACTTCAACGCTTGACCAGTCTGTTGTGCCAAACGGAATATTGTTTATTTGCATGATGTCCCTTGAGTTTTAAAGGTTTTAGCCCCATTGTGATAGGGTGTCCACCCTTTTGGCGAGCCTTGTGCCGCCACGCATATGGAATTCAAAGATTATTACAAGATTTTAGAACTACCCCGCGACGCTTCGCAGGATGACATCCGCAAGGCATATCGCAAGCTTGCACGCAAGTATCACCCTGATGTCAGCAAAGAAGCTGATGCTGAGGCACGCATGCGTGATCTGAACGAGGCCAATGATGTCTTGCGGGATGCTGAAAAGCGCGCCGCCTACGATGGGTTGGCGGCCGGCGTGTCTGGGCCAAACGGTGCGAGCCCCGGACCCGGCTGGGATCGAGGGTTTGAGTTTTCAGGCGCGCAAGGCGACGGGCCTAATCAGGCTGAGTTTCAAGACTTTATGGCAGGCTTATTTAAACAGGCCGAGCAACAGCGCCGCGCTCAGGGGCGTGGTCAAGGGTTTGACTCAGGTCAAGGTCATGCGCAACCTTTACGCGGCGAAGATCACCATGCCGATATCGAGATTTCGTTTGAAGATAGTTTTGCAGGCGCCACCCGCGAACTAGGCTTGCGTTCGGTGCAACTCGATTCACAGGGGCGGCCTCAATTGGTGAATCGCACACTGAGTGTCAAGATCCCCGCAGGCGTGAAGGCCGGGCAAATGATTCGGTTAGCGGGCCAGGGGATGCCGGGTGAAGGCGGTGGTGCACCTGGAGATCTGTTCTTGACCGTACATTTTGCAGCACATGCGCTGTATCAGAGCAATGGTCGCGACTTGAGCATGAAGCTTCCTGTGACGCCTTGGGAAGCAGCACTCGGCGGTAAAGTGCACGCACCGACGCTTGCCGGAGAAGTTGAAGTCAATATCGCTGCAGGCAGCAAACAGGGCGGTAAGTTACGCTTGCGTGGCAAAGGTTTGCCTGGCGATCCTCCCGGCGATTTGTATCTGGTGCTCGACATTGTTTGGCCGTCGGCAGAAAACGAGCAAACTCGTGCAGCGTATGAACAGTTGGCAAAGGTAGCGGCTTTTAATCCGCGCGCCCACCTAGGAGTTTCAGCATGACCCAAATCACGATTTGTACGGCGGTCGTGGTCGACGACCAGGCCCCTGTCACCATCCATGAGTTGGCGCAATGTTGTGAGCAACAGATTGAGTGGGTGATGACACTTGTTGAGCATGGCGTCTTGCCAGCCGTAAGGCAGAGTGCACCGCCCGAGGGTTGGGTCTTTGCAAGCGCTGCGGTTGCTCGTGCGCGGCAAGTTGCGCGCCTGCAGCGCGATTTTGAAGTCAATCTCGATGCAGCGGCTTTGATGGCAGACCTCATGCAAGAAGTTCGCGAGCTGAGGTTGC
This sequence comes from Gammaproteobacteria bacterium, assembly GCA_030832095.1. Classification (GTDB taxonomy): domain Bacteria; phylum Pseudomonadota; class Gammaproteobacteria; order Burkholderiales; family Burkholderiaceae_B; genus Zwartia; species Zwartia planktonica. The sequence continues at coordinate 26,774 of JAURJT010000061.1, read as the reverse complement.
AGTTAAGAGGCTTTTGACATCACCTTTAAAAAGAACCGTGAGTGATAAGTCAATGACTCTTAAAGGTGATAGGCAAACGACTCTTAAAGGTAATAAGTAAATGACTTTTAAAGGTTATAAGTAAATGACGCATTAGTCGTTTAAGAAATAAAGAGGCCGCCTTAAACTTCCAGTCCCAACCCGCTTGGCGGGCATGACGAGGCTGGATTGAGATGCTTGCGCCGATTACCAAACTTCCCGACTATGTCTTAGAGGCCAAAGGCCTTGGTCTGCGCTATGGCGCGGCAGCGCCTTTGGTTGCTGGGCTAGATATTTCGGTTGCCGCTGGCGAAATTGTGGCGATCTTAGGCCCAAGCGGTGTCGGAAAATCTAGCCTGCTTCGTGTGCTGGCGGGGTTGCAGCCACCCACGCAGGGTTCTGTGCTGGTGGATGGACAACCGTTGACTGGCACCCATCCGCGTGTCGCGATGGCCTTTCAGGATCCCAGCTTGTTGCCATGGTTAACGCTTGAAAAAAACGTAGGCTTTGGGCTAGATTTCAAACATCAGCCACGCTTGACTGCAGCCGAAAAAAAACAACGTGTCGATGTTGCAATTAGTGAAGTCGGTTTAGAGCATGCGCGATTGCTGATGCCCTCAGAGTTATCGGGCGGCATGGCGCAACGTACCGCGCTTGCGCGCTGCGTTGCTAGGCAGCCCGAGGTGATTTTGCTGGATGAGCCGTTTGGTGCGTTGGATGAAGTGACGCGCGCGACCATGCAAAAATTATTGCTGACCCTGCGTGACGATTTGGGCACCGCAGCGGTATTAATCACGCACGATATCGACGAGGCCTTGCAAGTCGCGGATCGTATCTTGCTCTTGGGCGGTGCGCCTGCCCATTGTGTGGGCGAGTGGCATCTTGCGTACGCTCAGCCGCGTGAAGATCTGGTTGAAGAGCTAGGCCAGTTACGCATTGAAATTTTACGAGCACTGCAACGTGCATTGCATTCGAAGCCAGCGCGAGCGCCGGCACATTCTGCCCCTTAGGAATTAGTCGATGTGTCTTGAACATGTCTCGCGCCGCGAGATGCTCAAATTAGCAAGTTTATTTACCGTCGCGGGTGCAGCCCCACTACTGTCCGCCTTTAACGCGCAGGCACAACCTGCTGCGAACGGCCCGGTGCGTATTGGTTATTTACCAATCACCGATGCTGCTCCCCTTTTGGTGGCGCATCACAACGGATTCTTTAAAGACGCGGGCGTTGACGTTGAAAAACCGACGATGCTGCGCAGTTGGGCGCAACTGATCGAAGCGTTTATTGCCGGTCAGGTCAATGTCGTGCATCTGTTATCGCCCATGACGGTGTGGGCGCGTTTTGGCAGCAAGGTGCCAGCCAAGATTGTTGCCTGGAATCACGTCGGCGGTTCAGGCCTGACAGTGTTACCTGAGATTAACGATATCAAAGCTTTGGGTGGAAAAACTGTCGCTATCCCGTTTTGGTATTCGATTCATAACGTGGTGTTGCAAGCCATGCTGCGCGAGGCGGGGCTAGAGCCGGTATCGCGTAAACAAGGTGGCCAGCCCGTTGCCAACGAGGTCAACCTGGTGGTCATGGCGCCGTCTGATATGCCGCCCGCTTTGGCGTCGCGCAACATCGCAGGCTACATCGTGGCCGAGCCCTTCAATGCGATCGCTGAAACGATGGGCATTGGTAAGGTATTGCGCTTTACCGGAGATGTTTGGCGCAACCACGCTTGCTGCACGGTGTTCATGCACGAGCGTGATCTTGAACAGCGCCCAGATTGGTCACAGAAGGTGGTGGATGCGATTGTGCGCGCTCAGTTATGGATTCGTGACAATCGTGCGCAAACGGCTCAACTGCTCTCCAAAGAAGGCGTGAATCGTTACACGCCCCATGCCTTGCCGGTGCTCAATAAAGTGCTAGCGCCCGCTGCAAGCGATCGCGAGTCGTATTTGTCGTCTAAGGCGATTCGCCATGCCGGTTGGCAAGATAAGCGCATCGATTTTCAGCCTTACCCGTATCCTAGCTACACCGAAGAACTCGTTGCGCGTTTGAAAAGTACTGTGATCGAGGCTGATCGTAGTTTCTTGTCAATACTGGACGGTAAGACTGCTGCCGCGCAGTTGGTCGATGATCGTTTTGTGAAGCGCGCGATTGAAGCGGTGGGCGGCATGACTAAGTTTGGTCAAGCGCCGGGTTATGTGCGGGAAGAAGTGATCGAGGTCTAATGGCAGCTCAGCAAAAAACGCACACTGCTTGGCGGGCGTTGCAGGGGATCGCAGGAATTTTTTTAATGTTCGCGCTGTGGTGGTTGCTGACGGTGCCGTTTGCAACGCCCGGTTCAATGGGCCAACGTTTTGCGCCTGGCCCCTCTTTAGTGGCCCTCTTTACGTTGCTGCAGAGCGGCGAGATCTGGATTCATATCGCGGTAAGTTTGCAGCGTGTCGCGGTTGGGCTTGGGTTAGCCTTGCTTGTCGGCGTACCCCTTGGGTTACTGCTTGGCGCCTCTGCGGGCGCTAATGCAACGTTATCTCCAGCGTTTCAGTTTTTACGAATGATTTCGCCGTTATCTTGGATGCCGATCGCGGTGATGGCCTTTGGTGTCGGTGATCGACCGGTTTATTTTTTGTTAGCTTTTGCTGCGATGTGGCCCATCATGCTCAACACGCTTGCCGGCGTACGTCAGCTTGATCAGCGCTGGTTGCAGCTTTCAAAAAGCTTGTCAGCGACAGGCTGGGAGACCTTAAAAGGCGTCATCCTCCCAGGCATTTTGGGGCACGTGTTGACGGGCACACGCTTGGCTATCGGTATTGTTTGGATTGTGTTGGTGCCCTGCGAAATGCTGGGCGTGTCGGCGGGCTTGGGTTATTTTATTTTGGATACGCGCGATCGTTTGGCGTATGACGAGTTGATGGCAACCGTGGTGCTGATTGGTCTGTTGGGATTTTTATTGGATAGCGCGTTTAGAAAGCTATATGAGGCTTGGAGCAACAGTCGCTGAAAGGTCGACGTGAGGTTTTTGTCGACTTCAAAAGATACATCGTTGCTCGATTTGTTTAGACCGGACACGCCTAACTTTGTCTGTCGCTGCGCGTCAGGCAACCGATGATTTCGCTAAAGAAAGAGTTTTGACGCACCCCAGAATAAACTGGCTGACAGCAGCATTGCGGCCGGCAAAGTTAAGACCCAGGCGGTCAAGATCGTACGCACAGTGTTTTTGTGCAAACCGCTTTTGTTGGCGACCATCGTACCCGCGACTCCTGACGACAAAACATGTGTCGTAGAAACGGGCAGGCTGTATAAGTTTGCAAAACCAATTGCCAGCACGGCGGTCACTTGAGCGCACATACCTTGAGCGTACGTCATTCCTTGCTTGCCAATTTTTTCACCAACGGTTTTGACCACACGTCGCCAGCCAATCATGGTTCCAAGGCCTAAGGCGAGCGCCACCAAAAGGATCACCCAAAAGGGCGAGTATTCGGTTGTGGCAACCAGATCTTTACGAAGTTTTTGTAAGTCGGATTTTTCGCGAGCAGGCAAACCGGGCAGGGCAGCGACTTTGCGAGCGGTATCGTCTAAACACAGAAGATAGCGCCTGACTTGAATGCGCTTGTCGGAGCTGAGAGTGTCGTAGTCACGCACTCCCGTCAACGTGGTGCGCAGGGCAGTGATGGTGGCCATTGTGGTGGCCGGGTCGCAGCGATAGACTCTGGGTAAGTCGTGTAGACGGTCAGCTTTGTCGAGAACTAAAAACTCGCCTAGAGTATGCGTGTTGCGCTCGTAAAAATCGCTCAGGTGCTGCGCGGCATCGTAAGAACGTTTAATTTCGTAAGGTGTTGCATTGACGTCAAGTACGAACTTGGCGGGGACGATGCCAATCAGTACCAGCATAATCAGGCCGATTCCTTTTTGTCCGTCGTTTGAGCCATGTACAAAGCTCATTCCCATTGCCGACATGATTAGCACGACACGGTTCCAGAAGGGTGGACGTTTTTTGTCGATTAATTCACGGCGCTGATTGGGGGTGATATGCATGTTTGATAGCGGCCACCAGTATCTGAGCAAAATCAAAAATAATCCTGCGATCAGAAATCCGACTAACGGTGATACGACGAGTGACATTCCGATTTCACTTGCTTTACGCCAGTTGACCCCGTCGCTTAATGGGGCGCTAGTGACCCAAGCGTTGGCTAAGCCGACGCCCAGTATCGAACCAATCAGTGTGTGCGAGCTTGAGGCGGGGATGCCAAAAAACCAGGTGCCGAAGTTCCAGGCGATGGCCGCAGTGAGCATCGAAAACACCATCACTAAACCTCGATTGGTGTCGACATCGATCAGCAGCTCGACGGGCAGCAAATGGACGATAGCGTAGGCCACGCCAACGCCACCGAGCAAGACGCCCAAGAAGTTAAAAATACCCGAGGCGACAACGGCCAAGTGGGCTGGCATGGCTTTGGTGTAAATCACGGTGGCAACTGCATTGGCCGTATCGTGAAATCCATTGATGAATTCGAAGGCCAAGACGAAGGTCAGGGCCAAAATGAGACTGGCAGTGACCCAAGGCGTGAGTCCAGTAAAGATATCCAACATAGGGCCCACCATCCGTGAAAGTGCTTGTATATTACTTGTAATAAAAAAGAAATGCGGCTCGACGAGGCTGATGACTGGTGTTGTTTGCGATGCAAGTCCATCGCGGCGAGGCTCACGAACAAGGTTCGGTGACGTCGGGCTGGCTAAACACCTTCCTTGCCGTAGCGAGTTGAGTCGTTACTGGTAAATTACGGGCTTATTTGATCGCCCTTCTTTAGGTAAATTTATGACGCAAACCACAGCGACTTCAGAAACCTTGCGCGTTGGCATCGTTTCGGTCTCAGACCGGGCTTCGAAAGGTGTTTACGAAGATCAAGGCATCCCGGCGCTGCAGGCTTGGCTTGAGCGTGCAGTGTCGACGCCGGTGCAAACCGTTTCTCGTTTAATTCAAGACGAAGCGAAAGAGATTTCAGCCGCGTTGATCGAACTCGTGGATATCGAGCGTTGTCACCTTGTGCTGACAACGGGCGGTACGGGCCCCGCGCGGCGCGACGTGACACCCGAAGCGACGCAAGCTGTGGCCACGCGTGAGATGCCTGGGTTTGGCGAACAAATGCGGCAGATCAGCTTACAGTTTGTGCCTACCGCGATCTTGTCGCGTCAGGTGGCTGTGTTGCGCGAGATTGAAGGCCACGCTGCCCTCATTATCAATTTGCCAGGGCAGCCCAAAGCCATTAGCGAAACCCTTGAGGGTTTAAAGCGCGAAGACGGCAGCGTCGTGGTGTCGGGTATCTTCGCTGCTGTGCCGTACTGTATTGATCTGATCGGCGGGCCGTACATCGAAACCCACGACGCAGTCGTCAAAGGGTTTCGTCCCAAGTCGGCTCGTAGGCCACCCGCAGCCTAGTGCACCTCGACATCGTCTTGCACCAACGATGTCGAGATCGAGCAACCGTTGTCAGCGCCACGGCCAAGTCGCTAAGATCAACCCGCCAAGCTCAACGCGGCGCCCTTAGCTAACGGCAAGCCTCCACAGCGAAGTGACCTCGGCCCGCCTGGCATCAGCTAGCGGGTCTCCCTCTTCTTTGGCTTTGGGGTGAATCGGCCGCGTGTCGAGTCGCTCGAGCACGACCAAGCCGGCGCGCTCAATCGCAGCGAGCAGCGCCGCGCGGCTACGTAATCCAAGGTGTTCGGCTAAATCCGACAAAATCAGCCAACCTTGTCCTTTGGGTGCAAGATGTTTGCTGAGCCCTGACAAAAAGCCCAACAGCATGTGCTGATCTTGATCGTAAACAGCTTGTTCAAGCGTTGAGGCAGGCCGCCCCGGCAACCAAGGTGGATTACACACTATCAAATCAGCCTGCCCCTCAGGAAACAAATCACTTTGTTGCAAAGTAATTCGCTTACCCATGTTCAAACGATTGACGTTGTCTTGTGCGCATAACAATGCACGTGCGCTGGTGTCGGTGCCGACGACGCGCTTGACGCCTTGCTTGACTAACAAGGCTGCGAGCACGCCCGTGCCAGTGCCCACGTCAAACGCGGTCACGACCGACAGAGGGCTCGCCCGAAAAGCCTGACTGACCAAATCCAGATACTCCGAGCGAATTGGGGCAAACACTCCATAGTGTGGGTGTATGCGGTCTTGCAATGCGGGCACCTCGACCCCTTTTTTGCGCCACTCATAGGCGCTGATGACGCCTAGAAGCTCGGTCATGGGCATGACATAGGGCTCAGCGTTGTCGCCATACGCCGCCAGGCAGGCGGTTGCTACCTCAGGCGCGCGGCGCAGGGTCAAAGCGTGGTGGGGTTCGAAGCTCAGTAGCAACATGCCCAGCGTGCGTGCGCGTTGCGCGCGCGCGAGTCGTACCTGATGAAAGCGTTCGGGGTAGGGTTGCTCGGCATACTTGACCCGGCGTTTTGCGGTGCGCCGACCGAGTGCTTGCAGTAATTGGCGGGCATTTTGAAAGTCACCGGTCCAGATGAGGCCAACGCCTTCGCTTGCGAGCCGATAGGCGATATCGGCGGTCATCGTGTCATCGGCTAAAACAGTGCGTTTTGGGGGAGTCCAATTATTTTCAGAACGCCACGGCAGTGACTGAATCTCACCGTCTTTTTCCCATGAAATAACTGGAAAGGCTGCAGGATTTGGGTGGCTAGCTGGCATCAGGGCGTCTCAATATTTTGGCTGGATAGGGCTAAACCCGAATTTGGGGTGTTTTCAGGGCAAATGCTGTCATGCTGCCGTAAAATAACGGGTTAATTCATCCTCCACCCCGTCATTTTGCTCTAAAAAAGGATTTCTCATGGCACTCGTCTCTATGCGCCAGCTTTTGGATCATGCCGCTGAGCATGGTTATGGCATTCCCGCCTTCAACGTGAATAACCTCGAACAGGTTCAAGCCATCATGGAGGCGGCCGCTCAAACCGACAGCCCGGTGATCATGCAGGCCTCGGCAGGTGCACGCAAATACGCGGGCGAGGGCTTTCTTAAATATTTGATTCAGGCGGCGGTTGAGTCCTATCCACAGATCCCTGTCGTGATGCACCAAGATCATGGGCAGTCGCCCAAGATTTGTCAGGGCGCAATCGATCTTGGGTTTTCAAGCGTCATGATGGACGGCTCGTTGAAAGAAGACGGCAAGTCGATTGCTGACTACGATTACAACGTCGCTGTCACCAAGCAAGTCGTCGACATGGCACATAAGTTGGGCGTTACCGTCGAGGGTGAGCTCGGCTGTCTGGGTTCGCTCGAAACCATGCAAGGCGATAAAGAAGACGGCCACGGTGCTGATGGCAAGCTCACAATGGATCAGTTGTTAACAGACCCCGAGCAAGCCGCTGACTTTGTGCGTAAAACACAATTGGATGCCTTGGCCATTGCAATTGGCACAAGCCACGGTGCGTACAAATTTACCCGCAAGCCCACTGGCGATATTCTGTCGATTTCGCGTATCAAAGAAATCAACAAACGTTTACCCAATACGCACCTCGTGATGCACGGCAGTTCAAGTGTGCCTCAGGATTTGTTGGCTGAAATCCGCCAGTTCGGCGGTGACATGAAAGAAACCTATGGCGTGCCTGTTGAAGAGATTCAAGAGGCGATCAAGTTCGGCGTGCGTAAAATCAATATTGACACCGATATCCGCTTGGCGATGACGGGTGCGATTCGCCGCTTCTTTGCCGAAAACCCCGGTAAGTTTGACCCACGCGAATACCTCAAGCCCGCCCGTGAAGCGGCTAAGGCGATATGCATTCAGCGTTATCAGCAGTTTGGCACCGCAGGCAACGCCAGCAAAATCAAAGTGATCCCGTTGAAAGACATCGCAGGCCAGTACTCGGCAGGCAAACTGTCACAGGTTGTGCAGTAAAACTGTTGCAGATTCTTCAGTCAAACTTGCGCAGGTTGTTCGGTCGGGCTATCGCCTTCACAGGCTTGACTGACAGAGCAAAAAGCCCCTCTAGCCAATTTGGTTAGAGGGGCTTTTTGCTACCTTACGCTCGCCCTGTACGCCAAGACGATTGCTGGGCAACCCGTCTTTGGCACCCTCGGTTGGACTCGTGCTCCTCGTCCTTATACTCGGCGAGGGTAAGAGACTCGTAGTTGTTGTTAAAATCACCATATCTTCAAGATTTAAGCGGGCGGAAGCTCGCTTTCACTTTTATAGGCTTCGCTGTGGCTCTCACGATTCTTCAGTCTTCGATCCAGTCTTTGCCCCTGTTGGCGCGAGGAAAAGTGCGCGATATGTATGCGGTAGGAGACGACAAGCTGCTGATTGTGGCAACCGATCGAATCTCTGCTTTTGATGTGATTTTGGATGACCCGATCCCAGGCAAAGGCCAGGTGCTCAAAGAGCTCACCGACTTTTGGCTTGCGAAGCTAGCCCACGTGTTGCCCAATCATTCAACGGGCATCAACCCTGAAGATGTGGTGACCGCAGCCGAACGTGAGCAAGTGATCGGCCGTGCTGTCGTTGTGAAACGCTTAAAGCCAATTTTGGTCGAGGCCGTCGCACGTGGCTATTTGATTGGCTCGGGCTGGAAAGACTACCAAGCAAGCGGCTCAGTCTGTGGGATTGCGTTACCTGCCGGGCTCAAGCAGGCCGGTAAGTTACCCGCGCCGATTTTTACGCCAGCTGCCAAAGCAGAGTTTGGCTTGCATGACGAAAATGTAGACTTTGATTACGTGATCAAAGAAATCGGTCTCGAAATGGCAGAACGCATTCGCGAGGTCACCTTGCGTTTGTATTCTGAGGCTGCAACGTTTGCCGCGACCAAAGGCATCATGATTGCTGATACCAAGTTCGAGTTCGGGCTTGATGCAAACGGAACTCTGCATTTGATGGATGAGGTGCTCACGCCCGATTCATCGCGCTTTTGGCCTGCGGATGGCTATCGCGAAGGCATTAGCCCCCCGTCCTTTGACAAGCAATTTGTACGCGACTATCTTGAAACGCAAGATTGGGGCAAGACACCGCCTGCGCCAAGATTGCCAGCCGAAGTGATCGCTAAAACTGCCGCTAAATATCGTGAGGCACTTGATCGTTTGGTGGCCTGAGGCCTTCGGGTCACCACCGTTATATTGTTTGTTGCGGGTTCAACCTTTAACAGGGCTTTGATATGTCCTCTACTTCTAGTGCCGCCACCAACGCAAAGGTATCGACTGCGTCTGGCGTTGTCAGCGAATCCTCAGCAGCAGCTTCGCCAATCGTTGGTGTCGTCATGGGCTCCTCAAGCGATTGGGAGGTCATGCAACACGCGGTCAATATGCTCAATGATTTTGGTATCGCCTGCGAAGCGCGGGTTGTGTCGGCACACCGGATGCCTCAGGATATGGCTGATTATGGGGCTGCTGCGGCAGGTCGTGGCTTGCGGGCCATTATTGCGGGCGCGGGTGGCGCGGCGCATTTGCCTGGCATGATGGCGGCGCTCACTGAGGTGCCTGTCTTTGGCGTGCCGGTGCCTTCTAAATATCTGCGTGGCGAAGACTCGTTGCTATCCATTGTGCAAATGCCAAAGGGTATCCCTGTTGCGACCTTTGCAATTGGTGAGGCCGGTGCGGCAAACGCGGCGTTGCACGTGATTGCAAATTTGGCGACAACCGATGGTGCGTTACGCGAGCAATTACGTGCGTTTCGTGCGCGTCAAACCGAAACTGCGCGTGCAATGAAGGTGCCTCTGTGATCTTGCCGGGTGAATGGTTAGGCCTGATGGGTGGTGGGCAGCTAGGTCGCATGTTTTGTCAGGCTGCTCAGTCTTTGGGGTATCGCGTAGTTGTGCTCGATCCTGCACCTGAAGGCCCAGCGGCCTCAGTTGCCGATATGCATATCCAGGCTGAGTTTGATGACGAAGAAGGATTGCTGCGCTTAACACGACAGTGTCGAGCTGTGACGACCGAGTTTGAGAATGTTCCGGCCACGAGTTTAAAAAAATTAGCCAAGCATTGCCGGGTGACTCCTGGCGCTCAGGCGGTTGAAATCGTACAAGATCGCATTACTGAAAAAGCTTACATCGCGAGCCAGGGGGTGGCGGTCGCTCCCTATACGCCGGTACATTCTGCAGATGACTTGCGCGCCGCGGGTGCGCATTTGTTTCCGGGGATTTTAAAAGTTGCTCGTCTGGGCTATGACGGCAAAGGGCAGGCGCGTGTGCACACTTGCGCTGAGGCGTTGGCTGCCTTCGAAGAGTTCGGTGCCGTGCCCTGTGTGCTCGAAGCGATGCTTGATCTACAAGAAGAATTATCGGTTGTGATGGCGCGCGGTCTCGACGGTCAGTGCAAGGTGTTTCCGGTGGCATCAAATGTGCATGATCACGGCATTTTGGCGGTATCGACCGTTGACATTCAGCCAACACCCTTCGCACAACGTGCAACGCAGGCGGCTCTGGCGATTGCGAATGGATTGAAGTATCAGGGCGTACTGTGCGTCGAGTTTTTTATCTTGCGTGATGGTCAGTTGCTGGTCAACGAAATCGCGCCGCGTCCACATAATAGCGGCCACTACACCATGAACTCGTGCGTGACGAGTCAGTTTGAACAGCAGGCGCGTGTGATGGCACGCTTACCGTTAGGCAGTACGCAGTTGCTAACGCCCGTGGTGATGCTCAATATTTTGGGCGATGCTTGGTACACCGACGAGACTGATACCCAAACCGAACCTGATTGGTCGGGTGTGTTGGCGGTGCAAGGTGCCTCGCTACATTTGTACGGCAAGCGCGAAGCCCGCCGAGGCCGCAAAATGGGCCATGTGAACTGCGTGGGCAACACCTTGGCTGAGGCGATTGCTGCGGCGAACCGAGTGGTTAGCCTCTTGCGCTTACCAGTGGCTCCTTGACGTGTCAGAGCGTGATCAACCTGTTGTGAATGCGAACGCGAGAGCAAGTGCAGCCGAGCTTGTCCACGCTATCGAAGTCTTGGCGCAGCAAGGCTTGGTTGCCTTTCCAACAGAAACTGTTTACGGTCTGGGGGCGGATGCTGAAAGTGCGTTAGCGGTTGAACGCATCTATCAGGCAAAAGGCAGGCCCTCTAATCACCCCGTCATCGTGCACGTCACCCCAGAGGCTGATTTGTTGTATTGGGCGGCGAGTGTGCCGCCTGAGGCTCAGCAGTTGATCGATGCGTTTTGGCCAGGGCCGCTCACACTTATTTTAAAGCGGGCTTCACATATTTCTTCAGTCGTTAGTGGCGGGCAAGACAGCATTGGTTTGCGCTGCCCTTCGCATCCTGTGGCACAAGCTTTGTTGCGTGGGTTTGCTGCGACGCGTGCGTCAGGTCAAGGCGGCGTTGCTGGCCCATCGGCCAACAAATTTGGTCAGGTGTCACCCACCACCGCCGAGCATGTGCGCAGCGAGTTTGCTGAACTATTTGCGCAAGGCATGCCTATACTTGAGGGCGGCGCGACCGACGTCGGTATCGAATCCACAATCGTTGACTTATCGCGCCTTGACCAAGGTGTGGGTCCGGTGCTGTTGCGCCCGGGGCACATTACAGCCGCCCAGCTAGCGCAAGTGTTAAACCAAGAGGTCGCAGCACCCGATGCCCAAGCACCCCGCGTTTCGGGTGCTTTAAAGTCTCATTACGCGCCGCAGACGCCGCTGCGCTTGCTCTCGTTGACCGAACTTCAACACGCAGTAGCGGCTGCACAAACCACCAAACTCGCGCCGGGTGAGCGCCTGGCAGTGGTGACCCATATGCCTGAGGGGATAGCTGTCGGGCCAGATGAGCCGCTAGAGCGGATCAGCCTGCCCAACGACCCAGCTGCCTATAGCCGGGTGCTTTACGCCACGCTGCGCGCGTTAGATCAGCAGGGCTATCGCCAGTTGCTTTGGCAACAGCCTCCGACAGGGCCTGAGTGGGATGGCGTTCAAGACCGGCTCAGCCGAGCGGCTGCGGGCTTCAGCTAATGATTTCAGCGATCGAGTTGCAAGACCCCATCAGTCATGTCACCAACAAAAAAAAGCGGCGCGCGCCTTGAAAGACGCGCGCCGCTTTTGAACGAGCAGTGAAACCGGCCTAGAAGAACGCTTGAATCCCTGTTTGCGCGCGACCTAAAATCAGGGCGTGTACGTCGTGCGTACCTTCGTAGGTATTGACGACCTCAAGATTGACCAAGTGACGGGCCACACCGTACTCATCCGAGATACCGTTGCCACCCAACATGTCGCGTGCCATGCGGGCGATATCAAGCGACTTGCCGCATGAGTTGCGCTTCATGATTGAAGTGATTTCAACGGCGGCTGTGCCTTCGTCTTTCATGCGACCTAAGCGCAGGCAGCCTTGCAAGGCAAGTGTGATCTCGGTTTGCATATCGGCCAGTTTTTTCTGGATCAGTTGGTTGGCAGCCAAGGGGCGACCAAACTGTTTGCGGTCAAGCGTGTACTGACGCGCCATGTGCCAACAGAATTCTGCCGCACCGAGTGCACCCCAGGCAATCCCAAAGCGCGCTGAGTTCAGGCAGGTAAAGGGGCCCTTCAAGCCCGACACGCCAGGCAACATCTGTTCGTCGCCAATCTCGACACCTTCCATGACGATTTGGCCTGTGATTGAGGCGCGTAAACCGACTTTGCCGTGGATCGCAGGTGCTGACAGCCCTTTCATGCCCTTCTCGAGGATGAAGCCGCGAATGCGACCGTCGTAGTCACCGCCTACGCATTTGCCCCAAACAACGAATACGTCGGCAATCGGCGAGTTCGAAATCCACATTTTGTTGCCGGTCACCGTATAGCCGTTGGCGGTCTTTACTGCGCGGGTTTCCATGCCTGCTGGGTCAGAGCCATGATCGGGTTCTGTCAGACCAAAACAGCCGATCCATTCGCCGCGGGCCAGCTTGGGCAAGTATTTTTGTTTTTGCTCTTCGCTGCCGAACTCATTGATTGGCAACATTACCAGCGAGGATTGCACTGACATCATCGAGCGATAGCCCGAGTCAACGCGTTCGACTTCGCGTGCGATCAGCCCGTAGCTGACGTAATTCAAACCCGAGCCACCGTATTGAGTGGGGATTGTTGCGCCCAACAGGCCAAGCTCACCCATCTCAGTAAAAATCTCGACGTCGGTTTTTTCGTTGCGAAACGCATTGACCACGCGTGGCAAAAGCTTGTCTTGGCAATATGCACGTGCGGCGTCACGCACCATGCGCTCTTCGTCAGTGAGCTGGCTGTCCAGCAAGAGGGGATCTTCCCAGTTAAATGAGGCTTCAGCGGCCATGTCGTGCTCCTAAATGTAATAATTGAACGATACCAAGGCTCGGTCTAGGCTGTTTGCAATACCCACACACAAGTGCTTACTGTGCCTTTGAGCAATTTGTAGAGGGGCATCTGAGATACCCCTCGGCGCAAACTGCTTGCAGAGTCGTGACTGACCGAGTCTCTTGAAAGTCTAGAGAAACACCCCGGGTTGATTGGGGTGCGCCGTGAAATTATTTTTTGAGTGCCGCCGCCCGTAATTTCGAAATCGTGGTGGTTGGGGTAATGGTTTCAGGATCAATCAGACAATGAATGATTGCTGGTTGCTTGCTAGCCAACGCGCGCTCGTAAGCGGGGCCAAACTGTTCGGTAGTTTCGACACGTTCGCCATGGCCACCAAAGGCGCGCGCGTAGGCGGCGAAATCAGGATTTTGCAGTTTGGTTGCCGAAACGCGACCTGGGTAGTGTTTTTCTTGATGCATACGGATGGTGCCGTACATACCGTTATCGATGATCAACACAATAATCGGTAAGTTGTATTGCACAGCCGTCGCAAACTCTTGCCCGTGCATCATGAAGCAGCCGTCGCCTGCAAAGCAGACCACAGTTCTTTCGGGCCACAGACGCTTGGCGCCGACAGCGGCGGGTAAGCCATAACCCATCGAGCCCGAGGTCGGTGCAACTTGCGTTGCAAACTGAGTAAAGCGATGAAAGCGATGGAGCCAAGTGGCAAAGTTGCCTGCGCCGTTGGCCATGATGGCATCAGCAGGTAAGTGAGCCTCAAGGTATTGCATCACGCCACCCATTTGCAGGGTGCCAGGTGTTTTGATCGGGGCTGGGTCGCTCCAGGCCAGATAGCTTTGATGCATGGTGGCAGTCTCTGCAGCCCAAGGCTGCGAGGCTGGTGTTGCAACTGACGCTAACTCTGAGGCGAACGAAATCGGTGAGGCGTTAATCGCCAACGCAGCGCGGTAGACGCGGCCGAGTTCGCCGCTATCTGGGTGAACGTGCACTAGCGTTTGTTTGGGCACAGGGATATCAAACAGGGTGTAGGCCTGGCTAGGCATCTCTGACATGCGACCGCCGACTAACAACACCAGGTCGGCTTCGGCAACGCGCTTGAGCAAAGCCGGATTCAAGCCAATGCCGACGTCACCGATAAAACAGGGGTGGTTGGCCGGGAACAGCATCTGGCGTCTGAAGGATACTGCGACCGGTAGTTTGCAGCGTTCAGCAAAGGCGACAAAGTCGTTAACGGCTTGAGCGTTCCAGCGGGTGCCACCCAAAATCGCAACCGGTGCTTTGGCTTTGGCCAGGCGTGCAGACAAATCTGCCATTTGCCCTTTGGTGGGGGCAGAATCTACCGCTTCGTAGTGCGGGGCATCTGGCGCGGTTGCAAGTTCGACCAACATGTCTTCGGGTAAGGCGATCACGACTGGACCTGGACGCCCCGAGGTAGCGACATGAAAAGCGCGTGAAAGAATTTCTGGGATACGTGCGGGGTCATCAATTTCGGTTGCCCATTTGGCGGCGGTGCCAAAGACTGCACGGTAATCCATCTCTTGAAAGGCTTCGCGTTCGCGCATGCCGCGTTCGATTTGACCGACAAAGACGATCAGCGGGGTCGAATCTTGTTTAGCGATGTGAATGCCGGCTAAGGCGTTTGAGGCGCCCGGGCCGCGCGTCACCATGCAAATGCCGGGCTCGCCATTTAATTGACCTTGGGCTGCGGCCATCATGGCTGCGCCGCCTTCTTGACGACACACTGTCACTTCGATGCTGACATCGACCAACGCATCGAGCACTGCCAGAAAGCTTTCGCCGGGTACGCAAAACACGTGTTTGACGCCGTGACTGACGAGCTGACCAACAAGAAGTTGACCACCGGTGCGTGGGGCGCTAGGAGAAGGGGCTTGGCTCATGATTTTTGCTCTGGTGATGGGGCGAAGTGAGGTAATCCGACATCATATCGTGTCGGAGGGGATTTTAGACCGTCTGAGAGAGCCAAACGCACAACGCGGCGTCAGTCAAGTTGTCGCTTTGAAGGGGATCCCGAGCGGCTAAACGATGCTTGAGGATGAGGTCTGCCAAATGGCTGCGCATGGGCATGTTGGCCTGCTTGGCCTCCCAGCGCATGGCGGCCATGGTGACCACGTGATAGAGCGCTGTGGCGGCTTGACGAGCCTGTTCAGAGCGATTTTCGTTGGCGACTGCGGCCGCGTATATGAAAGCTTGGTCGATGCGTTCGGCTTGCAGCACTGCAAGCTCTTGGCTGACTGGTGTGCCCTGGGCCAAGAGCGCTTGAACATGTTCGCGTAACGCGGGCAGTGACGCCTCACGTTGAATGGCCCGAATGACATCGAGCGCGACAATGTTGCTAGTGCCTTCCCAAATTGAGCCGAGGTGGGCATCGCGCAAGATCCGCGGGTCGCTCCATTCTTCGATATAGCCGCAACCTCCGCGGACTTCCATCGCATCGCCTGCAACTTTGCGTGCATCGCGACAGGCCCGAAATTTGATAAGGGGCGTCATGATGCGCATCAAGGGGCGTTTGCTCGAGTCTTGATCTGCTGCGGCCAGTGCCTGCGCTGTTTGATACACCATGGTGCGCGCTTGCTCAGTGGCCAGGGCCATTTTGCTGAGCTGGCGTTGCATCAAGGGCATGTCGATCAGTCGTTTACCAAAAGCCTGACGGTGCTTGGCAATATAAAGTGCTTCGGTTAGTGCGCGTCGCATCAAACCCGCGGCTCGTACACCGTTTGACAGGCGCGAGTTATTGATCATGTCGGCCATGTGTTGAAAGCCTTGACCGCGCTCGCCCACTAGCCAGGCAAAGGCACCGTCAAGCCGGATCTCACCGCTCGCCATCGAGCGAGTGCCCAACTTATCTTTTAAACGCAAAATCCGATAATGGTTGTGGGTGCCATCGGCAAGCGTACGCGGCAGTAAAAACAGCGAAACTCCTTTAAGCCCCTCGACGTTTTCAGAGCGCGCAAGCACCATTGCAAAGCCAGCATCAGGGTTTGAACAAAACCACTTGTCGCCCGTCAGAGACCAGTTGCCGTTGGCTGTTAGGGTTGCCTGGGTGGCGGTGGCGCTCACGTCTGACCCAGCCCCTTGTTCAGTCATAAACATGGCGCCTTGGTGCAAGGCATCAAAGTCTTGGGTCGTGACCATCGGCAAGACTTTTGCGACGAGCGCAGGGTCGCCAAATTTACGCAGAGTGCGGGCCAACGAATCAGTCATGCTGACGGGGCAGCATAAACCAAACTCCGCTTGCACAAATAAATACGTCAGCGCGTATTTGGCAGCCGGTGGCATGGGTGTGGGCCAGTTCAATACACCCCCGCGATGCGACATCGCGGCTAAGCCGAATTCGCTGTAGGCGTAACGTTCAAGCTCAACGTACGCTGGGTGTTTGTTGACTTGCGACGTGTCGATACCGGCGCGGGTGCGCACTGAAAGCGTTGGGGGATGTTTGTCTGCGGCGCCAGCCAGATCGTCCAGCAAAGAGCCGGCTAAGGCACCAAGTCGCTGTAAGTGCGGCAGCAAGTGTTGATGCAAATCTTTTGGCAGATAACAAGCCAAAAGGTCACGTGCAGCGTCTGCGTGAAATAAATTAATCCCGTACGAGTCTGGAACAGGATGCTCAGGTGCGAGAGTGTTATTTAGCATGAGCGAAAAATGTTGCCTTGAAGCTTAAGGAGCAGACCGCTGATGTGATAAATGATGCCAGGTTGGTCAGGGCAGCCTAAGATCCGGTTGAAGTCATTGACAGGCATGCAAGGGTCTCTTTTGCGATAGCCAGACTAGAGGTCAAGCCCGGTGATTCAATGCCAAATAAATTCACGAGACCTGGTACCCCATGCGTTGCGGGCCCCGCAATCATGAAGTCGGCTGCGGGTTCGTGCGGCCCAGAAATTTTGGGACGAATGCCAGAGTAGCTTGGCGACAAGGTGCCGTCTTTCATGCCCGGCCAGTAGGTGCGCACTGCTTCGTAAAACCCTAAGCAGCGAGCCGGGTCGACTGTGTAATCCACCTGATCAATCCATTGCACGTCAGGCCCAAATTTTGCTTGCCCCCCCAAGTCGAGGGTGAGGTGCACACCCAAGCCGGCATGGTGTGGAGTTGGGTAAATCAGATGGGTAAAAGGCGCGCGGCCTTGCAGGCTAAAGTAGCTGCCCTTGCAGAGATATTCTGTTGGGATCGAAGACTCAGGGATCCCTTTGATCTTGCGTGCCAACGTGGGCGCGTGCAGACCCGAGGCGTTGATGAGTATGTTGCACGATAACGACATGGCCTCAGCACCACCAAACTGCAAGTCAAAACCACCACTGCTGCGCACGCTGCCCGATAAAAGTGGGGTGTGAAACACGCACTGCGCTCCAGCGTTTTCGGCATCGCCTTGATAGGCCAGCATCAGGCCGTGGCTGTCGATGATCCCAGTCGAGGGCGAAAACAACGCCGCTGTACAGAACAGGGCTGGCTCAAGCGCCTGCGCCTGGGTCGCTGATAAGAGTTCCATATCCGTCACACCGTTGACGTGCGCTTTTTTTAGGATATCAGTGAGTGTCGGGATCTCTTCTTCGCTCGTGGCGACGATCAGTTTACCCAAGCGCTTATGCTTCACACCATGTTCAGCGCAATAGGCGTATAAAAGATGACGACCCTCAACGCACAAGCGGGCTTTGAGGCTACCGGCGGGGTAATAAATACCTGCGTGAATCACCTCTGAGTTACGTGCGCTAGTGCCGGTGCCAATACCTTCGGCCGCTTCAACCACCATCACCTCTCGCCCGCTTTGGGAGAGGGCTCGGGCGATCGCTAAACCGACCACACCCGCACCGACCACTATGCAATCAATATCTGCGCTCATGACTTCGGTTTATTTTTGAAGGTTTGGAGTGAGGTCGTAACCACCCGCGTGGTACACCAAAGGTAAGGCCTCTGAGCGCTCGCAGTGTTCGACTTCGCCAATAAAAATAATGTGATCGCCTTCGTCGTAGCGATTGCGGTTGAAGCATTCAAACCAGGCGGCACAGGGCAGGTCAAGGCGAGGTGAGCCGCCTGGCGCTTTGACGAGTGGCATATTGGCAAACCGTTCTGCCGGAGTGCCTCGGGTAAAGCGATGAGAGACCCCAAGCTGCTCGTGACTCATCACATGGATCACATAGCGATCGCAGTCTTGCATGGTCGCCATGGAGGACGAGCCGCGCGACAAACTAAACAGTACGAGAGGCGGCTCGAGGGACACTGAGTTAAACGAACTGACAGTCAGCCCAACAGGCGCTTGGCCTGGAAGGCTTGCGGTGATGACAGCTACGCCGGTCGGAAAGCGGCCGAGGGTCGCCCGAAAAAAGGCAGAATCAAAAGTTGGTGCAGAGGCTGTCATGTTATGGAGAGATGCGTTCGAGTGCCCAGCCGGTGCCAGAGCGTTGATAGGTAAGGCGGTCGTGCAAGCGTGAAGGGCGCCCCTGCCAAAATTCAAAATACTCAGGCGCTAAACGATAGCCGCCCCAGTGTGGAGGACGAGGAGGTTGATCGCCATATTTTTGCTGCACGGCCGCGGTATTCGCCTCGAGTGCAGCAAGAGTGGTGGGTTGGCTTTGCGCGGATACCCAGGCACCCAGACGCGAACCCAGCGGACGGCTGTGAAAATACTCGTCAGATTCTTGGGTAGACACCTTTGTCATCAAGCCGTTCAAGCGCACTTGGCGCTCAAGGGGTTGCCAAAAAAAATTCAGACATGCCCAAGGCTGTACGGCCAAGTCTTGGCCCTTGCGCGAGTTGTAGTTGGTATAGAACACGAAGCCCGCTTCGTCAAAACCCTTGAGCAGAACGATTCTCGCTGAGGGGCGCCCTTGCGCGTCGGCTGTGGCCAAGGTCATCGTGGTGGGTTCAGGGACGTTTTGCTCGAGCGCTTGCTCGAACCACAGGCCGAACTGCTCAAACGGAGAGGCTTTGGCGTCCTGCTCAAGCAGGATCCCTTTTTCGTAGCTTTGTCGCAGATCTGCGATCGACATGATGAATCCAGGTGGAGTAAGTCAAAACCGGTTTAGGAGCGCGACGGTTGCCATCTCACAGTGTACCGTGGGTAACGTTCATCTTGCCAAGGGGATTGCTGGCGATTACTGGCTGTTTCTGATAACACTGTTGCGGTTGACGCGACTGAGGCGATGGCCGTTGGTCCGGCTATGGCGATGGTTGTGGTCGTTGTTGGGGCGACTCGCTTTGAATGTTGTCTTGCCGCCAGTGCAGCAGACGCTCGGTCAAGGTGGCGAGATGTTCATCGCAAATCCCTGCCGCTTTCAGAGACACGGCAGTTTGAGTCACATAATCAAAGCACGACCCATAGGTACCGTGCGCTCGACAGATAATTTCAACTAAGTCATCCTCAGGGGGCTGTGTGACGTAGGCCGGGCCACGCCGATCGATCACAAAGGCCATTGCCGAGACAGCCCCCTGAGCGGTCGCACAGGTGAGCCAGCTTGGCAAATAGGCGCCAGTGCCCATTTCGCGTTTCCAGACGGCGTCAAAGGTCTGTTGGACGTTTTGGCTAGAGATCTTGAACACCATGCCCTGGCAGGTGCCGGTCTGTTCTAACCCAAAGACGAGGCCGGGAATCTCAGGAGTGCCTCGATTGATGCGTGACCAGAGGCACAACGAGCGGTGATAGCCGTCGAGCGTCGCTGGGCGCTGCTCGACAAACTCAAATTCGGGTCGCCAAATTAGCGAACCGTAGCCAAAAATCCAAAGATCCTGCCCTTCCCGCCAGTCTTTAAGCGCAGTCTCAAGTGAGGCCAGTCGCTCTTGTTCAGTCCAGCGCAGAAAGGTATTTGCGGGTGGAGGGGCCGGGTAAGTGGGGGGCATAGGGGCTAATTGGGCGGTGGTGTGGTGGGCGGGTGCGAATCGGTCGTGGGTCGGTTTGCGAGTTCGGCATCGCGGGTGAACCAGCGACCCGCGCCAAGCGCCGCGGCGGTGATCCAAAACAACGGCATGACTCCACCCATGACGGCACCCAGAGCGCCAAAGGCCAGTGGCAGCGTCACTTGGCAGCCGTTAATCAAAGCCATGCGCAAACCGAATGCTTCGCCTGCACGACCGGGCGGAGCGTGGTGCTGCAACAGAGCCAAAATCCCGGGTTGCGTCGAGCCTAACGCTAGCCCAAGCACAAAAGACATCGACATCAAAATCCAAATTTGCGATAAGAACGGGTAGAGCAAAAAGTTGATGCCTGAGGCGATCAAGGCCGCGTGAATCAGTTGCCACGGGCGAACATGGTGTTGAATCCAAGGCAGCACGATGCGGATGACGATTGTGGCGCATGCAAAAGCCGCCAAAATAAGCCCAATGGTGGTGGCCGACAAACCCGCACTAACACCAAAAATCGGAACCACAAAGCCGTGCGTATCCCAGGCACTTGAAAGCAGCATGTTCGCAATAAACACTCTGCGCAGCTCTTTGCTGGCAAACAGGTCGGTGACGCTGCGCTTGACTTCGCTTGGGGGCGCTTTGATGTGAGAGGTGACTAGGTAGCGCTTCATGCGCATGACGCCGATAAAACACAGGATTGGCGAGAGGGCGAGCAACGCAAAGACGCTGCGGTGCCCAAGATGGTCAATCGAGATGCCGGCGACAAGCGGACCGATCAGTCCCGAGGTGGCCATTGCTAACGAAAGCCATGAAAAATTGCGTAGGCGTTCTTCGCCGGTGCTTTGACCCATCTGGCGCTGCACTGCGATTTGAAAGGTCATGTGACCTGAACCAATCAATACCGCCGCAATCATCAGAGACGGTAGACTTTGCCAGGCGAAGGGCAATGAGGCCCCCATGATGACCATGATCGCGCTTGCGCGCATGGGCTTGAAGGGTCCGATTGCATCAATTAAGCGGCCGGCCTGGACCGAGCAGAGCATTGGTAAAAGCGCAAATACCGCGATGAGTACGCCGACCTCAAAAGTCGAGCGCCCGAGCTCGAGTGCGGTCAAGGTAACGGCAACTCTGCCGCCCGAAATCGCAATGTGTACTAGCATGATCAACAGACACAGAACCCCCGCGCTGGCCAAAGCAGACGGTAGAGGTGGGGGCGAAGGTTGGGGGGGCGGCATGCTCACAGTATTAAGGGTAAATTGTGTTCCTCTCGCGCGCTCTTGTCGAGCGCGCCGTGCGGTTTTTTGGGTAGATCATGCAAAAAGATCTCGTAACAGAGCAATTGAGCCACACTTCTGATGCAGAGCGCCGCTTCGGTGGGCTTGAGCGACTTTACGGTTCGCAGTCTGGCGCTGCACTGCAACACGCGCATGTTGCCGTGGTCGGGATTGGGGGTGTGGGGTCATGGGCTGCAGAGGCGCTTGCGCGCAGCGGCGTGGGCGCGCTTACCCTGATCGATCTTGATCATGTCGCTGAATCCAATATCAACCGCCAGGTGCATGCGTTGACTGAGACCTTGGGCCAATCAAAGATTGCGGCGATGGCCCAAAGAATTCATAGCATTCATCCCGACTGTCGATTGACACTTGTAGATGATTTTTTAACTCCCGACAACGTGCAGCAAATTCTGCCGGTTGAGTTAAGTGTTGTACTTGACTGCACCGATCAAGTTGCAGCCAAGATCGCGATGGTGCTGCAGTCGCGAGCGCGTCAGCAAGCCTTAATCGTGTGCGGTGGGGCTGGCGGAAAAACCAATTCATTGGCTTTGCAGGTGGGCGACCTTGCCCAAGCCACGCATGACGCCTTATTGGCCCGAGTGCGCAATACCTTAAGGCGCGACCATCGTTTTGCGCGTGCGTCCAACGCTGCTGGCAAAGCGCTCAAGCGGGTGCCTAAAATGGGGGTTCGAGTGCTGTGGGTTGACCAGCCCACCCGGTTACCCGAAGTGTGGCAGCAACAGTCAGAGGGCGAGGCCTTGCAAGGGCTGTCTTGCGCTGGGTATGGTTCAACGGTTACTGTCACAGCAGCAATGGGATTTGCAGCCGCAGCAGAAGCAGTGAATACTATCCTTTGTGCAAAGGTCGTGGCGGCGCGTTAATCATGACAAATGAAAATGACTCATCAAGCACGCGAGTAAATCACTAAAACATAAAACGACAAATCAGAACGTATTACCTAAGACGAAAACGAATAACAACAACTGATCACGACAAAAACATGACGCAAAGTAAAGCCTTAGCAAAAATATTATCCATGGCAGATTTTGAACGCGAAGCTGAAAAGCGCTTGCCGCGTCCGATTTTTGGCTATGTATCAGGAGCCTGCGAAGATTGTCATTCGTTGCAGGACAACCGAGATGTTTTCACCGAGTACGAATTTATTCCGCGCACGCTGGTCGATGTTTCAAATCGCAATCAGCAGGTTGAAATTTTTGGCAAGACCTACAGCGCTCCGTTTGGTATGGCGCCGATGGGGATCACCGCGATGTCGGCGTACCGCGGAGACATCGTCTTGGCCGAGGCGGCCAAGCAAGCCAATATCCCGATGATCATGAGCGGTTCGTCCTTGATCAAGATGGAAGAGCTCATCGAGCGTGCTCCCGATGCATGGTTTCAGGCGTATTTGCATGGCAAGACCGAAGACATCTCTCCTTTGATCGATCGGGTTGACGCGGCCGGCTTCAACACCCTCGTGATAACAGTTGACACACCGGCTTCATCGAATCGCGAGAATAATGTTCGCACTGGCTTTTCAACGCCGTTGCAACCCAATCTGCGCTTGGCTTGGCAGGGTGTGACCCACCCGCGGTGGTTGTTTGGTACGCTACTCAAAACCCTATGGCATCACGGCATGCCTCACTTTGAGAACTCGTTTGCGACCCGCGGTGCGCCCATTATTTCAGCCAATGTGGCTCGCGATTTCTCAGCGCGTGGGCAATTGAGTTGGGATCATGTGCGCGACATTCGTAAGCGTTGGAAAGGCCCCTTAGTCATTAAAGGGATCCTGCACCCCGCAGATGCTGCACTTGCCCGGCAGTACGGCATGGACGGTGTGATTGTTTCAAACCATGGTGGCCGGCAATTAGATGGGGCAGTCGCCCCATTGCGTGTATTGCCACAGATTGTTGAGCAATTCAAAGATGGCCCGGTCATGCTTGATAGCGGCGTGCGGCGCGGTGGCGACATGATGAAGGCCTTGGCCTTGGGTGCTCGCAGTGTGTTTTTAGGGCGGCCCTTTAATTATGCGGCGGCGGTCGGTGGGCCAGAAGGTGTTGCTCACGGGATTTCACTGCTACAACAAGAGGTCATGCGTAATATGGCGATGATGGGCATTAATCAACTCAGTGAGTTGACGCCGGAGTCGTTGCTGTATGTGGGGCGTGCGGCGCGTTAGAACGTTCTTTTTTTAGACTTTTAGACTTTCAAAATTTTATATATTCAACACACCACACCGGAGCAGACATGTCACAACTCGGATTCGCGATTCACACCCACAAACATACAGTCAGCGATGCGACACTTAAGCGTTTTGCAAAGCTTGCTGTGGCCAACATCAGCGATGTGATGAGCCGCACAAACGGCACCGTTGATTTACGCCCCTTCCATAAGGGTGGAAAAATCTTAGGCCGCGCCTTTACGGTCAAAACCGCGCCTGGTGACAACCTGATGGTGCATAAAGCGATTGATATGGCTGCGCCTGGTGACGTGATTGTGGTGGATGCGGGTGGCCCGCAGCGCAATGCCATCATCGGTGAAATCATGTCGACACTGGCCGCGAGTCGAAAGATCGCAGGCATGGTGATTGACGGCCCGATCCGCGATGTCGATAGTATTAGTAAAAATAAATTTCCAGTGTTCGCGCGTTCAGTCTCGCATCGTGGTCCCTACAAAGAGGGCCCAGGTGAAATCAACGTGACAGTGTCGATCGACGGCATGGTCGTGCACCCCGGCGACATCATTGTGGGCGACGATGACGGCCTGTTTGCGATTCGTCCTGAAGGTGCCGATGCGTTGGCCAAGCTGGTTGAGGCGGTTGAGAAAAAAGAAAAAAATATTCTTGCGCAAATTGCAAAAGGTACCCTCGATCGCTCTTGGGTAGACCAGGCTTTACGTGCCAAGGGTGTTTTGAAATAACTCGATTTGAGGCCCTGCTCAACTTAGGTCGGGAGGGCTCCCTGCCTCAAAAGTGCTCGTTGCCGTAGGCAGCAGGTTGAATGTGGCGGGTTGAAGGTAATCACAAAAATTCAAGAATTATTTTGAGAGACAACATGAAAAAGCAAGTCGTACGTTTTGATTTTTGGATAAACCCAGTGTTCGATCAGCATCTGAAAGGGGTCGCGGATATTGATCTAACCGTTTGTCGCTATTCGGATGATGAAAAGAAAACGCTTGAAGTATTTAAAAATACTAACGTGTATCACATCTGTGCAGCGCGTGACGAGGTGCCACCTCAGTGGTGGGTGAATGACGACTTGATTAAAAAGAGCCCGAACTTGTTGTGTGCTTCGGCCTCGGGCGCGGGCTACGATCCAATTGATTTAGCGGCTTGTAACCGCCACGGCGTGTTGGTTGTGAATCAATCGAGTTGCAATGCCGACTCGGTTGCTGAACATGCGATGGGTTTGCTGTTGTCAGTTAAACACCGTATCACGGCGTGTGATCGCATCATGCGTGCCAACGCGTACACCACGCGTGAAGATTTAATGGGTAACGAGATTCGTGGCTTGACACTTGGTATCGTTGGGCTGGGCAATATTGGCCGACGCGTGGCTCAGTTGGCCAAGGCGTTTGGGATGAACATTATCGGTCACGATCCCTTTTTATCAGATGAAGAGATTCAGGCGCGTGGCGCAAAGTCGGTCAGCTTCAACGAGTTGCTGACGCAAGCGGATGTGATCACCGTACATTGCCCACGCTCGCCAGAAACGCTGAACTATTTTGGTGCCGAGCAATACCGCGCTATGAAAAAAGGTGCTGTGTTTATGTCAACAGCGCGTGGCGGTATCCATGACGAAAAGGCGTTATACGAGGCCTTACGTGACGGTCACTTGTCGGGCGCAGGGCTGGATGTGTGGTCGGTTGAACCTCCGGCACAAGATAACCCTTTGCTGTCTTTACCCAACGTGACGGCAACCTATCATATTGCGGGTGTGACCCACGAGGCGCGACGTAATGCGGCCTCGATGGCAGCTGAGCAAATTGAGGGTATGTTGAAAGGACAGCGCGCACCTCGCATGGCCAACCCTGAAGTTTGGCCGGTGTTTCTGGAACGCTACAAGAAGATGTTTGGTTAGTACTGAAACTTTACTTAACACGGGAACTTTACGATGAAAAATTTTCTGAAGAACTTTGTTCAGCGGGCTGTATTCTCTGGGGTGTTGTTGTTAGGCATGACTGCAACGGCAAGCGCGGCAGGTTACCCCGAGAAGCCAATCACGATGCTCGTGGCCTATGGGCCAGGTGGCGGCACCGATTTAATCGCTCGATTGATCGCGCCCTATGTTGAAAAATACCTGGGCAACGATGCGCGAATTATCGTGAGCAATAAAGCGGGGGCGGGCGGTGCGATCGGATTTACAGAACTCGCAAGAGCCACACCCGACGGCTACACCATCGGCTTTTTGAATACTCCTAATTTGATTTCGATTCCGATTGAGCGTCAGGCTAACTATACATGGCGAGGTTTTGATTTGATCGGTAATTTGGTAGACGATCCTGGTGCTTTCACTGTGAACAGCGCGAGCCCCATGAAAGACCTAAAAGACCTGGTGACGTACGCGAAGGCAAACCCCGGTAAAGTGACCGTGGGCTCGACAGGCGTTGGTTCTGATGACCATTTAGCGATGCTATTTTTTGAACGCGCTGCGGGCGTCAAAATGACGCACGTCCCCTACAAAGGATCAGCCGAAGTCCGTACCGGCCTGCTGACCGGGCAGTTAGTGGTTGGGGCGATCAATGTCGGAGAAGCGCTGCAATTTATGCAAGGCGGCGCCCCGATGCGTATGTTGGGTCAAATGTCGCTTAAGCGCACAAACTTGGCGCCTGATACTCCAACGTTTGCAGAGCAGGGGTTTCAAATGGAAAGCGCTTCGTTGCGTGGGCTTGCGGCACCGAAAGGATTACCCGCTGACGTTCGTGAAAAACTGGTCAAGGCAGTGGCCCAAGCCGCTGCCGACCCTGGCTATTTAAAGCAAGCTGCCTTGTTGTTTGCCCCTGTGCGCTACCTCGCCCCGGCGGCTTATGAAAAAGAACTGGTCTCTACCGAAAAAGACCTGCTTGAGCTATGGAAAGTCGCGCCCTGGAAAGAATGATTCGGCGCGCTGCACGTCAAACCAACCGCGCAGTCCGTTGGATAGCCTGAGGCGAGCTGCCGGTTGTTCAAAATCAGTGCGTGTCAGTACAGCTTCTCGTACTTGATGCGTGCTTAACAAATGCTCTCGCATGACGCCGCCCAGTAAGCCACAGGCTAAAGGCGGCGTCACCCAGTCATTGTCTTGTTTAAGATAAATGTTTGAGCGACTGCCTTCGCACAACTCGGCGCGCTCGTTCACAAAAATCAAATCAAAAAAATCGTGATGCGCGGTCAGCCATTGTGTCGTTGGGTCGTACCAAGGGCGGTGGGTTGTTTT
>JAURJT010000060.1 GCA_030832095.1 Gammaproteobacteria bacterium | reverse complement strand
TCGAGCAATTTATTGAGATTGTCGATTCGTATATTCATTGGTACAACGAAAAAAGAATCAAGATATCTCTTGGATCACTTAGTCCCTTAGAATACAGACAAAGTCTCGGACTTATGACGTAAACAAGTCCAAGTTTTTAACCGCACCCCCACTTGGTCAATTTTCAATCGGCGTCAACACTTTACTCTCTGACGGATGGCACAACGCGAGTGGCTCTTACCGCAAAGGTTCCGAGTCCATCCCACCAAAGGCTTGGGTGTATGTATGCCTGTTCGGCACTCTCAGCCTTGCAGTTCTATTTACAGCCACAGCCAGATGCGTTTTCCAGACCAAACTGGACACTCAGTCCACCGCAACCTGATCGGCGATCCCACGGCAAACTGGACAGCTATTCCGGCGCAATCTGATCACTTCGGAGCGAAGCGACGCGGGGTTAATAGTCATTTACGCTGAAACCTCAGCGCTCGTCAATTTATTGCGCTTTTTGCGCTGCGATTCACCACTAAGTTTCAATGCAGATTTGTTGGAATTCATGCCGTCTTCGTCCATTGTCATACCTCTCTAAACATCACGAGCGAGTCAGTGTATGTCCGAGCCGACATTTTGAAGCGAAAAACTAAGCTATTTCTGGCTCCCCGACCTGGACTCGAGCCAGCGACCTGCGGATGAACTATCTGTTAGACCTAACTCAGCGACGCAGCAATGCGACGGTCTGCCTGAGCAACAAACTGATCTGCAGTTTTCACAAGCGTGTTCACAAACGCATGGCCTGCTTTCAGTGAGTCACACAAAACAACAAGATCTTCGATGTATTCGTGCACCATCTGATTACGTAGCTTACGCATCACGAGCCAATCATCGGTTGAATCTAGCCAGCCCAATTTCTCGGCACGATCAAGATTTTCAGTGGCGGCCCCTCGAGTCTCGGCCATGGCATCCAGCAAAGCCGGCAAAAACTTGTCTGCCAGCGTATCTTGTAGACGCCCAAAACGGCTGACAAAAGCATCTAGTCGTTCTGCAAGCAACGCATCCTGAGCGATGCGTTGTAAATCGCTGACATCAAGAGCTTTAGCAAAAAGACGCGCGTCGGTATCTTGCAAATAATACGCTTCTTTTTTGACTACGCGGCTAAGAAATTGCAACCGAAATTTAAGCCCTTCATCCAGTTTCATAAGATGACCCCATTGCGAGTCGCAATTTCATGGATCGGCTGAATCTTTAAATTCGGAGCTTTGAGAATGACATCGACCCTGCGTCCATCCATCGCACGGGACACACGGCTTGCAACCCTTGCCCCCAACAGTGCCGGTTCATCGACAATATTTGGTACTTCCACCATGAGATCAACGTCACCCCCTTTGGCCTGATCGTTGACTCTCGAACCAAATAAGGTTACGCGCGCCAAGTGTCCAAACACTGTTTGTGCAACGTCACGGATCATATCGATTTGCGAAAGGGTGAGTCTCATGACTGTATTTAATCACAGTGGCAAAGTTTTTGACACATCGGACAACTTAAAAACAAAAAAGCCCAACCGAGAAGTTGGGCTAAATGATATTCTTGGCTCCCCGACCTGGACTCGAACCAGGGACCTGCGGATTAACAGTCCGTCGCTCTACCGACTGAGCTATCAGGGAATTGTCGTTGAAAATCAGTCGGTTATTGTGTTTTTATAAAAAAGACAAATGCCGCGCAAACTCAGCGATGTCCAATACTATAGCATAGTTGACCTCTGTCAGCCAAACGACTGCTCGCTCGCCAAGAGAGGCGCCTCGGGGTACATTCTCGTTAAAACCACTATAAAACAGAGGCAAGCTTTGAAACGAATTCTGCAAGTACTAAACGTGGGCGCCCTAGCGCTACTGACCCTGACCTCAGCGCAGTCAGTTGCGCAAACGCAAGCGACATACCCCAATAAAACTGTTCGCTTAGTCGTGCCGTTTCCGGCCGGGCAAGCCACTGACATCATCGCGCGTTTGTTAGCCGAGCGTTTAACGCAACGCTGGGGGCAGCCGGTATTCGTCGATAACAAAGGCGGTGGCGCCAGCATCCCAGGTATGCTGGTCGGCAAAGAGGCCCCCGCTGACGGCTACACCATTACCTTTGCAAGCAGCACGACCACTGCGGTCAACGAAGCCCTGTACCCAAAACTACCCTACAACATGCAACGCGATTTTGTTCCGGTTGCAGGAGTGTTTACGCAACCTTGGTTGATTTTGGCCAACCCGGCTGCACCGTATAACAATCTTAAAGACCTGATCGATGCCGCGCGACAAGCGCCGGGCAAGCTCGCTTGGGGTTATGGTGCGAACGCACTTGAATTAGCTGCAGAGCTTTTTAAGCAGCGCGCGCAAATTGACATCACGGGTGTGTCATACAAAGGCAGCGGCCCCGCGATGAATGACTTGCTGGGCGGGCACATTATGTTGGCGGTTGACACAATGGCTTCATCGTTGCCGCATATCCAAGCGGGCAAACTTAAAGCGATTGCTTCACTGTCAAGCGAGCGTGCCTCGCAATTGCCTGAGGTGCAAACGATTGCCGAGCAAGGCTATCCTGGGTTTGTAGGTGTAGGTTGGGCGGGCTTGTTTATGCCTAAGGGTACGGCGCCCGCGATTGTGAAAAAGGTGTCTGACGATGTACATCAGATTTTGAACGAGGCAAGTGTGCAACAAGCCTTGGCGCAACGCGGTTCGACCCCTGACTTAAGACCCTTGCCCGAATGGTCAGCGTTTGTAAGCGCCGAGACCTTGAAGTGGGCCGAGGTGATTAAGAAGGGAAATATTAAGCTGGCTGAGTGACTGCGTTTGAGCAGTCACTCTGAGTTGGTGGTTTAAAGCTTATTAGTATCTGCGTATCGGGTACAAAACAAATCATTGCTTTAAAACCACCAAACATCATTTCAGTCATCGTATAAATAACTTTTTAAAATAAAAACAATAAGTTAAATATATATAAAATAGTACATCTTTAACTTCAATCTAGTACAACAACCCCCTCCCCGCAGCCAGCGCATTCTGCATCGTCATGAACTCAGCGCCCTCTTTAATTAGGCTTTCAACAAAGCCTTCAAAGGCCAGCATGCGGTTGCCGCGGCCTAACACGTAGGGGTGCATGGTGTAGGTCAGGATCCCGAAATCGGTACTCTTTTTGAAGTACCTGAATTCATCTAGCCAGCTTTCCATCACGGTACGGGCACTTTGCAGGCCGGGATTGACGGTGGTGGGCATGCGCCAGTATTCAAAATGAGGGTGGTCATCCAAGTGCCAGCTAATAGGCATTTCGATCAGGCTGGTCTCTTTGCCAAACTTGACCGGTTCGCCCAGTTTGACCTGATCGCCGGCCCGTACCGGGTACGGATGGTAATCGCCACCCATCATGCTGCTGTCGTACTCAAAGCCGTACTTGAGCAGCAGGTTTAAGGTGTTATCGCTCAGATCCCATGAGGGCGAGCGATAGCCTACTGCCCTGCCACCCGTGAGCTGCTTAATAGCCGCTGTCGCGCGCAACATGTCGGCCTCTTCTTCTTCAAGCGTTTGGCTAGCCGGTGGAATATGGGCCCAACTATGATGACCAATCTCATGCCCGCCCTTCACAACAGCCTCGCAAGCTGCTGGGTAAGTTTCGATGGTGAACCCCGGCACGAACCACGTGGTGGGGATGCTGTGCGCTTTTACCAAGTCGAGTATGCGTTTTGACCCGACGATCCCGAATTCGCCACGCGACAGCGGCGTGGGCGAGGTCATGCCCCTTGAGATAAAGCCTGACTGCACATCAAAATCATAGGTGAGGCAAACAATATGACGCGGCATGGCAAATCCTTTTGAAGATCAGAATACGTTGACTACGGTAAGCTCTGTCAGATATGTTAGCAAGTTAAACCACTAAGGGATCTTAGATGTCTGGTCGCACCGACAACTCTTCGCTCGAGCACTCGGCAAAAGCCTCGCGCTTAGGCCGACTACTTGAAAGCTGGAGCTCAGGAATTTTAATCGTCGTACTGCTCTTGCTGTGGCAGACGGGCGTGCGATATTTTGAAGTCCCGAACTTCTTGCTGCCGGCCCCCACCGAAATCGCTCAGCTGTTTGTAGATGAGTGGTCGTTGATTCAAATGCATTCATTGGCTACGATTTGGGCGATCTTAACGGGCTATGTCACAGCTGTACTGTTTGCCCTAATCATCTCAGCCTTGATGATTCGCTTTACCTGGCTTGAACGCTTAATCATGCCCATTTTTGTTGGTCTACAAAGTGTGCCAAAGATTGCGATCGCTCCCTTGATCTTAGTATGGGTGGGCGCAGGCCTGGGTTCAAAAATTGCCGTGGTGATGTCGATCGCTTTTTTCCCAATCGTGATCAACACCATGGCGGGCTTTAAAGAGGTGGATCGCGGCTTAGCGGATGTGTTTCGTTCGGTCGACGCCAAAGAACGTCAGCTCCTCTTTAGATTGAGGCTGCCATATGCCATCCCGTACATTTTTGCAGGCTTGCGAATCGCGACGACACTAGCCGTGCTTGGTGCGATCGTGGCCGAATGGCTGGCTGCGTCTAACGGCTTAGGTTATTTAGTGCTGTCGGGTAGCTTTAACTTTAATACAGCGCGCTCGTTTGCTGCCATCATCTCTTTAGCGCTAATCGGTACAGTGTTTTTTAATTTCATGTCATGGATTGAGGCGCGAGTGTCATGGCGCACCGGTCTGAATGATTCGACTTCACGAGGGTAAAAAATCATGTTGAGCAAATTCTTAACGGGCGCTCTCGCCCTCTGCACCTTGGCCTTCTCTTCAGCCCCTGCCCTCGCACTCGACAAGGTCGTACTGCGCATCAACTTCACACCCTGGGGTATGCATGCGCAATATTTTGGCGGTCGTGCGCAAGGTTTTTATAAAGCTGAGGGTATTGATCTAGAAATTCGTCCGCCAGCCGCTGGACAACAAAACGAAGTCATGATTGCCACAGGTCGTGAGCAATTTGGCTTGACCAATGCCGATGCTTTTGTCAAAGCAAAAGGCAGTGGCCTGCCCGTGGTGGCTGTGATGGCCGATCAACCTGACAATCCGTTTTCAGTCATCACGCCGGCAAAAGCCGGCATCACCACGCCTGAAAAAATGAAAGGCATGAAACTTGCCTGGTTTCAGGCCAACGTGATGGGCTTAATCGAACCGGTGTTAGCCAAAGGCGGTCTCACCCGCAAAGATATTGACTTTGTGACAGTCGCACGTGGCGCCGAGGTACAGATGCTGGCCGCTGGGCAAGTCGATGGTCTGTTCGGCTATTCATTTGGGCAAGCCTTGACGCTTGAAGGCAGAGGGTTTCCGGTCAACGTAATGCCAGTACGTGATTATGGTGTGCAGTTTTACGGCACAGTGATTTATACCAATGAAGCTCTGCTTAAAAGCAACCCTGATTTGGTCAAGCGTTTTGTGCGCGCAACGATTAAGAGCTTGATCTGGACCCACGACAACGTTGAACAAGCCATGAAAGAAATTGTTGCTGTGTCACCTGATCGTGACCTGAAGCTTGAGTCGCGCAAGCTACGCATGATTTACGACCTGTACAACACGCCTGATTATGCTGAACGCTTTGGCTTGATGACCGATGCGAAATGGCAATCTTCAATCGACATTTTGGCGAGCGGCGGCGACTTACCTAAAAAGCCAACCGCGCAAAGCATGTATACCAACGCGATCATCAATAGCATTGATGAGGCAAAAGCATTAGCCGCGCTCGTGAAGCAACCGGCAAAATGAGTGCATCAGTCACCGACGTCCCGCAGACAACAATGCCTTCAAGTCATGGCATTTCAATCGCCGGGATCGAAGTTACCTATGGGCTTGGCTCTGAACAGGCCGTTCAAGCCCTAGCACCTGTTGACCTTGAAGTCGCCGATGGCGCCTTCGTTTCGTTAGTGGGCCCTTCTGGCTGTGGCAAAAGCACCTTACTAAAAGTATTAGCTGATTTAATGCCGCCTACCCAAGGACAGGTGTTGATCAACGGGATGCCACCTAGCGCTTTGCGCCAAGCAGGTCGTATTGGCTTAGTGTTTCAACAAGCGAATTTGATGCCGTGGCTGACAATTGAAAAAAACGTCAAGCTACTCAAAGAATTGGTACAGGCAAAAGGCAAACGCGCGGACGACTTACCTAAGGCGCAAAACTCAAACACCGTACAAAGCGTTGAGCAACTGCTTGAGGTCGTCGGCCTAAATGGTTTTGAGAAGAAACTCCCGCACCAACTATCTGGCGGTATGCAACAACGCGCCGCACTCGCACGTGCCTTGGCACTTGATCCGTCGATTTTATTGATGGATGAGCCCTTTGCCGCACTCGATGAAATTACACGCGATCGCATGGCGTTTGAACTAATGCGGATCTGGCAGGAGTATCGCAAGACCGTCATCTTTGTGACGCACTCGCTTGCTGAGGCGGTATTTTTGTCGGATCACGTTGTGCTGATGTCAGCACGCCCAGGTCGTATCCACAAAATCTATGATATTGCCCTTCCTCGCCCACGCACTGAAGACACGCGTTTATCCGATGACTTTATTCGCTTAGTGGGTGAGATTAATCGCGAACTTTACAAGGTGATGCTGCTGTGAGCAAACGAGACAAAATGCCCTGTCTGACGGTGGGTGACAACGCATTTGAACGTGGCGTGGCACATGGCAAGGCCTTCGCTGCTGATGTCGCCGCAAACCTTGAAACCTATTTACGCCGTTTTGAAGCCTCGGGCTTAGCGCGTGCCGAGGCGTTAGAAGAAGCCTTGCGTTGGCAGACCGCCATGCAGAGTCAAAATACAGATTACGCCGAAGAGATGCTAGGCATCGCCAAAGGTGCAGAACAATCCTCAGCAGCGATCGCACTGTTAAATGCCCGCTACGAGATTGCGTTTATGATCTTTGGCAAAGACGCGCGCAAGCAAGAGCAAGCGCTGCAACAAGCCACTGGTGAGACCGATGGCTGCACAACCTTTGGCTTGCTATCAGACGTCACTGCAGATGGTCACACCTGGCTTGGGCAAAATTGGGATTGGATCGCTGGCGTTCATCAACGCACGATTGTGTTACGTATTAAGCGCTCGAATAAGCCAAGTTTGGTATGCATGACCGAGGCCGGCATTGTGGGTGGCAAAATGGGAGTCAACGAATGCGGCATTGGCTTAGTTGAAAACGGCCTGGCCTCGCATCTAGATGGCTGTAACCCATATCAAAAACCGTTTCATATGCGGTGTCGTGAGGTTCTTGATGCCGATCGCTATGCTGATGCGCTGACGCCTATCGTATCAACCAAGCGTACCTGTTCAGGTAACTTTGTAATCGGCGGCGCACAAGGCGAGATCATTGATTTTGAAACGAGCCCCAATCACATTACCTATATCAATCCAGTCAACGGTATTGTCACGCACTCTAATCACTTTATGGGTGCTGGACACGGCGAGTCGCAGATGGAAAAGGTTAGCCCAGGCACCTTATTCAGAGCGTCACGTATGCGTCGTTTGCTAGAGCGCGGTGGCAAACAAATTGATGTGGCCACGATGGCAGCCGCCATGAGTGATCACTTCAGCGAGCCGCACTCGCTTTGCCGTCATCCTGATCCGCGCCAAGCTGAAGCCAAACAAACAATGACGACCGGCGCGGTTCTGATTGACCTTGAAAGCCGCGTGATGCATGTGGCCGATGGGCCGCCATGTGAATTCCCGTTCATTGCTTACTCTGTCGCTGAACGCTAGGCGTCGCATCATCAACAGACAAGAGTTCTTTCAACGGTTTTTAGGCCTCTATAGATACAACAGAAAGTCAAACTAGCAAAAAACTCATACGAAAAGCCATTTTTTTTATGACTGTTAGTTTGAGTTACAAAGAATCATTTTTAAAAAACTAAAGTAGCCAAAAAATGTCGACAAAAAAAATTCACATCATTATCGAAGGCGCGACTGGGCGCTTGGGCAACATGCAACACTTACGCTCGTTGCTGAACATTCGCAAAGAAGGCGGGTTGCTGCTTAAAAATGGCGACAAGCTGATCCCCGAGCCAGTGCTGCTCGGTCGTAATGCCGACAAGCTAAAGGCCTTGGCTGAGCCCCACGGCATCGCCTGGTCAACCGATCGGGCCGCTTGTTTGGCCGACAAAAATAATGAAATCTATTTTGATGCGAGCGTGACCGCTGGCCGCTTTGAGCGCGCGCAAACTGCGATGCAGGCAGGCAAACATATCTACCTAGAAAAACCGATCGCCGAGTCGCTAGATGAGGCTCTTGAATTGGCGCGCATGGCTGAGCGCTTGAAACTTAAGAACGGCACCGTGCAAGACAAATTGTTTTTGCCGAGCTTGCACAAGCTTCGCAAAGTCAAAGAGGCTGGTTTCTTTGGTGAGATTATTCAAGCCAAAATCGATTTTGGTTGGTGGGTATTTGATGGTGAAATCCACCCCGCACAACGTTCAAGCTGGAACTACCGTAAACGTGATGGTGGTGGTTTAGTGCTGGATATGTTTCCACACTGGCGCTATATCGTCGACACACTACTAGGCGAGGTCAAAGCTGTGTCTTGCCGTACTAAAACTGCCATTGCCAAGCGTCGCGATGAGCAAGGCAAGCCTTATGACGTAGACGTTGAAGATGTGGTGTTAGCCACCCTTGAACTCACCAATGGTGCTTTGGTTGAAATCAATGCCTCGTGGGCTGTACGTATTAAACGTGATGATATTTTGACCTTGCAGGTCGATGGTACGCAGGGTTCAGCTTCGTGCGGTTTATATCGCTGTTTTATTCAACCCATGGCGGCGACTCCAAAGCCCGTCTGGAGCATTGAAGTACCAACAAGCGAAGACTTTGATGCACAATGGCTTGAGGTACCGGATGTCGCACCCTACACAAATTCGTATCGCGCAGGTTGGGAGTCGTTTTTACGACATGTGCTTGACGACACCCCTTTCGCCTCGCCTTTAAAAGCGGGTGCAAAAGGGATTCAGTTAGTCGACGCTTGTTATCGCAGCAACGCCGAACGCCGCTGGATTGATTTGCCAGAGCTCGCCCTCTAACACGCTGTGCTTGCTCAACGATTTCATTGAAAAAGCTCTCTGAGCAGATTTTCAAATATCTTTGAGCCTGCTCATCGAGCAGACCATAGAATATCTTCGAACGCTCAGCGAGCAGGCTATAGACTGTATTTGAACTTGCTCACCAAGCCGACTCTAAAATTTCTAGCAGTTGGCTAGTCTCGGTCACTGGCCTTGGATTATTTTTAATACCAAAGTCGTGCATCACTTTATCGGCGATGACTGGAAAGTCTTCACGCTTCACACCAACATCGCGTATGCGGGTCGGTAAATTCAAGCTTCGTACCAATTGCTCAATCGCGTCACCCGCCTCCATCCCCTCGCAGCCCATAGCCTGCGCAATCATTTGCTGCTTTGGTGCATTCACGCTTTTGTTGTAGCGCATCACAGCGGGAAGCAAGACGCAAGAGGTATAGCCATGCCCTACCCCAGAGTGCGCGCCAAAAACATGGCCAATCGCGTGACTGGCGCCTACGCGAGCACCGAACTCAAGGATACGAATCGACATCGCCATGCCGCGCTGACAATCAAGTCGTGCATCCAGATCGGCCGGGTTAGCCAACACTCGAGGCAACCCCTGAGACAACAGTGCTAAAGCTGCCTTGCCAAAAGCATCCACACTTGGGTCAACGTTTAACATCGCCATAAATTCGGCAGCGTGGTCAACCGCTTTAATGCCGCTTGAGAGAAAC
The DNA here is from genome assembly GCA_030832095.1 of Gammaproteobacteria bacterium. Classification (GTDB taxonomy): domain Bacteria; phylum Pseudomonadota; class Gammaproteobacteria; order Burkholderiales; family Burkholderiaceae_B; genus Zwartia; species Zwartia planktonica. The sequence goes on along the minus strand of JAURJT010000060.1, from coordinate 161,066 downwards.
AAATTCATCGGCGTATCCAGCGTGACTAAGGGATCCACAATGACGGCTCTTGGCGCGGTCATCGGGTAACCGAAAATCTCTTTGACACGCGCCGTGGTGTCTGAACACCCAGCAAACCAGGTAAATTCGGCCGCCGACAGCGTGGTAGGCACGGCAATCATTCTCAACCATTCTGCAGCATCAGTTGGCCGCACACTACCATCGGTTGCAGCAAAGACTGCCGCCTCATGTAACTGGGCAGGTGTCGACAAACCTTTTTTAAGAGCCACCAGCATGACTTTGGTCGCATCAATCACCGAGCCACCACCAATCGCAAGCAATACATCAGCGTGTGCCGCGCGTGCCGCCTGCGCCCCCTTTAGTACGCAGGATTGCGGCACGTGAGCCGTGATGCTTGTGAACTGTCCTACGCAGCGCGAGCCGAGGGCTCGAACAATTGCTTGGTACGACGGCGTCATTGCCACAGAGCGACTCCCCAACACGAATACTCGTTGGCTACCTGTGCGATCGAGCTCTTTGATCACGGCGGTGGTCGCAGGCTCGCCAAAACTAATCCGCTCTGTGGCGTTAAAGCAGTGAACTGAAGGTGTCATATAGTCGGTCTCCGAGAGGCGTCTATTGAGCGCCCTGTTTTAGCATGCTGATCGGTGAGATCAGTGACAGCATCATACTTTAGCGCCATTTTTGCTGACCTTGCTCAAATGCCTGCGCGAGCTCACCTCGCCCTGCGCGGATGCCTAGAGCAGCCTGAGAAGCTGGATGCAGATTCCTATTGCACTCAGATAGGTTTATGCTACAGAGACTGCGCCTTGTGCAGGTAAAAAAGACGACACACCAAAAGACGACATACGATGAACACGTTTAAATTTCTTTCTTTGGTTATATTTTTTTGCTGCGCAAGCGTATCCCAAGCGGCAACCATTACACGTTTCACGCCGCAAGGCCCGAGCACTGCTGTGCGACAAATCGTCGTTGACTTTGATCGTGCGGCCGTAGCCTTTGGCGAAGCGAAATTGCCGGCCCCTGTTGAAGTGAAGTGTTCTTTAGATAGCGCGACTGAGGGATCAGGTCGTTGGCTTAACGAGCGCAGTTGGGTGTATGACTTCGTGAACGAGGTGCCAGCAGGCGTCGTATGCCAAGCCGAACTCAAGGCACAAGATCCGGGTTTTTTGGGCGGTTCGATTCAAGGTGATGCCCAGTACAGCTTTCATACGGGCGGGCCGATCATTGAACGTGCACAGCCTGGGCGTTATGGATCGATTGCTGAGGATCAAATCTTTGTGCTGCACCTTTCTGGCCCCGCCACGCTCGCCAGTATTCGCGCACATGTTTGGTGTGCCGTTGAGGGTCTAGGTGAGCGCGTACCTGTTCGCCTAATCTCTGGGGCGGATCGCGACGCCATCATTGAAGCAAGCTATCTTCAAAATGAAGCCAAAAAAGACCCCTTAAGTGTTGTCACACTGGCCTGTAATCGACGCTTGTCGGCCTCGACAAAAATTCAACTTGTCTACGGACGAGGGATTGTTAGCGCGATCACGTCGGCGACAGAGGTCAAAACGACAACTGAACAACGCTTAGACTTCACCGTTCGCGAGCCTTTTCGCGCAAACTTTACTTGTGAGCGCGAAAGCGCACGCAGCGGCTGTATTCCGATTTTGCCACTGACACTCAATTTCAATGCGCCTGTTTCAGCCTCATTACTCAAGAGCATTCGCTTAACGTCTGGCACGATGACCTACCCAGCGATGCTGACTGATGACTCAGGCGCAAGTATGGAGGACGTGCAATCGTCGGATTACGCCACGGCTGTGCAATTTTCTGGGGCAATACCCGAAAATACCGAATTCATGATCGAACTGCCCCAGGCGTTAAAAGACGATTCAAATCGCCCCTTGAGCAATGCGACATCGTTTCCGTTCAAGGTCACTACTGGCGCGATGCCAGCATTAGCTAAGTTTTCAGCGTCGCCATTCGGTGTGATCGAACGCTTGGCAGACCAACAAGGCGTTGGTATCTTGCCGCTCACAGTACGTAACGTTGAGGCGAATCTCAATATTAAAGAGCTGCCAGTGACGCAAAAGCGCGGCAAGGTCACCGATCTGCGCCTGAACTCAGATGCCGACATCATCGCCTGGTATCGTAAGACGTTAATGTACAACTCAGGTTGGATCGATCGCAAGCAGGCACAACGGGACGCCAAGTCGCCTCTACCACCCGTCATTTCTAAGGATACAGCGGGTGTCGTTGAAACGCGCAGTATTTCTTTACTCGCGCAAAGCGAGTCGACGACTCAGTTAGAGCTACCCGCTCGGGCCGCGGCCGATAAACGTCCCTTCGAAGTGATTGGAGTACCACTGACGCCAGGCTTTCATGTTGTAGAAATCGCGTCGCAGCAACTCGGCCAGCGCTTGCTTGATGAGCAGTATGGTGAGGGACGCACGATGTATGTGCGAACTTCAGCGTTAGTCACCAATCTGGGCGTGCACTTCAAGCTTGGCCGAGAAAACTCAGTCGCCTGGGTTACGACCTTAGATCAAGGTAAGCCCGTCGAAGGGGCAAACGTACAGATTTCTGATTGCCATGGTCGCGCGCTCGCACAGGCCATCACCGACGCAACAGGCGTTGCAAACTTCAAAGGGCTTTCACCGCAAGCGCCGTTATGCCGTACCGACCATGAGTACCTGCAAGCGTATTTTGTCAGCGCTCGCGCACCACAGCCTAGGTCTTTGACGCGCAACGCACCAGTCGTCGAAGATGTCGCCTTCACTTGGACCAACTGGGACAAAGGTATTGAGCCGTGGCGCTTTCAGGCGCCAACGAGTCAAGCCGCAACACCAGATCACCGTGTCCACACCATCTTTGATCGAACGCTTGTACGCGCCGGTGACACGGTATCGATGAAACATATCCTACGCAGCGAAACCAGTCGCGGCTTTGACCGTGTTGCGAACCCGCCCTTGTCTTACTCGATCACGCATGTGGGAAGCAATCAACAGTACAAAGGCGAGGTGATATGGTCGACAAGCGCCACGGGCGGTCAAGCTGCGCAAAACACCTTTCAATTACCTCGGAACGCCAAGTTAGGACTCTATCGGGTCGCAATGATCGATAAAAACGAACTGCGAGATTCAGGTGAGTTTAGAGTCGAAGAGTTTAGATTGCCCATCTTCAGCGGACAGATCAAACCTGACACTAGCACACCACTCGTACGTCCACAAATATTGCCGATCGATGTGAAGGTCGCTTATGTGTCGGGTGGTGCGGCCTCGAAGCTTCCGGTGCAAGTCTCTGCGCTCGTGCGCGAGAAAACGCTCGCTTTTTCAAACTATGAGGATTTTGTTTTTAAGGCTCCGAAAGGATTACAGCCTGGCACAAGCGTAAACGCAGCGACCTCAGAGGCACAACAAGGCCAGCGTCTCATTGCCAACAAAATGCCACTCACACTTGATCAGCTAGGAAACGGTAAGTTGACAATCGGATCGATCCCGACCAGCCAAGAGGTCAAAGAGCTGCTACTCGAGGCAACTTACGCAGACCCAAGCGGCGAGGTGCAAACCCTACAGCATATCCAAACTCTGTGGCCGGCCCAAATTATCGCTGGCATCAAGACCGAGAACTGGGTCTCGGTGGGTCAGTCGCTGAAGCTTCAGGCCTTAGCGCTAGATTTAGCAGGTCAGGCTCAACCTAAAATTGCGCTTGAAGTCACTGCGATTTCTCGTAAAGTTGAATCATCGCGCAAGCGCATGGTGGGCGGTTTTTACAGCTATGACAACAAAACAATCACCAAAGAGCTAGGTACAGTATGTCGTGGCACAAGTGATTCACGAGGCTTGCTGACATGCGATGCCAAACTTGAGCAGCCCGGTGAAGTCGAATTAATTGTGACAGCAAAAGATGCTGCAGGTAATCAAATTCAAGCCGCGACCTCGGTGTATGTGACACGTCAAGGTGAGATCTGGTTTGGCGCTGACGATCACGACAGAATGGATGTGCTGCCTGAGAAAAAAACGTATCAACCAGGCGAGATTGCTAAATTTCAGGTGCGTATGCCCTTTCGCCAAGCGACCGCCTTGGTGGCGATTGAACGAGAAGGCATCTTAGAAACGCGCGTGGTCGAACTCAAGGGCGATGACCCCACCATTGCAATCGAAGTCAAAGCTGGCTGGAGCCCCAACGTATACGTCAGCGTGCTCGCCTTGCGAGGTCGCTTACGCACGGTGCCTTGGTATAGCTTTTTTACCTGGGGCTATCGCACACCGACTAAGTGGTGGGCAGACTACTCAAATCCCGATAACGACGACTTTGTTGCGCCGACCTCGATGGTTGATCTCAGTAAGCCCACGTATCGGTTTGGCATGGGTTCGATTCAGGTGGGCGATGCCGCGCATCGTTTAAACGTCAAGGTGCAAACTGATCGCACGAGCTATACCGTGCGCGACAAAGCTCAAGTCACCGTGACGGTGACTTTACCCAATCAACAGCCAGCTGCACACGCTGAAATTGCCCTCGCTGCGGTCGATCGGGCTTTGCTTGAGTTGATGCCCAATAAAAGCTGGAATTTACTCGAGGGGATGCTTGTACCTCGCGCTTGGGGTGTTGCCACCTCAACGGCGCAAATGGAAATTATTGGACGCCGCCATTATGGACGCAAAGCTGTGCCGGCTGGCGGCGGTGGTGGGCGCAATCCGACCCGCGAGCTCTTGGATACTTTGTTGCTATGGAATCCAAAAATTGTGCTGGATGAAAAAGGACAAGCGCAAATAACCGTGCCCTTGAATGATGCGCTTACAAGCTTTGAGATTGTGGCGATCGCTGATGCCTCGACAGGATTATTTGGCACTGGTAAAACGACCATTCAAAGCACCCAAGATTTACAAATCATCAGCGGCTTTCCACCCTTGGTTCGAGAAGGCGATCAGTATGAAGCCCAAGTGACCTTGCGCAACACCACCGACAAACCGATGAAGTTAGTGGTTGAGGCCAGCCATCAAAGGTTAAGCTTGCCGTCTCAGTCGCTAGAGCTTGAGCCACGTGCAGCCGGCCAAGTCACTTGGTCAGTGGCGGTTGATCAGCAAACCACGCAACCAATGTTGGACACCTTCATTTGGCAGCTTCGCGCGAGAGATTCGCTCAGTCAGGTACAAGATAACTTGAGTATGAAGCAGCGCGTGACGGCTGCAGTACCCGTGACCGTTCAACAGGCGACACTGCTACAACTCGAGGGACCACACTCGCTTGAGATCAAAGCGCCAAGCGCTGCACTCGCACAGCGTGGCGGCATCAGACTATCGTTCAGTCGCAGTTTGGCGCAAGGGTTGCCCAGTGTGCAGGCATGGCTGGCGAGTTACCCATTTTCGTGTCTTGAACAGAGTGCCAGTAAGGCGCTGGGCATGCGCGACCACACTCTATGGTCAGATCTGCTGACGCAATTGCCAGGCTACCTGGATAGCGATGGCCTAGCGACTTACTTTCCAACTCGAGCCGGCGACCGCAACCGCGGTAGCGATACCTTAACAGCCTATTTATTAAGTGCCGCACACGAGGCCAGCACCCTCGACTCCAACTTTGCAATTCCACCGAGCTTGACTACCCCCATGCTCGAAGGCCTAAGCGATTTTGTTCAAGGCAAAATCGAACGTCAATCGTTGAGCAGCCTAGCCGACCTAAAGGTACGTAAGCTTGCCGCGCTTGAGGCACTTTCGCGTTACGGCCAAGCCCAACCTCAAATGCTTGAGTCAATCGAGATCTCACCAGGAAAATGGCCAACGCACGCAGTGATTGACTGGCTCAACATCCTCAATCGCATGCCGAATCTCAAAGGGCGTGAACAGCACCGCGCCCAAGCCAATCAAGTCTTGCGCAGTCGCTTGGCATTTCAAGGCTCGCGCGCAGGCTTTAACACTGAGCGCGCTGATGCCTGGTGGTGGCTGATGCAAAATGGAGACGTGAATGCTGCACGTCTAACGCTATTGACCTTAACGGATCCGGCCTGGAAAGCCGACTCGGGGCGCCTGGTCACAGGGCTCATCGCGCGGCAACAGAAAGGGGCTTGGTCTACCACCACGGCAAACCTGTGGGGTAGTTTGGCGCTCGAGCAATTTGCCAAAGTCTACGAGTCGACAGCGGTCACAGGCCCATTCAGCGCCAAGCTTGGCAATGCACAGGGTACGGTTGACTTATCAAAAGAAAGCTCTGGCAACATACTGCTCGCCTGGCCACTCGGTGAAAAGACCGAGACACTGAAAATTACCCCTCAGGGCTCGGGGCGACCTTGGGTCGGCATCCAATCGTTAGCGGCGATACCACTCACGGCACCCCAATTTGCTGGCTTCCAAATCAAACGCTCGGTCAGCCCGATTGAACAAGCAGACAAAACTCTCCCGCCTGGGACCTTTAGCCGTGGCGACATCTTGCGAGTCACCCTTGAGTTCAACGCTTCAAGTGCGATGACCTGGGTCGCCTTAACGGATGCTATTCCGGCGGGTGCAACGATTCTGGGTAGCGGCCTGGGGCGTGACTCGCAAATGGCGACAACGGGCCAACAAGCGCAGGCTAAGGCGTGGCTTGCCTACCAAGAGCGCGGTCTCGAAGCGCTCAAAGCGTATTACGAATATGTACCTGAAGGTGTTTCAAAGCTTCAATACACCATTCGTTTAAATAACGCCGGCACCTTCTCGTTACCCGCCTCACGAGTTGAAGCAATGTACGCCCCTGAAATGTTTGGTGAAACGCCAAACGCGCCGGTCGTTGTACGATGACTTCGCGCCCCACGCGTGGCCTTTGGAGCGCGATCAATAGAGTGCTTTGTCTCTCTGTACTGACTGTTGCCCTGGTCACGGGTAAGGCAGTCGCCCAAGAGTTACCGTCGTTTGCTGAGGTGAAAGCCTCGCATGAGCCCTCTGACATGCGTATCCTAGATCGACACGGTGAACTCATTCATCGAGTTCGTACGAATCAGGGCGTGCGACGGGGACAATGGATTGCACTTGAGGCAGTGTCCCCCGCTTTTCGTCAGGCAATTTTGCTCAGTGAGGATAAGCGCTTTTACGAGCATAGCGGCATCGACTGGCGCGCAGTGTCCTCTGCTGCTTGGGGCAACCTTTGGAATCAAAAAACCCGTGGGGCTTCGACGTTGACCATGCAATTGGTTGGCTTACTAGACGATGACTTAAAAAGCAAAAAAACGGGGCGCACACTCACAAAAAAAGTTGAGCAGTCAATCTCAGCAGAATGGCTTGAACGGAAATGGCGTAAAGACCAAATTCTTGAGGCGTACCTCAACTTAGTACCCTTTCGAGGCGAAACCGTTGGGATTGACGCTTTGAGCCAAACCTTGTTCGGCAAAGCAGCGCAGGGTCTAAATAATCAAGACGCTGCAATCGCCGCTGCGTTGGTACGTGGCCCAAATGCAGCACCCTCTGAAGTTTCCCGCCGCGCGTGTGGAGTGCTGCGTTTAATCGAAGCAAACGCGCCTGCGACCGTGTGCGACGGGCTTGAGCAGAGCGTTTACCAAGCGCTGCAACGCAAGGCCTTTGAACCAAGCACCGGGATTGCTCCACAGGTGGCGCGCTACAGTGTCGCCGAAGGGCGGCGCTCGAACTCACCCGCCATACCCCTCAGCGCCTCAATCCAAACGACCATAGACGCCTCGACGCAACGCGTGGCTGTTCAAGCGCTACAAGGCCAGTTGCGCGAGCTACGCAAACGCCATGTCGAGGATGGAGGCGTGATCGTGTTAGACAACAAAACGGGCGAAATCTTGGCCTGGGTTGGGTCATCTGGCGCGCTAAGCAAGGCCCAACACGTTGATAGTGTGCTCGCCTTACGACAACCCGGTTCGACCTTAAAGCCTTTTCTCTATGCCCAAGCCATTGCTGAGCAACGCCTCACGGCTGCGAGTTTGCTAGATGATTCGAGTGCGCAGCTTCAAACCGGGGCTGGGCTGTATATCCCTCAAAACTACGATCACTCATTCAAAGGCTGGGTCTCGACCCGCACCGCGTTAGCGGCCTCGCTGAACCTACCCGCGGTACGCACATTGATGATGGTCACCCCAGAGGCCTTCGCGCAACAGTTAAAGCGTGTTGGTTTGCCCTTAAAGCAATCGGGTGATTATTACGGCTACAGCCTCGCACTCGGCAGCGCAGAGGTCTCACTACTGAATTTAAGCAATGCCTATCGAACACTGGCAAACGCCGGGCGCTACACACCACTGACTGCTCTGCTTGGCCCAGCGCGTGGCGAGCTCAGCCTCGAGCGCTCGTCACCGCTCAGCGTTGCGCACCAAGCCCTTGATGCGCCTGCTGCCTTTATTGTGAGCGATATGTTGAGTGATCCCTACGCGCGGGCCGGCACCTTTGGCACAGACAGCATCTTGAACACGCGTTTTTGGAGCGCCGTGAAAACCGGCACCAGCAAAGACATGCGCGATAACTGGGCGTTAGGTTATTCAGAGCATTACACCGTTGGCGTGTGGGTGGGTAATGCCAATGGTGCACCCATGTGGGATGTTAGCGGTACCACCGGCGCTGCGCCGGTATGGGCAGACATCATGTCGTACCTGCACCGCGATAAATCGAGTCAGCCTGCGCAACCACCGCCCAATGTCATCAGTCAAACCGTTGAGCTGACCAACGAGACTGGCAAGCACCTTGAGGCGCCACATCGAGAGTGGTTTATCCACGGTACCGAGCAAGCACTCTTCACACTGAATCGCACCGATCCTCAGTTCGCTCAGCTAGGCCCAACCAACCTAACGACCACCAAACCCAACGCAAGAATCGTGATGCCGACTCAGGGTACGATTTTGGCACTTGACCCCGACATCCCCAACACTGCCCAACACGTTGCGCTCAAAGCAGAGCAGTTTGGTGCTCAACATTCGTTGCACTGGACGATCAATGACAAAGCGTTGTCGGGTGGCGAACACACAACTTGGCAACCTTGGCCCGGGCAGCACGAGATCGCCTTGCGTGATGACGCGGGCATGATTCTGGATCGCATCAAGATCGAAGTCAGAGGAGCGGTCGCCTCAAGAGACCTCAGTAAAGTGCGCGAATCGACAAAATGAAAGACTTTTTAGCCAAAAAAATAAAAAGAAGTAAAAACTCGCCTACTATCGAATAGCCCTAGTGTTTATAGGGATAACCGTTTCAGTTAAATGGCAGGCTCTTGTGAACACATTGGATCCGAACTTGCCACCAAACGATCAGTTAGATCAAAATTTGGTGCTATCGCAAAATGTCACCAATCGAATCATTGAGCACTCAAATGACTCGATTTTAATCAGCCTCGCCGAGCCCATCGATCAGCCTGGACCCTACATTATTTATGCGAACCAAACGTTTTTAACAGCCACGGGTTATCGCCAAAAAGAAATCGTTAGTCAAAATCCTAGAATCTTGCAAGGCCCTCAGACCGATCTGGCGACCTTAGCACGCGTTCGAACAGGCCTAACGGCTTGGCAACCGGTTCGAGAAGAGGTCTTGAACTATAAAAAGAATGGAGAGACGTTCTGGCAAGAGTTGAATATCTTTCCACTGCCAAATGACGCAGGTCAATTTACGCATTGGGTTTCGATACAGCGCGACATTACTGAAAGAAAGATTGCTGAACAACAGATTTATGATCTGGCGTTTCTTGATCCGTTAACGGGGTTGCCTAATCGCAGATTGTTTTATGATCGATTACATCGAACCTTGCTGAACGTCATCACTGAGGGGGTAGAAACTAAAGAACAGCTAAGCCTGCTGGTGCAAGCTGGCTGCCGCTCTTTTCAAGGCTATGCGTTTTATAAGCCCTTGACCCTTGAAGCGTTCGAAGCGCAGTTCCACAAGTCGGCGACAATCACAAAAAAAGGCGCCTAACGTAGCCCGAAATGACCTCTCTGCGAGCTCTGATATAATTTTTGACCAAGCCGGTGTAGCTCAGTTGGTAGAGCAGCTCATTCGTAATGAGAAGGTCGACAGTTCGATTCCGTCCATTGGCACCAAAACTTTTTATACAGATCGTGAACTGCACCCCAAAAGTTGGACACCCATCCAACCTTTGGTTTTTTTTTGCAAAAATATCCTCTGAAGTTAAGCGTGCGTGAACGGACTTTGACGTTATCATTACTCCAAACACAAAAAAACTAAGCGCCTACCCTAACGTCAGCGCTTAATATAAACGGAGATAAAACGTCATGAGCCCATTCGGTTTCTATTCGATTGCGCGGCCGCTTTGTCGACGCCTTGCCGCAGCATTGCTGGCCTTGCCGGTTTGCTTGGCTTTGCCTGCATGGCTGGCCTTTTCTAGCGCGGCGCTGGCACAGCAACCGCCCTACCCAACTAAGCCTATCCGTTTAATCTTGCCGTTTGCGGCGGGTGGCGGGGCCGATAACAACGCTCGAATCATTGCCGAACCTCTTGGGCAGCGGCTCGGCCAGCCCATCATCATTGATTACAAACCTGGCGCAGGCGGCACTCTCGGTGCCAATATCGTCGCTAATGCGCCACCCGATGGCTACACCTTGCTGTATGCAACGCCTGGCCAACAGATGACTAACCCCCACCTGATGGAAAAGATGCCCTACGACGCACTTAAGAGTTTTGCTTCAGTCTCGCAAGTGATTGAGGGCAGCAACGTCTTGGTGGTGAATAAAAACTTGCCGGTGAATTCGGTTGCAGAATTAATCGCACTGGCCAAGGCTAAACCCGGCACGATTAACTTTGCAAGTTCTGGCATTGGTTCGTCAAGCCACCTCGCGGGTGAACTGTTTAAGTCGATGGCGGGTATCGATATCGTGCACGTGCCATATAAAGGTTCGGGGGCTGCGATTACCGAAGTGTTAGGCGGATCGATTCAAATGACCATTGATACCGTGTCTGTTTATCTGCCGCAAATCAAAGCGAATAACGTCAAGGCACTGGCAATCTCAACGCTTGAACGCAATCCAATCTTGCCACAGCTGCCTCCCATCGCTGACACATTACCTGGCTTTGCCGCAGCTCCGGTCAACTACATCACCGCGCCTGCAGGTACGCCTCGCCCCATCATCGAGCGACTGAATCGAGAAATCAATATCGTACTAAAGCTGCCAGCGGTACGCGAACAATTTGCTCAAAATGGCGCAACCGAAAAAGGCAGTACCCCTGAGGCGATGGATGCTCTGATTCGGTCTGAATCTGCCAAATGGAAAAAAATCATCGATCAGTCGCGCGCGACTGCGAACTGAAACAACTCCGTCACTACGCTGCCCAGAACAACCAAAACCTGACAAAGCCGATGAGCATACTCACTCGCAAGTTGATCGTTGGACTATTAGGCGGGTTCATCGCCTCGGCCTCGGCGCAAGGTGCAACGTACCCTGACAAACCAGTGACCATCGTCGTGCCTTACACCGCGGGCGGTGTCACAGACGTGTTCGGTCGAGCCATTGCCATGAAACTCTCGCGCAAGTGGGAGCAAACAGTCATTATTGAGAACCGCGCGGGCGGTGGCACCATTATTGGTACTCAACACGTGAGTCGTGCAGCGCCTGATGGCTACACACTTTTACTCACCAGTTATGGTTTTACCTCGAACCCTATTCTGCGCAAAAGTCTGCCCTACGATCCAGCCTCACTTACGCCACTTTTATTGATTGGCACCTCTACCAACATGTTGGTCATCAACGCCAAATTGCCCTATAAAGATCTGGCCGATGTCTTAAAAATGGCGCGTGAGAAACCTGGTGCGTTAATACTAGCCTCGTCGGGCAACGGTTCGAGCCCTCATGTCGCAGCCGAACTGTTTGCCAAAGCTAGTGGCATCCAAATTACTCATATTCCCTACAAAGGAACCTCTCCGGCCATGAACGATTTGCTGGGTGGTCAAGTACATGGGATTTTTGACGGCACATCTGCCCTTGGCAATGTCAGCACTGGCAAGCTACGTGCGATCGCCATTGCCTCTGCACAAAGACACCCCAGCGCACCCGATACACCGACCTTTCGAGAGCTTGGCGTCGATATGGTGTTTGGAGGTTGGTTTGGCTTTTTTGTACCTAGCGCAATGTCGCAACCCCTACAAGACACAATATTCAAAGAGATAGAGGCTTCGATTGCCGATCCCGAGGTGAACGCCATCATCGCAAAAACAGGCTTGGTCATTGAAAACAAAACTCAAGAGCAATTTAAATTATTTTTGAAAAATGAAAGCGAACGATTAAAACAACTGACCGAATCTGGAGGCGCAAGCATCACGGTTGAATAGACGCCATTTTTCGCCTTACGATTAATTCGAATCACAAGAACCGGCGCACACTATGACCTTAGAAACAATAAACGTCACGATCGCGTGGCATGCGGCAATACCCCGCTACGATAGCGTACCAACTCCAATACATCTCAACACCCTATGACAACGACCGCCAACAACCACCCACTACACGGCCTGTTTGAGCCTCAAACGGTCGCAATCTTAGGCGCCTCGTCTGATCCTAATAAATTAGGTGGCAGGCCCATTCGCTTTTTGCGCGATGGCGGCTTTCAAGGCAAGGTGTATCCCGTCAATAGCCGTAATGCCGAGATCCAAGGCTACCCGGCGTTTGCCTCGATTAAGGATATCCCGGGCCCCGTCGATCAAGCCATCATCATCTTGCCCGCGACCGCTTGCCAAGCGGCTCTGGAAGAATGCGGCGAAAAAGGTGTGAAGGTTGTTCAGGTGTTTAGCTCAGGCTTTGCAGAGGTCGGGCCTGAGGGCGTGCTCGCACAAAAACAGTTAGTTGCCACCGCCAAGCGTTATGGAATGAAGCTGCTAGGCCCAAATTGCTTAGGGGTCGTTGGTGTCGTTAATCGCTTCTTTGCGACCTTTTCAACCGCGCTTGAAGCGCTCACCCCCTCGCCCGGCACGATATCAATCGCCACACAAAGTGGTGCCTTTGGTTCGTGCGCCTACTCGATTGCGATTCAACGCAACATGGGGCTGAGCCGTATCGTAGCAACAGGCAACGAAGCCCATATTGATGTGGCTGAGTGTATCGATTATTTTGCGCAAGACCCGGGCACTAAGGTGATCTGTGCCGCGATTGAGGGCTGCCAAGATGGTAATCGCCTGCGCGCCGCACTTTTGAAAGCAGCGCAAAACAATAAGCCTGTGATCATCATGAAAGTCGGTACGTCGTCGGTGGGCATTGCCGCTGCGGCCACGCACACAGGCTCGTTAGCGGGTAACGATGCGATCTACGACGCGATCTTTGCAGAATGCGGGGCTTGGCGGGCACAGACGATCGAAGAGATGCTTGATGTCGCCTATTTTTGTTCGAAATTGCCAGTACCGCAAAACGATCAAGCGGGTATCGTCACCGTCTCGGGCGGTATTGGAATTTTAATGGCAGATGCGGCCGAAACCCATTCAATTACGCTACCCGAACTGCCGCCTGTTGCCATACAAAAAATGGTTGAATTACTACCCTTTGCACCGATCGGTAATCCGCTGGACACCACCGCGCAGGTAACTGCAGTCAAAGATGGTACGACGCGTACGATGGAGATCATCTTAACTGAGACCAATTGGTCAACCCTATTTTTATACATGGCTCAAAGTGCTTGTGCACCCAAGCGCTTTGAATCGATGCGCCGAGCGCTGATCGCGCTTAAACAACAGCATCCCGCACGCTGTCTGATCTTGATTGGTCCCTCAGACGATGCAGTTCGTCTATCTCTTGAAAACGATGGTTTTATTGTGATGACGGATCCGAGCCGAGCAGTCGTTGCGGCCCATGCGTGCATCACCATCGCGCAGCGCCGCAAGCACTTAGTCCCGATTCATCCGCGACTGGCCACAACACACAAACTACAACAGGTCCAAACTGAGGCCCAAGCCAAACAACTGTTAGCCCAGCATGGCCTACCTATCTTGCAAGAGCGCACTTGTTCCACGCGCCATGAAGCGATTGCGGCGGCAAAAGCACTTGGGATGCCGGTAGTTGTCAAAATACTATCGCCCGATATTCAACATAAAACTGAGATTGGCGGAGTGATTTTAAATCTGACTTCTGACCAAGCGGTTGCCGACGCGTTTGACCTGGTGACACAACGTGCCCAGACTATCCAGCCTCAGGCACGCATCGAGGGTGTGTTGGTTTCACAGATGGCGGGCGCTGGGCTTGAAACCATCTTGGGCGTGCATCAAGACCCTGTCTTCGGCCCGATGATTATGTTTGGCCTAGGCGGCATCTCGGTCGAGCTTTTTAAAGATGTTGCCTTTGCCTCAGCGCCCCTTTCGCAAGACTCGGCACAGGCGTTAATCAAACGGGTTCGTGCTTCAAAACTTTTGACGGGCTGGCGAGGCCAAGCACCCTATGACCAGCAGGCCTTAGTCGATGCGCTGATCGCACTATCAAACTTTGCACTAACTTATTGCGACCAACTCGAAGGCGTCGACATCAATCCGTTTTTAGTGCAACACACGGGTGCTGTTTGCTTGGATGCTTTGGTTACAATACGCACTTGAATTAATCGATAAAAAGCGCGCGTTAATGATCCCTTACCCCGAAACACTTTGGCAAATCATTTTGATGGCGGTGCTCTTGATCGCCGCAGTCCTTAACGCCGTACATCAAGCCGAAGTCATTGCGCACAAAATTGGCGAACCTCTAGGTACGCTTGTGTTAGCGATTTCAGTCACAATTATCGAAGTCGCGCTCATTGTTTCAATTATGCTGTCGGCAGGTGCCGATGGCGCTTTGATTGCACGCGACTCAGTGTTTGCTGCAGTGATGATCGTGATGAATGGCGTCATTGGAGTTTCGATTTTTCTAGGTGGTTTGCGGCACCGCATTCTGTCGTTTCGAGTAGAGGGCACAAACTCAAGCCTTGCGGTCTTAATTGCGCTGGCAGTGCTCACGTTGGTCATGCCTAATTTCACCACGACCACTCCGGGCCCGACGTTTTCAAATAGTCAATTGATGCTAGCGGGGGTTTTGTCTTTAGTTCTCTATGGCACGTTTGTGTTTATTCAAACGGTGCGTCATCGCGACTATTTTTTACCCACACACGACACCGAACTTGTCGACCTTGAGAGCCATGCGCCTGCACCGTCAAATACTAAAACACTGATCAGCGTGGTCTTGCTACTGATCTCGTTAGTGGCTGTGGTCTTACTGGCTAAGGCACTCAGCCCCTCAATCGAATCTGCAATCGATACTGTCGGCGCTCCGCGCTCGGTCGTCGGCATTGCTATCGCACTTTTGGTACTACTCCCCGAAGGAGTGGCTGCCACCCGCGCTGCAATGGCAAATCGTCTTCAAACTAGCCTAAACCTCTCACTTGGTTCGGCGCTTGCCAGTATCGGGCTCACCATCCCGGCAGTCGCTTTTATCTCGATCTCTTTTGATTTGCCGTTGAGCTTAGGCGTTGATAGTCTGGGCATGACGTTTTTAGCTCTGACCTTTCTACTGAGCCTGCTGACCATCGCCATTGGGCGCGCCACGGTGTTGCAAGGCGTCGTGCACTTAGTCGTTTTTGCAGCCTATCTGTTTTTAAGCTTGGTACCCTAAGTCGGCAGCGTCTAAAATAGACAGATGAACACACACGCCAGCACGACAAACCCTGAATCTGAAGGGCCCACCCAAGAATCCGACGTCATCCACGAAGCTCGTCTGTGGGCACAAAAGGGCTGGACAGCGCGGGTCATAAAAAATGAAGACGACGATGGTTGGGCCGTTGAGATGACCCCTGATGGCCAGGCTGAGCCCGCCTTGACCGCTCCTTGGACCATGGGCCGCGATAAAAAGAACCCCAAGCCTTTAGATATCAACGCCTTTAACACGCTGGTTAAAACCGCGTCTGAGGTGGTGCGCCGTCACGAACAACACCTGCAAGCCACACTTCACAAAAAACTGACAGTCACTGCCAACAATCAACAGATCACTGTGGCCTTGGATATCGTCTTAGACGAAGACGATCCGCACGCACTCTTAAGCGCCACAGATCTTGATGGCAATGAGTTGGCGCAAATCAAAGTTAAACCTGATTTCAAACTCAACTCAAACAGCGCCCACGCGTGGATTGACAGCGAGTACGCTAAGCCGAAGTAACTCGGCAATGTCGAGCGCTTTGTTGGGTGAACAAAGCACTCGCAAGAGACTGACGCAAATTAGCTAAACAGTTCAACTTTGCCATCAAGAGCCATCAAACCCAATTGGCTTCCTAGTTTGGGTTGGCGCTTGGCCAACTCTGCCTTGAAAGTCAGTAACGCATTTTTATGTGTTTCGGTCTCTGCGGCGGGTGTCGCAACAGACGCTTCGCCATAAGCAATTTTTGCAGCACCACAATCACGATGATTCACAACAATCACTTGCTTGATATTGTGCAACTGAATCGAAGCCGCGAGATTTTCCCAGAAGGTTTCTTGCCAGGCTTTGAAGGCCGGTGCAACGACGCCAATTGAGGCACCTGCAACAGTGAAAGCACTGTACTTGTCAGCCAAGCCATCTTTGACTTGACGATCAAACACAGGCTTTTGAAAACGTGGGTCGATACAGGACAACAACATTGCTTCGTAGTTACCGGAAGCGGCAAACGATAACTGAGGTGCCAGGAAGGCGGCCAAGCCAACGCCCGCGGCACCACGTAAAAAATCACGTCGGCTATGCGCGGGCGACAGCAAGTCTGCACAGCAAGCACAAGACAAGCCAGAATAAGAAGATGAGTTCGACGATGACATAAAAAACCTCTAGGAAAAGGAATCAGGCCAAAGAGAGCATAGTGCCCTGCAAGATTACCCATCAAGACGAACTGAATGCAACCCCGAGGAGCGCAGAAACCAAGAATAAGCAATAAATGTGAGGATTTGTGATGATTTATGTCATGGGGCTCGTCGCACAGACCCCGCAAGTCACATCAACCCGCGTTAATCGTCAGCACCACAAATTAACCTTAGATAGTGCTGCAACCCTTTGCCCTGATCCCACTGGCGCGCATACCCAAGCGACACTTCTTCAAACCTCACGCCGTCACGCCAATCGGTGTGGCGCACATGCAAATGGCCGCTCACGGCAACGTCTGCACGAAAGCGCACATGCCAATCATGCGTACGCCGCGTGCCGCACCAAGGGGTAAAACGCGGCACGCGTGGGATGCGAACCAAGTCTTCGCGCAGCGGAAAATGGCTCACCAAAATCGTACGCGCCTGCGGGGCAAGCTCACGCTCAAAGCGCGCCTCAGCCGCATCACAAAGTGTTGCGTTCCATTGATCCATTGTCTTCATGACACCAGGCTTGATCGCGATTTCATCGGTGCACACATTATCGATTTCAGCAGCCCACTCGACCACATCCTCTCGACTGACATGGTCAGGCCGAAAACTATAGTCGTACAACGTGAATAACGGCACGATCACTGCACCTGTTGGCGGAAACACTACCCATGGGTCCTCAGGCGTCACCACCCCAAAACGCCTGGCTGCATGCACAAGTTCAGCATATTTCATTGGGCTCGTCATGACCTCTCGACGTCGATCAACAAGCCATAGCTCGTGGTTACCAGGCACCCAAAACACTTTTGCAAATTTTTGAGTGCACAACATAAAGGCTTCAATCAGGAGGTCAGTGCTTTCACAAATATCACCCGCCAAAATCAACCAGTCTGTCGGTTGGGCAGGCAAGGCACGCAAACCCTGTCGATTGGATTCAACACCCAGATGCAGATCGGAAATGGCCCAAAGTTTCATTATTTAATTTCTAGAAAATGAATCAAGTCATGACCAAAAAAGTTCATGATTGATCTACTACAAAAAAGCATACAAAAAAAGCCATCAAATAACATTCGGGTCATTGATTCGTAGTTGATTTTCGCATGCAACTGGGGGAGACGTCCTTCTTGCAAGCAGCAGCCCGCTCTAGTACTCTGTGTAGACAAACTGTACTCTGTCCCTACAAACAAAATAGAGCTGTCTTTTTTTGGCTCAGATAATCCGGAGACTACCCATGAACGCCCTCTCGCCACTTCGATTACTTCGTCAGCTAGTCGCCTTAACGACCTTAGGGATCGCCACCTTATCCCTGAACGGTTGTGCACTGCAGACGGCGGCCAACGCACCTAACATCACCACGGCCGCCAATTCTCGGCTCGTCATCGAAGACTTTATGGTCCCTAGCGACGACGCGGGGATTAACCTGTATGTGCGAAACAAGCGCCTGGCAACAACAACCTCTTTTAACAAAGACAATGTTGTCTTATTCGTGCATGGTGCCACCTACCCTTCAGAAACTGGCTTTGATCTGCGTCTAGATGGCTTATCGTGGATGGACGTGCTAGCTCAACAAGGTTTTGACGTTTATATGGTTGACATACGCGGCTACGGCAAATCAACCCGCCCAGCAGCGATGGATCAACCGCCCATGCAAAACAAACCGATCGCTGATACGGATACCGCCGCCCGCGATTACGCCGCTGCCGCAGACTTTGTACGCAAGCGCCGCGGGGTCGAGAAAATCAACGTAATCGGCCACTCTTGGGGCACAGCCATTACCGCGCTGTACACGACACGCCATGCTGACAAGGTGAACCGTCTGGTACTGTTCGCACCGATTTGGTTACGCAAAACTGCGTCATTGACCGACTCGGGCGGTGCCTTAGGTGCCTATCGTACCGTCACGATTGAAGCCGCCTTCAAACGCAAGAATACCGGTGTGATACCTGGTCGAGACCCACAGCCAAAAGCTTGGTTTGACGCTTGGGCCGAAGCCACCTTTGCCTCAGATCCTGTCGGTTCGCAGGCTAATCCAAAGTACGTTCGCGCACCCAATGGCAGCGTGCAAGACAGTCGTCTGTTTTGGAGCGCTGGCAAACCCGCCTTTGATCCTAAATTGCTCACCGTACCCACTTTGTTGATTTTGGCTGAGTGGGATGCGGATACACCACCGTACATGGCAGAAACGTTGTTTCCGTTGCTCACTAACTCGCCCAACAAAAAATTGGTGATCTTAAGCGAAGGCACACACGGCATCATGAACGAGGTCAAGCGGTTTAGCCTGTTTAATGAGGTGGCTCGGTTTTATCAGGATGGTTTACTTGTGCAGCCTAAATGACTTTGAGTACAACACGTCACGAAAAAAATATTGATGTCGTTGCGCTAGGCGAGGCCATGGTTGAATTCAACCAAACCTCACCTACCCAACCTCAATATTTGCAAGGCTTTGGCGGTGACACCAGTAATGCGGTGATTGCAGCCGCGCGTGCTGGGGTGCGCACCGCTTACCTGACGCGCTTAGGTGATGATCTCTTTGCGCAACAGCTGCGTCAACTTTGGCAAACAGAAGGTGTCAACACAGAAGGTCTCGAACTAGATACGCATGCGCCTACCGGCATTTATTTTGTGACCCATGGCCCAGAAGGCCACGCCTTTAGCTACCGGCGTGCAGATTCGGCCGCCAGCAAAATGAACGTCAACTGGCTCTCGGGTACTCCTGCTGCGATCATCGGGCGCGCAAAATGGCTGCACGTATCCGGCATATCGCTGGCGATTTCTGAACAAGCCTGTAATACCGTGTTTGCTGCGCTCGACATTGCGCGACGGTCTCGTACCTTGGTGTCCTTTGATTCAAATCTCAGGCTTAAGCTTTGGTCGATTGAGCGCGCGCGCATTCATATCGCGAATACAGTCAGTCGCTGTGATTTGTTTTTGCCCAGCCTCGAGGACATGACCACACTCACTGGTTTAACTGACCCAGAAGCCATCACGCGTTGGTCGCACGATCAAGGGGCATCCCGCGTCGTGCTTAAACTTGGCGCACAAGGTGCGTTAGTCAGTGAGCAACGCCTGCCAGCCAGCAAGACTGGTCGGCCTAAATATGACTCAGTATTCATCCCCGGTCGTGATGTCAGTATGGTTGATGCCACTGGTGCGGGCGATTGTTTTTGCGGCAACATCCTAGCCAGACTATCGCTAGGGGATGACTTAGTCACGGCAGCCCGCTATGCAAACACTGCGGCCTCTATAGCGGTACAAAACTGGGGCGCCGTCGCTTGCTTACCAACCGCTCAGCAAGTACAAGCCGCCGTGTGACCGGGTGATAGCTCTCGGTCTCAGACACAAGCGCAGCACAACCCTAGCGTCATCACTTCAAAAAATATCAGCACTTAGCTGGGATGAGACACACGGTTTTGCGAACCAAGCTTCGCCGTTTGGCGCGCCAAGGTTTCGATGCGCGCGTAATCAGCCTGAACCAAAGCCTCTGCCGGCACTAACCAAGACCCGCCCACACAGGCCACATTAGGCAAGGCTAAAAACTCACCTGCGTTTTGCGCGGTGATCCCGCCAGTTGGACAAAATTGAATGTGCGAGAAAGGACCATACAACGCTTTGAGCATCGCCACACCGCCTGCCTGTATTGCCGGAAAAAACTTCAATTCGGTATAACCATCGTGTTGAGCCTGCATGATTTCGCTGGCGGTGGCGACGCCCGGCAGCAACGGCAACACACGGTCGCGGCAAGCAGCCCCCAATTGCGTCGTATACCCAGGGCTAACGGCAAACCGAGCACCTGCTTCAAGGCAGGCATCAACGTCGCGCGCATGACATACCGTGCCCGCCCCCACAATCGCCTCGGGCACCTCGGCTCGAATGACGCGCATACACTCTAATGCAACAGACGTGCGCAAGGTGATCTCTAGCATCCGGATACCACCTGCCATCAAGGCGCGCGCAAGTGGCACGGCATGCGCGACATCATGCAATACGATCACCGGAATCACCGGTGCATCTTGCATCACTTGTTTAGCCGTCAACGAAACAAAAGACTGTGCCATTTAACCTTCCTGTCTTGCTGACTATCGCCAGTCGCTTGTCACCAACACGCTTAGCGGTTTAACGTTTGGTAACAGTCAAAGCCTTTGAACAAAAATTGCCTCATTCAACGACATGGCTGTCACCTGGCTCAGTCACCTTTCGTGACAAACCTTTAGGCAGAGGAAACGAAACATTTTCGTGCAAGCCTGGCATAGTGCGCACCGAAATCGCGCCCAAAGACTTCAAGCGTTCAATGACTTGCTGCACCAACAGTTCAGGCGCCGAGGCACCTGCTGTAATCCCTATACGACTACGACCAAGCAGCCAGGCTGGGTCAATCGCCTCTGCGCCATCAATCAGATAGGCTGGTATGCCTTTACGCTCGGCGACTTCGCGCAATCGATTTGAATTTGAACTGTTTGCGCTGCCTACCACCAAGACAAGATCGGACTCTGGGGCCAGCACCTTGACAGCATCTTGACGATTTTGCGTGGCGTAGCAAATATCACTTTTTTTAGGCTCGACGATTAAGGGGTATTTTGTGCGTAACGCTGTGGCGACCGCCGCCGCATCATCAACAGACAGCGTGGTTTGGGTCACAAACGCCAGTTGCGCAGGGTTGGTCACTTGCAGCGCCAAGACGTCTTCTACGGTTTCAACCAGAAACATCCCGTCTTTCGCCTGGCCGATCGTGCCCTCAACCTCAGGGTGTCCCTTGTGGCCAATCATGATGATTTCTCGACCAGCCGCGCGCATGCGTTCGACCTCAATGTGCACCTTGGTGACTAGTGGGCAAGTTGCGTCAAACACCTGCAAGCCTCGATGCTCTGCGTCTTGGCGCACCGCTTTTGACACGCCATGCGCCGAAAACACCACAATGCCGCCTGGCGGCACTTGCTCAAGCTCGTCAATAAACACGGCGCCCTTGGTACGCAAATCTTCAACCACATAGCGGTTGTGGACGATTTCGTGACGCACATAAATCGGTGCGCCGTGCAGCTCAAGCGCGCGTTCAACGATATCGATCGCACGATCAACCCCCGCGCAAAAGCCTCGAGGCTGGGCGAGCAAAATTTCAGCGTTTTGGCTGGGTAGATTTTTTAGATCGACGCTTGAAACAACTGTCATCACAGCACCCCTAGCAAATCAATGTCGACACGTAGAGTGATCCCGGCCAACGGATGATTGAAATCAAATAAGGCGCTGTCATCGCCAAGCTCTTTCAACACACCTGAATAACGCCCGCCATTCGGCGCAGTGAACTCAACCATGTCCCCTGGGGTAAAGCCCGCATCGGAGCCTGCATTCTCAGTAAGCATCGCGCGCGACACACGCTGAAGCAAATCAGGATTGCGATCGCCATACGCGTCTTGAGGTTTCAAGGTGTAGCTAAAACAATCGCCCTCAGGACGCCCGAGCAGCGGGGTCTCCATGCCGGGCGACCATTGCCCACCACCGAGTTGCAAGGTCGCGGGACGACCCGTAAAGGTATCCATAAACGTCGAGCCTGCGGCGGGGCCGCTTTCAAGAACGATGCGATAGTGCAAGGTCAGGTAAGAATCCGCACGGACAACGGGCGGCGCGTTTGTAGTTTGGTCAGTCAAAATCTGTCACCGTATCAGGCTTGGCAAAACGCCTATTTTAGAGCCTTCGAGATGACCCTGCGCGATACCATCCCTTTGAACCAACGACCGCGCGAGCGCCTGTTGCAAGCCGGCCCCTCCGCACTCACCGACGCCGAGCTGTTGGCACTGATTTTAGGCACGGGTACTCGGGGCCAGCATGCAATCGCCTTGGCTCAAGCCCTCTTGGTCAAATTTGGCGGGGTCAGGCCGCTTTTGAGCGCCAAGATCATCGAGCTACGGGGTATCTGCGGCCTGGGCGATGCCAGAATCTGTCAGCTATCTGCGATTTCGGCGCTGGCACAACGCGCGCTTGAAGAAGATCTCAAACGCGACTGCTCTCTGAAAAACCCGACTCAGGTCAGAGACTATTGCACGGCATTGCTCGGGCATGCGTCGATCGAACGTTGCGTGGCGCTGTTTTTAGACAATCAGCATCGACTCATTCACACCACTGAGATTTCGCGCGGCACCCTCACTGAAACAACGATCTATCCACGCGAGCTGGTCAAGGCTGGCTTAGCGCACCACGCCGCCGCAGTGATTTTGGCGCATAACCACCCCTCGGGATGGGCCAAAGCAAGCCGCGCGGATATTGAGCTGACGCGGCAACTCAAGCAATCGTTAGCCGTGGTGGATATCACCTTGCTTGATCACTTAGTCATTGCTGCGAATCAAGTGGTGTCGATTGCCGAACTGGGGCAATGCTGAGTTACCTCAGCGGTAAGTCGTGCGAGCTAGGCGCACCTCAAAAAAATAAGACAGCTTCCGCTGCCTTATTTGCACCGCTACAAAAACCTCAGACGCTCAGACTAAATAAACGCCTGCACTTGTCCGTCGTCTTAGGCTCTTTCGAAAATAGCCGCAATGCCCTGGCCGCCACCGATACACATAGTGACCAAGGCATAACGACCACCCGTGCGGTGAAGTTCGTAAATGGCCTTGGTGGTAATGATGGCACCGGTCGCCCCTACGGGGTGACCTAACGAAATACCGCTGCCGTTAGGATTCAAGCGTGCTGGATCAAGTTTAAGTTCTTGGGCGACAGCACATGCTTGGGCAGCAAAAGCCTCGTTAGCCTCGATGACATCCATCTGGTCAACCGTCAGACCGGCACGCTTCATGACCGCCTGGGTCGCTGGCACTGGGCCAATCCCCATAATTTTTGGATCGACACCGGCATGGGCGTAGGCCACCAAGCGCGCCAAGGGTTTGGCACCGCTGGATTTAAGCGCTTCGCCACTCATCATCAGCACCGCAGCGGCCCCATCATTAATCCCAGAGGCGTTACCCGCTGTCACGGTGCCGTTTTCTTTCACAAACACAGGGCGTAAGGCCGTCAGGCCTTCAACCGACACATCCGCACGAGGGTGCTCATCGACTTTAAACTCGACTTCACCTTTGCGCGTTTTGATGACAACAGGCACGATTTGGTCGTTAAAACGCCCTTCTTTTTGAGCGTGGACAGCACGGCGATGTGACTCGGTTGCTAACGCGTCTTGCGCCGCACGCGAAATTCCAAACTGGTTGGCAACATTTTCAGCCGTGACGCCCATGTGCATCCGACCAAACGGGTCGTGTAAGGCGCCCGTCATCATGTCAAGCACCACAGAATCGCCCATGCGGGCACCAAAACGCTGAGTTTGCGACAAATAGCCGGCACGGCTCATCGACTCGGCACCACCACCAATCGCCATCTCAGTGTCACCGAGCAAAATCGACTGAGCGCTAGAAACGATTGCCTGCAAACCCGAGCCGCACAAGCGATTGACGTTAAACGCTGCAGAACTTTGGGGCAGACCCCCATTGATGGCCACCACCCGCGACAAGTACATATCGCGGGGCTCTGTGTGAATCACGTGGCCAAAGGCCAGATGCCCGACTTGCGAGCCGTCAACCCCCGAGCGTTGCAACACCGCCTTCACCACCGTTGCCCCCAGATCGATGGGGGCAACATCCTTTAAGCCACCGCCAAAATCACCAATTGCAGTACGGGCAGCCCCGGTTATCCAGACTTCACGCATGTTGCGCTCCTAATAGGTTTATGATTTGCTACGAATTTATACGTGCACGCTAAGTAGCCATAAGCATAACCCGCGCAAACAGCCAAGAGAAACTGATGAGCATCCCTTACTCGATTCTAGATCTTTCGCCGATTCCACAGGGCTTTACTGCCTCTGATGCCTTACATAACTCACGTGACTTAGCTCAACACGCCGAACGCTGGGGCTACACACGCTATTGGCTGGCCGAACACCACAACATGATCGGCAACGCTAGCTCGGCTACCGCCGTGATTATCGGTTATGTCGCGGCAGGTACAAAAACTATCCGTGTCGGTTCAGGCGGGGTCATGCTCCCTAACCACGCGCCGTTGGTGATTGCTGAACAGTTTGGTACGCTGGCAGCCCTGTTCCCGGACCGTATCGATTTGGGCCTAGGGCGTGCGCCAGGCACAGATCAACTCACGGCGCGCGCCTTGCGGCGCGATCTATTGGGCAACTCGGATCAGTTTCCACAAGACGTCCAAGAGTTACAGCACTATTTCGATGATATCCAGCCAGGTCAGGCGGTCAAAGCCATCCCCGGCGCCGGCTTGCACGTGCCCATCTGGATTTTGGGCTCAAGCATGTACGGCGCTCAACTTGCCGCACACTTCGGCCTGCCTTACGCCTTTGCTTCGCACTTTGCCCCTGATTACTTGTTGCAGGCCATGCAGGCTTATAAAAGTCTGTTCAAACCTTCGACTCAACTCGCCAAGTCGCACGCCATGGTGGGGGTCAATGTGGTCGCCGCTGACACAGACGAGCAGGCACAGTACTTATTCACAAGCCACCAACAAAACGCCACGCGCATGCGTCGCAATACGCGTGGCCAGCTACCGCCCCCCATTGACGACATCGATACGTTTTGGACACCACACGAGAAGGCCTCGGTGAATGAATCCTTAGCCTGTTCGGTCGTGGGCTCACCCGAAACTGTGCAACGTGGGCTGGCTCGACTGATCGAGCAAACTGGCGCAAACGAATTGATGATCGCGGGCCAAATCTTTGACCACAAGGCGCGGCTGCACTCGTTTGAAATTGCCGCGCAGGCTGTGCGCAATCTCGAACCGGCTTTAGCACTTGCTTAAGGGCAGACAGGCGACGAGGCGCATTTAGCCTATGTCTGCCAGATTAAATGCGATGGGCCTGCCCGGCTGGCTATTGTTGATGGGGGCGCTGACCGCGATCGGGCCTGTCTCGATCGACATGTACTTGCCGGCGTTTCCGGATATGGCGACCAGCCTTGGCGCCACAAGCAGTCAGGTCGAGCGCACACTGGCAGCCTATTTGATCGGCATGGCGGGTGCGCAGTTGATTTACGGCCCCCTGGCCGATCGTTTCGGTCGTAAACCACCCTTGTATGGCGCACTACTCGTCTATATCCTTGCGTCGGCGGGTTGTGCGCTCGCCCCGACTGTCGAATTCTTAACGATCTGCCGTGTCATTCAAGCCATGGGTGGCGCTGCGGGCATGGTGATCTCGCGTGCGGTAGTGCGCGATCACTACAGTACCCAAGAGGCTGCGCGAGCCTTATCCATGCTGATGTTAGTGATGGGAGTCGCCCCAATTCTGGCGCCTTTGGTAGGTGGGCAGGTGCTCGCGTTAGCAGGTTGGCGCGGCATCTTTGCTCTCATCACCTTTGCAGGCATCGCACTGCTGGTTGCCGTATCGCGCATCATGGTCGAAAGCCTACCTCCCGACAAACAGGTCGCTTTAAGCTGGGGGCATATTTTTCGAACCTATTGGGGCTTAATTAAGCACCGCCGCTTTGTCGCTTTTGCGCTCTCAGGAGGAATGGGATCAGCCACCATGTTTTCCTACATTGTGGTCTCGCCACGACTATTTATTGAGCACTTCGGCGTGTCGCCGCAGTCTTATGGTTTCATTTTTGGGCTAAACGCTCTAGCCCTGATTGTGGGTTCACAGGTCAGCGCACGCCTGCTTAAACAGCACCGCCCCGAAAAACTGCTGCCCTGGGCCCTGCGAGCCATGATGACAGCCGGCCTGAGCGCCTTGGTCTTGACCTTGCTAGGCTGGATGACCATGCCGCTGGTCATGCTATGCATGATGTGCTTCATGTTTACACAAGGTTTCGTTGGACCAAACTCTGCCGCCATGGCGCTCTCAGATCAGGGACGCCAGCTAGGCTCTGCCTCGGCCATGATGGGCACGATGACGATGTCTTGCGGGGCACTAGCCGGCCTGACCATTAGCCTGTGGGACACCGTCGGCCCAGCCCCCCTGGCCTGGATCATGGGCGGTTGCACCACCTTGGCCTTTTTACTTGGCCGAACCGCCCGCCGCGCCTAGGGGCTTGATCAAAAACCCTTTTTCGTATTAGAATGTCAGACTTGATGCGAATCTTTGAACAAATAATAGGTGTAGCCAATGGCACGTGTATGCCAAGTGACCGGAAAAGCCCCCATGGTGGGCAACAATGTTTCACACGCAAACAACAAAACCAAACGTCGTTTTCTGCCTAATTTGCAGTCACGTCGCTTTTGGGTTGAAAGCGAAAACCGCTGGATTCGCTTACGCGTAACCACTAACGCTATCCGTACCATCGACAAACTCGGCATTGATGCTGTGTTGGTTGATTTGCGTGCGCGCGGCGAAGTCGCTTAAAGGAGCCCAACATGGCAAAAGGTACCCGCGAAAAAATTAAGCTCGAATCGAGCGCTGGCACTGGTCATTTCTATACAACGACCAAAAACAAACGCAACATGCCTGAAAAGATGCTGATCAAAAAATTTGATCCAGTCGCTCGCAAGCATGTCGATTACAAAGAGACCAAGCTTAAGTAATTGGCCGCCTTTGTTTGACGCGTCAAAAAAGCCCCATGACTGGGGCTTTTTGTTTTTCGTCCACTCGAAATCAGCCGCCACTCTATAATGAGAGGCTAACTGGGCGCTTGCTGCACCCTGACCTTTTTTATGGCTTTATCCATGCTCGAACGCTATCAGCCCACCGCAGTCGAACAAGCGGCCCACGCTAACTGGGATGCCCGTGACGCCTATCGCGTCACTGAAGGTGCCACCAACGCCGCAGGCCTGCCCAAGCCAAAGTTTTATGCCTGTTCAATGCTGCCCTACCCAAGCGGTAAGCTGCACATGGGGCATGTGCGCAACTACACCATCAACGACATGATGACGCGGCAATTACGCATGCGTGGCTACAACGTTTTGATGCCCATGGGTTGGGATGCCTTTGGTATGCCCGCCGAAAACGCGGCGATCAAATCAAATGTCCCTCCTGCTAAATGGACGTACGACAATATTGCGTACATGAAAAAGCAGATGAAGGCGATGGGCTTGGCCATCGACTGGTCGCGCGAGATGTGCGCCTGCGACCCGAGCTATTACAAATGGAATCAATGGCTGTTTTTAAAGATGCTTGAAAAAGGCATCGCTTACCGTAAGACACAAGTGGTGAACTGGGATCCAGTCGACAAGACCGTGCTGGCCAACGAACAGGTCATTGACGGACGTGGCTGGCGCTCGGGCGCACCGGTTGAAAAGCGCGAGATCCCGGGCTATTACCTGCGTATTACCGATTATGCGGCTGAACTGCTTGAGCAAACACAACATGGCCTAGAAGGCTGGCCTGATCGCGTGCGCGCCATGCAAGAAAACTGGATCGGCAAAAGCGAAGGCGTACGTTTTGCGTTTTTGCATTCGATCAAAGATGCCTCAGGCGCCTTGATACAAGACGGTAAAATGCATGTCTTTACGACCCGCCCTGACACCATCATGGGCGTGACGTTTTGTGCCGTCGCACCCGAGCACCCGTTGGCTGTGCATGCTGCACGCACCAACCCGGCCCTGACGGCGTTTATTGAACATTGCAAACAAGGCGGCACCACCGAGGCCGAACTCGCCACGCGCGAAAAAGAGGGCTTGGATACTGGCCTGAAGGTCACTCATCCACTCACAGGCGAGAACGTGCCTTTATGGGTCGGCAATTATGTCCTGATAAGTTATGGCGATGGCGCAGTCATGGGCGTACCTGCCCACGACGAGCGTGACTTCGCCTTTGCTAACAAGTATGGTCTTGCAATCAAACAAGTGGTGCAAGCGGGCGATAAGCCGTTTAACGACAAGGTCTGGTCAGAGTCCTACGCCGACAAACAAACTGGCCGCCTGATCAACTCGGGCGTCTACGACGGTCTAAGCTTTACCGAGGCACTTGATGCGATCGCCACCAAGCTCGAAAGTCTGAAGCTTGGCGCGCGGCAAACCACCTGGCGTTTGCGCGACTGGGGGATTTCGCGTCAACGTTATTGGGGCACGCCGATTCCGATCATTCATTGTGAGTCTTGTGGTGCTGTACCCGTACCCGAAAAAGACCTGCCGGTGATCTTGCCAGAAGACCTCATCCCCGACGGTAGTGGCAACCCGCTAGCCAAACACGAGGCGTTTTTGTCTTGCCAATGCCCCAGCTGCGGCAAACCGGCCAGGCGTGAAACCGACACGATGGATACGTTTATCGATTCGTCGTGGTACTTCATGCGTTACACCTCCCCCGGCAACGATCAGGCGATGGTTGATGCTCGCAACGACTACTGGATGCCGATGGATCAATACATCGGTGGGATTGAGCACGCGGTGCTGCATCTGCTCTATGCGCGCTTCTGGACGCGCGTGATGCAGGATTTGGGCTTGGTCAAGTTTTCTGAACCCTTTACGAAATTGCTGTGTCAGGGCATGGTGTTGAATCATATTTATTCAGCCAAAAATGCCAATGGGTCAATTGACTACTTTTGGCCTGACGACGTCGAGAACGTCTACGACGCCAAGGGTTCGATTACGGGTGCCGTGCTTAAAAGTGATGGCCGCGCGATTACCTATGGTGGCGTGGGCACAATGTCCAAATCCAAAAACAATGGTGTTGATCCACAATCGCTAATCGACACTCAGGGTGCGGATACGGCGCGCCTATTTGTCATGTTTACCAGCCCCCCTGAGCAAACACTTGAGTGGTCAGATTCGGGTGTTGAAGGCTCAAACCGCTTTTTGCGCCGCCTGTGGGCGTTGTGCCAGCAAAAGCAAACCTTAATCACTCAGGGATTAAAAGCACCCGTCACGGATTGGTCAGGTGCTAGCCAAGACATCAAAAAGCTGCGTCTCGAGATCTACTCGTTGCTTAAGCAGGCTGACTACGATTATCAGCGTATTCAATACAACACGGTTGTATCGGCGTGCATGAAAATGCTCAACGCCATCGACGATGCCCAATTGGGTGACTCAGACTTTGCTAAAGCCGCTACCGCTGAAACGCTGGGGGTGCTGCTGCGTGTGCTCTACCCGGTCGTGCCACACATCACCTGGAACCTGTGGGCTGAGCTCGGGTATGCTGCCATCTATGGCGATTTGCTGGATGCAGCGTGGCCCTCGGTTGACGAAAGTGCTCTGGTGACCGATCAACTTGAGCTAGTTTTACAGGTCAATGGCAAACTTCGGGGTAGTCTGACGGTAGCGCGCGAGGCAACCAAAGAAGCGATTGAGCAGCTCGCAGCGGCCCACGAAGCTGTCGGGCGTAATCTTGAAGGCCGAACCCCGAAACGGATCATCGTGGTACCCGGTAAGCTGGTCAACGTGGTCGGATAACAGGATAATAGCGAGATGAACAGCCTGACAGTCAGCACGACCGCCCTCAAGGCCACGCCACTGCACCCCACAGTGCGCGCACGCTTGCTGTCCGGGCGAACCTGGCTGCTTTCACTTTTGGCAGTCATTGCCTGTCTGGCATTGAGCGGTTGTGGCTTCAGAATGCAGGGCGAAGCGCCGATGCCCTTTAGTTCGCTATCGATCAATATCCCACAAAACTCGCAATTTGGTGCCGACCTGCGTCGCGCCATCCGCGCGACCTCTCCAAACACCAAACTCATCGAACCGCGCGACATGATAGTCAAGGTCGGCGATTTTGACGAAAGCGAAAACTCAGACGACAAGGCCACGATTGATCGTATCAAGGCCCAAAAAGTGCGTAAGCTGGCTCAGGCGCGCCTCGAACAGCTCAGCGAACAAAAAGGTACGCGTATCGTTTCGATTAATGCGCAAGGTAAACCTGAAGAATATGAGCTCTCACTGAAGTTGACCTTTCGTTTAGTGACCGCAAAGGATCAGGTGATCTTACCCGAGACAACGCTCTCTGCTATTCGTAGCATGCCCTTTGATGATCGCGTCGTACAAGCAAAAGAAGGTGAAGCTGCCACGTTATTCAAAGATATGCAGCGCAGTATGGTGGCGCGTATTCTGCGTCGCATTACCGCTCCAGACATTACGCAACGCTGGGACACTCTAGCCAAGTTAGCGCCCGAAGACGAAGAAGAAGAAGAAACCGTTGCTCGCGTCACGGCCCCCACTAGCGCGATTCCACCCATGTGGCAAAACCCCTCGCTGACGCCCGCTCCGGTGACCGTCAGCCCCGAGTAACAACTAGCCTCAATGAGCGCCGAACGCCTGCTAGAAACGCTCGCGCGCCCTGGCGCGCAACTGTCGGCGCTGTACGTCGTGATGGGCGACGACCCTTTACTCACAATCGAGGCAGCCGATGGGTTGCGTGCTGTGGCTAAAGCAGCTGGATATTTCGACAGAACCTCATTTTTAATGGACGCACGCAGCGACTGGAGCGCGCTTGGGGTATCAGCGCAAAGCGGCTCACTGTTTGGCGACAAACAACTGGTTGAAATCTCACTGCCGACCGGCAAACCTGGCAAGCAAGGCGCCGACGCGCTAATCAGTTTGGCCACTCGCAGCAACGGTGTCAGCAATGGCGATGTCTTAACCATCGTATCGTTACCCCGCCTGGATAAAGCGTCTCGAGACAGCAAGTGGGCGAGTGCGCTCTTTGCCGCCGGGACGATGCTTGACCTCGCCAATATCGAACGTGCGCAGTTGCCTAAATGGATTGAACAGCGGCTTGCTCGTCAAAAGCAACGAGCTGAACCCGCCACACTCCAATGGTTGGCCGATAAGGTTGAAGGAAACTTACTTGCGGCGCATCAAGAAATCTTAAAACTTGGTCTGCTCTTTGACGAAGGTCTGTTGCCTGCCGACGCCGTTGAACAAGCGGTCATGAACGTCGCGCGCTACAACATCTATGGGCTACGAGATGCCATGCTAGCCGGCGACGTTCCACGGCTCGTGCGTATGATGGGTGGTTTAAAAGCCGAGGGTGAAGCGCTACCCTTGGTGTTATGGGCAATTGGTGAAGAAATCAGAACGCTTGCGCGCGTGTCTCACGCACAGGCAGCAGGACAAGACTTAACCTCCGTGCTACGCTCGCAGCGTATGTTTGGCGCTCATGAGAGCTTAGCGCGACAGGCTCTGGCAAGAGTCGCTGCACGTAGTTGGCCTGCTGCTGTTCAGCATGCTCATGAGGTGGATCGCCTGATTAAAGGTTTGCAAGTTGCCGGGCGCCTGCAAGACCCTTGGGAAGAGATGACCCGGTTAGCGATGCGGGTCGCAGCGGCCGGCGCGCGTACCTGACACTCGCGGCTTTTGTCGCTTCGAGTTTTGTCACTTCTTCTGTTACGCCTTTTGTCACTTCATTGCCCAGTTCAGATAGCTTATATATTCATGACCACTTTACAAGATACGATGCAGCAAATCGGACGCCAGGCTCGAGACGCCTCGCGTGTGATGATGCGCGCAAGCGGAGCGCAAAAAGCGCAGGCTCTTTTGGCAATGGCCGAGTGTTTGTCGGCGCAGCGTTCGGCCTTGCAACGTGCCAACGCCAGCGATGTTGACGCTGCCCGCGCGCGCCAGCTTGAACCAGCACTCCTTGACCGACTCACGCTATCTGAGCGCTCGATTGATGTGATGATCGAAGGCTTGCGACAGATCGCGGCGATGCCAGACCCGATTGGTGGCTTGAGCGCAACAAGCGTGCGCCCTAACGGCATGCAGGTGGCCCAAATGCGTGTGCCACTGGGTGTGATTGGCATTATTTATGAATCACGCCCTAATGTCACAATCGATGCCGCTGCCTTATGTTTAAAGTCTGGCAATGCCTGTATTTTGCGCGGCGGCAGTGAGGCCTTGCAATCTAACCTGGCCTTAGCAAAAATCGTTGAGCAAGGCCTAAGTGCGGCGGGCTTACCCAAGCATGCTGTGCAAGTGATTGATACGCCAGATCGAGCGGTGGTCGGCGAACTCATCACCATGACCGAGCACATTGACGTGATTATTCCGCGCGGCGGAAAAAGTCTGATCAAACGCCTGGCTGCTGAAGCACGCGTGCCAATGATTAAGCATCTGGATGGTAACTGCCATGTGTATATTGACGCGCAAGCTGATTTGAAACAAGCCGGTGACATTGCGTTTAATGCCAAGACCTATCGCTATGGCGTGTGCGGTGCCATGGAAACACTCTTGGTGCACCAGGATGTTGCCGCGGCCTGCTTGCCAGCGTTAGCCCAACGCCTGCTTGCGCATGGCGTCGAGTTGCGTGGCTGCGCGCAAACACAAACACTCGTCTCACAGGTAACCCTAGCTACCGATGAAGACTGGGCAACTGAATACTTAGGCCCAATTTTAGCGATTCGAATTGTTGCTTCGATTCAAGAGGCGATCGCGCATATCGAACGTTGGGGTTCAGGTCACACCGATTCAATCGTGACGCAACAGATTGCCGCCGCGCAACAGTTTCAGCGCGAAGTTGATTCAAGTTCGGTCTATGTCAACCTGCCCACCTGCTTTGCCGATGGCTTTGAATATGGCTTAGGTGCCGAGATCGGGATTTCAACCAACCGCCTACATGCCCGTGGGCCTGTCGGCCTTGAAGGTCTGACCACCTTAAAATGGGTACTACAAGGGAACGGACAACTTCGTGGATAGCGACTGATGCTTTGGATTAAAACGTTTCATATTGTCTTTATTGCCTCGTGGTTTGCAGGGCTGTTTTACCTGCCGCGAATTTTTGTCAATCTGGCGCAGCAAACCGATCCGGCGGTGCAACCCGTGCTGCTTGGTATGGCACGCAGGCTGTATCGTTTCACGAATATTTTGGCGATCCCCGCAGTGCTGCTGGGTCTTTGGCTATATGTGCAATATGGTATCGGCCGCGGGCCGGGCAGTGGCTGGATGCACGCAAAGCTGGTACTGGTCGTCTTGGTCATTGGGTATCATCACAGTTGTGGTGTGATACTGCGCAAATTCGAACAAGGTGCTAACCGCCGTTCGCATGTTTTTTATCGCTGGTTCAACGAAGTACCTGTGTTGATGCTGGTTGCAGTAACGGCTTTAGTCGTTATCAAGCCTTTTTGATGGGACACCATGTCTGAGCAGGATCCAGAACGTAAAACACTCACTCTCAAAACGCGTGCGGTCAAAGCGCGCCCGGCTGCCGGAGGCGATCAAACGCGAGCCCGGATCGGTGCGCGTGCCCGCCAAGTGGCACAGTTAAAGATTGCAAAAGAAAAATTGTCGCGCCTGCAAGCTTCAGGTAGTGAAAATCTGACCGCAGAGCCCTCACAAGAAGGCAAACCGCTCATTGTGCGCAAGGCGCCTGAGGCCTCGTATGGTGAGCGGCCGCGCCGTGATCAGCGCGCAGGCAGTGGCTCGCCTCGTGGCGAGCGTGCCACAGGCGGCAATCGGCCAGACGAACCCGCGCGCGCCAATCGTGGCTCTGCACCACGCGAACCCACACCGCGTCCGGCTTCAGCGCCTAAGGCCTTACCGTTGCGTGACGGCGTACAAACCGAACGCGCTTCAGCGCTTGTGCTTGATACTGAAATCTTTCATATCTTCGCGCCCTGCCCGACAGGCCTCGAAGAGGCGCTTGCCGCTGAACTGAGTGCGTTGGGTTATGCGCAAGTGCAAGCCACGCGCGCCGGTTGCCATTTTGTGGCGGATTGGTGGGGAGTACAGCGTGCAAATCTCTATTCACGCTTAGCAACCCGTATTTTGGTTCGCGTGGGCCAAGCGCCGGTGCAACGTGAAGACGATATTCTTGAGCTTGCGCAAAGCATTGGCTGGGAACGCTGGTTTGGTGCCGAGCACACCTTGCGCGTTGACACCTCTGCCGTCAAAAGCCCGATGCAAAGTTTGCAGTACTGTAATTTGCGTGCCAAAGACGGCATCTGTGATCGGCTACGCGACCTTGAAGGCGCACGTCCTTCGATCGATATCGTGCGCCCTGATGCGCGCGTGCATTTATTTTTATCGCACGACACTGGCACGATGTACCTCGACACTTCGGGCGAGTCGTTATTTAAACGCGGCTGGCGACTCGATAAGGGCGATGCACCTTTACGCGAGAATCTCGCGGCCGGCCTGTTAGCTTTGTCTGGTTGGGATCCTGAAGCAGCGTTACTCGATCCCTTTTGCGGTAGTGGCACGATTTTGATCGAGGCGGCCTGGATTGCCTTGGGTGTCCCACCGGGCATCACGCGCCCGTTTGGTTTTGAACGCTTGCGAGACCACGATGCACATCGCTGGGAAGATCTCAAAGACGAAGCACGCAGCCGCATCCTGCCTGAACTGGCCACACCCTTGATTGGTATTGATGCGAACCCTGAAGCGATTGAAGCTGCACGACGTAACGCTGAGCGCGCCTACCTCACAGAAGATACGATTCAATTTGAATTGGGTGATGCACGGGATGCCGCCGCGCCCGCAGCAAGCGGCTGGATTGTGACAAACCCTCCCTATGGCGAGCGGCTCGATGAAGAAGATCTCGAATTTTGGCGCGAATGGTCTGCTTGCCTGAAAAAAGAGTTTGCTGGCTGGCAGGTCAATGTCATTACCTCTGATCTGGATTTGCCCAAACATCTTCGCTTAAAGGCAGACCGGCGAACCCCGATCTTTAACGGCGCACTCGATTGCCGCCTGTTTAGTTTTGAACTTGTGGCACACAGCTACCGCGATGACCGCTAGCGCAAGCGCCCTAGCCTAGCACCACGTACCGCGCATCAAGAGCTAGTGCCTCAAAACCACGGCGTTAGAGCGACCACTCGGCGTCGGGGCAACCACTCTGCCGATATCCGATAGATTTGTTGCAAAATCACAACGATTCTTTGCGCATTAGGGTATTCCCTTGATTTCATTTGCACTTGCTAGGGTTTTCCCTTAATATAGGGTTATCCCTAACAAGCACAGGAAGTCACCATGAAAATCCATCACACAGCTCACTTGACTGACACCCTTGAGCGCGAGCTCTTGTCCAAGGCAATGGAAGATCAGTTTCGGCCGCATCCATTTCGCGCTTTTGGTAAAGCAGTACGCGGTTTAGTCGCTTTTACGAGCTCTGTTCGCGCCAACGCACGCCACAACGGTATGTACTAAAGCGTATTCATTGGGGTGACTGGTCGCAAGGCCTGTCAATCTGAATGACAAGAAAAAAGAGTGACCAACTTTATGGGATCAGTTCAAAAGGTGGCCCCCTTTTTTTAACCCGCACTACGCTCGCCTTGAAGATCCCTCAAAACTTTAGGCATGGGGCAAAGTGCGGGATAATATGACTGATGAAGCCTTCCCCACCGCCACAGTCGCCTCAAGCCCAAAGCTCTAGTACTACCCCGTCACGCGCGCGTCGCTTTGCCTCGATGGCGTACGAGGGGGTCTTGCTGTTTGCTGTGGTCTTTTTAGCAGACTACCTCTTTGATACTCTGACGCAAAGCAAGCACGGCTTGATGCTCAGAAGCACTCGTCAAGCTTGGTTATTTTTAGTGATTGGTGGGTATTTTCTGTTGTGCTGGACCCGCAGTGGTCAGACACTGCCCATGAAAGCTTGGCATATCCGCTTGGTGGCTGCCGATGGCACAATACCGTCTTTCGGGCGTCTGGTCATACGCTTCGTACTCATGTGGGCTCTGCCCTTGCTAGGCGCAGCCACGGTTTGGGCGATTTCTAAGCTAACGGGCTGGCCCTCGGGGTTAGCACTCATTGTAGTGGCTCCGTTTACGGTGTTTATCCCAACCTGGTTTAGCCCTCAACAACAATTTTTACATGACCTGCTTGCCGGTACACGACTGACGAACGTATCGATTAGTGAAAACCCTTAGTTGTTGCATTCAAGCACCGCTGTGGGTTGCACCAAAGCACTGGCTGAGCCATGCTACGGGCAACACTAAAGTCATTGTCAGGTATGGTCGATCAATACGCCTCTCTTTACGAGTCTTTTGAATGGTTGGTCCCCACCCATTTCAACATTGGTCACGCCTGTTGCCATCGTTGGGCGAATAATCCTGCAGACGCGCGCAAAATCGCCTTGTTTGATGAAGACCCAACGGGTCACCGCGAAGTATGGACCTACGAGCGCCTAGCAGCTACTGCAAATCAACTCGCCAATGGTCTGACTCGTATGGGGGTCAAGCGCGGCGATCGTGTCGCTTTAATCTTGGGCCAGCGCCCCGAGACAGTGGTCGCACACATTGCGACTTATAGTGTTGGGGCTGTGGTATTGCCTCTCTCTAGCCTGTTTGGTCCAGAGGCGCTTGAGCAGCGCCTGCGAGACGCCCAAGTTCGGGTCGCGATCTTTGACGAGCAATCGGCCAGTAATGTGCTGACAAGCCTGCCTCGCTGCCCAACGTTGACGCAATTAGTCGGCATTGGCGTCACCGACGACCGTGTGTTGCCCTGGCATAAGTTATTGATCCGACAACCCACTGACTTCAAAGCCGTCAACACGCGCGCCGATGAACCAGCAATTTTGCTTTACACCTCAGGTACGACTGGTGCGCCCAAAGGTGCTTTGTTGCCGCACTCAGTGTTGATTGGCAACTTACCTGGCTTTGTCGCCTCACAGAACTGGTTTCCTCAACCCAAGGATGTCTTTTGGTCACCAGCCGACTGGGCTTGGACCGGCGGCATGATGGATGCGCTACTACCCACGCTGTATTTTGGGCAACCCATTGTTGGCACTCGCGGGCGCTTTAGCCCAGAGCGTGCGTTTGAAATTCTCGAACGCTATCAAGTCACTAACACCTTTCTGTTTCCGACTGCGCTCAAGCAAATGATGAAGGCGATTGAGCAACCCAAGGTGAAATATCAATTATCACTTCGCGCGATCATGAGCGCTGGTGAAAGCGTTGGCGATACCGTCTTCGCCTGGTGCGAACAGGCCTTAGGCATCACGCCCAACGAAATGTTTGGACAGACAGAAATGAATTACCTGATCGGCAATAGCCATCAAAAATGGCCAGCTCGTTCAGGTAGCATGGGTAAGCCTTACCCAGGTCATCGCATCACCGTGCTACGCGAAGACGGAACGATCGCGGCCATCGACGAGATCGGCGAAGTCGCATTAAATCGTTTTGATATCCATGGCTACCCAGATCCAATTCTATTCATCGGCTATTGGCGCAACGACAGCGCGACCGCCGAAAAGTTTACGGGTGACTGGTGTCGCACCGGCGATCTCGCCCGAGTCGATTCCGACGGCTATTACTGGTACGCCGGACGAGCCGACGATGTGTTCAAATCCTCGGGCTATCGCATTGGTCCGGGCGAAATCGAAAACTGTTTGCTTGATCACCCAGCTGTCGCGAATGTGGCTGTTGTCCCCAAGCCTGATGTCGACCGTGGTGCCGTGGTCAAGGCCTTTGTTGTATTAACGCCAAGTTTTGCTTCACGCAAGCGCGCTCAACTCACTGAAATCCTGCAAGAGCACGTCAAAATGCGTCTGGCACCCTATGAATACCCCAAAGAGATCGAATACGTCGACGCCTTACCCATGACGACGACCGGAAAGATTCAGCGCAGGGTCTTACGCCAACTCGAAATCGGCCGTAGCCAACGCCAAGCTAAAAAGCTCAAAGCCCAGTCAAGCTAAACTATCGGCTTTCCTTCGTATTAGGCGCAACTCATCATGGCGATTTATCAACTTGGCGACCTTATCCCGCGTATTGACCCAACAGCCTTTATTTTTGACTCAGCTGATCTGATCGGTGACGTTCTGGTCGGGGCGCAGGCCAGCATCTGGGCCAATGTCAGCATTCGGGGTGACAACACCTGCATCGACATCGGTCATCACAGCAACGTTCAAGAAGGCAGCGTGCTGCACTCTGACGCAGGCGTGCCGCTCACCATCGAGCATCACGTCACGATCGGACATCAAGCGATGTTGCACGGCTGCACGATTGGTTCAGGCACATTGGTTGGCATGCAAGCAATCGTCTTGAATCGCGCAAAAATCGGACGTAACTGTTTAATTGGTGCGGGTGCAATTATTCCAGAGGGACGCGAAATCCCAGATGGGAGCCTTGTCATCGGTGTCGGAAAAATTACCCGCTCGCTCTCTGCAGAAGAAATCGAAACGATTCGCAATAATATCGAAAACTATGCCAAACGCGGGCAAATGTATCGTGAAAAACTCAAGCGAATCGGCTAATGGCTGACGACGCTAGCCAGTGGCGCAGCGATGCGCTTAAAAAGTTTTTATTTGATGACCGCAGTGTGCGCGTTGAGTCGGTTCGTATTGAGCATGCCTGGCTCTCTACGCAGGCGCACCACCAACACCCAGCGCCAGTCACGGCTCTACTGGGCGAACTCGTTGCCGCTTCGACCCTGCTCGCCGCCAATCTAAAGTTTGATGGTTCGCTCTTGCTGCAGCTACAAGGTGACGGTGCGATTGCCTTAATGGTGGTTGAGTGTCGGGCCGACCTAAGTATTCGCGCCACTGTCAAAATGCGCGACCGTCCGCTGCCGGCAGAAAGTGATTTGCAAGCGATGCTCAACCCGGGCGGCACTGCAAAGTTTATTGTGGTACTTGATCCACCCAAACACACGCCAGGGCGTCAAGCGTATCAAGGTATCGTGCCGCTTGAGGGCAATACGGTTGCTCAAGCGCTTGAACAATATATGCTGCGCTCAGAGCAATTGCACACGCGCATCTGGTTGGCAGCCGACGCCTTGCATTGCAGTGGCTTACTGATTCAGCGCCTGCCGCTACAAGGTGGTGCTCAACAAACTGAAATCGAAACGGCAGACGAATCGTGGGCGCGCGCGCAGCACCTTGCCCAAACACTGACTCCTGCCGAAATGCTCGCAACTGATCAAGACACACTGCTGCATCGCTTGTTTTGGCAAGAAACTTTACTTGTCTTTGAATCGCAACCCATTACCTGGAAATGCTCTTGCACTCAAGAGCGTGTTGCGGACATGCTTCGCATGCTAGGCAAAGCTGAGGTAGATGATATTTTGCAAGAGCAGGGCAAAGTCGAGGTCGCCTGTGAATTTTGCGGATTACCCTATGTGTTTGATGCCTTAGATACCGAGGCACTGTTTCAAACAACAACCGTACTGGGCAGCAAATCGGTACATTGAGCCTTGAACGCCAACAGCGGCAAGGCTGCGTGACTTGCACCGAAGCACTGACCCACTGAAGCGCTTACGCCTTCACAATCACTGGCACGCATAATTGATAACCGATACCCCACACGGCTTTCAGTGCGGGTTCGGCGTCATGCCCCGAGAGTGATTCAAGTTTTTTACGCAACCGACTCACGAGACTCTCGAGTGCTCGTTTACCCATATCGGATGTACCGCTTCGTTGGCTGAGCAACTCGCAGATCATATCGGTCTCGAGCATGTGACTCGGTGCTTGCGCCAAAGCCAACAGTAATGCCCGCTCGCTATTTGTCAAAAATGCTTTTTGCCAGGGCTCAGCTCCAGAGATCGAGCGATCTCGCAAATCTAACGTCCAGGCAGGTGTTTCGTCGACCTTTTTGACACGCCGCGCCAGATTGAGCAGAGTCAGAGTCAGCTCTTCGGGTGCTACGGGCTTGCTAAGATAAACATCGGCTCCTGCCTCGTAGCCGCGAATGCGATCAGGCAAGGCGGTGCGTGCAGTCAGCATCACAATTCCCATCCCCGGAATACTGCGCCGAATACGATTGGCGATCGCGATGCCATCTTCTCCGGGTAACGATAAATCAAGTACTAGGGCATCAAGCGGCTCGGTCATGAGCAGCTCGTCTAAAGACTTACCATTTTGAACCGCAAACACCAAAAACCCTTGTTGTTTGAGATGAAAGTGAATTTCTTTGCGCAACAATGGATCGTCTTCGACTAAGGCGACTCGGATTTGTCCAGCAGTTTGATTCATAGCGGCAACTCAACAGAAAAAAACACACGGTTATATTCAAATCGGTAACTGACAGAACCTTTCAGTATTTCGCAAAGAGATTTTATTAATACTAAACCAAGCCCGGTGCCAGGCTTGTCGTGAGAGTAAATGCTGCGGTAATAACGGGTAAACAAAGCAGCCGGATCCGGTTCGTGGTGACGCTCAACCTCATTGGATACAATGCACAGCAGCCTATCATTTGCCAGCGTACTCACCGAGATTTCGATCATCGTAGCAGGAGGCGAGTACTTCACTGCGTTATCTATTAAATTATTAATAATCGTAATCAACAATAACCTGTCGGTCTGGATAGTGACCTCGCTCAAACCGAGAATTTTAAATCTATCCGCTTGCGCCGCAATCAAAGGCAAACTCTCGATCGCTTCAAGCACAGCACATTTTTCAACACGCAGTACAAAGTTTTTTTGATCGATCGCGTCTACCTGCCCAACGCGGTCAATCACTTGGGTCATATTGTCGATCGACTGAGTCATGCTGGCAAATCGCTCGCCAAACTCGACCGCATGCTCTGATTTGCCAAAGATCGACTTCAGTGAGCCAAGAGCCATGCGCATCGTCGCCAAGGGATTTTTAAGTTCATGCGACAACATATCAATGAGCGTGCTACGTTCTTTCAGTTGTCGCTGCTCATAATCAGTTTGCGTTTTTAGCGTATTGAGCTCAAACATTGTTTGAAGCCACTGCTCTTGTTGCGTTTTGCTGTAACCAAGCAACAACAAGTAAAGAGCGACTGCAACAAGCATGCTCGCGCCAATCCCTGGCATGAGCGTCAAGATCGAGATCCCACTGTCAGTCGTTAAGAAGGCTGCATCAGCACACATTAAAACACCAACGATCAGCGCGCCGGTGGTCCAATATATCTTGAGTTGCCGAGTGAGTAGCTGACTCTGATAAATTGCCAGAGCAAGAAAAAACGGAGCCGTAAACAAAAACAACCAGTTCAGAAGCAACATATATGGCTTAATTTGATCGAAAAAAATCAGGCCAATCTGCACTAACCAAAACGTCACCCACAGTAAGCAGTAATGCCTAAACCAAGGTCGCGTCTGCCAGCGGCGCACTAGCTCAAGGCTCAAGCACGTGGCGAACATCAGTCGAAGACAAAACGCAATCGTCAGGATGGGCGCGTAAGAGTCAGGCGACTCAGCAATAAATTGACGCAGAGTCATCCCGTTTGCAAAGCAATACAGAAACAGCGCAGATATCTGCGTTAAACAAAACAATCCAACGAGTAAAGTGCGGAAACGTATCAGGTAAATGGCGCTCCAGCCAATCAACGTCAACAAAATTCCGATCTGCACGCCATGGAGTAGGCCCTTGGTGCTAGTGTCATCAACGAATCTATCTGACTCCAAGACTTGAGTCGAGACATAAAATCCGTTGATGGTATTGACGCGCAATAAATAGACGCGCTGACTGCTTCCAGAATCTGGCAAGGTAAAACAGTGTCGCCCGATCGAACAGTTAAGTTGGAGGGCTGGATGTTTGGCACCGCCAAGCTGCTTCACCCAACGCCCTCCCTCTTCGTGATAGAGCTCAAGCTCTGCGAGAAAATAAGGACCAATGACAAGCATCAGGGGCGATTGCTGACCAACTGGGACCTGAACCTGAATCTTGAGCCAGCGTGTGGTCGGTTCAAGGCTGCGATTTAACAGCAATTTAAAAGGCGCAAAAGCTTGCCGACTAACGTCCTCGACATCCATACGACGCGTTGAATCGACATACAAACCGAGTTCGGGCGTCAGTATCTTCGAAGCACGAGTCGCCGTCTGGGTTTGCGGTTGACTGAAGCTCTGTACTTGAATTTGTGCGAACGCTGATCGCTGCGTGAGCAGCATAAGACCGATCATCGCCAAACAAAGACAAAACCAAGCCCTGGGCCAAAGCCTGCGTTGAAGCAAAACGCCGAGCTCAGGGCAAGACAAAGCTACGCCTTAAGTTTTAGCAAGGTACTCAACGGCGCTGCGCACGCCCTTTGAGCCAACATCGATACCAAGACTTTGCATGGCAGCCTCGACGCCAGCCAAACAGCCCAGGATCATGGCTGGATTTAAATCACCCAAGTGACCAATTCGGAAGACTCGGCCGGCAAACGGCCCTAATCCCCCAGCAATAAGCACTTGATATTTTTCGCGCGCTGTACTGCGGATCAATTCGGGATCAATGCCTGAGCCAACCAACACTGCGGTCACCGAAGCAGAGCGTGCCTGCGGCACTTGACATAAAAACTGCACCTGCCCAGCCTCAGACCACGCTTGAACTGCTGCGTGCACGGCCCCAGCAAGGCGCTGATGGCGCGCGTGTACTTGTGCCAGACCCTCTTGCTCGATCAAGCCAAAGGCGGCTTCAAGGCCAAACAGTAAATTTTGAGGGGCGGTTCCGCAAAAACGGCTGTAAGAAGGCCCCTTGCGACGACGCATCCAATCCCAATAAAAACGTGGCGCAGGGTTATTGGCACAGACTTGCATTGCACGCTCATCGGCGGCGCAAAAGCCAACGCCTGGGGGGCACATCAAGCCCTTTTGCGAGGCACCAATCACGGCATTTACGCCCCATTGATCCATGTAAAAAGGGATCGCTCCCAACGAAGCCACAACATCAACCACAAACAGTGCGGGGTGCTTGGCCTGATCGATGGCGCGACGCAACGCGGGCATGTCGCTTGTTGTACTACTCGCGGTGTCGGTGTGCACAGCAAAGACCGCTACGATTTCGTGTTGAGTGTCATCACGCAGAGCTTGCTCGACGACCGCGGGGTCAATCGGCTGACCTTCGATATATGGGGTACGTACAATGACTGCGCCCATTGCTTCGGCCATCAACGCCCATGAATCAGAAAAATGGCCGGTGCCTGGAATCAATACTTTTTGACCAGGTGCCAATAGATTCACAATCATGGCTTCCCATACGCCATGGCCATTGGCCGCATACAAAAATATGTCTGCGCTTGCTGTGTTCAGTATGCCCTGCAAGCCTCGCTCACAGGCGTCAACACAGGCATCTACGCGTGGGTCTCCCATATCGATCGGTTGCCTCGTGAGTGCATCGAGCACTGCTTTAGGAACATTAGACGGCCCAGGCGAGTGCAACAAACGGATACCAGGAAAATAAGGAAACGACGCATTAGACGAATTCATGACAATCCTTTGTGGAGACCGCAATAGTTTAACCCGCCGCACCCGCGTGCGTAGTTCACCGAATCGACAGTTTCACCAGTCACGCTCAAACTGCGCGTCATGCGGATGTGGACCAAACTCTCTCAGCAACGTGGCGCCAGCGCCCTCGAGGCAAGCTTGGCCATCGTGCCAGTTGTACTAGTGTGCTTGCTAGGGATCGAGCTGGTACACGCGCACCAGAGCAAGCAGCTGATTAGTCTGGCCTTGCAAGAGGCGGGGCGCAAGGCGAGCATCACTGCAGCCGATCACGACAAAGTCAACCAGGCCTTGACGCAGGCGCTCACCCCCCTTTTTCTGCCTGCGGGCCAATACGCCAGCGCCCTGGCTCGGTTAGAGGCCACCATTGCGCGCTATGAACGACTCTACGCGTTGCCGCTGTGGCAGCTCGACCTCACTGACCTAACAAGCCAAGGTGCGCACCCACACGACCGTCGAATCATGCAGTTAGATTTGATATACCTGTACGAGCCAAGGCACTCGTGGTTGCGTCAAGCACTTCGGCAAAGCGCTCGTTGGCTGAGCGCAAAGCCCGACAGGCTCGCGGCGAAGGCCAGACAGCAAGGTTTAGTGGCAATGCCACTCAGCCGCAGGGTGGTGCTTCACGCTAGCAAGACTGAGCATGGCTCAAAAAGGGTGCTTACGGGTGTCACGCAAACGTCTGCGCACCAGTTCAATCTGCAACCGACTCTCACGCAGACTCTCACTCAGTCTAGGGCAACGTCAACGCC
Source organism: Gammaproteobacteria bacterium (assembly GCA_030832095.1). GTDB lineage: Bacteria > Pseudomonadota > Gammaproteobacteria > Burkholderiales > Burkholderiaceae_B > Zwartia > Zwartia planktonica. The sequence goes on along the minus strand of JAURJT010000060.1, from coordinate 116,649 downwards.
CAAAGCTAGGTTCTACTCAACCACAGAGCAAACACAGCCAACCAAGCACTCGACCTTGGGTTCTTTTCAGCAAACGTTAGACAAAGACAATCTATGCGGGGTCTTGCTGTGCTGCGCGCAGTAACCTGAGACTGACAGTTCACAAAACCGATGGTGCGGATTACCGCGTGTAAGTGGCAGGTTTGACAGTTGACGCCGGCGCCGCAGGTCGTTGAGGCTTGGTTGAAGGCTTAATTTCGGGGGGTTTCACATCAAGAGGCAACACCTGAACAAATAACTCACCCTGCCGCATCATACCGAGTTCGGCGCGGGCCCGCTCTTCGGCCGCCTCGGTACCCGTTCGTAAATCGTCAACCTCAGCCAACAACGCGACGTTACGCGCGCGTAAACCGTCATTGATTGAGCGTTGGGAGGCAACATGCTCTTGCATATCCCAGACAGACAGCCAGCCACCCCGACCCATCCACAAAGGATATTGGATCAGACCAGCGAGCGCGACCAGCACCAATAGCAAAAGACGCATACCACCTCGCACTTGCCAAAAAGGCTAAAAACGCCCGTCAGGCAAGCCATTCGCGCAAAATTTAGCGCAGGTTGTAAAAAGCCTCAAGACCAGGATAAGTGGCCACTTCGGCGAGTTCTTCTTCGATTCTGAGTAGCTGATTATACTTAGCCATACGATCTGAGCGCGATAACGAGCCCGTTTTAATCTGCATGGCATTTGTGGCAACTGCAATATCTGCAATCGTTGAATCTTCGGTTTCGCCCGAACGGTGTGACACGACCGCAGTATAGCCAGCCCGCTTAGCCATTTCAATCGCTGCGAAGGTTTCGGTCAACGTACCAATTTGATTGATTTTGATCAGAATCGAGTTTGCGACACCACGCTCAATCCCCTGCTTCAAGATCTTGGTGTTTGTCACGAACAAATCATCACCCACCAACTGAATCTTGCGGCCAAGCTGTTCGGTCAGGTGCTTCCAACCATCCCAGTCGTTTTCGGCCATACCGTCTTCGATCGTAATGATGGGATATTTGTCGCACCAGGTTGCCAGCAAATTGGTCAATTCTTTAGAGGTCAAGGAAATACCACCCTCGCCCTCGAGGGTGTACTTACCATCGCGATAAAACTCTGAGGCTGCGCAATCGAGGCCCAAGGCAATTTGCGTGCCTGGCTCGTAACCCGCATTTTCGATGGCACGCAAAATTAATTGAATGGCCGCTTCGTGATTGGGTACATTCGGCGCAAAACCACCCTCGTCACCCACTGCTGTCGACATCCCTTGATCGTGAATAATTTTTTTCAGCGCATGAAAGGTTTCGGCGCCCATTTGCATGGCTTGCCTGAAGCTTTTTGCGCCAACCGGCAAAATCATGAGTTCTTGCATATCTAGGGTATTGTTGGCATGCGCACCGCCGTTGATCACGTTCATCATTGGCACAGGCATACTCATCGGGCCACTGCCGCCAAAATAGCGGTACAACGACAAGCCAGACTCGTCTGCCGCAGCACGTGCGACTGCCATACTCGCGGCCAAAATTGCGTTGGCACCCAAGCGCGACTTACCTTCTGTGCCGTCAAGTTCAATCAGCGTGCGATCTAAAAAGGTTTGCTCTTGAGCATCTAAGCCCATCAGTGCCTCAGAGATTTCGGTATTCAGGTTTTCAACGGCACGCAACACCCCTTTACCCAAATAGCGTGACTGATCACCATCGCGCAGTTCAATGGCCTCGCGGCTTCCGGTCGAGGCGCCCGATGGCACCGAGGCACGACCCATCGCACCCGACTCAAGCAAGACATCGCATTCGACAGTAGGGTTGCCACGCGAGTCGAGAATTTCGCGTCCGATAATATCTACGATTGCACTCATTTCAAGGTTTCCTGGATAATTAAAATTTTTATGACATTAAACAAAACGCGACTCAAGAAAGCCGTGTCGCTTCACGACCCGATCTAAATCAATCAGGGTGGAAAGCAGGTCTTTCATTTGGTCAAGCGGCACAGCGTTGGGCCCATCAGAGAGCGCTTGCGCTGGATTAGGATGAGTTTCCATGAACAGGCCAGAGACGCCCGCGGCCACTGCCGCACGCGCCAATACAGGCACGAATTCTCGTTGCCCGCCTGACGACGTGCCCTGCCCGCCGGGCAACTGCACCGAATGGGTGGCATCGAAGACGACTGGGCATTGAGTTTCACGCATGATGGCGAGCGAACGCATGTCAGACACTAAATTGTTATAGCCAAACGAGACCCCCCGTTCGCACACCATAATATCTTCGGGGACGCCGGCTTTTTGCGCGGCCAGGCGTGCTTTGGTGACCACCTGCAACATATCGTGGGGCGCTAAAAACTGGCCTTTTTTAATATTGACTGGCTTGCCGCTCGCTGCGCAAGCCTCGATAAAGTCGGTTTGTCGACATAAAAACGCAGGGGTCTGCAGCACATCAACCACCGCCGCTACTTGAGTCACCTGGTCTTTATCATGCACATCGGTTAACACTGGCACCTTAAAGTGCGCACGCACGTCTGACAAAATTTGCAAGCCCTCATCCATGCCGGGCCCACGGTACGACGCCCCCGAGCTTCGGTTGGCTTTATCAAACGAACTTTTGTAGATGAAAGGGACCCCCAAGGCGGTCGTGATTTCGCACAGGCGACCTGCAGTATCGAAGGCCATTTGACGCGACTCGATCACGCATGGCCCCGCAATCAGAAAAAAAGGCTGGGTTAACCCAATGTCAAAACCGCAGAGCTTCATCACGCACCCTTGCGCTTATTTTGACTGACTAACGCAGCACGGATATAGCTTGTAAACAATGGATGCCCGTCGCGCGGCGTTGAAGTGAACTCGGGATGAAACTGCACCCCGATAAACCAAGGGTGCCCGGGGATCTCCATGATCTCAGGGAGATCTTCGGTGGGTGTGCGCGCGCTGATCAGCATACCGGACTGCTCAAGCTTAGGCACGTACAGATTGTTGACTTCGTAGCGATGGCGATGACGCTCGTTGACCTCTAGCCCGTAAATACTGCTGGCAAGGGTGTCAGCTTTAACCGGGCAACGCTGCGCACCTTTGCGCATGGTGCCCCCCAAGTCTGATTGTTCATCGCGCACTTCAGCGCGACCTTCGCGATCAATCCACTCAGTAATCAAGGCCACCACGGGGTGGTCGGTTTGGGGGTCGAACTCAGTGCTGTTGGCATGCGCCAAGCCAGCTTTGTGACGAGCAAATTCAATCACTGCAAGCTGCATACCCAGGCAGATCCCCAGATACGGCACGTTATGTTCACGTGCGTATTGAATGGCCAGAATTTTGCCTTCGGTGCCGCGCTTACCAAAACCACCCGGCACCAAAATCGCATCAAAAGGCTTGAGCACATCGGTACCGTTCTGCTCAAGTGCTTCAGAATCAATGTAGTCGACCATTACCCGAGACTCAGTGTGGATCCCAGCGTGAATCAAGGCCTCGCTGAGCGACTTGTATGACTCAGTCAGATCAACATATTTACCTACCATTGCGACGCGTACCTGATGCTTGGGATGCTCAAGGCCGTACACCAGCTTATCCCAGACCGATAGATCTGCCTGTGGCGGGTTAATTGCCAGCACTTCACAAATAAGGTTGTCGAGACCTTGCTTGTGCAGCATGCTTGGGATTTTATAAATTGAGTCAGCATCCCACACCGAGATCACGGCATCGAGGGGCACATTGGAGAACAGCGAAATTTTTGCGCGTTCTTCGTCAGGAATCGGACGATCGGCGCGGCAAAGCAAGGCATGAGGAATAATGCCGATTTCGCGTAACTTTTGAACCGAGTGCTGCGTGGGTTTGGTTTTGAGTTCGCCGGCTGAAGCGATAAACGGCACAAGGGTCAAATGAATGAACGCGGCGCTATTGCGCCCCATGCGCAAACTCATTTGCCGCACGGCTTCAAGAAAGGGTAACGACTCAATATCGCCTACCGTGCCACCGATCTCAACGATGGCGACATCGGTTTGACCTGCCCACGATTGCTCAGCACCACGGGCGATGAAATCTTGGATTTCGTTAGTGATGTGCGGAATCACCTGAACGGTTTTGCCTAAATATTCACCCTTGCGCTCTTTGCGCAAGACAGACTCATAAATTTGACCTGTCGTGAAATTATTGGCCTTGCGCATTTTTGACGAGATAAAGCGCTCGTAGTGGCCCAGATCAAGATCAGTTTCAGCGCCATCTTCGGTGACGAAGACCTCACCGTGTTGAAACGGGCTCATGGTGCCTGGATCAACATTGATGTAGGGGTCGAGCTTGAGCATGGTGACTTTGAGGCCGCGCGATTCAAGCAAGGCAGCCAAAGACGCGGCGGCGATGCCCTTACCTAACGAGGACACCACACCACCGGTAACAAAGACAAATTTGGTCATGTCATGAACGCCCAAACGTGCGGCGTATGCAGGAAATTTGAATTATAGCCGCACGCGTGACCTTTGCGGGAACTACGTCTGGACATCGACGTAAATCGCCGCCAACCGGATGACCGACTTAACGGGTAAGCGGCCGTGTGCGCTGCAACAACCAAGCCAAACCTTCACCACTCAAACGGGGCGCCAAGCGTCTGCAGACCTCTTGGTGGTAGGCGTTCAACCATGCGATTTCGTCATCGCGAAGTTGGCTGACCTGGATACAAGTCATGTCAATCGGGCACAGTGTCAGGGTCTCGAACTCGAGAAACTCGCCAAATTCAGATTCGCCGGCGCTTTGATTACAAACCAGATTTTCGATCCGTATGCCCCAACGACCCGGCCGATATAGCCCGGGCTCGTTCGAGGTAATCATGCCCGGTTGCATGGCAGTGTGCGGAGCCGGCGCGGCACGATATGAGATCACCTGCGGGCCTTCGTGCACATTCAGGTAATACCCCACCCCGTGACCCGTACCGTGGCCGTATTCGGCCAAACGATCCCACAAGGGCGCGCGTGCGACAGCATCGAGCATTGGGGAGGCAACACCGCGCGGAAACTTTAACCGCGACAAGGCGATCATCGCTTTGAGCACGGCCGTGTAATCGTCTTTTTGTGGCTCAGTCGGCGTGCCAACCGGTACCACGCGAGTAATGTCGGTGGTCCCACCCAGATACTGCGCCCCCGAATCGATCAGTAACAAACCATCGCCTTTGATTTGTGCATGCGAGGCTTGCGTGGGACGGTAATGAGGCATCGCACCGTTGGCATTAAACGCTGAGATCGTGCCAAAGCTGCGTGAGACAAAGCCTGGTTGCTCAGCGCGCAACGCAAGCAGCCGCTCGTCGATCATCAACTCGTTGAGCGGTGTGGCGTCGCTGCAGGCGATGGCCTGTTCGAGCCAGGCAAAAAACGAACACAAGGCTGCGCCATCTTGCTCCATGACGCGACGTACATGATTCAGTTCGAAGGCTGTTTTTTGAGATTTAAAAAAGGTGCTGGGGTTCATGTTACGCACAGTGCGCGTGCGCAAGCGATCGATCAGCGCGCAGGTGGTGCGCGCAGGGTCGAACAGCAGCGTGTCTCGCTCGGGCAGCTCGGCCAACACCTGCGCCACCATGTCATAAGGCCGCACATAAACCTGAGCTTCGGCAAGTTTGCTGATGAGGGCAGCGTCTACCTTGCCGGGCAACACAAATAACTGCGCGTCGGTCAAGCCGATTAAGACATGCGACAGAAATACCGGATTGAACGAGACATCACTGCCTCGTAAATTCAACAGCCACGCCACGTCATCCAGCGTGGATATCAAATGCCACTGAGCACCTTGTTCAAGCATGGCCTCGCGCACGCGCGCTAGCTTGTCTTGTCGCGAGGCACCTGCAATCTCTACAGGCAAGTCGCGCACCGCTGCGGTGGGCAATGGAGGGCGTTCAGGCCAACATTGCCCAGGCAAATCAAGATCGAGTTTTAGCGCGATGCCACGAGGCTTGAGTAACGCGAGTAATGCCTCGCGCGCAGCCAAACCCAAGGCGCGTCCATCAACCGCCACCGTCGCACCCTCAGCGAGTTGTTCGGCCAACCAGTTGGTGTGGGCAGGGTCGGTCGCTACACCGATTTTCATGAGGCTGACGTCGGTACCTGCGAGCTCGGCCTCGGCTTGCACCCAATACCGGCTATCCACCCAAAGGCCAGCAAAATCCTGCGTCACCACAACCGTGCCCACCGAACCGCTAAACCCAGTCAACCAAGGGCGCAGTTGCCAGTAGTCTGGCAAATATTCAGACAAGTGAGGGTCGGCTGAAGGCACCAAGCAAGCCTGCACGTTGGCCGCGTGCATGGCAGCACGCAGCGCCGCTAGAGAATCAGAGGAACTCGGAGTCGAGGCGGATGTTGTCATTTGGAAGGGCAAGTCAAAATACTCAAGACCAACAGACTACTAAACAGAGAAGAGTCCGAGGCCCTGATGGTCATTTGGAAGGGCGAGCAAACTTAGCCTTGAGTACCGCAATGATGCCGGGCAAAATCGACAAGAAAATAATGAACAAAATCACCAGTGTCAGGTTGTCACGCACGAAAGGCAGATTGCCAAACCAGTAGCCTGCAACTGTCAGCGATACCACCCACACCACACCGCCGATGACGTTGTAAAACAAGAAACGCTTGGGATCAAAGCGCGCAAAGCCCGCCACAAAGGGCGCCATGGTGCGCGCGAGCGGGATAAAGCGCGCAATGATGATAGTTTGACCACCGTAACGATCGTAAAAGCCTTGTGTGTAAGCCATGTGCTTAGCGTTGACCAAGCTGGTGCGGGCGATCAACGCTGCACCAAACCAACGGCCGACCGAATAGTTCACCGCATCGCCCACGATCGCCGCCGTGGTCAACAGGGCCATCAACAGATAAAGATCCATCTTGCCCATCGCACAAATAGCGCCCGCAACAAACAACAAAGAATCACCAGGCAAAAAGGGCATAAACACTAAGCCTGTTTCGGCAAAAATAATCCCCACAAGCAAGACATAAATCCATACGCCGTGCGCCTCAATAAACTGCAACATTGTTTTATCAATGTGCAGCAATAAATCTAACAGCCAGCTGAAGAATTCCATCCCAACATCCTTGTGATGACAAAAGTGAGCGACGCGATAGTGTGTCTGATTACAAAAACAGACCGCGCAAGCGCGGTCGCAAGACTTCGAGGCAGGCGTTGCGTTGTACCGCAACTCGGAGAGCATAAACCCGCCAGATTTTGTCAGTCAACCTTGGCGGATTTACGCGAACCAGCAGGCTTAAGCAACCAGTGAAACGTCAAGTTTAGCAGCCGTGTGCTCTTGAACTTCAGCTACAGTCACTCCAGGCGCCAGCTCAAGCAACTTGAGGCCGTTTGGCGTGATTTCAAACACGCCCATATCGGTGATGACCATATCAATCACCCCCACGCCTGTTAAGGGCAAATTGCACTTGGGCAACAGTTTCATGTCGACCGTGCCATCTTTTTTGCGGGCCACATGCTCCATTAAAACAATGACGCGACCAACACCCGCGACTAAGTCCATTGCCCCGCCCATCCCCTTCACCATCTTGCCTGGGATCATCCAGTTTGCAAGGTCACCGGTTTCGGACACCTGCATGGCACCCAGAATGGCCAAATTAATTTTGCCGCCGCGAATCATGGCAAACGAATCTGCCGACGAAAAAATCGACGAACCAGGAATGGTCGTGACCGTTTGCTTACCGGCATTAATCATGTCAGCGTCGACTTCGCTTTCAAGCGGAAACGGCCCAATGCCGAGCAAGCCATTTTCTGACTGCAACCACACCTCAATCCCCTTAGGGACATGGTTTGCCACCAAGGTAGGCAAACCAATGCCCAGATTCACATAAAAACCATCTTGTAATTCACGTGCCGCGCGTGCGGCCATTTCGTCACGAGTCCATGCCATGTTGATTGCTCCTTAGTTCGCCGCGCGAACGGTGCGTTGTTCGATGCGTTTTTCAGGGGTCGCATTGACCACAATGCGATGCACGTAAATGCCGGGCAGATGAATTTGTTCAGGCTCGAGTTCACCCAACTCAACGACTTTTTCAACCTCAACAACGGTGAGTTTGCCTGCCTGTGCCACCGGCGGATTAAAGTTGCGCGCGGTTTTATGAAAAATCAAATTACCGCTTCGATCAGCGATGTAGGCTTTGACCAAAGAGATCTCGGGCACTAAGGCGCGCTCCATGACGTACTTTTCACCATCGAACTCACGGATTTCTTTGCCATCTGCCACCACGGTGCCTACACCGGTACGGGTAAAGAAGGCCGGTATGCCAGCGCCGCCGGCGCGCAAGCGTTCGGCCAACGTACCTTGAGGGGTGAACTCAAGCTCAAGTTCGCCGGCCAAAAATTGGCGCTCAAACTCTTTGTTTTCGCCCACATACGAGGCGATCATCTTTTTAACCTGACGGGTTTGCAGCAACATGCCCAAGCCAAAACCATCGACGCCGGCATTGTTACTGATGCAGGTGAGATTTTGTACACCTAGGTCGCGCACCGCAGCGATCAGGGCCTCGGGGATACCACATAGGCCGAAACCACCCACGCCGAGCGTTTGCCCGTCTTTAAGGATATCTTTCAGTGCCTCGGTGGCACTGGGATAGAGTTTATTCATTCAACAGACTCCTGAGTATGCACTTGTTGACCAGATTATCGACGATTTATCGGCTTTGCCAAAGCTTGCAATACCTCGGCGGGCCAAGGATGCGATTTATTGAGTTCAAAATCCATCCAGACCATCACCGACTTACCTTGCGCGCACAACTCAAGGCGGTCGGGGTAGACCACCGAAATATCAACCGTCTGCTCAAGGCTTGAGCGGCCAATACTCACGACGCGGTGGCTGACTCGTACGGTTGCCGGGTAGGTAATCGCTTTTTTAAAATCACACGAGCAGTGCACCACCACAGGTCCGTAGCGCGTTGACTGGGGCGCCTGGCCCTCGTAGAACATCTTTAAACGCCCTTCTTCCATATAGCGGAAATAATTGCAATTATTCAGATGTGCCAAGGCGTCAGCATCAGACCAGCGCATCGGGATATCTAAATCGTAAATATCGCCCACCATCAGGGTTTGGGGTTCAGAGCCTGCCACACACTTCTCCAAAAATCATGCCATGCATTGCAAAAGGCGCTGTTCACGAGTTTGCAAGGCCCGCGCCACGACACCGTGCGCCCCTGTGCAATACAATCGCTACAGCAAATAAACATCATACCTTTGAAGCAGGGAGACTCTTATGTCAGCACGCGAATCGATGGAATACGACGTTGTCGTGGTAGGTGGAGGTCCGGGCGGGTTAGCCACGGCGATTCGCCTCAAGCAACTCGCCGCAGAGCGCAGCCATGACATTTCGGTTTGCGTGCTTGAAAAAGGCAGCGAAATTGGTGCACACATTTTGTCGGGTGCTGTCATGGATCCGCAGGCAATGACCGAGTTGTTTCCTGACTGGAAAAACATGGGTGCGCCACTTGACACCCCGGTCAAAGAAGACGAGTTTTTGTTTTTAAGCGAAACGGGTGCACGCAAAACCCCCGAGTGGCTGCTGCCCGAGTGCTTTCAAAATCATGGCAACTACATCGTCAGCTTAGGTAAAGTTGCACGCTGGCTGGGCGAACAAGCCGAGGCGCTAGGTGTTGAAATATTTCCGGGCTTTGCTGCGGCAGAGATTCTGTACAACGAGCAAGGCGCGGTGCGTGGCGTGGCCACGGGCGACATGGGTGTTGGGCGTGATGGCCAACCTACCGATCAGTACCAGCAAGGCATGGAGCTGTTGGCGAAATATACGATTTTTGCTGAGGGCGCACGTGGCCAATTGGGCCGCGAACTCATCAGCAAATTCAAACTTGATCAAGGCCGCGATCCACAAAGCTATGGCATTGGGATTAAAGAGCTCTGGGAGGTCGCGCCCGCCAAATCACGCCCCGGTGTGGTGGTGCATACCGCAGGTTGGCCGCTTGACTCAGACACCTATGGCGGCTCGTTTTTGTATCACCTGAACGACAATCTCGTGGCGGTCGGCATGGTGGTTGGTCTGGATTACGCCAACCCTTGGATTTCACCATTTGAAGAGTTTCAACGTTACAAAACGCACCCTTCTATTCGTGGCACCTTTGAAGGTGGCAAGCGCATTGCGTACGGCGCACGTGCCATCACCGCAGGTGGCTTGCTGTCGTTACCTAAATTGGTATTCCCAGGAGGCGCCTTGGTGGGCTGTGAGGCGGGTTTCTTGAACGCCTCGCGCATCAAGGGCAGTCATGCTGCAATCAAGTCGGGCATGATGGCAGCCGACGCAGCCTTTGACGCTTTGGTTGCCGAGCGCAGCGCCGACGAGTTACCGGCCTACCCTGCTGCGTTTGAAGCCTCATGGTTACACACTGAGCTGAACAAAGCGCGCAACTTCAAACAGTGGTTCAAAAAAGGCCGCACCGTTGGCACCTTGATGACGGGTATCGAGCAATTTGTGTTGAAGGGCAACATCCCCTGGACGATCCACCGCACCAAGGCCGATCACGCTTGCCTGCAACCCGCTGACCAGTGCCCAAAAATTGAATATCCAAAGCCTGATGGCGTCTTAACCTTTGATCGCTTGAGCTCGGTGTTTATTTCAAATACGAATCACGAAGAAAATCAGCCGATTCACTTAACACTGAAAGATGCCTCGGTACCGGTCAGTATTAACTTGGCTAAGTACGGTGGCCCTGAGGCGCGCTATTGCCCTGCTGGCGTCTACGAGTATGTCAAAGACGACAATGGCAGCGATCGACTGCAAATCAACGCCCAAAACTGCGTACATTGCAAAACGTGTGACATCAAAGACCCGACACAAAATATCGTTTGGGTCACACCGCAAGGTGGTGAAGGGCCTGTGTATAACGCGATGTAGGCTTCAACCCCGAACTTGCGCTCGGGGTTGCATGTCTGAGGGTCTACGAACCTTCTCGTCAATTTAGAGGCGTACGATTTGAAGCTTGAGAACAAAGGCATGTTGTTAGGGCTGATCGGCGTCACTTTATTTGGATTGACGCTGCCCGCAACACGTATGGCGCTCGAATCTTTTCATCCTATTTTTATCGCCACGGGTCGCGCACTGCTCGCGACCGTGTTGGCTGTCATTTATCTTGTTGCAGGTAAACATCGCCGTCCAACACTGCACGAATTCAAATATCTGTTGCTGGTCGTGATGGGTGTCGCGATTGGCTTTCCGGTGTTTACGGCTTTAGCCATGCAACGGGTTGACGCCTCGCATGGCGGCGTCATGCTGGGCATCATGCCCTTAACCGTTGCGGCCTGTGCCGCATGGCTCTTTAAAGAACGCCCCTCACTCGGATTTTGGCTGATGGCCGCGCTGGGCAGCACCTTAGTGATTGTCTTTTCACTGATGCGCGGGAATGGTAGTTTGCATTGGGCCGATCTCTCGTTACTGCTCGCCGTACTAACTGGATCGATCTCATACGCAGCCGGGGGCTATTTAGCAAGATCGTTGGGTGGCCTACAAGTGATCTCGTGGACGTTAGTGCTTGCCACACCCTTTTTAGTTTGGCCCGCAATCTGGTTTGCGCCCAGCACTTGGCAAGCCACGAACACAGCGTGGATTGGTTTTTTGTATGTTGCCCTGTTTAGCCAATACTTAGCGTTTTTGCCTTGGTTCAAAGGTTTGTCGCTATGAGGAATCGCGCGGGTCGGTCAAGCGCAACTACTTCAACCATTCATAACGATCATCGCCTCAGCTTGGCTTTTAGGCGAGTTCGTCGACTGGGTAACCTGGACTTTTGCCATCGCGGTGTTTGCGGTTGTCGCGCTGGGTCGTGTGCTAGGGGCTAAGCGTTAACGTGTGAAACGTGTACCGACTTGCACCGAAAGCCTCGGCCTTCAGGTCGGAGAGGCTGTGAAGAAATACGCCCTCAGCTGCAAAACACGTCACAAGTACGCTATGCTTAAATCACGTTCAATAGCCTTCTATCAACAAACTTCTTGAGTCTCAACATGATCACGCGTCCACAAGCAGTCCCTACCACGCAAATCGACAACGATCGTGTCATCGTGACTGAATGGCGCTTTGCGCCCGGCGCCGAAACAGGCTGGCATACCCATGGCCACGACTATGTCGTGGTGCCGACCATCACTGGGCTTTTGCACCTTGAAACGCCAGAGGGTTTGAAAGAGTTTCCGTTAATCGCTGGTAAATCGTATACCCGTGGCGCGGGGGTCAATCACAATGTGATCAACGCCAGTACCCACGAAGTTGCTTTCATTGAAATCGAAATCCGCTAATACAAAAAAGGACGAGACACATCATGCTAGATCCACAAGCCAAAGCCTTGATTGATTTAATGATCGAGAAAGGGATTCCGCCCGTGCACACGCTCACCGCAACGCAGGCACGCGAAGCCTACGTACAGCGGCGTTTTTTTAGCCAACCCGAGGCACCTGAAGTCGCCTCAAGCGTTGACACCGACATCCCAGGCCCCGCTGGCAAGATTACCGTGCGCGGCTATCGCCCCAAAGGCAGTGTCCCCTCAGCGGTACTGCCAGCACTTGTTTATTACCATGGTGGTGGCCATGTGATTGGCGATATCGACACACATGATGTGCTGTGCCGTACGCTTTCAAATTTGGCCCACTGCGCAGTGTTTTCAGTCAACTATCGCCTCGCGCCTGAAAATGTGTTTCCTGCAGCGTCTGACGACTGTGTGGCAGCCACCAAGTGGGTGCATGCCAACGCCGCTGCACTTAAGATTGACCCTGAGCGTATCGCCGTTGGCGGTGACAGTGCCGGCGGTCATTTAGCTGCGGTCGTCGCACTGTCACTCAAAGCAGACAACAGCTTTAAGCCCGTCTTGCAATTATTGATTTACCCCGTCACTGACCCGAGTTCTGAGCGTGAATCGATGCGCACCAATGGCCAAGGCTATATGCTGACCAGAGAATCAATGGCTTATTACTACGGCGCTTACATGCCTGAAAAATGGATGCGCAATGATTGGCGCGGTGCGCCGATGCTGGCCAAAGACCACACTGGTTTAGCGCCTGCCTTCGTCATGACCGCGGGTTTTGATCCGCTACGCGACGAAGGGGCGGATTACGCCGATAAGTTAACGATGGCAGGCGTACCCACTCAATACGTCTGTTTCGAGCGCCAGATCCATGGCTTTATCACTATGGGGCGCATCATCGACGAAGCCAACACCGCCGCCGAACTATGCGCGGCGGCACTACGCGCTAAGTTTTAGTGGTTGTCGCGCGGCACGGCACTGCCGCTGTTGCCGACCAAGAAATCCAAGTCAACGCCGTCGTTGGCTTGGTTCACATGATCCACATACAACTTGTAATAGCCGCGATTCATTGGTGGTTCGGGGGCTTTCCATTTTTCTTTGCGCGCCGCCAAGATCTCGTCACTCACATCTAAATGCAAGCGACGTTTAGCGACATCCAGTTCAATCATGTCGCCGTTTTCAACCAAGGCTAAGGGCCCACCGGCTGCCGCTTCTGGTGCAACGTGCAAAATCACCGTGCCATAGGCTGTGCCGCTCATGCGCGCATCTGAGATGCGGATCATGTCGGTGATGCCCTTTTTAAGAATCTTGGGTGGTAATGGCATATTGCCCACCTCTGCCATGCCCGGATAGCCTTTCGGACCGCAATTTTTTAGAACCATGATGCAGGTTTCATCGATATCCAATTTAGGGCTATCGATGCGCTTGTGAAAATCTTCGATATTTTCAAACACCACCGCACGACCGCGATGCTTGAGTAATTTTTTAGTGGCAGCTGAGGGCTTAATAATCGCGCCATCTGGGCATAAATTGCCACGCAACACCGCGATACCTGTATTCTTTTTAAAAGGTTTTTCAAACGTTGTGATGACGTCCCGGTTGTAGCATTCCGCTTTCTTCACGTTATCCCAAAGCGAATTGCCATTTACGGTTAACGCTTTTTTATTCAACAAGCCTTGCTCGCCCAGAGTGCGTAACACCACAGGCAAACCACCAGCGTAGCAGAAGTCTTCCATCAAGTATTTGCCACTTGGCATCAAGTTCAACAGCGTGTGAACATCACGGCCAAACTTATCCCAATCATCGATATCAAGCTTGACGCCAATCCGTCGGGCGATTGCGATCAGGTGAATCACCGCGTTGGTTGAACCCCCAATCGCGGCATTGGTACGAATCGCATTTTCAAACGCCTGACGCGTTAAAATTTTATCGAGTGTCAGATTGTCTTTGACCATTTGCACAATGCGTCGGCCAGACTCACGCGCTAATACATTGCGGCGGGCGTCAACAGCGGGGTATGCCGCATTGCCAGGCAGCGCCACACCTAAGGACTCAACCATGCTGGCCATCGTTGATGCTGTGCCCATCACCATGCAATGCCCGTGCGAGCGATGCATGCAGGATTCGGCCTCATGAAACTCGTCGAGCGTCATCTTGCCGGCACGCACGTCTTCAGACATTGACCAAGTGTTGGTACCCGAGCCAATATCTTTGCCCCGATACTTACCGGTGAGCATCGGCCCACCCGAAACACCAATCGTCGGGATATTGACGCTCGCAGCACCCATCAAGAGCGAGGGGGTGGTTTTATCGCAGCCAAACAGCAGTACCACGCCATCGAGCGGATTGGCTCGAATAGTTTCTTCAACATCCATACTGGCAAGGTTGCGCAACAACATCGCCGTCGGGCGCACCAGCGTTTCGCCAATCGACGTCACTGGAAACTCAAGCGGAAACCCACCTGCCTCAAGCACACCTTGGCGCACCTGATCTGCCAGCAACCTAAAGTGCGAGTTACAAGGTGTCAGCTCAGACCAGGTATTACAAATGCCAATCACGGGTCTCCCATCGAACTGGTCGTGCGGAATGCCACGATTTTTTGTCCAGCTACGGTAGATGAACCCGTAAATATCATTACGCGAAAACCACTGACTTGAACGACTTGGTGCCGCCGGTTTTTTACTTTTCTCTGACTTCGCCATTCAAGACTCCTGAGTGATCGTGTGTTTGACCTTCATCCCCGCACCGATCATCGAGTCTAAGCTTGCGCGGTGGGGGGCGTTTACAACAACGGAAGATATTGACTGCAAGTCGTGATTTACTTTTTAAACGGCACAACTTTCTGTGATTGCTGGCCCAGACCTTCAATGCCTAGTGTCATCACATCGCCTGCTTTCAGGAAGCGTGGCTTGGGTTTAACGCCCATCCCAACACCTGGAGGCGTACCAGTTGTAATGATGTCACCTGGCATCAGTGTCGTAAATTCACTGACGTAGCTGATGATGGTGGCCGCATCAAAAATCATGGTCTTGGTGTTGCCGGTTTGAAAACGCTTGCCGTTCAAATCAAGCCACATATCTAATTTTTGTGGATCTTTGATTTCGTCGGTCGTGACCAACCAGGGGCCAACTGGGCCGAAAGTATCGCAACCTTTGCCCTTGTCCCACGTACCGCCACGTTCGATCTGGTATTCACGCTCTGACACGTCATTGATCACGCAATAGCCGGCGACGTGCTTGAGTGCCTCTTTTTTGCTGACATAACGGGCTTTTTTGCCGATCACGATACCGAGTTCAACTTCCCAGTCAGATTTTTTTGAGCCCTTAGGCAACATGACGTTGTCATTGGGGCCCGTCAGGCTGGTATCCGCCTTGTAAAACATGATGGGCTCTTTAGGGATGGGCATACCAGCTTCAGCAGCGTGATCTGAATAGTTCAAACCAATCGCTAAAAACTTACCCATGTTGGCAATCGGCACACCGAAACGTGGCTTGCCTTTCACCAAAGGCAAGGTATCGGTCTTGATCTTAGCGAGTTTTTTTAACGCTGCAGACGATAACTGATCATTGGTGATGTCGGCAATGACGCCTGACAAGTCACGCAGTTTGCCTTCTTTATCGATCAAACCTGGTTTTTCTTTACCCTTGGCACCATAGCGTACGAGTTTCATGCGGTTTCCTTCGTGTGAAAAAATGAAAAATTTAAGTCAGAACCAAAAATCCTTTGCGACGCGTGCGTTACAGCGACCAACCACCATCAATAATCTGCGATGTACCGGTTGTGAAAGATGACTCATCAGACGCTAGATACACCGCCAAGTGAGCGATTTCTTCAGGCTTGCCGATGCGACCAATCGGTTGACGCGCCACGAACATGTCGCGCACTTCGGTCACCGACTTACCGGTTTGACTAGAGACTGCCTGAATACGCTCGCCTAGCGAAGGCGACTCGATGGTGCCTGGACAAATTGCATTAAACCGCACGCCGCGCGCCACGTAATCAGCCGCCAGAGCGCGCGTCAAACCAATCACAGCGGCCTTTGAGGCACCATAGATCACACGATTGGGCGCGCCTTTAATATTCGAGGCCGCAGAGGCCATGTTGATCACACTGCCCTTGCCTTGTTCAAGCATGCCAGGCAAAAACGCACGAATTGTTCGGTACATAGATTTGACGTTCAAATCCATACTGAAATCCCAGTCGGCATCACTGACTTGCATGATGTCGCCTTGATGCACGAAGCCCGCACAATTGAACAAGACATCAATCTTGCCGATTTTTTTAGCAAAGGCATCGACCTCGACCGTTTTTAAAACATCAAGGATGTGGGTCTTGATGTTAGGTACGCCCGCGTAAGCATTGAGCAGGTCTTGTTTAAGATCAGTCGCCCAAACAGTCGCGCCTTCACGCGCCATGGCAAGCGCACAGGCACGGCCAATGCCTTGCCCAGCAGCCGTAACCAGAATTGTTTTTCCTTGCAGACGCATACTCACTATCCCTAATGATCATGCCAAATTGGCTTGACCAATTTAGCAGTTTTCGTGCAAAAATGAAATCATGATTACCCATGCCCCCGATAATCGTCGCGTCTATCAGCAAATTGCCGATCAAGTTTTACAACTGATCAAAGCAGGCGAGTTTGCCGTGAATTCTCGTTTGCCGTCAGAACGCGACTTGGCCGAACAATTCGGCGTGTCGCGCCCCTCAGTACGCGAAGCATTAATCGCACTTGAGGTGATGGGTTTCGTACAAATCAAGATGGGCTCGGGCGTATATGTTTGCAAACCCAACCCGCGCAAACAGCACGCAACAGTGAAAGAATTTGCGCCCTTCGAGTTAATACAGGCCCGCGCGTTAATCGAGGCTGAAATCGCCGCGCAGGCCGCCGTTCATCGAACTGATGCCCAACTGCTCGAACTCGAGCAGCGGTTGCAAGACATGCGTGCTCAATCTGCCCAGCAAAAGAACCCACTGGTTGCGGATCGCGAATTTCATACGGTACTGGCGCGCGCCACGGGCAATCAGGTGTTGGCCAGTTTGGTTGAACAACTGTTTGACGCGCGCATGGGGGTGTTGTTTTCAAGACTGGCCAATTACTTTGATACTCAAACGACTTGGGATCAAGCCATTAAAGAGCATCGCGCAGTGCTTCGCGCGGTCAAGGCTCAGGATCCTGAACGCGCTCGCGCTGCCATGCGCCACCATATGGAGCGCGCCTACAAACGGTTTTCAGTGAGCTGGCTGAAAAATGCAGAACCTCAGCAAGCCAGCACAGGGCCTACCTCAACGCGCTTAGCGGCCACGCATGATTCGGTCACAGGTTCGTGCCTAAAAGCGAGTCAAGCTGCCTCAAAGACCAGCAAGCCTAAACTTAGCACGCACTCAAACCGCAAAGCGGGTGGCGTGGTCAAACGTTAAGCGGCGCTGGCGCAGCGATGCCAAATCGTTGGGCAAACGGCGCCAAGCCGGGTAAAAGTGTTGGATGGAGCCGCACGCCAGATTTCAGTTGCTCAGTGCGCGCGGCTAAGCCCGCATGGCCAGGTAAACGTACCTTCGAGACTCCGGGGCGCGGTGGGTTCTCTAAGCAAGAGTCAGCCAACTGATCCATCTGCCTTAAAAAGTCTTTTTTCCCGCCAAAGGCGTCAGGATCATACAAAGTGATGTTGATCGTCGCCCCCCACCCTTCTTTCGGATCAGAACGGCCAAAGCCAGACAAACCACCCGTCAGCGCTTCAACCATCAACCCCAGGCCAAAGCCTTTGTGCCCATACGACAGCCCACCAATCGGCAAAATTGTGCCAGGCGGTTTTTGATTAAACACAGTTGGGTCATTGGTGGGTAAGCCTTGCGCATCTAACAACCACTCTTCAGCAAATTTCTCGCCAGCGGCGGCTTTGCGGTTGCTCATGCCGTTGGTCGTGATCGAGGCTGAAATATCAATCAACACATCGCCGCGTGAACACGGGAAACCCATGGCAATCGGGTTAGGCGTGAAGACTGCACGCGTGCCGCCATAGGGCGCAACACTTGCCACGTTGGGGTCTGAGCTCGCCAGCACCATCAAAAACCCTTCACGTGCCGCACGCATCAAATACACTGCCAAGCAGGCAATATGGTGGCTACGCTTGATCGCAAGAGAGGCCACACCCATCTCACGCGCAGCCGGAATCAACACATCGAGCCCGCGTTCGATCAACCAAGGGCCGGGCAAGCGCATGCCATCCCACAATTGCGCAGCAGGCTTGGCGCTCACTACCCGGTAATCGCCTTCTCGGGTCATGCCACCGCCTTCAACATCTTTGAGGTAGCCCGGCAAGAGGGCTAAGCCATGCGTATCGTGTCCAAGCAAATCTCCCTCAACAAGCGTTTGCGCAACGACCAGTGACATGTGGGAATCAAGCCCCGCAGCAACGAGCAGGTGCTTAGCCCACTGCACGAGTTCGACACTTGAATACGCGGCACGTGTTGCACTGGCTTGAGTCATGAAAATCTCTTCCTAAAATTAATACGTTGCACGACCACCCGAAATATCAAAGACGGCGCCAGTTGAAAAACTCACTTCGTCAGACGACAACCATGCCACGAGGTTGGCGATTTCTTGCACTTCACCAAAACGATTCATGGGGATCTTGGACAGCATAAAATCAATATGCTGCTGAGTCATCTGCGCGAACATGCCAGTTTTCACTGCCGCCGGCGTAATGCAGTTCACTTTAATCTCAGTATGAGCAAGCTCTTTACCTAAGGATTTAGTCAAACCCATGACAGCAGCTTTGGACGCGCTATAGGCCGAAGCGTTGGGGTTACCCTCTTTACCCGCCACCGAGGCGATATTCACAATGCGGCCATAGCCCTTGCCACCGTTGGCCAGCTTCATGAGTGGTGCAATCGCACGACAGGTTAAAAAGGTACCGCGTACATTGATGTCAAACACGCGATTCCATTCGTCGACGGGGTAGTCAATCACCGTCACATTTGGGCCTGTGATGCCCGCGCTATTGACCAGAATATCGATCGAAGCCCCAAACGCCAAAGTCGCCTTAACAGCCTGAGCCACAGAGTGTTCATCGGACACATCGACTTGCACCCCGTGCACCGAAGCACCTAAGCGCGACTGAGCCTCTTTCAAACTTTTTGCATCGCGATCCCAAATTGTGACCGTTGCACCGCCACCGATCAGTCGCGCCGCGCAAGCCTCGCCGATCCCGGCCGCCCCGCCTGTAATCACCGCATGCTTGCCAGAAAAGTCGTATTGGGCCGGTTTTGACATGTTTGCTCGCCTCGAATGTTTAGGGGTTTTCCCGTCTTTGACTGAAATAATTGGTCAGACCAATTGCTCTTGAAGTTTAACCATAATATCCTTTCCCCTCACAAGTCAAACAAACTGTCGCTGCACGTACTCAAACCGCGCGGCGCGCAGTCAGCCAAGGGCAGCCCTCTTCATGAAAGTATTAATTACGGATTTCGACTTTCCGAACGTAGAACTCGAACTCGGTTTGTTTCGCCAGGCTGGGTTACAGGTCATCACCGCCCAATGCAAAACCGAAGACGAAGTCATTGCAGCGGGTAAAGACGTTGACGCATTTTTGCTTCAATACGCCCCCGCCAATCGCAAAGTCTTCGAAGCACTTCCTGGTTTAAAAATCGTCAGTCGCTATGGCGCCGGCTTTGACACCATCAATACCGATGACGCTCAAGCCTGCGGCGTTTGGGTCGGCAACTCGCCTGATTATGGCGTGCATGAGGTGGCCAGTCACGCGTTTGCGATGGCCTTGAACTTAACCCGACACCTGTCCTTTTATGACCGCGATGTGCGCGCAGGCAAATGGCATTATCTCACCCCTGGCGTGCTCAAACGCCCCTCCAATATGACGGTAGGTGTGCTTGGTATGGGACGCATCGGTCGCCGCTTTGCCCACCTCGCGCGCGAGACTTATGGCAAGGTAATTGCCTGCGACCCGCACATCATGGCGTATGACTTTCCGCCCTACGTCGAACGCGTAGACATGACCGAACTGTTTGCCACTGCGGATATTATTTCAGTGCACACGCCCCTCAATGATGAGACGCGCAACATCGTCAACAGTAAGGTGTTGAATCTGATGAAACCAGGCAGCTACGTGGTGAACACGGCGCGTGGTGGCTTAGTCAATGTCGACGATGCCTTGGCCGCACTGAACTCGGGCCAACTGGGTGGGTTGGCGCTTGACGTCTTGCCCCAAGAGCCACCGGGCGATCATCCACTCGTGAGACACCCACGCACCATCTTGACACCGCACGCAGCCTTCTTCTCGCAAGAGGCGGAAGTCGAGCTGCGTAGCAAGGCCGCACAGAACATCATTACCTTTGCGCGCACGGGCAAGCCCGACTACATTGTGACCAAAGGCACTCGATAATCTGCCCAAAGCAAGAATACCAAAAAACAGGAAAATTCATGGAACCCGTTATTCGTCTTCACCCTCAAGATGATGTCGTCATTGCACGTCACCAACTCATTTCAGGTACCAAGCTTGCCTCTGAAAATGTCACGATTCGTGGACTGGTGCCGCCTGGACACAAAGTTGCGACAAAAACAATTAAACAGGGCGAACCGGTTCGTCGCTATAACCAAATTATTGGTTTTGCCAGTGCAGACATTGAACCGGGCTCGCATGTTCATGTACACAACCTGAGCATCGGAGCTGAGGGAGGTGCCTTTAGCCGTAACTACGCGATTGGCGTCGACGCCAAACCCACCCAATATGTCGCCACGCCACGCACCTTTAAAGGCATCGTGCGCGCCGATGGCCGTGTCGCCACCCGAAACTATCTAGGTATTTTGACCAGCGTCAATTGCTCAGCCACCGCAGCGCGCGCGATTGCCAGCCACTTTGATCGCGACACGCATCCTGAAGCCCTGGCGGCGTTTCCGAATGTCGACGGAGTGGTTGCGCTGACGATTAGCAGCGGCTGCGGCATGGGCAGTACCGGAGAGGGTATCGACGTCTTACGCCGCACCTTGTCAGGCTACACACGCCATGCAAATTTTTGTGGTGTGCTGATGGTGGGCCTAGGTTGTGAGTCCAATCAAATCACCGATTTACTAACGGCCGAAAAACTCTCTGAAAACCCGTTGTTTCAAACCTTCAATATCCAAGACACCGGCGGCACACAAAAGACCGTGCGTAAAGGCGTCGAACTGATTCAACAAATGTTGCCGCACGCCGACAAAGTCGTACGCGTTGACGTACCAGTCAGTCACTTAACGCTTGGCCTGCAATGTGGCGGCTCGGATGGCTACTCGGGTATCTCGGCCAACCCTGCCCTGGGTGTCGCAGTTGACCTGTTGGTGCAAAATGGCGGCACCGCAATTTTGTCTGAAACGCCAGAGATCTATGGCGCCGAACACTTGCTGACGCGCCGTGCCGCAAGCCCTGCAGTGGCCGAAAAACTCATCGAACGCATTCATTGGTGGGAAGACTATTGCTCGCGCAATCAAGGCGAAATGAACAACAACCCTTCGCCTGGCAACAAGGCAGGCGGGTTAACAACAATTTTAGAAAAATCGCTGGGTGCAGTGGCCAAAGGTGGCACGATGCGCCTAGAGGCCGTGTACGAATACGCACAACCTGTTACGACCAAAGGCTTTGTGTATATGGATACGCCAGGCTACGACCCCGTCTCGGCCACGGGACAGGTTGCAGGTGGCGCCAACATGATTTGCTTTACGACTGGGCGAGGCTCGGCCTATGGCTGTGCACCGACGCCATCAATCAAGTTATCGACCAATAACGCCTTGTGGAAGCGTCAAAGCGAAGACATCGACATCAACTGCGGCGAGATCGTCGACGATGGCATGTCAATCGCCGAAAAGGGTGCGCAGATTTTTGAATTAATCATGAAAGTCGCCTCGGGCGAGCGCACGAAAAGCGAAATCCACGGCTACGGACAAAGCGAGTTTGTGCCTTGGCAAATTGGCGCTGTGATGTAGCACTTCAACAAGGCTGTCTTGAGCGAGCGCTCGCTCAGGACAGCGAGATTGAATGAGCGGTCGTTGCCGCTCAGCGATGCAGAGGCGCCAGTTATTGATAACTATAGATAACGCCCACCTGCCCCGACTGCGACGGTAATCAGGCCGAGCACCAAATTGATGAAAATCATCTTGCGGATGCTCGCCATCGCCTCTCCACCCTTAGGCCATTCTTTGGCTGCCACAGCAGCTTTCAGCTGTTTAAACGGTACACCATAAATCATGCCAAAAATCGCGGCCATGATCACGGCAATCAACACCATCAGATGAACATGCCAGCCTGCTTTGCCAAAGCTGCCATGTAAAGAGATGAGCCAGATACCCGTCACAAACAACAAGAGAATGGCAATCTTGACCCAGATAAAAAAGCGCGACATCACGCCGCAGAGTAAAGGCAGGCGTTGAGGCGGCTCAAGTAAAGTTGCCGCAGCTGGGCGCAGCGAAGAGTGCATCAAAAACATTCCGCCCACCCAGACAACCGCTGACAGGGTGTGCACCATAATTAACAAGGCAAATAGCATGGTCTGGCTCCAGAGATAGGCGAGGGGATGTTAACTGGACATTGGGTCAAAACAACGAAAAACACTCACAGTTAAATGTCTCTCCTCGCACTTTGACCACTTAGCCCATCTACGGATGTATTGGTCAATAGACATCTATAGGATGGCAACGCAAATCAATCGTTCCAACTTATTTTTTGTTGATACAATAATTAAATTATGAATACGATGTACTCAAAAACCTTAGCAATTTCGCCAAGCACGGCCTCAAATTCGAGCAAGTCATAGAATTTGAGTGGGAAAGAAATCAACAGCTATGCCAAAACTGAAACCGAACACACAATATCCGACAGCGAACGAAGACGCACAGATTAGTGCAGGAATCGCGGCTGATCCGGACAACCCTGAGCTTGTATTCAGCCACTCTGACAAGGTGCAAAGCGCAGCCGATTTTTTTGGTCCAGAAAAATACCCTCAAGTGCTTGCAATGAAGCGACCTAGGGGCCGACCCAAGGCAGCAGAAACGAAAGTGTTTACAGCCCTCAGACTTGACGCCGACTTACTAGCCGCCTTCAAAGCGACGGGCAAAGGTTGGCAAACGCGCATCAATGCAGCCTTAAGAGTGTTTTTGCATGAGCATCCGCAGTCCAAACACTAATATTCGAGGGCAGTGCTAATCAACTTCCAGCTCCGGAAGATGGGCTTGCGCGTCGTCACTGATCAATCGGCCATAAGCCATCTAAAATTGAACCCGCACTGTTAATCACCCCACACAATTCTGAAATAGAAATACGCTTTTGGGTTGCTTGACGACGTATCTGTTCGTACGCTTGAATATCAGTCAAGCCATGACGCTCTGCTAACAATTTAACCGCGCGCTCGATTTCTCGACGTGAGCGCAAGTTCTCTTCAAGTTTTTTCACCTTGACCAGTAACCGATCTTGATACCCTCTGTTGGCGCGCGCCAAAATCAAGGTGCTGAGTATGCCGGTTGAGCGAAAGGGTTTATTAATCACTGCTTGGGCGTTGATATCCAGAATCCCCTTCAGAACAGTAGGGTTTTCATATTCGGCTAAAGCAATGATTAACGCGTCGCAGTCAACAACACTCCAAAAGTGGGTATTGCCGTGCTCTGCTGGAACCAACACAAAAATCACCTCGGCCTCTTTAGGCGGCGAAGAGGGACAAGGTCACAGCACTTGCACCAGACAACCGAAACGCTTGAACTGATTCACAAGCACGTTACACTCGGCGCCCTCGGGATGAACCACGACCACGCGTGTGCCACGCAGATCTTCAAACAGGCGTTTAATGTTCATCGCTCAACTACCGAACAAAAGAATCTGTCAGACCATACAAGGTCAAATACGGGTCAGGCTTAACGGTCGCCTCAGCTTCCCAGATAATTTCAAAGTCACCCGCCGCACCGACTCGACCGATACGCGGGCGCAGCCAGGCATGTTGATTGTCAGCATCTAAGCGCAAGTGACCTGAAGGCGCATCAAAATCAACCTTTAACGTGGCTTGCACAAGCTTTTCTGTATCGAGGGTTCCGGCTTGTTCAAGCGCGCGCGCAAAAAGATGTACCTGACTATAAGCACCTTCAGACCACAGGCTAACAGGTGTCGTGGCTCCAAAACGTGCCTGAAAGGCTTTGACAAATTTTCGATTCGCCGCAGAATTGATTGAGCCAAAATAGGTGGCCGAGGTAATGTGGCCTTGGCATAAAGACGGATCAATCAACGCCAATTCACCTTCTGCCATGGTCAAACTCGCAATCGGAATTTCAGCAGGATCAATGCCGAGTTCGCGATAGAGTCGATAAAACTCTCTACCTGGGCGCCCGACTAGCGTAGAAAAAACAACGTCGGGCTTCACAGCCTTAATCATTTGCACGGCTCTCGCTAATTCACCAGTATTCACGTCTGTCGGAAAATGCATCTCATTTGTGATTTCGCCTCCGTGCTGCTCTACCACGTCGCGCATAATTCGATTGGATTCTCTGGGATATATATAGTCAGAGCCAATCAAATGCCAGCGTTTGTGGCCCTCGCTCAAAAGATAGGCTGCAAGTTGCAGACTATTTTGATTAGGAGCCGCACCGGTGTAAATCACATTCGGTGAAAACTCAAAACCTTCATGAAGCGAACAGTACCAAAGTAACCCATTGCAGCGTTCAATGACAGGCAAGACGGCCTTACGCGAAAACGAGGTCGAACAGCCAAAAATGACACTTACGCCTTCGTCGAGCAACAACTGCTCGGCACAGCTTCGGTATAGCGACGGGTCTGACTTAGGATCAAGCGCAACGGGTTCGATCGGACGGCCAATCTGTAGAATTCTGTTTAGATTAAATCTATAGGTCGAACAGGGACTAGTCCCGTGGCGGCAAATCCTAGAGCCACGCAAGTGGCTTTAGTTGTCTCTAAGGCTTGCATGTACGTCTGCTACTTGGACGAAGCCGGTTGCACCGGTGCTCTTCCCTCTCCAAATACCCAAATTCAACCGGTTTTTGTACTAGGTGGCGTATTCATTGAAGAGTCAAAAATTCAATCAATGACGCATGATCTCTTGGCGCTCAAGCGGCGTTTCTTTCCCAATCGCTTACCAGAAACCGCGCTTTATCACGACTGGATGGCGGCCGAAATCAAAGGTGCCGATCTCAGAAGACAAGCGCGCAGTACCAACCGCAACGATCGACGTTTGTCTTACTATGTCATTGCAGAAAGTCTAAAAATATTAAACGAATTAAATGCCAAATTGGTTTGTCGAGTTTACGCAAAACAAATTGGCCACCCCTTTGATGGATCCGCCGTCTACACCTCCACAGTTCAATCCATTTGTACGGCATTTCAAAACTTTCTCATTTCAAAGTGTTCAAGAGGTATCGTAATCGCCGACAGCCGGAACAAGGGCAAAAATGCCAATGTTTCGCACTCTATCTTTACACAACGCTTTCGAGCCGCAGGTGATCCGTACTCTGCCTTGTTAGAGGTACCAACTTTTGGGCACAGCGATAACCACGCAGGCCTTCAGATGATGGACTTCATTTGCTCAGCATTGCTGTTTCCGATTACCGCGCAGGCGTGCATGGCACGACATCTTCTTGACCACACCCACAACTCGCCACTGTATCTGAAGCTCAGAGCTAGGTTCGGTCAAGATATCAAAAACTTACAGTATCGCTATCAAGACGGTAAGGGCAACTGGCATGGAGGTATTAAACTCGTCGACCCACAAAACCTATACAACGCAAAGGTACTGTTTGCGTAGCCGAGGATTGATTTGAGCAAAACCCGCAGCGTTGAATATCCACCCATTTAGTGTAATCGGGCATCAAAAGAAGTTGACGCAGGAAGCTGACGCCGATTTGCCGGCGGCCTTCAACCCGACGAGCAAAGGGTGATAAACACCTATCCCTGCAACCTTAAGAGTATTTTGCATAAACACCTTCAATCGAACGGTATCAACGCTAAATAGAATTGTCCGGTGTCACTCGAAAGGTTGACATCCTGCCGTGAACAAGGCACATTAGTATGATGAAATACTCAGTCTTTTCACTTATCAAGCAGGCGCTAAACGGCCACCAAGGCTGGCCCATGGCTTGGCGCAACCCCGAACCCAAAAAACACTACGATGTTATCATTGTGGGCGGTGGCGGGCATGGCTTGGCCACTGCGTTTTACCTAGCTAAAAACCACGGTATAAAAAACGTGGCTGTGGTCGAAAAAGGCTGGATCGGCGGGGGCAACACCGGTCGCAACACCACGATCGTGCGCTCAAACTACATGCCCGATGAAAACGCCCATTTTTATGAATGGTCGCTCAAGCTGTGGCATCAGTTGTCTGAAGAGTTAAATTACAACGTCATGTTTAGCCCACGCGGGGTGTTAAATCTTGCCCACACTGAAGGGCAACGCGATGCGTTGTTTCGTCGCGGCAATCGGATGCGCTTAAACGGCATTGACTGCGAGTGGCTCACCCGCGAAGAGATTGCACGTGCGGTGCCTCATCTTGATTGCTCTGACACGCCTCGGTTTCCGATCATCGGTGGCTTAATCCAACGACGTGGTGGCACGGCGCGCCATGATGCCGTGGCGTGGGGGTTTGCACGCGCGGCGTCAAACTTGGGCGTCGACATCATACAAAATTGCGAAGTGCAAGGGTTCGTGCGCGAAGGCAATCGTATTGTTGGGGTCGAAACCTCAACCGGCCGCTTAAGCGCCGGTCGCGTGGGTATCGCCGTCGCAGGCAACAGTGGTCGTGTCGCTGGTATGGCCGGCCTGAAGTTGCCGATCGAAACCCATGTGCTACAAGCCTTTGTATCTGAACCGTTAAAACCGATTATTGATACCGTTGTCACGTACGGGGCCGGCCACTTTTATGTCAGCCAGTCTGACAAAGGCGAACTGGTAATGGGTGGGGATCTAGATTTCTATCCAAGCTATGGTCAAAAAGGTAATTTGCCAATTGTCGAAGAGGCGATTACCGCTGGCTTGCAAATGTTTCCGATCTTGTCCCGCGTGCGGATGCTGCGACAGTGGGGCGGCGTGATGGATATGTCGATGGACGGTAGCCCGATCATTTCAAAAACACCCATTGACAACCTGTACTTGAATGCCGGTTGGTGCTATGGCGGCTTCAAGGCGACGCCCGGTTCGGGTTGGGTATTTGCACACACCATCGCCAACGACGCACCGCATGCCTTTAACCAAGGCCATACCCTCGAGCGCTTTGCTAACGGCAAAGTGATCGACGATAAGGGTGCAGGCCCCACCCCGCAATGGCACTAGGGGGATACCACCATGCAACTATTTAACTGTCCCTTCTGCGGCCCACGCGATCAGTCTGAATTTACCTACGTACGTGAGGCTGCACCGGTGCCTGCGCTTGACGCCAGTCAAGCCACCTGGCAAGCCTATGTGTACGACCGCGATAACCCACGGGGCCCGCATCGTGAATGGTGGCATCACAATCACGGTTGCAGACAAATACTCGAACTGGTGCGAGACACACTGACGCATGAGGTCAGCAGTATTGATGCCGCTCGCGGCAGCCGGGTAACGAAATGAGCCGCGCTCAGCCTAACCGACTTGAGCAGGGTGGCCGCCTGACGCGCAGCAAACCATTACGCTTTAGTTTTGACGGCACGACATATTATGGCTATCAGGGAGATACTCTGGCCTCTGCCCTATTAGCCAATGGCGTCAAACTGGTAGGGCGTAGTTTTAAGTATCATCGCCCGCGCGGCATCTATAGCGCGGGCCCCGAAGAGCCCAATGCCCTGGTGCAACTGCGCTCGGGCGCACTGACCGAGCCTAATACGCGCGCGACGGTCATCGAGCTGTTTGATGGCCTTGAGGCAACCAGTCAAAATCGCTGGCCAAGTCTGCGCTTTGACTGGCGTGCCATCAACCAAAAATTCTCTGCTTTATTGCCTGCAGGGTTTTATTACAAAACCTTTATGTGGCCAAAAAAATTCTGGATGTTTTACGAACATCAGATTCGGCGCGCGGCAGGTTTGGGCAAAGCGCCTCGACACAAAGACCCAGATCACTACGCTTACGAATATGCACACTGTGACGTGTTAATTGTGGGCGGCGGGCCTGCTGGCCTGTCTGCGGCCTTGGCTGCAGCACGTAGCGGCAAGCGCATCGTACTGGCCGACGAGCGCGGCGAACTTGGTGGTTCGGCGCTATGGGAAAACAAGCTCATCGACGACATGCGCGCAAGTGAATGGGTCGATCAAACAATCGCAGCACTGCGCGGTTACCCAAACGTGCGTTTATTGCCGCGCAGTACCGTGAGCGGCGTCTATGATCACGGCCTTGTCACGATTGCAGAACGGATCACTGATCACTTGGCGCAGTCACCAGTGCACACGCCTCGACAGCGCTTACTTCATTTGCGCTGCGCGCGCGTGATTTTGGCCAGCGGTAGTATTGAACGCCCCCTAGTGTTTGCAGACAATGACAAACCAGGCATCATGCTAGCCTCGGCACTTCGTACCTATATCAATCAGTATGCTGTACTGCCAGGGCGCAAGATTGTCATTTTTACCAACAACGACGATGCCTATCGCAGCGCCTTAGATGCCAAAGAGGCCGGGGCACAAACTGTGACACTCATCGACACGCGCCGTACCGTCGGTGCACAACTGGTGAATCGCCTTCGTAGCGCTGGCGTTGACTATGTGGGCTACTCATATATCACCGCTGTGCATGGGCAAACTGTGCAGGCGGTTAGCGTCTTAGGTCGCGATGGCACGGGCGCTCAAAAAATCGAGTGCGATCTGCTGGGTAATTCGGGGGGCTGGAGTCCCACCGTACACCTGTATTCGCAAGCCGGTGGCAAACTGCGCTTTGACGAAAAACTCACAGCCTTTGTGCCAGAGAGTGTTGTGCAAAATTTGGTGCCTGTTGGTGCCGCTAATGGCGAATACACCTTACCAGGCGCACTTACGCAAGGTGCCGTGGCCGGCGAGCAAGCCTGCGCAAACTCAGCGAGCAGCCCGCAAGGTGCCTTGCTTTACCATGCATCGCGCGCCGAGCCCGAGACGAACTTCGCACTTGAACCGCTGTGGCAGATGTCAAAAGTAGCCTCGCATGGAAAGCGCTTTATCGACATTCAAGACGACGTCACTGTTGAAGACATCGAGCTGGCCCATCGCGAAAATTTTCGCTCGGTTGAACACCTGAAACGTTACACCACACTAGGCATGGGTACTGATCAGGGCAAGACGTCAAACGTCAATGGCCTGGCACTAATGGCGGCCTTAAGAGAGCAACCCATTGCAGCGGTGGGCACAACCACCTTTCGCCCGCCCTACACGCCAGTTGCGCTCGGCCTGTTTGGTGGCGCCGAGACCGGCAAGCACCACACCCCTGTGCGACGCACTGCTTTGCACGGCTGGCATCTCGCTCAAGGGGCGCCGATGACCACGGTCGGACACTGGTTACGTCCCAAAACCTATCTGCGACCAAATGAAACCTATGATGCTGCTTGGCGCCGTGAAAACTTAGCAGTGCGTCAAACCGTTGGTTTGGTTGATGTGGGCACCCTAGGAAAGATTGATATCCAAGGCCCTGACGCGCTTGAGTTGATTCAACGGGTGTATTGCAATAACTTTGCCAACCTAGCCGTTGGGAAATTGCGCTACGGCTTGATGCTGCGTGAAGACGGCATTGTCATGGATGACGGTACCGTCGCACGGCTTGGCGAACACCATTATCTGATCTCAACCACCACGGCAAACGCAGGCAAAGTACAGAGCTATCTTGAGCTCATGCTCCAAGTCGCCTGGCCTGAGCTACGCTGTCACGCAGTCTCAGTCACTGAGCAATTTGCTCAATTCGCCCTGGCAGGTCCACGTTCACGTGAAGTGTTAGCCGCGCTTTTACCGCATTGCGATGTGTCAGATTCTGCTTTACCCCATCTTGCGGTGATGCAGACGCAAATTGAAGGGATTGAACTGATCGTTTACCGGATGAGTTACTCGGGCGAGTGCGCGTACGAACTCGCGATTGGCGCTGATTATGGCGAAGATCTCTGGGTGCGTATCCTTGACTGTGGTCAAACCTTTGGTATCACGGTGTACGGCACTGAAGCCATGGGCGTATTACGAATCGAAAAAGGCCACGTTGCAGGCAACGAGCTTGATGGGCGCACTACGCCTGCAGACCTTGGCTTAGGCAAGCTTGTCAGAAAAAATAGCGGCTTCATCGGCGCAGCACTCGCAAAACGCTCTGGGCTCACCGACACCCGTCGCGCAAGCCTCGTTGGTCTCATACCTGTCGATGGCGTTGCAACAATTCGCGCAGGTAGTCAATTAGTGGCGACTGAACTCGAGGCACGTGCGCCGGGTGTGGTCGCTAAGCAAGGATTTGTCAGCTCGTCAACACCGAGCGAGTTTTTAGGGCACTCGATTGCACTTGCTTTTTTAGACAATGGTGCAAGTCGGCTTGGCCAAGAGATGATCGCTGCCTCACCGCTCTCTAATGAGTTTGTACGCGTGCGCGTCGTATCACCCGTCTTCGTTGATCCCGATCACCAGCGTTTAAAAGGGGGGCAACCATGATCGAGCGCCGCTCTGCCATCGCAGCACTGCTTACGCAGGCTTCTAAGACGCATCAACTCGCTCAGGCAGCAGTCACCGTCTCTGAACGTTGGCCACTGACTATTTTGCAGGTCTCGGCGTTTAGCTCAACACAACCAGAGGCTGCTGCGGCGCTTGCCTCAGTCTTAAATATTGATCTGCCCTCACCCAATCAGATGACCAGCAACACGATCTTTAGCGTACGCTTGCTTGGGCCAGGCATTTGGCAAATCGTAGGTGACCCGTATGCAACGATTCAAGCACACGCTTTGCGTGTCGCACTCGGTGGCTTCGCAAGCGTAGTCGACTTGAGTCATGCGCGCACCGCTATCCTTGTGTCAGGCGTCGCAGCACCACGCACGCTCAACAAGTTTTGCAGCCTGGATTTAGCGTTAGAGCACTTTGCCGTCGGTTCAGCAACGAACACTCGTTTCGGGCATATTGGCATGACGCTTGCACGCGGCCCAGACGAACTGGCTTTTGAACTGTTAGTTTTTAGAGGTTATGCCGAACATGTGCTTGAGGCCTTGCTTGAGGCCGGCGCCGAATTTGGCTTAAGGGTCGAGCCCTAAAGAACCTGTTCAAGAAAAGCCTTGGTTCTTTGCACTTGCGGCTCGTCAAAAATCTGCTGTGGCGTGCCTTCTTCGACAATCACACCTTGATCGGTAAAGTACACGCGATCAGCGATTTCGCGAGCGAAGGCCATTTCGTGTGTCACCAAGATCGAGGTCATGCCTTCTTCGACTAGTTGGCGGATCGTGAGTAACACCTCTTTACGTGTTTCGGGATCAAGGGCCGCTGTGACCTCATCAAACAGCATCACCGAGGGTTGCATCGCTAAGGCGCGTGCGATCGCCACACGTTGCTGCTGACCACCCGAAAGCTCACCCGGGTAGTTATTCAACTTATCTTCGAGGCGCACTTTTTTTAACAAACTCACCGCGCGTTCACGCACTTCATCTTGAGCTTGCCCCAAGACTTGTATTGGCGCCATCATTACGTTTTGCAGCGCCGTTTTATGCGGAAACAGGTTGTACTGCTGAAATACAATCGATACATCTTTGCGCAAGGTGATCATGTCATGGTCGGATTTAAGGGTATGCACGGCATGCTCACCCACAAACACCTCACCGCGATCCACCGGAATCAGACCATTGATACAACGCAATAGAGTCGATTTGCCTGAACCCGAGGGCCCAATCACACAAACTGCTTGCCCAGCAGAAACTGCTAAGGATATGCCGCGTAAGACGTTCACTGTGCCAAACGCTTTATGAACGTCATGGATTCGAACGATTGGCTGCTCTGAAGAAGACAAAATCATGATGCGGGCTCCTCTGCCTGATTGGCGGGTACAGAAATGATTTGAGGTTCGTGCCCAGTGGCTGTTAAAAACCTGACTAAGTCGGTGTGTGGCACGATCATCGTCGCCGTATTGATCAAAGGATGCGCTTGCAAAGCCGGGGCATCCCACAAGGTCTGATCTATTACAAACTGTACGTTATGTGCCGTGTCGTTGACCAGGCCGAGCATGCTCACTGAGCCAGGTGTGACGCCCAAATGCGTCAACAACCGATCGGCCGAGGCAAAGCCCAACCGACCAGCACCCAGCAAATCGCCCAACTGATTGAGATTCACACTTAAGGCAGCGGGTATAGTCACCAAAAAATGCTTCAGGCCTTTTTTATCCCGCAAAAACAGATTCTTTGTTTTAGCACCAGGCAAGGCTGGCACGAGCAATTCAGATTCAGCAACCGTCATCACGGCCGCATGCTCGTGACGCTCGAGCTTGATTGCATGCGTCGTCAGAAAATCTTGTAGTCTCGAGCTGAGTGGCTGGTTCATCGTTGTATCTGCTTCGGTTTAATCTGATCTTTGAATTCGGCACTCCAAACTAGACGGCTGCACCATGCGCGCTTACCCCCTGTGACCGACGAGGTCTGCCACACAATCTCTCAAACTGCATTTAAAAATCGACAGGACTCAGCGCTCAGCAAAGCGCGACTCAAGGCGGCGTGTGTAACAAGCAATGGGGTAGCAGTATAAAAAGAACCATAACAGTACATAGCTGTAGATCGGTATCAAAAAGTCAGTGCGCGCCTCGGCTGCAGTAATGTGGCCAACCGTTGTCATCACCTCGGACACCCCGACAATCGAGGCCAACGTGGTGGCCATCGTCAGAATAGCGTACCAATTCATCCACGATGGCAGCATGCGCTTAATACATTGCGGCAAAATGATTTGCCATAAAATTTGCCGACGACTGAACGCAAGCGAACGCGCCGCCTCCCATTGCGCCGACGGGATCGATTGCACAGCACCGCGCACAATCTCGGCGATATTGGCCATGATCGGCAACGCCAAACCAATGGTCGATTTGATCCAATCCGGAAACGGTATCGTGTGCTGCCCAATTTTGAACTCGAAGGGCATCAAAAACATCACAAAAAACAGTAATACCAGCCAAGGCGCATTGCGAAAGAATTGCACCACTAGCCAAGAGGTGCCACGCACTGGCGCAAACAGTGACACCCGGGCGAGCCCCAAACCGATACCCGCAGCCGTCCCGAGCAGCATCGCCATAAAGCTAATCGCAAGATTGAACAAAAACCCTTGCGCTAACAGAGGGGTCCATTTCAATAGCAGGCTCCATACCGAGGCTTGAGAGGCAGCCGCTTGAACCTGTGCGGTTGCCACTGAGCCGACGAACGCCGCTAACAGTAGCACCCCCGTTTGCCAAACAAACAAACCACCGCCACTCGAGCGATCCATCGTACCGACTTGGGGCCGCAAACGAAAAGGGAGCATGACCGAGAGCGTATCAGGAAACTCACTTGGGCTGACAGCCCGCCGCGACGACTGAGGACTACGTTTCATTGACCAAATCCTGGAACATACAATCTTTTTTCAAACCACTGCATCAACTGATTGATCAAACCAACAATAGCGATGTAGGTAAACAACAGCACAATCATCATTTCAGTCACGTTGACTTGTTCAGACCAAATTTGCCCAGACATATAAAGCAGTTCGGGCACGGCGATCGCATAGCCTAAGGTGGTCGTTTTAACCAGATTCACAAGGTTGTTATTCAGCGCGGGCATCGTCACGCGTAAGGCTAACGGAAACACCACTCGCCTGAAGATTTGCGCACGCGAATAGCCCAGGGCCTTGGCCGCCTCAATCGTCGCTTTAGGGACGGCTTCAATACCCGCCCTAAAAATCTCTGCCGTAAAAGCGGTCTCAAGCAAAGTCAGTGCGACAATCGCCCAGCCCATGGAGCCCAATAGCGGCGCGCCCCCCACCTTCGGCAAGAGTGGTGCGATCGCAAAATAAAAAAAATAAATTTGAACGAGCGGTGGTGTGTTTCGAAACAGTTGCACGTAAGCACCGACACAACGGCGCAGCCATTGATACTTCGTTCCATACAGCCAAGCAACAATCGCGCCAAAAAAAAGACTCAGCACAATCACAATCGCCGACAACTCAAGCGTAGTGCTTAAGCCTTCAAGAAAACGCGAGCGGTCATAGCGATCGTAAAAAATCGTTAGCTTGATGCCGCTCGTTTGATGTAGCCATTTAAACCAGGCCGAAACACTATCCATCACTTGCTTGGCCTATGGCATACACAATTTATTTGAACTTTGCGTTTTGCTCAACCAGATAAGGCGAAGGCGAAATGCCCCACTTCTTTTCAAGGCCAATGATGAAACCCGTTTTGTGCCACTCTTTGAGTGTGTCACTAATAAAGGCTGCAAACTTGGCATCTTCTTTACGCAGCCCCATGCCCCAAGGCTCTGGATCGATCAAGGGAAGCATGATGGCGTAGTCGGCCCATTTTGCCTCGCCGGTTAAACCGGCATAAAAGGTTGAGTCAAAAACCATCCCAACACAATTACCCGCCTCAAGCGCGGCCAAGGCTTCGGTTGAGCCTTTGAAGGTCAGTAGTTTTGCACCAAACTCATCGCCCGTGCGACGGTTGTAGTACGCGCCCTGAATACCGCACACAGTTTTACCTTTGAGGTCTGTCCAGGCCTTTAAGCCAGAGTTCTTTTTAGCAAAGAGTGCAGCGGCGCTAGCGTAATAAAAAGGCTCAGGAATCGCCACCACTTCAGCGCGATCGGGCTTGTAAGACATCGTCGCGATCATCAGATCGGTGCGACCCTGCTTGACGAACTCCATACGATTGGCCGCCACGACAGGGATCACTTCGATGGATACGCCTAATTTTTTAGCGATCTCATTGGCCATGTCGATTTCAAAACCCACAACTTTTCCGGACGGATCAACATAGCCGAAGGGTTTGTAATCAGCCTTGACACCCACTACCATCTTGCCTTTTTGTTTAATGCTTGCCAACGTATCAACCTGTGCCCAAGCGCTTGTGCCTGAAAACAAGGCCGTTGCTGCAAGCAGGCCCAGCAACTTTACAACCGACGGTTTAGTAAACTGCATGAGGAGTCCCCTTTTTTAATGAACCAAGTAAGGTGGCCGTTAGCCGCTCAAGTTAATGTTTACGACAATATGGCCGATCGTGCAACTATTTTTGACGCGCCGCACGTCAAAAGCCATTCAAATAACCCAACATACTGACAAGGTGTGTCAACACAACAAGCACCTTGGCCAATTTCAGACTCAGGTGCTTGAGCACGCGACTTCAATTGCTTTACACCGGCTTAGACAGCTGATCCAAAATCGCAGGGTTTTCAAGTGTTGAAATATCTTGCGTAATGGCCTCGCCTGCTGCCACGACGCGCAACAATCGCCGCATGATTTTGCCTGAGCGTGTTTTGGGCAAGTTATCGCCAAAACGAATCTCTTTCGGTTTGGCGATTGGGCC
This sequence comes from Gammaproteobacteria bacterium, assembly GCA_030832095.1. Taxonomy (GTDB): domain Bacteria; phylum Pseudomonadota; class Gammaproteobacteria; order Burkholderiales; family Burkholderiaceae_B; genus Zwartia; species Zwartia planktonica. Next base: position 80,943 of record JAURJT010000060.1, on the reverse strand, counting down.
AATTTCTTTGGCTACCCAATCACGCAGCTGCTTGCCCAACGCAAGAGCCTCGTCACCTTCAGGGCGTGTGCGTTTTAAGACCACAAAGGCAACAATTGCTTCGCCGGTAGTGGCATCTGGGCGCCCCACCACAGCAGCCTCTGCAACCATTTCGTGAGCAACCAGGGCAGACTCCACTTCCATTGTGCCCAAGCGATGACCAGAAACGTTGAGCACATCGTCAATGCGACCCATAATCCAGAAGCAGCCATCTTTGTCGCATTGCGCGCCATCACCCGCTAAATAATAGCCACCCAACTCTGGCGGAAAATAGCTTTTTACGTAGCGCTCTGGATCGCCCCAGATCCCGCGAATCATCGACGGCCACGGACGCTTGATCACCAAGAAGCCACCCTGCCCAGCTGCGACATCGCCACCCACTTCATCCACAATCGCCGCCGTGATCCCGGGCAAACGGGTTGTGCATGACCCTGGCTTTAACGGTGTGGCGCCTGGCATCGGCGTAATCATGTGCCCGCCAGTCTCGGTTTGCCACCAGGTATCAACGATTGGGCAGCGTCCGCCCCCAACATTGGTGTGATACCACATCCACGCTTCAGGGTTGATTGGCTCGCCGACCGACCCCAACAAGCGCAAGCTCGACAAATCAAAACTCTTAGGATGTACGGCAGCATCGGCGTCTGACGTTTTAATCAACGAGCGGATCGCCGTGGGTGCCGTATAGAAAATTGAAACTTTTTGATCTTGGATGGTTTTCCAGAAACGCCCCGCGTTTGGATAAGTGGGCACGCCTTCAAACACAATTTGCGTCAACCCAGCGGCCAAGGGGCCATAGGCAATGTAAGTGTGGCCAGTGACCCAGCCTACGTCAGCCGTGCACCAAAAAATGTCATTGGCTTTTGCATCAAACACCCATTGCATCGTGAGCTTGGCCCACAACAAGTAACCGCCAGACGAGTGCTGCACGCCTTTGGGTTTGCCGGTCGAACCTGAGGTATACAAAATAAACAGGGGGTGCTCGGCACCAACAGCCACAGGTTCGCAGGTGGTAGCTTGTTTGTCAGCAACATCGTGAAACCACACATCACGTTTGGCATCCCAGGCGATTTTTCCGCCAGTGCGCTTGTAAACGATGCAATGACGCACGGCTTCGCAACCGCCCATCGCTAAGGCCTCGTCAACGGCGGGCTTGAGCGCGATCGCCTTGCCGCCTCGCATTTGCTCGTCGGCCGTCAGCACCAGGCTGGCGCCCACATCGGTGATACGTTCGTGCAGACTTTTGGCCGAGAAACCGCCAAACACCACCGAGTGAGTGATGCCCAGACGCGCACAGGCTTGCATGGCCACCACAGCCTCAATCGACATGGGCATGTAGATGATCGAGCGTTCGCCTTTTTTGTAGCCCAGTGCTTTCAGGCCATTGGCTAACTGGCACACACGATCGTGTAATTGTTGGTAGGTAATTTTTTTGACAACACCATCGTCCGATTCAAAAATAATCGCAACTTTACTGGCGTTGCCATTTTTAAGATTGGCATCTAAGCAATTCGCCGAGACGTTGAGCTCGCCATCACCAAACCACTCAAAGAACGGCGCACGCGACTCATCAAGCACCTTGGTAAACGGCTTAGTCCAGTGCAAATGTTCACGCGCCTGCTTGGCCCAAAAGGCATCCGGATCGCGATCGGCCGCTTCGAGCAATGCCTGGTAGCTAGCCTGGCCAGCCACATTCGCTTGCTCAACAAAGTTCTGTGGCGGTTGAAAGACACGCGTTTCAACTAAGGTGGATTCGATTGAGTTCGCCATGAGTGCAGTCTCCGAGGTGGCCAATATCTATGAGTGATTTTTTGAGGCTATGGTTTAGGCTGTTAACGCAGCAATGCCAGCCGAAGCGATCTCGGCATCTTCTGACGACTTGACGCCAGACACGCCCACGGCACCGATGACTTGACCGTCTATCGTAATCGGCACACCGCCCTCGAGCATGCCTTGCAGCATTGGCGCAGACAAAAATGAAGTACGGCCGTTATTAATAATATCTTCGTAGACTTTAGATTCGCGACGCGACAGCGCTGAGGTGTGCGCCTTAGCCGGTGCGATATGCGCTGACATGGCTGGTGCACCATCTAAACGTTGTAAACCCAACAGATGGCCGCCATCGTCAACAACCGCAATGGTCACAGCCCAATTGTTTTTGTTAGCGTGGGCTTTAGAGGCAGCCAAAATTTTAGAGACATCGGCATCGGTCAACACGGCTTTAGTTTTCACAGAGAATCCTTAATTTGTTCAAGGGCAGAAGGGTCTTCTATTGTAGTGAGATCACCGGGGTCGCGCCCTTCGCAAACCGCGACGATCGCACGACGCAAAACTTTACCAGAGCGAGTCTTTGGCAACGCCGTGACAAATCGCACTCTGGCCGGGCGGGCCACTGGCCCAAGTTGCTCGTCGACTAACCGCATAATATCGCCCTCGAGCTTTAACAACGAGGCTGGCTGCGAAAACAAACTGGCATCCTTGAGCACCGCAAAGCCAACAGCTACCTGCCCTTTCAACTGATCTGCAATCCCCACCACCGCTGACTCAGCCACGGCGGCATGACAATTGATTGACTCTTCGATTTCGCGGGTACCTAAGCGATGACCCGCCACGTTAATCACATCATCGGTACGACCTAAGATAAACCAGTAGCCGTCCTCATCTGTCAGGCCCCAGTCGAAGGTCGAGTAAACCTGACGACCGGGCACCGAGCCGAAATACGTTTCAACAAAACGCGCATCATCGCCCCAGATTGTGGTCATCGCACCTGGTGGTAAGGGCGGCACAATGGCGACTACACCCTTTTGGTTGGGGCCAAGATCTTCGCCGGTCTCTTCGTTCAGCACCCGAACGTCAAAGCCGTACACCGGAAACGACGGACTACCAAATTTTGTTGGCACATCTGCGATACCAGGCTGTGCCGCTAAGATTGGCCACCCCGTTTCAGTTTGCCAATAGTTATCAATGATGGGACGGCCCAGTCCTGCTGAAATCCATTGTGCGGTCGGCTCGTCTAGCGGCTCGCCGGCTAGGTACAGCGCGCGCAAGGTCGACAGGTCGTATTTCTTGAGCAAAGCCTCGTCATGTTTTTTTAGCACCCGAATCGCAGTCGGGGCAGAAAACATTGTGTTGACCTTAAAGCGCTCGACTAAGCTCCATAAAATACCGCCATCGGGGCGCACGGGGGTCCCCTCGTACAAAATGGTGGTTTGGCCAGCAATCAAAGGACCATACACAATGTACGAGTGGCCAACCACCCAGCCAATATCGCTGGTACACAGGTAGGTATCGCCCGGCTTGCCGTTAAAAATACGTTGCATAGATGAGGCAAGGGCTACGGCGTAGCCACCGGTGTCGCGCTGCACACCCTTGGGTTTGCCAGTGGTGCCCGACGTATACAACACATAACTGGGTTCTGAAGACTCAAGCCAAGTCACAGGCACCACCGCCCCATCATATTGGCGCCTGAGGCTGGCGTAATCAAGGTCTCGGCCCACCACCGGCTCAAAGGCAAACAAGCCGCGATTGACCACCAAGACTTTTTCAGGCGGAAGCTGTGACAGCGCAATCGCCTTATCGAGTAAGGGCTTATAGGGCGTCACTTTGCCCCCTCGCGAGCCGGCGTCGGCACACACTATCACTTTAGGAGACGCATCATCAATACGCTGCGCCAAGTTCACTGAGGCAAAGCCGCCAAAGACCACCGAGTGAATCGCACCCAACCTTGCACAGGCCAGCATGGCAAAAACAGCTTCAGGAACCATGGGCATATAAATCAAGACTCGGTCGCCTCGCCCCACGCCTTGAGCCTGCAACATCGCCGCGACAGCGTTCACTTCGCGATAGAGGTCTCGGCAAGTATAGATAATCTCTTGATCAACCTCGGTCGACACCCAAACCAAGGCCGGCTCATCGGCTCGCGAGTTTAGCCAACGATCAACAGCGTTAAAACATAAGTTGGTCTGACCACCGACAAACCAGCGGGCGAAGGGGGGTTTGCTGTAATCAAGTACTTCAGTAAAGGGGGTTTCCCAGTGAATACCTGCCGCTTCTTCGCGCCAGAAGGCATCTTTTTGCTGAATTGAACGTTGGTGGGTAGCCTGGATTGGGTTCATATTTGGTCTCTCGGGTACTTTTTTTAGCAAATATCGCTTTTTGTACTACTATTGTGACAGGTAAACCTTGCATGAGGCTTTCCGCCCCTGCAACATCAGGCGCCAGGTGTTGGTTGTTCTAAGCACCGGCCCAAATATTTTGACTCGCGTCCTTTTTAGACCTTCGGTCAGTTTTTCTGCCCCTCGCTCGCAACCGTTACGATGCCAAACATAACTCTTGCCACCTCTGCATCTTGCCTCTTTGCCTACTGGGTTCGCCTAGGGCTACTCGCAGGCGCGTGCGTGCTCATTGTTGCGTTAAGCGGTTGCGCAGGCACCAAAGGTGATGAGGGCTCGGGCATAAACTCTTCGTCGGTCGACTGGCGAAACTCGGCCGACCCGATTGGTTCATTTTTGGCGCGCTCTAAAAACGGTGCTGGTTTGATTGTGGGCGACATTAACCACCCGCTCGCGCGCCAGGCACTGACGCAACTTGGGATTCGGTATCGCTGGGGTGGTAAATCACCCGAGACGGGCTTTGATTGCAGCGGACTCGTGCTGTATTCGGCCCAACAATCGCTTGGCCTGAAGCTGCCACCCCGCTCTTACGATATTGCCTTGTTTGGCATCGATGTGCCGCGCAATGATCTACAGGTTGGTGACTTAGTGTTTTTTAATACGCTGGGGCGCCGTAACTCGCATGTTGGCGTGTATCTTGGCGATGATCAGTTTGTACATTCACCTTCTGCAGGTGGCGTCGTCAGAATTGAAGACATGAAGATGGCGTACTGGACAAAGCGCTATAACGGCGCGCGCCGCCTATAAAAAAAACGGCTCACACCTCGTTCAAAACATCACTGCAGTTTTTGACCACACCCGACTTCTCTGATTGTGGCCTAAGTGTAGGCAGCCGAACAACGTGGCTGCCTCGCCTCTGAGATCGCTCTCTACTTCTGTGATGACGGCCCTGTGAGTTGGCAAGCGCCTTGCTGACACAAGCCACACTGCTCAAGCGCCTGCTGCATCGAGCACACCGAGCGTCGACAAGCGACCACTTGCACCCCGCCCTTTTGCGCAGCATTTCTGAATGTTTTCATTACGTTATGACCTAAAAAATCGGTCAGCAGAATCACGACCTGAGTACCGCTCGGTATCTGCGGCGCCTTTTTTTGGTGCGCCGGGTCGCGCCCAGTGATGTGATGCGTGATGGCAATGTTGTGTTCACGTAACAGGCTGGGGATATTGCCGAGTCGATCTGCACCGACCACAACTGCGCTCAAGGCTGGGTTCATAGCTGCTCCAATAAAAAGATGAACAGCATAGATGATAATGATTCTTATTTATAAAACAAGGGTAATAATACTCATTCTCATTAAAAGACTAAATTTAATCGACTGATGTCCAGTAGTTTAATTATCTTTATCTTAGGTAAAAATTATTTTTCTTGTTTATTTTCAACGAGTTCTCGAACTTGTCTTTCACTTAATTCTGGGGTCAGCATGGCGATTAAGGTATACACGTAATCGCGTAAGAACACACCTGACTTCAAGGCAATGCGAGTTGTTTGCAGCCCAAAGAGGTGTCCGGCAGGGATACTGACCAAGTTGGTGTCACGCAGCGGTTCGTAGGCGACGCCTGCGATGATCCCGATCCCTAAGCCAACATCGACGTAAGTTTTAATGACGTCGGCGTCAATTGCCTCAAGAACAATATCTGGGCGCAGCCCCTTCTCTTCAAACGCGCGATCGACCGAGCGGCGTCCAGAAAAAGCCCGATCGTATGTCACTACGGGGTAGCGAGCGACATCCTCAAGGGTCAAAGCAAAGCCCTTTTTACGCGCAAGTGCCGCCAGGGGGTGCTCGGGGCGCACCACTACTGTGTGCTCCCACGTGTAACAAGGCAAGGTTTCAAGCCCGGGGGTGAGTGCTAGCGACTCGGTCGCGATCGCCAGATCTGCCTGTTCGTGCAACACCATCTGCGCCAACTGAGGCGGGCTACCCTCGGCTAAAGACAGGTGAACTTTTGGAAATTGCTGACGAAACGCAGGGATAATTTTAGGCAACACGTAGCGCGCCTGCGTATGCGTGCAAGCGATCACCAGGCTGCCCTCGTCGCGCTGCGCAAATTCATCACTCACTTTTTTGAGATTCTCGATCTCGCGCATGATGCGCTCGACGACCTGCGCCACCGCCACGCCGGGCTTGGTCAGACCTTTAATGCGTTTGCCGTGCCGCTCAAAAATCTGCACCCCGAGCTCATCTTCAAACTCGAGAATCGCCTTACTCACACCCGGCTGTGAGGTGAACAGGCTGCGCGCGGCTTCAGTCAGATTGAAGTCACGGCGAATGGTTTCTCGAACAAAACGAAATTGTTGCAAATTCATGAATACCTCGTGAAACCTCAAAAAAAACGAGTCAAGACCTAAGCAGAGCGGTGGAACTGACGGGTTCAAGAGCAACCGCACGTCAATCAACTACGATTATAAGTAATATAGAGCCTGTTTTTAAATAACTTTTTAGAATAAGCTTCTATATCAACTAGAACTTGCGAGATAATTCATTCTACTTTTTCACATGCATAGGTCGCCCCATGGATTTCAGCATCAGCATTTCAGCTAGCCCTCATCAGACTAAAACCCCAGCGATTGCCATTGGTGTGTTTACCGACGGGGTGTTAAGTACAGCAGCCGATGCGATTGATCGCGCCAGCAGCGGCGCCATACGTGACGTCATCAAAGCAGAGTTCACAGGCCGGGCGGGCTCAACCTTGGTGTTGCGTAACCTTGAGGGTGTCGCCGCTCCCCGCATCGTCTTAGTCGGGCTCGGCAAACAAGCCGAGTACACGCCGCGCACGCATGCGCGCGCCGAACAAGCGTTTGCTGCGTTTTGTGTACAAGCGCGCCTAACTGAGGCGACCTCAACGCTGGCGGCAATTGACTGCCCAGCAGCGCCGGTACGCGATCGCGCGCGCTCGGCTGCCGCGGCCTGCGGCGAGGCCACTTATCACTACGATGCCAGCTTCGGTAAACCCGACTTAAACGCGCGCCCCAAGCTTAAAAAGCTGACACTGCAATTTGCCAATGCGGCTGATCGGGTGGCGGCAACGCTAGGCCTGGCTGAAGGCGGCGCGCTGGCACACGGGATGTCGCTGGCCCGCACTCTGGGCAATTTGCCCGGCAATATCTGTACCCCCACCTATTTAGGCGAGCAAGCAAAAACCTTGGGCAAACAGTTCAAAAGTCTCAGCGTCAAAGTGCTAGACCGTAAGCAAATCGAAGCTCTGAAGATGGGTTCGTTTTTGTCTGTGGCACGCGGCTCGGTCGAGCAGCCTCGTTTCATTGTGCTGCACTACAAAGGCAAACCTGTCGCAGCAAAACGCGGCGCCAAAGCCCCCGCTGGGCCGATCGTTTTAGTTGGCAAAGGGATTACGTTTGACTCGGGCGGCATCTCGATTAAGCCCGCCGCCACCATGGACGAGATGAAGTTCGATATGTGCGGCGCAGCAAGCGTCTTAGGCACCTTGCGCGCGGTTGCTGAACTTGGCCTCCCGGGCGAAATCATTGGCCTGATCCCGACCTGCGAAAACATGCCAAGTGGTTCGGCCAATAAACCTGGCGATGTGGTCACCAGCATGTCTGGCCAGACGATTGAAATCCTCAACACCGATGCCGAGGGCCGTCTAATCTTATGTGACGCGTTGACGTATGCCGAACGCTTTAAACCCTCAGCTGTGATTGACATTGCAACGTTGACGGGCGCCTGCGTGGTGGCGCTAGGCAAGGTCAATACTGGCCTGTTCGCAAGCGACGATGCGCTAGCCGAAGCCTTATTGGCGGCGGGCAAACAATCGATGGATACGGCTTGGCGCTTGCCGCTTGATGATGCCTACCAAGAGCAGCTGAAATCAAACTTTGCTGACATGGCAAATATTGGTGGCCAGCCTGGCGGTGCGGTCACAGCGGCATGCTTTTTAGCGCGTTTTGCCAAGGCATACCACTGGGCACATCTGGATATCGCTGGCACCGCCTGGCGCGGCGGTGGCGAAAAAGGCTCGACGGGTCGCCCCGTGCCGATGTTGCTGCAATATCTGATCAACCAGGCATAACTCAAAAATGGCCCGCATCGACTTTGCTTTTGGCGCGACTGAAAAAATCGCACAAGCGTGTCAGACCACGCTTAAGCAATACCTTGCGGGTCACAAACTGTTGGTCTATTGCAGCAATGCTGCGCGCTTAAAAGCCTATGACACCAAACTATGGGCGGTTGAACCCACAGCTTTTGTGCCGCACGTGATGGTCACAGATCCCTTGGCCGAACAAACTCCGATTTGGCTGGTCTCGGGCGACTTAGAACAAGCCTTGGCGCGCGCACCGGCCGACGCGTGGCTACTCAATCTAGACGAACACTGCCCGCCCGCGCTTGGCAATACCTCCCGTGTGCTTGAAATTGTGTCAGAAGACGAGGATGACAAAGCAGCGGCGCGCGCACGTTGGGCGCACTACAAAGCCGCTGGACACGAACTGAAAGCGCACCGTTTGACATAACTTTACTCGCCTGTTCGGGGGCAAGCGGACAAGTGCCGAGCGCACGCCTAGATTGACGAAAGAGGATTTCAAGCCACCCGAAGGCCGTAAATGACGCTGACGTTGCAAAAAACACCATAATTTGTAGGAAATCTAGCCATTCAGGGAACTGTCAGGTATGCTTTCGGTCATAGACTCATGGCTAACCTTAAATAGCCTGAGTCCAACTTAGTGACAGGAGCTAACTATGTCTGAATATCGTCCTTCTTTAAACCCCGGCCAATACAGTGACGTCGCCGACGTCGCCGTGCGTAACCGCGTGCTGCGCAACACCTACTGGCTGTTGGCCATTTCGCTGATTCCCACCGTACTGGGCGCCGCCTTTGGTATGTACAGTGGCATCAACAAAGTCATGGCAACCAGCCCGTTCATTACCATGATTATCTTTTTAGCTGGCGCCTTTGGCTTGATGTACGCCATTGAAAAGAATAAAGAGACCTCCTTAGGCGTCGGCCTGCTGCTGCTCTTTACTTTCTTTATGGGCATGATGCTGTCACGCTTGCTGGGCCACGTGCTGGGCATGAGCAACGGCACACAACTGGTGATGTTTGCCTTTGGTGGCACAGCCGCCGTCTTCGGCACGATGGCAACGCTGGCGACATCGATCAAACGTGATTTGTCTGGGCTTGGTAAGTTTATGTTCGTCGGTGTGGTGATCTTGCTGCTTGCCAGCGTCGCCAACATCTTCTTGCAATTACCTGCACTGATGCTGACCATTTCGGTTGTAGCGATTGTGATCTTTTCAGCCTTCATGCTGATTGATCTACAACGCGTGGTCAACGGTGGTGAAACAAACTATGTTTCAGCAACACTTGCCATCTACTTAGACGTGTATAACGTGTTTGCTAACCTGCTTGCGATTTTAGGCATCACAGGCGGCAGTCGCGATTAAGTTTTGGTTTGAAAGCGTCTGGCGCAAGTCACTAGACGCTGATTACCTCGGTCAACACCGAGGTGCCAAGTTAGGGTAAAAAGAAGGGTCAAGCTCTGCAGTCGTAGAGCTTGGCCCTTTTTTCAGGATTAGCCAATGACCGCGACAGTTTTAACGCACGAAAATAATGGTGTACTCACACTCACGATCAATCGCCCTGAGCGTCGCAATGCGCTTGACGTTGCCACCTATCTTGCCTTAGCTGAGAAGATTCGCGCGGCGAGCGCGAGCAAAGACTATCGTGCCATTGTGATAACGGGTGCAAACAACTATTTCACGGCAGGCAACGACTTAAAAGATTTTCAAAAACCACGTACCTCGGGGGACAGCGGTGGCATTATTTTGTTGCGCAGCCTGATTGATTGCGACTTGCCGATCATTGCCGCTGTTGAAGGACGCGCCATCGGCATCGGCGTGACCATGCTGCAACACTGTGATTTTATTTGTGCGGCGGACAATGCCTTGTTCACGATCCCGTTTGTGGCGCTTGGACTTTGCCCTGAAGGTGCTTCAAGCGTATTGCTTGCACAGATCGTGGGCGCACGGCGGGCTTCAGACTGGTTGCTGCGTGGCAAAACCTTTGGCGCACAAGAGGCGCTTGACGCCGGATTTATTACTCAGGTCACCAACCCAGGCCAAGCCTTAGCCATCGCACAAGCGCTAGGTGACGAATTAGCCGCCCTGCCTCCGCAAGCCTTGCAACTGTCAAAGCGCATGATGAAACATGCGCAGCGCCCCATGCTGCATGAAACGCTAAAGTATGAGTTTGAGTTGTTTTCTGAACGCTTGCAATCAGAAGAGGCGCAGGCGGCTGTGGCGAAGTTACTCAAAAAATAACGGTCACAACGCACTGCACCGTGATTCAAACATCGCGATCACAGCAGACTAAGCAGACGACAGGCTAAACCTCGTACGTAAAAAAACCGCGGCTCTTGCTAAGCGCAAGGCCGCGGTATCTGACTGAGACTATAACGCGTGCGCTTAACGAGCGCCACACGGTCAAAGCCGGGACTAGAACGTGTACACGTTTAACGCGCGTTAAACGCAGGCGCTGGATACACACCCTTTGCTGTTGCCACTGCTGGCGGGTAGACCACTTCAGGGCCCGCTGGCATATTCTGCATAATGGCAAATTCGTTTTTAAACTGTTTGCCAGTGTTGTCGATTTTGTACTCGCCGGTAATGGTCACCATCTTGTCGTTTAAATCAAGTGCCGCTTGCTTAAGCTTTGCCGCATCTAACGACTGCGCCTTCTTAATCATCTCTTCTGCAACCACACCCGCGCCATAAGCTAAAGCAGTCTGAAAGTCAGCGGGGTATTGGGCGTTCGGAAACATTTTTGCGTAGCGTGCCGTCATTTGCTCGCGATTCAAACCATGCGTGACTTTCCAGTTAATTTTGTCATGCAAGAGCGTTTGGCTTAAAGCATATAAGCCATCTTTACCCGCTTGCTGCAAGAACTGTGGTTGCGACGCATAGACAAAATAGACAGCTTTAAATAACGCATTGGTTTCGCGCAACTGACGCGCGATGATCATCTGGTCGCCTTCGTAGGCTGTTGGATAAAACGCCTCGGCACCACTGGCCTTGGCTTTTTGAATCATGATATTGAAATCTTTAGTGCCTTTGGCAAATTTTTCATTTTGAGTGACTTCCATGCCAAGCTCTTTTGCCAGGGCAACAGCGCCTTGAGTCAACGAGGCCGGAAACGGCTCGTCAAGATAGGCAAACGCGATCTTTTTGACACCCATCGCGTGCAAGGCACGCACGCCGTTTTGGCCCAGTAGTGTGCCGGCAATCTGCGTTGCTGACACAATCGACTTAAATCCTTGTGCGTAAATTGAATCTGCAGAGGCAGACCAAATAATCATCATCTTATTATTCGTTTCAGTCGTGCTCGCTGCCGCACTGGTCAGGGTCGAGCCAAAAGGCCCAAACAAGAAGTCACACTTTTCTTCTTTGATCAGGGTTTCGTATACCTTAGGAATAATCGTTTTATCACTGCGATCATCGAGTTTGACCAATTCAAGTTTGCGTTTGACGCCCCCAATATCGATCCCGCCTCGCGCATTCACATCATCGATCCAAATCTCAACACCGCGCTGACCAGACTGCGCTGCCAAGGCAAACGTACCACTTGACGAGACTGTCATACCAATTCGAATCGGCTTATCTGCCTGCGCATAAGCTTGTGCAACAGGTAAAGACAACACACTTGCAGCCAAAATGGCCTTGAACAATTCACGTTTGAACATGTAAATCTCCTTAAGGGCTTAAGAATCAATTTTGTAATCCACCCATTGCGCGATTAAATCCCGCAACGTATGGTCTTGCGCGAAATCCTGCACACTGCCATTCACTTTATTACGACCTAACTCCAGTACATAAACATGTGTCGACACTCTGACACATTGACGTACGTTCTGATCAATCAGCAATACTGAAATGCCTTGGGCGGGCAACCCTGCAATAAACTCGTAGATCTCGGCGCTCAATTTAGGCGCCACCATCGCGGTGGGCTCATCAAGCAGCAACACCTTCGGATCTAACACCAACGCGCGACCGAGCTCTAGAAATCGTTGCTGGCCACCACTCATGGCGCCTGCCATCTGGTTACGCTTATCTTTGAGCATCGGAAACCGACTGTAGGCACGCTCAAGCGCTTGTTCGACACGCACTTTATCGCTGCGAAACGTCCAACAGGCCAGTTGTAAATTGTCGTCGACACTCAACTCGTTAAACAGGCTACGACTTTGCGGCACCATGGCTACACCATGCGAAATAAAAGACCACGGTGCTATCCCGGTCACGCACTTGTCACCCACATACACATCACCTTTCACAGGCTTGAGTAAACCAAACAAGGTGCGCAAGGCGGTCGACTTTCCGGCTCCGTTGGGGCCAATTACCCCGGTAATGCCTCCTTGTTCAACTCGCAAACTCAGGTCTTGCAAAATTCGGATATCGCCGTGATACGCCACATCAACATTGTTCAACGCCATTGCTGGCATGGGCGCATGCAAAGTTGAAATTGTCTCAATTGCCAAGATACGCCTCGATTACGTCGGGGTTGCTGCGAATGTCTTGCACACCGCCTTGCGCGATCACCTGACCTTGGTTCATGGCGATGAGGTGATTAGACAGGCGGTAAATCGACGTCAGGTCGTGACTAATTAACAGCACCGCCTTTCCCTGTTCAGCCATGTCACTGATGCGCTCGATCATGAACGTGCACAAGTCAGGATGGACACCAGCGAAGGGCTCATCGAGCATCACCACGCGAGGATCAGGCATCAACATGCGAGCCATCTCAAGTAGCTTTTGCTGCCCACCCGAAAGCTCTTCGGCAAAGTTGTGCCTCAGATCGATGAGTCTAAATTGTTCGAGAATTGTCTCTGCTTTGGACATCAATTCTGTATCGGACTGTGACCATGACAGCACCGGCACCATCAGATTGTCGATGAGCGACATTTTTTTAAACACACGCGGAATCTGAAAGGTTCGACCAATACCTCGTTGCGCCACCTCGTGTGAAGGTCGGCCAGTGGTGTCATGGCCATCGATGCTCACCGTACCACTGTCGGGCACATAGAGGCCGCAGATACAGTTCATAAGCGTCGTTTTACCCGCACCGTTTACACCAATGATCCCCAACACCTGGCCAGCACTTGCTGACAGACTCACGCCATCAAGCGCAGTCAAACCACCAAAGCGTTTGGTCAGATTTGTGACTTCGATCAAGGCCGTCATCGCAACGCCCTGAAGCCAAACAAACCAGTCGGTCGAATCAAGATTGTCGCAACCAGCATACCAAAGCCAACAATCTGCGCCAGCGCTTGTGCCAAAAATACCGTCGCCATTTGCTCAGCAATGCCGTAGAAGATACCGGCAATCAAGGCACCCATTGGATTGCCCAAGCCACCCAGCACAATCACAATAAAGCCAATGATCGAATACTCGGCGCCTGAGAAAGGTCCGAACGCAGGAAACACCAAGGCGATCAACACACCTGTCACACCCGCAATACCGAAGGTCAGTGCAAAGGCAAACGCTGACAGGCGTTCAATGTTGACGCCAACGATTTGAATTGCCTCGCGATTCATCGTCGCCGCGCGCAACGCTTTACCAGGCAAGGTTCGAAACAAAAACCACGCCATCGCGCCAGAGATGACCGCAGTCACTGCCAATGCGACTAGGCGCGCCGTCGAGACATTGACAGGTCCGATCGGAATTGAAATCGGATCAAAGGAATAGTCAATTGAGCGCGAGTCGGCTTCAAAAATCAACAAGAGCACCGCAGCCATCGCGATTGAAAAGCCATACATCAACAAAAACGAGGCGGTTTCTGGATCATCACTTTTAGAAAGCCTGGGGATCAACACGAAATACGCGCCCCAGCCCACAATAAAAAAGCTAATTGCTGCCAACGGCAGCGCAGCGAGTGGCGATAATCCAAAGGTACTGAACAAAACATACGCCACATAAGAGCCCGCGATCACGAGTTCGCCATGCGCAAAGTTCACGACGCGCAACACGCCATACAACAGACTTAAGCTCAGGCCGAGTAAGGCATAGAGACCTCCGACGATCACGCCGTTAATCAAGCCGTTGAGCATCAAGGCAGTCATCGCAGCCTCAAAAAATAAGTTTGTATCAAGACAGTCATCACAACCTGTAGAAAAAAGTTAGCAGTCAAGCAGTCAGCTCAGTTTGAAAAGTTTGCATGAAAGTCGTCATCGCGGCCTCAAGGAATAAAACGGCGCCACCGCGGACGTGCGCGCAACACGCTTCCGACAATGCCACGCGGCAAAAACAATACCAAGGCCATCACAGCCACACCCAAGATCAGCAGATTGACCAACGGAAATCTACGCCACACTAATTCATCGAGCCACGACATGGCAATCGCACCCACGATCGGCCCCGTCACCGTACCGAGCCCGCCTGCCACAGCGTAAATCACTGTTTTGGTGGTCACTAGGGTGTTGAACGCGGTTTCAGTATCGACTACGTTGGTATACCAAGCCTCGACACCACCGCACAAGGCCGGAAAAAACGCCGCAAGCATCCAACCCTTTAAACGTACCCAACCAATATTGACACCCATCATGCTGGCGGCCTCGGGGTCGTCACGCACAGCCTTAAGTGCTTTGCCTAAGCGAGAGCGCGACATCCACAACACGCTTGCAATCGCCAGCAACATCACCCCCATCATCAAAAAGAAGGCATTTAACGGCTCTGCACGACTACCAAGCTGCAGACCAAAGCTGCCACCGGTCCACTCTTCGGGTAGGTTGGTAATAATCAAACGACAAATGGCGGCCAACGCCAAACTGACAATTGCAAAATAAATACCAGACAAACGAAGGGTTGGTGCGAATAACAGGCTGAGAATCACCCCGGCAACGCCCGCCATCGGTACGGCTGCAATGACGCTCCAGCCCAGCTTTTTGACGAGGATTGCGGTAGTAAACGCGCCAATGCCATAAAACGCAACGTAGCCAAAGGGCATATAACCCGAGAAGCCAGAGCTGATGTTGAAGGCCGTGGCCATCGTGATCCACATCATCATGTAGAAATGAAACGCGATGTTCAAACCAAAGTACGGCACCAGAGCAAAGTAGGCCGTGACAATGACACCTAGCGAGACCGCGAGTTGCCAAAAGACTTTATCGCCGTGCTCGCGATCTTGTTGCGAAAGCGTGTGGCTCAACACTGTCTTGTCTCCTGTCCTAGCATAGTGGGCTTCAACGCTGTCATGGCTGCAGCCCCAACACAGTGTGATTCAACGCGGTCATCAATCCAGCCCCAGCGCAGACAGGTCAGGGTGTTGGCGATGAAACTCAGTGGCCGACTCAAACGCCTGCCCAAGCGAGAGCACCGTGCGCTCAGCAAAAGGTTTACCAACGATCTGCAAGCTCACCGGCAACCCGCGCACCAGCCCTGCGGGTTGAGACAAACCACAAAGACCTAAATAATTTGCTGGGCGTGTCAGATAACCAGGAATCGGAGAGGCTTCATCCACTTCAGCCACTGGCATCGCGGGGATCGCAGCACTTGGCAATAAAAGCGCATCATAGGGTTCAAACCACTCGACGAACGCACGGCGCAGTTCACGCATGGTGCGCAGCTCTTGCGCATAGGCACCTGGCTCGAAGGACTCGGCAGCCTGCATGCGCTGTCTGACTGCGGGCCCTAACAGCGCCGCGGAATCATTGACGTAGGGGCGATGCAAGGCATAGGCTTCAGACGCGATAATTCGGCCAGCATTTAAAGACAGATTGAAGTACCAATCAGGTAAACGCACCGGCACAATTGTTGCACCTAACGATTCAAACACACGTGCGGCCGCTTGCCACGCGGCAATCACACCAGGGTCCATAAAGGCGGGCAACTGATCGGCCGCCGGCAGCGCTAACTGCATACCCTTGACGCTGCGCGGTTCGCGCGCAAAGATGTCGAGGGGCTGATCAAGCGTGGTGGGGTCTCTTGAGTCAGGTCCAACTAACGCGTCCAACACCAAGGCGCAATCGCGAACATTACGCCCCATGGGGCCGATCGAATCAAGCGTCCAACTCAATAGGCCAGTGCCGTGCAAGCTGATGCGGCCAAACGTGACCTTCAGGCCAGTGATCCCGTTAAACGCCGAAGGGATCCGTACCGAACCTCCTGTATCACTGCCGATTCCAATCGGAGCATACCCTGCCGCAATCGCCACACCCGTTCCACTTGATGATCCACCTGGCACGCGATGGGTTTTAAGATCCCAAGGATTACGAGGCGTGCCCATCAAAGGGTTGGTGCCCCAGCCGCCGAAGGCAAACTCGGTCATGTGCAGCTTACCCAAGGGGACCATCCCAGCCTGCAATAAGCGCTCGACAGTTGCGCTCGTTTGCGTGGCGCGGCGCGTCACATAGTGTTTTGAACCGAGAGTACAAATTTGGCCGTCAATATCGAGCAAATCTTTTAAGACTACCGGCAAGCCGTGCAAAGCCCCTAAGGGTAGGCCTGAGATACGCGCCTGATCGGCAGCGCGCGCGAGCGCAACGGCTTGATCTGCATAGACCTCGGTGAACGCATGCAGGGTTGCGTCTGCTTGACTGATGCGCTGCAGCAAATGCTGTGTCAGTTCAACCGATGAAAGTTTGCCGGCTTTAAGCAGCGCAGCAAGCTCTGTTAATCCCATCCAAGACAAGGACATATCCAGGCTCCTATAGTGATGCAATGTTATTGTTGTATTCAGGCATTATGCCCGAAGTTGGTGCATCCGCTCAGACTTCAAAGCTTGCTCAAAAACTTTTGGTGGTTGATTGAACGCTTTTGGAGACTGATAAAAAGGCAGTGATGATTGATCGCCAGCCTTCAGGGATTGACCGACAGTGAGCAAAAAAGCAAACCGCATTCAGGCAAGAACGAGGCCAAAGCAACAAGATCTCTTGACGCGCCTGATACCCCCATGCAAAGCTTAAACAGTTACAACGGAGAACACTTAATATGCTGACCGCACGCACCGACGATGGCGTTGACCTTTGCTACGAAACTACCGGCTCAGGTGACCCAATTATTTTTGTTCATGAGTTTGCTGGGCACAAAGAAAGCTGGGAGCCTCAAATTCGGCATTTTGCGCGTCGCTATCAATGCGTCACGTACAACGCGCGTGGCTATCCACCTTCATCGGTGCCGCCCGAAGTGTCGTCGTATTCGCAAAACCGCGCCGTGGCAGATATCTTAGCTGTGATGGATCACCTAAAGATCAAAAAGGCTCATATTGTTGGCCTGTCGATGGGCGGCTTTGCTACCTTGCATTTTGGTTTACAGCACCCAGACCGCGCACTATCGTTAGTCGTGGCGGGTTGCGGCTATGGCGCCGAACTTGAACAGCGCGATCAGTTTCGTAAAGAGGCTGAGGCAAGCGCCAAGATGCTACTCGAACAAGGCATGAAAGCCTTTGTCGACAAGTATGCGTTTGGTCCCACCCGCTTGTCGTTTGAGCGCGCCGACCCACGTGGCTTTGCAGAGTTTATTGAGCAATTTTATGGTCACTCGGCGTTGGGCTCGGCCAACACGCAGTTGGGGGTTCAACGCGAACGGCCTTCGCTCTACAACTTAAAAGACCAATTGCAAAAGCTGACCGTGCCAACCCTGATCATCAACGGCGACGAAGACTGGCCTTGCTTGAAGCCGGGGCTGATGCTGAAAGAAACCATCCCCTCTGCTGCGCTGGCGATTTTGCCTAACTGTGGGCACACGATGAACATCGAAATGCCCAACGAGTTCAATCATGCACTTGAGCAGTTTTTTCAGCACGCCAGCAGCGGTCGCTGGCCGCAGCGCGATCCGCGTGCGATGGTGGCTTCAATTACTGGGATGAAGTAACCGTGCCTCAAGACGCCACGCTCATCACCCTCGCCTCACTAGATACCAATACAGTGTCTGACGCCCTGGATTTTATGGGGCTACCTGGCGCCACCTATGGGTTACGACCTTTATGGAACTGCCCCAAGATTGTCGGGCGGGCGTCAACGATTCAGCTCGGGCCCAAGACGGGCACGGCACCAACGGTGCATTTGATTTCACCTGTGATTGCCAGCGTCACGACCGATGATCGCATCCTAGTCATTACTGGTGGCACTGAAGGGATTTCGTGTTGGGGCGATATCTTGGCCAACGCCGCCAAGATGAAAGGGATACGCGGCTCGGTGATTGACGGCATGGGCCGCGACATTGAAGGCAGCGAATCCATCGACTACCCCGTGTATGGTCGTGGGCTGACCATGATCAGCGCGCGCAATCGCTTAGTACAAATCGCCTCAGGTACGCCGATTGTTGTGGCAGGTGTAACCGTGTGCGAAGATGACTATGTGATTGCAGACCGCTGCGGTACCGTCTTTGTGCCTGCAGCAAAAATCGACGAAGTGTTGGCATTAGCGCAACGCATCGCCTCACGCCAAGACGGCATGGTGCAAGCTGTACGTGCAGGGCAATCGGTTGAAGACGTGATGCACGACAAAAAGTTTGAGGCGATTAGGGCTTAGCCGACTGCGCGTGGCTCTTGCAGCCTGGCCCTTACCTGAATCAGAGGAGCTTATTTCTTGTGTGGAAATGCTTGCGTCTTCCAATCTCCACTATTTGCATACGGTAAACCGAGATTCGATCTAAGTGTGTCACCCTCATAATCGGTCCGGTAGAGGCCTCTGCGTTGCAGCTCCGGAACGACCAGTCGCACGAAGTCCTCATAAGACCCCGGCATGTGCGTTGGCGTTAGGACAAAACCATCGCATCCGCCTTCTTTAAACCATTGCTCCATTTCATCCGCCACAGTCTTGGGTGAACCAATAAAAACATTGAACTCTCTCAATCTGGCGCGATTTGAATACTCAACAAAATCACGAACGGACGGATTCGGCTTGCCACTAAGGGTTACTACACGGTCCCTAAATGCCTGCCAACCTGACACAGCAGCCATATCATCATCAGACAATGGTGTCTCATAATCACGTTTTGAAAAATCGTAGTTCAAAACTTCACAAATTAATGCGAGCGCATCTTCGGGCTTTGCTAATTTGTCCATATACTCAAATTTCTGCTGAGCTAATTCATCCGTTTCCGCAACGACTACATATACGGCTGTCGCAATTTGCACTTTTTCGGGATCACGGCCTGCCTCTGCGATGGTCGCTTTCATATCGGCATATTGTTTTTTTGCAATCTTCAAATTCGGATACACAACAAAAATAAGTTCAGCCCACCTTGCGGCAAAGGCCTTGCCGCGACCACTCTGACCGGCCTGTAACAAAACGGGTTGACCTTGGGGCGACCTTGGCACTGTAAAAGGCCCGCGCGAATTAAAGAATTTCCCTTCGTGATCAAGTCGTTTAACTTTTTCGGGATGCGCGAACAAGCCACTTTCCTTGTCAACAACTAAAGCCTCCTCTTCCCACGTGTCCCAATGGCCGAGTGCAGTTTCAAGAAATTCGTCAGCGCGGTCATAGCGCAAATCATGCTCTAAATGGCCGTTTTGGCCAAAGTTTGCCGCCTCGGAATCATTGAGGGACGTGACCACGTTCCAGGCTACCCGACCTTTGGTCATTAGATCAAGCGTTGCAAACAATCGTGCAACGTGAAAAGGTTCATAGTAGGTTGTCGAGTAAGTTGCGCCCAAACCAAGTTTGGTAGTGACTCCAGCCATGGCGCCCAACACGATGGTTGGATCGAGCTTTGTTGCACGGATGCCATGGGCGACTGTATCGCGATGATCTCCAGAATAAATATCCGGCATCGCCAAGCGATCGTCAAAAAAAGCCATATGGAATTTCCCCTCTTCCAACACACGAGCGATACGCTGGTAGTACTCAGGGGTCAAAAAATCCGTCATGGTCGCGGCGTGACGCCAACTTCCAGGATATACCGAGCAATTTTGAGCCTGCAAAAAGCCTATCATGGTCATCTTTCTTGATGATTGATTCATGTTAAATCCTAAAGAATAAATAATTCGCCCTAATGAACTTTGCTTTAGTCGGGAATATCAACATAAAGTATTGGGGCATGCTGCTGAGCGCCGTACACATCGCGATCATCGATGGATCCGGCTGGGTGAAGTCGAGGTAAGGTAGCTTTGAAAGCATTGGCTGCCGGATAGGGGGTAAATAACACATCACTTTCCCTGACTTTGTAAAGTGTCGCAAACAAGGCCGCATTCAAAATGCCAGTTGCAGCAACTCGATCAAATAAAGCTCTCGAGCTGAAAATGACATCGATCGTTAAATCAAATGGTCCCGCATTTTTACTTTTACAGACACTTGCCAAGTCGATTAACCGTGTCATCTCTTTTCTCCTACTATCTGATACTCAATCGGAAAAAGTCCGTACGGATCATCCGCCTCAACAATGTGATAAACGTTGAACTCGTAAGCAGCGCCCAGTTCTATATCGGAGGGTGAAAACGGAATCGCCATATTTCCCTCTTTACACAAGCGGCCAGGAAAATCCGAATGCAATAAAGTCAGTCGAACGATACCCATTACTGCATTAGCCTCATCCTGTGTCTTCGCAATCACCTCTGCGACGAAACACATTTCATGGGGAACTTGGTCCTGCAGTGGCTCTCTATTTCCCATGACACCGTCGCGCCCATAACTGCGAATTGAGAGCTGATATTCATTAGCCTTGACGCCAAAAGCAGTCGTTTTCTCTGCGATGATATCTTGAGCATTTTTTAAATACGCAGCAATCCCGCGAATCAACACTGGATCGCGTGTCGCACATATCGTGATCGCTTTATACCCCGTGCGTCTAACACCCTCAATCTTGATCGTATAGGCGTCTGACGGCTTCCATATCATCCCGCTCACTCGAACAACTCTTTCAGTAACTTGCTCAAATTTGCAATTCTCTGTGTCAAGCATGCCACCTGGTTCTAAGTGATGAATTGGACTGGGATTCTCATGTAAAGCAAAGTTTGCTACAGATAACACCGTACATTTTTGTACTGAGTTGGTGGGCTCTAATTCGACGTAGCTCGGCGTCACGCGTGCTAACAGACACCCCTCCTTCTTAGGCACTGCAGGCTCAGACCCACACTCCAGCATCTTCCCCGAATACCAAGCCTGTGCAGGTGGAATGCCACCGCGAATCGCAACTGCTGCCCAAGGCGCAGGATCAGTGCTACGCCCAGCTAAAATGACCTGTGCACCTTCATCAAGTGCTCGAATATAAGGCTCTGGTCCCATGAGGCCAACGATTCGTACCGCGGCTTCGATCGCATTATTTGTTAGCGCTGGTTGCTTCGACGCTGCACGTACCCTTCCCTCACTTACCCGCTTCTTTATAAAGGTAGGATCTTGTTCCGAATGTATTAACGCAAGCTTGAAAGTTAAGTTTTCTTCGTTCGCAATTTCGTGCACTATTTCCGACATCATCTGTAGATGTGGCTCACCACCTGCCCCGCCTGATGTACTAACGATTACAGGCACATCCGCTTTTAAACCAGCAATTAGCATCAGTCTCAAATCACGCTTCATCGCCATGCGTGAACAAAATGCCTTGCCATCTCCTAAATAAAATGGTCCCGGATCCGTACTGCCACCGTCCGCCCCAATTGCATGGGGCTTCAGCAACATGCCGGCTTCTAGTGACGCCTCAGGGAATCCGTAGCCAAGAATGGGCGTAACTGACAACATACGTATTTCTTTCATCGCGATCTCTACTCAGCCTTAAGGTTAAATTTCTCAGCTAATCTTTTTAGATTTTCAAAATTGGCTTTTTGCAAGGCATTAAATTCATCAATTGAATTCGCAATTGGCACCGCGCCCTTGTCGATAAGAATAGCTTTCATTTCTGGTGTTTCGACGACATCTTTCACCGCTATTCGCATCGTTTCTAAAATCTTTCGAGGCGTGCCCGCGGGCGCATACAAACCGTAGTTGACGTAAAAGTCGTAACTATCAAAACCTTGTTCTTTTAATGTCGGTACGTTTGGAACTGCAGGGGAACGCTCATTCCCAGTGACCCCTAACGCTTTCATTCGACCAGATTGCAAATAAGGAATTGAGGCAAGTATGCTCGTTGGCGACATTGTTACCGTACCAGCCGCCACATCTATCAGCATAGGACCACTGCCTTTGTATGGCACATGAATCACGTCTAATTTTTCATTTGATGCAAACGCTTGATTTAACAACAGTGAAAATTTTTCAGAGTTTGCTAACGAGTGCTTATTGGGCTCTTTACGAGTTTCCTCTACAAACTCTTTTATATTGTTTCCGGGTTGATCTGCCTTTGTGACAAAAATATATGGCGACCGCGCAATGAGCGTCACGCCAGTCATATCCTTAAACGTGTCATAAGGTAAAGTCTTATAAAGGAGCGGATTCATAATGTGGCTATCGACAGCCATCAAGTAGGTGTATCCATCAGGTTTAGCTGTCGCCACAATACCGGTACCAATAATTCCATCAGCTCCTGGACGATTTTCGACAATGATGCTTTGGCCTAATTTTTTAGCTAATCGATCTGCGATATTTCGAGTCAAAATATCAGTTCCGCCGCCGGGCCCATAGGGAACGATAATTCTGATGGGTTTATCAGGATAGCCTTGCGCTATAGACTGGGTAGAATGAATCGTCCCAGCTAAGCCAGCGATCAGTAAGGTTGCCGACAACACTTGTCTGAATAATTTTGTTTTCATCTTAATTGTCTCCTTAAGTGTTACTTTTAGTTTGAGAACGGCGTTAACTCGTTGCTACAGATGTTGCGCTTGGGCGAGCATCATGTACGTGCCTTTGTAAAAAACTAGCGAACTACTTTCGCGTACGGCCTCGAAACGTTCAACTTTTCCAATAAATATGATGTGATCGCCAGCATCATGTTTACTAAATATGGTGCACTGAAACTGAGCCATGCAATGGTCAATCAACGGTAAATCTAAATATCCGGACGTCCACGCCACACTTTCAAACTTCTTTTCAATACTGCTAGTCGCGAATCGGTGCGACAAGTGGTCCTGATCCTGCGCCAGTACGTTAATTGCGAAAGACTGCGTCTCGCGAAATATTTCGATCGACTTACTAGCTTTACGCATGCTCCATAAAACTAACGGAGGTTCGAGTGAAACAGAAGTAAAGGAGTTACAGGTGAGACCCACAGGCTCGGCAGCGTTGTCCCTCGTCGTGATAATGGCGACACCCGTAGGAAGGACTCCCATTGCCCGCCGGTATTCTTTCGTATCGAACGTCTCCGCTGGGGTTGATCCCCTATTTTGTTCAGCGGTGGTGGGTGTCGCATAAGTCACTTTTTTTCGCCTCTACTCATCATTTTCCAGTTGGGTGATTTGGGTCATGCAACACCCTTGGCGGGTTAAAACCTGCAGCCCTTTTTGTTTGATGGAGTAAGTATCAGGCCGACACATGATTCTTACAATTCGTAATTGCTGATAGACTTATAAGAGATACAAATAAATAGTGAAGAACAAAATTGCTTAAATCACGACCAACAAATGG
This sequence comes from Gammaproteobacteria bacterium, assembly GCA_030832095.1. Taxonomy (GTDB): domain Bacteria; phylum Pseudomonadota; class Gammaproteobacteria; order Burkholderiales; family Burkholderiaceae_B; genus Zwartia; species Zwartia planktonica. The sequence goes on along the minus strand of JAURJT010000060.1, from coordinate 57,303 downwards.
ATCTGATTCATACTCACTTAGAGTTGATCTAATTGAATTAGAGACCTTTATTGCTGTTATCGATTTAGGTAGTTTTAGCAAGGCAGCCCTGCGTATGCATGTGTCGCAGCCGTCTATTACCGCTCGTATCCAACGTCTAGAAGACCGTCTTGGCATTAGTTTGCTTGTCCGTTCCACCCGCAGGATGGAGCCAACCAAAGATGGCCTCAGACTCTATGAGCAGAGTCAGGTCGCGTTAGTAGGCCTAAAAGAAATTGTGAAAGAGTTTGACACCCGAACAAATCGAGGTAGTCATAGGATTGTGATAGCGGCAACACCCATGATTGCTGCGATCGCGTTGCCCAGCATTCTTAATGGCTATCAGAAACTGTACACCGATGTTCATATCCGTCTTCTCGATCTGCAATACCCTGAGGTAATCGACAAAGTGCAGTCCGGCGAGGCTGATCTTGCAGTGATCGCCTTTGACGGCGACTCAAACAAGCTACGTTTTCAAACCCTTGCAGACGAAGAGCTATTGCTTGTCGTGCCGAGAGGGCATCCATTAGCCAAATTTAAGGAAGTCGTGCTTGAAAAAGTCCTTAAATATCCCCTATTGATATTGGACAGATACACAACTCTTATCCGTATGATAGCGGAGGAAGGAAAAAAACGTAATCTGCCAATCCAATCTCTTCGCGAGGCTTCGCAACTAAATACCTTACTTGGCATGCTGGATGCAGGCAACGGAATTACTTTTCTTCCAAAATCAATGGCTCAGGCGAACGCAAAACACAAACGACCTACACTTCGAGTTACGGATGTGGCACTAGCAAGACGCTACGGAGTAGTCGTACGTAAAAAAAATGAGGTCTCTAGCGCAGCCCAAAGCTTCATCGACTACATCCACAAAGAGTACGCTAGGACACTGGGAAAAAATTAACAAGAGTTTCGCTCCGTTGAATCACTGTCAATCCATTTAATTTGAGGCGTTTCATATAGCCTTACTCGGCTGAGTTTGGCTCTTGTAGCTCAAAGTGAAAGCCAGACTCTCGCTGATGACGAAGCGCCAAGATATTGACTAGGCCATGAACCTGCTCGAAGCTATAAAGCGCAACATAGCCAGAACGCCCGTGCGAGATGACGAGCTCTCGCAAGCCCGCCTCAACCGCACGACCGATCAGCGGATGACGCACCAATAGGCTAATCGCCTCGTCAATCAAATCTAAAGTCGAATGAACAGCACCAGGCTGTTGCGCAAGAAGAAAATCAGTGATTCGGTTTAGATCAGTCAGGGCGAGCTTGCTATAAAAAATCTTTACCAAGACTTCGCCTTTAGCGGCAATACTTTTTTACCATCGGCGCGTGCACGCAGACTGGCGAAGACATCTTGATGCGTAAAACCTTTTTTAGACTTAAGCGACTGTGCTTGAGCGGCTTGCGCCTCAGCAATCAGTTGCTGACGCTGGGTCGCGAGTACTGCAGCGCGGTTGATGGCCTCGACCATAAAGGCATGCGGTGTGACGCCTTCTTCTTGCGCGATCAGCGCCACAGTAGTTCTTAAGTTGTCAGAGAGTTTGAGTGAGGTCGTGGCCATCGGTGTCGCCAAACGTAATAATTAAAATAGGTGCTACTAAGGTAACACCCATTCTACAGAATGACACTCAGATCGTCAAACCTAACTAGCACTCAAAGTCGGACTCAAACGAGAGCTTAACGCTGAGCCGGCAACGCTCGGCGTTGCCGGCGCAAGTAACGTTTCTACCCTGTCAAACCCACCGACAGCCCACCGCACACATAGAGCAATTGCCCTGTGATGTAACCGGCTTTGGGATCCAAGAACATGCAGATCGCATGCGCGACTTCGTCAGGGGCGCCAAAGCGGCCGACTGGAACCGATGCCATGATTTTTTTGGTTTGTGGCAGGTCTGGGGGGTTGCTGTCCAAAAACAAATCCGTTGCAATCGGACCCGGTGCAATCGCATTGACCGTAATGCCCTGATTGGCAGTCTCAAGCGCCCAGGTGCGGGTCATGCCGACCAAGCCTGCTTTGGTACCACCGTAAACAGTGCGGCCATCTTTGCCCAGCATGGCGCGGCTGCTGAGGTTGACAATGCGACCGTATTTGTTGGCGCGCATCGCAGGTAGCACACCCTGCATCAACAGCAGAGGCGCCACCATATTGAGGGCTACCATCTCTTCGATTTGCTCAGCGGTCACGTTTTCAATTTTGGCCACATGGATCATTGCCGCGTTATTGACCAGACTCAAAATCTGTTTTTTAGCAGCCCAATCGCCAATCGCTTCACGCGCGCGCTTGGCGTTACCCAAGTCAACCGATTCAAAAATTTCACCCGGTAACAATTGCTTGGGTGCGGTGCGGCTAAAGTTTAAAACCTCGTAGCCCTCGCTCAGCAAACGCTCAACAACTGCACGACCAATACCGCGGCTGCCGCCGGTGACTAAGGCTGTTGTCCCTTTCATTCTGCTTTGATTCCTCTTTCTTTGATGAGCTTGCCCCATTTGGCGCGCTCAATGTTTTCAAACGCGGCTAGGTCTGCGCCAAATAAATTGCCAGGTGTTGCAGCGAGCTTTGCGTAAGCCTGCTCGACTTTTTCAGATTTCAATCCCGCACGCGCCGCTTCAATGAGCTTATCCATCACCGGCTGAGGGGTTCCTTTAGGCGCATAGATCGCAAACCAGGCGGTGACGTCAAACCCGGCAACACCCGACTCAGCAATGGTGGGCAGCTGATCGGCCAGTGGACTGCGTTGCACTGAGGTCACCGCAATGCCGCGCACGCGCGAACCATCTTTAATCTGATTAATTGAACCGGGCAAATTATCAAACAGCAAATCAATATTGCCGCCTATCAACGCAGGCATCGAGGCCGACACCCCTTTGAAGGGTACGTGCAACAACTCAACGCCGGCCATCGCCTCAAAATACGCACCGGTCAAGTGTGGTGATGAGCCGATCCCTGGGGTGCCGTAAGTGAGTTTTTTATCTTTTGCGTCGCGCGCAGCTTTAATCACATCAGCCAGCGACTTCCAGGGTGAGTTCGCCGCCACCACCAACACATTAGGCGTAGTCGAGACTAGCGCGATGGGCAGCAAGTCTTTGCCCGGATCAAACGTCATCTCGGTATACAAGAACGGATTGATCGATTGCGTACCAATCGTACCTAAACCAATCGTGTAACCATCAGGTTTGCTGCGCACCACACCTGCTAAGCCAACGTTTCCGGCAGCACCTGGTTTGTTTTCAACCACAACGGTTTGCTTAAGGGTGGCTTCCATCGCTTGTGCGATCGAGCGGCCAAAAATATCAGCCGCGCCCGCTGCTGGGTACGGTACGACCAAGGTCAGTGACTTGGTCGGAAAATCTTGCGCTTGCACCATGGGTGCGGCAACCAGCGAGAGCCCAGTAACCGCCAAGGCAGTACATGACATGCGTTGAAAAAAATACTTGTGTTTCATTGAATTCGAGCTCCAGTTACATTTCATTCACGCCGCACTGCAGCATGCCTTACCGAATCAGCGTGTGTCTGCGGCGACCTGACGTATCGCTCGCGTATTCGTACTATAGTGACAGGTGTAAATATAGCAGTACAAACCAACGGGCACTTTGGCATGACAGCAACATCCTTATTCTTTTCTGAGCGCATGGCGGTCTTAGCCAAAACCCATGCTAATCATCCTGCTTTGATTGACCGCGACAGCCCAACAACTTTTGCGGCGCTGCATCAACAAACACTACAACTCGCCGGCAGTATGGCCGCTATTGGCATCAAAGCCCATGACCGAGTTGCGGTATGGTTACCCAACTGCACGGCCTGGGTACAAACTTTTTTGGCCTGCGCCCACTTAGGCGCGACAGTCTTGGCCGTCAACACTCGCTTTCGCAGTCAAGAGGTGGCCGACATTATCGGCCGTGGCAAGGCGGACTGGCTAGTGTTCTGGCCTGATTTCAAAGGCATCGCCTTTGCTGACATGCTCGCTGATATTCCACAAGACGTGCTGGCGCGCCTGCGCGGTGTGCTGGCGGTTGGTGAACCGGGCAGCACCACGATGACAGAGATCGCCAAGCGCGGGCACATTTTGCATGCGTTTAGCGATCTTCTTCAACACACTCACCCCACCCCCAAAGCCTTTGGTCAGGCGCCAGCACTTTGCTTTACCACCTCGGGCACCACTTCGCTACCAAAGTTTGTCTTGCATGATCAGCACACCTTGATTGTTCACGCCGATTCAATGCAAAAGGCATTTGAGTACGATCAGACCAGCCGAATTTTGGCGAGTGCACCTTTTTGTGGTGCCTTTGGCTTTTCAACCCTCACTGGAGGCTTAGCCACTGGCTGCACAGTTGTGTGCGAACCAGTCTCTGACACGCACAGCACGCTTGAACAAATCCGTAAGCATCAGGTTACCCACACCTACGCCAATAATGAATCCCTGTTAAAGCTCTTTGAAGCGGCCCCCTCTCCTGCCACCTTCGCCACCTGCAAACTGTTTGGCTTTGCAAGCTTTTCACCTGCCATCACCAATCTGCTTGAAGAGGCTGAGCGCAACAACGTCGCGCTCACAGGCTTATACGGCTCAAGCGAACTACAAGCGCTGATGGCGGCACAACCGCTCAACCCATCACAGGGCGATGTCAGCGTGCGTTACCTATCGGGCGGGCGCTTGATACACCCAGACGCGCGGGTGCGCGTACGCGACCCGGCGACTGGTCAACTTGCACCGCATGGCGAATCGGGCGAAATCGAAATCAAATGCGCCAGCCAACTGTTGAGCTATCTCGACAACCCCGATGCAACCGCGCAGGCCTACACCCCTGATCTCTTTTTTAAAACGGGCGACCTGGGCTACACAGTGAGTGACACGCAGTTTGTGTTTCAAACACGCATGGGCGACTCAATGCGCTTGTCAGGTTTTTTGGTCAACCCAGCAGAGATCGAACACGCTATCGAGGCGCTGCCCGGTGTACAAGCCTGTCAAGTGGTGGGCGCTACCCAAGGCACAAAAATCTTGCCCGTCGCGTTCGTGATCTTGTATGCGGGCTCGCAAGCGGATCCCCTTCGCTGGGCCACCGAGTGCAAACGCACCATGGCGGGCTACAAGGTACCCGTACATTTTGAAGTCGTCACCGAGTTCCCGACCGTTCAAAGTGCCAACGCCGTCAAGATCTTAAAAAACAAACTGCGCGAAATGGCCAGTGAAATCCTTGCGAGAAAAACGTAAATGTTTAACCCCGATTCATTGCTTTTACCTTTTTTTGAAGATAGCCATCGTCAGCTACACGATGACTTGCACAAGTGGTCTGCACAACGATTCACCAACCGCGTGCACCAAGGTAACGTCGATCAAACCTGCGTAGACCTCACACGCACGTTAGGTAACGCGGGCTGGCTACGTTACTGTGTGCCGGCACAGTACGGCGGTGCCTTGCCCGCGCTCGATTCACGCAGCCTGTGTTTGATCCGGCAAACTCTGAGCTACTATGATGGCTTAGCCGATTTTGCCTTTGTCATGGCAGGTTTAGGTAGTGGGCCGATCTCGTTATTTGGCTCAGACCATCTCAAAGAAAAATATTTACCCAAAGTTGCCACCGGCGAACTGATCGCAGCGTTTGCCTTGTCTGAACCTGACGCAGGCTCTGACGTTGCTGCCATGACGACACGCGCCACGCGCACGGCAACAGGCTATCGCCTCAATGGCGTTAAAACCTGGATCTCGAACGCTGACATCGCGGATTTTTATATCGTGTTTGCCCGCGTTGAGGGTGACGAGGCTGAAGGCGTCACCGCCTTTGTAGTCGATGCGACAACGCCTGGTTTAAACGTCAGCGAGCGCTTTGACGTCATTGCGGCCCACCCGATTGGCAGCCTGACCTTCACTGACTGCGAGATCCCGGCTTCGCAACGCTTGGCCCAACCCGGCCAGGGTTTTAAAGTCGCCATGCAAAATCTTGATGTGTTCAGAGCCTCGGTGGGTGCCGCGGCCTTAGGCTTTGCCGAGATCGCCCTAGATATGGGTATCAGTCGCGCCACCACTCGCCCAATGTTTGGCGCGATGTTGTCTGATTTGCAGATGACACAGGGCGCAATTGGCGATATGTGCACAGAAATCGATGCGGCCACGCTATTAATCTATCGCGCGGCCTGGGAGCGCGACGTTTTACAACGCCGCACTACAAAATCTGCAGCGATGGCTAAGATGTTTGCCACTGAAGCTGCCCAGCGCGTGATTGATCGTTGCGTGCAGTTGCACGGTGGCTTAGGCGTCAAAGTCGGCCACCCGTTAGAAATGTTGTATCGTGAAATCAGAGCACTACGTATTTATGAAGGCGCAACCGAAGTGCAAAAAGTCATCATCGCACGCGAAACACTTAAGAATAAAACCTCAGGAGCAATGCAATGAACGGTTCAGAAGCAATGGTGCACACCCTACTTGAGGGTGGAGTCGATGTTTGTTTTGCCAACCCGGGCACTTCTGAAATGCACTTTGTTTCAGCGCTCGATCGGGCACCGGGCATGCGCTGCGTGCTGGGCCTATTTGAAGGCGTCGTGAGTGGCGCGGCCGATGGCTACTACCGTATGGCTGAAAAACCCGCGGCCACACTCTTACACTTGGGCCCAGGCTTAGGCAATGCGTTAGCTAACATCCACAACGCTAAACGCGCCTATTCAGGCATGGTCAATATCGTTGGGCAGCATGCGCTAGATCACATCCATAACAATGCGCCGCTGAACTCTGACGTTGAAGCGGTTGCCCGCCCGATGTCAAACTGGGTCAAGACCACCATGTCGGCTGCGGCCGCGCCTTTGGATACTGCTGAGGCGATCTCTCAAGCACGCAGCACCCCTGGCCGCATCGCCACCCTGGTGCTGCCAGCTAACTGCGCCTGGGAGCCCTCTGACCCAGGCCACTACTCAACAGCACCCGCACAAACTGCCGCAGCCCCTTTGGCGGATACCGTGCTGGCCTTGGCCCGTTTGCTGTCTGATCGCAAAACTGCCGAAGCGACCACACTGTTACTAGGCGGGCCGGCCCTACGTGCAAGGTCAGCCACACTGGCTGGCAAGATTGCTGCGCACACAGGCTGTAAATTGGCTTGTGAGCCACGTAACCCTCGCATGGAGCGCGGCCGCGGTCGGGTCAATATTGCACCGTTGCCTTTTCCGGTAGACGGTGCGGTCGCAATGATCAAAGATGCCAAGCATCTTGTGCTTGTCGGTAGCGCGCCACCTGTGGCGTTTTTTGCCTACCCCAACAAGCCACGCATGATCAAGCAGCCTGATTGCGAAGTGCATACCTTGGCCACGCTCACACACGACATTGAAGCCAGCCTGCAAGCTTTGGTGGATGCCTTAGGCGCACAAAACACCGCCCCCGCGCAGCTGTCAACCGGCCCCATCATTACTGATCTACCCACGGGCACACCCTCGGTTGAACACTTTGGTGCCATCATCGCGGCCACCTTGCCTGAAAACGCCATCATGGTTGACGAGGCTGTGACCTCAGGTCGCCAGTTTGCCAAGACCTTACCGCAAGCGGCACCACATGATTGCATCGACATCACGGGCGGCGCGATCGGCTGGGGCTTACCTGCCGCCGTTGGTGCTGCAGTGGCTTGCCCCGATCGTAAAGTGTTTGCTTTTATTGGTGACGGCAGTGCGATGTACACCCTGCAAGCGCTCTGGAGCATGGCGCGCGAAAATCTTGATGTGACGGTCGTGATTTTTGCCAATCGCTCGTATCGCATTTTGCGCGGCGAGCTCGCCAACATGGGCGGCCCTGAAGCCGGTGAAAACGCCAAGCGCATGCTTGACCTGGATCGACCATTTTTAGATTGGGTGTCGTTGGCTAAAGGGCATGGCGTACCTGGCAACCAAGTCACGACTCTCGAAGGCTTTGCCAATGCCATGCGCATTGCTGCCAAAGAAAAAGGGCCACGTTTAATCGAACTGGTGTTTTGATCTGTGATGCTTGCGTTAAACCGTCAGTCTGCTTCGGCAACGCAACATCACGACAGAGTCACATACTTGAACAACCAGACAAATTTTTAAAACTTTTTTAAATTCTCTTTTAACTAATCCGAGACCAAAACATGAAATGCTATTGCGTCGTGAATTTTCGTGAAGCCCTCGAACTGATCGAGACCAAAACACCTGAGCCAACCGGCACTGAAGTACTGGTGCAAGTGCGCGCTGCTGGCGTGTGTCACAGTGACATCCATTTTTGGGAAGGCGGTTACGACCTCGGTAATGGCCGCACGCTGTCGCTGAAAGATCGCGGCATCAAGCTACCCATGACCATGGGCCACGAAACCGCTGGCACCGTCGTCGCGATGGGCCCACAAGCCTCGGGCGTTGAAAAGGGCCGTAACTACTTGGTCTACCCCTGGATTGGTTGCCGTCAGTGTCCATCGTGTTTAGATCAACTCGAAAATCACTGCGCTAACCCACAATACTTGGGCGTGCATCGCCCCGGCGGTTATGCCGACCATATCTTGGTACCCGATGCACGTTACTTGATTGACATTGGTGACCTTGACCCCGCAGCCCTGGCACCCTATGCCTGCTCAGGGATCACAACCTATAGCGCCCTCAATAAAATTGGCCCCAACCTTTATCAAAAGCACCCCATCGTCATCATGGGCGCTGGTGGCTTGGGCTTAATGTGTCTTGCCTTAGTCAAAGCCTTGAATGGCGTGGGCGCAATTGTGGTGGATATCGACCCCGTCAAACGTCAAGCCGCGCTTGACGCTGGGGCCTTGGCCGCGATTGATGGCGCTGCACCCGATGCCGCACAACAAATCATTGCTGCAAACGGCGGCAAACTGCTGCAAGGCATTGTGGATTTAGTAGGCGCCCCCTCAACCACCGAGCTTGGCTTTAACGTCATGATCAAAGGCGGCAAGCTCGTGATCGTTGGCTTGTTTGGCGGTGCAGCACCTTGGCCAATTGCTTTCATTCCGATGAAGGCTGCGCAAATTTTGGGTAGCTACACCGGTTCTCTTCAAGAGATGCGTGATCTGCTGCAGTTGGTAAAAGACGGCAAGATCACACCTATCCCTGTGCACAAGCATCCTCTGGCCGATGCCGACAAAGTGTTGACCTCGCTGCGTCAAGGTAAAGTGACGGGTCGTGCGGTGTTGACGGCTTAAACTAGGACGAAGACGTTTAGCAATCGTCTGACATTGCTAAACGTCGATTCTCGCATCAGTACCTTAAGCCTATTGAGGGCTCAGCGCTGACAATTCAAAGATGCTTACTTCGCACCTTGATACCGTTGTAACGCCAACAGCACCTGCCGAGTAGCCAGCGGCTTACCGGCCAAGTGTTCTGACAACCGTGCGCGCAGCGACGCACGTAGCGCAGGCTCTTGCTTAGTGTCCTCAAAATCAGGTTGCTCAGCATCTAAGCCGTAGCCCGTTTCCTGCAGCAAGATCCACTCAAACTTGCGCAGGGCACCCGCTGCAGGCGATCCTGTTGCCAGGCTCTGCAACGCCATCACGTAAGCATCAAATAAACCAGGGTGTGGATCTTCTCTTGGCAACAAGCGAAACAGCAACTCGTTCATGTACCAGCATGACATCATCGCGGGGCCCTGTATCGCATGCACCCCTGCGCATTCAGCGCGCGTCAGCGTTTTGATTTCGCTGGCGCCGGTCCAAGACAGTAACAACGGCTGAAACAAAGACAGCGCCGGGCGTAGCACCGAGTGTGGGCGCTTGGCACCCTTAGCCACCATGCTCACCCAGCCATGGTCGCGTGAAAACGCTTGAACAATCAGAGAGGTTTCTCGCCAGGCCGTTGCGTGCAACACATAGCCCGGAGTTTCGTGTACGCGCGCTGCGCGTTTACTCATAGCCTAGATCGCGTAGGCTGCCCTCTTTTTCGGCCCAGCCTTTTTTAACCTTGATATAGACCTCAAGGTGAATCGGTTTATCCAACAACTTGGCGATGTCTTGTCGGGCTTCTGAAGCAATGCGTTTCATGTGGCTGCCGCCTACACCTAACAAAATCGGCTTGTGGCTGTCGCGCTCGACAATCACACAGGCTGCCACGTGAACACCTTTGTCAGTTTCTTCCCACTGCTCAATCATGACGGTACAGCCATAAGGCAGTTCATCACCGACTAAGCGAAAGATTTTTTCGCGGATCAGTTCAGAAGCGATAAACCGAATCGGGCGATCAGTCAGTGTGTCAGCATCAAAATACGCTTCGTTCTCAGGCAAGCGCTTGGCAACCTCATCCAACAACTGATCAAGTTGATGTTTTTTGGTTGAGCTCACTGGCACCACCGCATCAAACTGATACAACGCAGCAATTTTTGCGACGAAGGGATAGAGCTCATCGCGGTTTTTAAGCTGATCAATTTTGCTGATCACCAAAATTGTGCGCGCGGGATCATGTAACAGCGATAACAGCTTTGCATCGCCGGGCGACCATTTGCCAGCCTCAACCACAAAGAGCACGACATCTACACCAGCAAGCGTTTGCGTGACCACGCGATTCATCATGCGATTCATCGTGCCGCCATGACGGGTTTGAAACCCGGGCGTATCCACAAAGACAAATTGCTCGTGCTCGCGCGTGAGTACGCCTTGAATACGGTGACGTGTGGTTTGCGCCTTGCGAGAGACGATGGTGATTTTGCTACCAATTAAAGCGTTGGTGAGAGTAGATTTACCAACGTTCGGACGCCCAACTACTGCGATAAAACCACAGCGATAGGCTGCTTCTGTCATTTAAGCTCCTGGGCAACCGCAACCGGCAGCGTGAGTTGTGCCGTTTTACGCGCCCGGGTTGAGCGTTTTTTAGCGGGGGCCGGACTAGCTGCCTCAGCCGCGACAAGTGCAAGTTTTGCTGCCGACTGCTCGGCGGCACGACGACTGGCACCTGCAGCTACCACCTTGATGTCAAGCACCGGAACCGAGCACTCAACTTCAAACTGCTGGCTATGCGCCGCGCCATGGGTAGCGACGACATTGTAGACGGGCAAGGCGTGCTGACGACTTTGCAAGAACTCTTGCAACAAGGTTTTGGCGTCTTTACCTAAAGTGAGCGGATCAACGCTGGCTAAAATCGGAACATACAGACGCTCGATTAACTGTTGAGCTGCAACATAACCACCATCTAAAAAGACCGCAGCCAAAATAGCTTCAAAGGTATCGGCCAAAATTGATGGTCGCCTGAACCCGCCGCTTTTTAGCTCACCCTCGCCTAAGCGCAAGTATTTTGAGAGTTCAAGCTTTTGCGCGATTTCGGCCAACGAAGCCTGCTTGACTAAATTTGCCCTGACGCGCGAGAGGTCACCCTCATCAAGCGTGCCGTAATGATTAAATAACAGTGCAGAGACCGACACGCTCAATACCGAATCACCTAAAAACTCGAGCCGCTCGTTGTGACGCGCGCCATGGCTACGATGCGTCAAGGCCTGCTCAAGCAAAGCAGGTTTGACGAATTGGTATCCAAGCGAGGTCTCAAGTGCAGAGGGTGACATGAACAAATAACAATAAACAGTGACTAAAACAATATGAACTTAGTGGAAGCGACCAATGCGACTAAGGTGACTAAAGTTCATCCAAATAAAGAAAGCTTTACCAACGATATTAGCCTCGGGTACAAAACCCCAGTAACGACTATCTAGGCTGTTATCGCGATTGTCACCCATCATAAAGTAAACGCCCGCCGGAACGGTGCAACGCACACCATTTCTCAGGTATTCGCACTTTTCACGATACGGGAAATTTATAATCGGGCCTATTTCTTGCGATTTTCGCTCATCCAACAAGATCTTATGGCTTTTTTCGCCTAAATTCTCAGTGAACTGTGCGGTGTACGAAACACGATCTGGCTCAAAATATTGACCGTCAGCAGTTCTAAGAACTTCTTTACCATTGATAAACAGTTTTTTATCAAGATAGGCCAGTTGATCGCCAGGCAAACCCACCACACGTTTGATGTAGTCAACTGACGGATCGACGGGATAGCGAAACACCATCACATCACCGCGCGCCGGCTCACCCAACGGAACAATCTTTTTATCGATCACTGGCAAACGTAGACCGTAGGTAAATTTATTCACCAGAATCAGGTCTCCGGCTTGCAAGGTTGGCAACATCGAACCAGACGGAATCCGAAAGGGTTCAACGATGAACGAACGCAACACAAACACAAACAGGATGACCGGAAAAAAACTGACGCCATACTCAACCCACCACGGTACATGGCCGACCTCGGCGCGGATTTGTTCTTCACGGTTTTGCACTTCAACCTGAGGCAGGCTGACCCAGCTTGGCCGCGCCAAGGCTAAGGCTTCGGCGACACGCCGCTGGCGCGCCGGACGTAATGAAAACTTATCCAGTGCGTACACCACCCCCGTGACAAGCAGCAGTACAAAGAGTATCAGGGCAAAATTCCAGCTCATCAGCTCAGCCTTGTAGAAAGATTATTTATCGTCAACTTGCAAGATTGCCAAGAACGCTTCTTGCGGAATCTCGACGCTACCCACTTGCTTCATACGTTTTTTACCGGCCTTCTGTTTTTCAAGCAGTTTTTTCTTGCGGCTGATATCACCGCCATAACATTTGGCCAACACGTTTTTACGCAAGGCTTTGACGTTTTCACGGGCGATGATCTCTGCCCCAATTGCGGCCTGAATCGCTACGTCGTACATTTGGCGCGGAATCAGTTCGCGCATGCGTGCCACCACATCGCGCGCACGGTAGCGTGCGTTTGAACGGTGACAAATGTTTGATAAAGCGTCGACCTTATCCGTATTGATTAAGAGGTCAACCTTCACCACGTCAGCCGTACGATATTCTTTAAACTCGTAATCCATCGAGGCGTAGCCGCGCGACACTGACTTTAATTTGTCAAAAAAATCGAGCACGATTTCAGCTAATGGCATTTCGTAGTGCAAATGCACCTGACGGCCGTGATACGTCATATCGAGTTGCTGACCACGCTTGTTATTGCAAAGCGTCATGACGGGGCCAACGTACTCTTGGGGCATAAACAAGGTGATCGTCACGATCGGTTCGCGAATTTCAAGATATTGCCCAACCTCAGGCATGCGCGACGGGCTTTCAATTTGGATGACACTGTTGTCTCGTAGCACAACCTCATACACCACCGACGGCGCTGTAGTGATGATGTCCATATCAAATTCGCGCTCAAGGCGCTCTTGTACGATCTCCATGTGGAGCAAACCCAAAAAACCACAGCGAAAGCCAAAGCCTAGCGCCTGCGACACTTCGGGTTCGTACATCAGCGACGAATCATTGAGCTTGAGTTTTTCGAGCGAGTCGCGTAGCTGATCGTATTCGCTACTTTCAACTGGATATAAACCGGCAAACACCTGAGGCTTAACCTCTTTAAAGCCAGGTAAGGCCTCAGTGGCAGGCTTAGATAAGAGCGTAATCGTGTCGCCCACTTTGGCGTCAGCTAGTTCTTTGATGCCGGCAATCACAAACCCCACTTCACCCGCCGACAGATGGGGACGAGGCTGAGACTTGGGCGTAAACACACCCGTTTGCTCACACAGGTGGACAGCACCCGTTGCCATAAAAGAAATTTTGTCTTTGGGCTTGAGTACGCCGTTGACCACACGCACCAACATCACCACGCCAACGTAATTATCAAACCAAGAATCGATAATCAAGGCCTGCAAAGGCGCTGTAACGTCACCCTTTGGCGCAGGAATACGTGCAACCACTGCTTCGAGGATTTCATCAATCCCCATGCCGGTTTTGGCGCTAGCCAAAATAGCGTCTGAGGCATCAATGCCAATCACTTCTTCAACTTCAGAGCGAGCGCTTTCTGGATCCGCCGAAGGCAAATCCATTTTATTTAAGACCGGGACAACCTCTACACCAAGCTCGATCGCGGTATAGCAATTCGCAACCGTTTGGGCTTCGACACCTTGCGAGGCATCGACCACCAGTAGCGCCCCCTCGCAGGCCGACAACGAACGACTGACCTCGTACGAGAAGTCGACGTGGCCCGGGGTGTCAATCAAATTGAGATTGTAAATTTCACCATTCGCGGCTTTATAGTGCAACGCGGCGGTTTGCGCTTTAATCGTAATGCCACGTTCACGCTCGATATCCATCGAGTCAAGCACCTGCGCCGACATTTCGCGGTCGGCTAGGCCGCCGCAGCGCTGAATCAGTCGGTCTGCGAGGGTGGATTTACCGTGATCGATGTGGGCAATGATCGAGAAATTGCGGATGTGCTGCATAACGCCTAAAAAGTAAGATACCATGCAAAAGGGGCGCCCTGCGCCCCTTTTGCGGCAAACCGCTATTCTAGCCTGTCTAGGCCAACTTAGCGGTGCCCAAGACTTACTTCACCATTCGCACGGCGACCCAGCGGGTTTGATCGCCCGTTCGCACCATCAAACCGACTGGGCGAGACTGATCCAGCCCAGCAACGACCTTGGCAAATTGTGCCGGACTGGTGATGTCGGTGTCATTGACCGCCAAAATGATGTCGCCCTCGGCCACGCCGGCCGTGCTGGCAGGCGCTTGAACCGCAGTCACTTGCACACCACCCTTAATACGCAGCTTTTTCTGGACATCCTCTTTGACAGGCGTCACTTCCATCCCTAAGACCGTTGTGACGGCCTCGGCAGACTTAGAGCTTGCTGGTTCAGCGGCAGCGGTTTTGTCTGCTTTTAACTCAGCCACAGTGACTTTCAGGGTCAAGGGCTTGCCTTTACGCCACACTTCGAGGGTTGAGGTCGTGCCAGGCTTTGTTTCGCCCACCAAACGCGGCAAGTCAGACCAGCGACCAATCGGCTTATCGCCAAACTTGGTAATCACGTCACCAGGCAGCACCCCTGCCTTGTCAGCAGGCGCATCAGGCTCAACACCGCCCACCAAAGCGCCCTCTGCCTTGGGCAGGCCAATTGCCTGAGCCACGTCTTTACTGACCTCGCCAATCTGTACCCCAATCCGGCTGCGAGTCACCGAGCCCGAGGCACGCAACTGATCGACTACAGACATCGCCTCTTCGATTGGAATCGCTAAGGAAATCCCCATGAAGCCACCACTGCGAGAGACGATCTGGGCGTTAATCCCAACTACCTCGCCTTTCAGGTTCAGTAGGGGGCCGCCTGAGTTACCAGGGTTCACAGCCACATCGGTTTGGATGAACGGCAAGTAATCGCCAGTTTCACGACCCAGCGCACTCACAATCCCTGAGGTCACTGTCGACTCAAGACCAAAGGGCGAACCAATTGCCATTACCCATTGCCCTTTTTTAAGCAACTTGGCGCTACCAATCGGTAAAAAGGCCAGGCCGGTGGCTTCAACTTTCAGCAGAGCCACGTCGGTACGCTTATCGCTACCAATGACCTTCGCTTTAAATTCGCGCGCATCGGTCAGCGTCACAAAAATATCGGTGGCACCTTCAACCACGTGATGATTGGTCAACAGGTACCCATCCGCTGAAATAAAGAACCCCGAGCCGACGCCGCGCGGTACTGAGCGCTCTTCGGGTTCAGCACGAGGCTTACCGCGTGGATTCTGCTGAGGACCTTGGCGTCCGCCTGGCGGCTGAAAATCAGGGCCAAAAAAATGGCGGAACATTTCGTAAGGATCTTGCCCTTGCGGCCCAGAACGCGCAGCGACTTTTGCAGTTGTACGAATATTGACGACCGCGGGTTCAGACTTTTCAACAATGGTCGTGAAGTCAGGCAAGCCCGCCGCTTGCGCTTGCACGTTAAGGTGTTGCATACCGCCTGCAATCAGTATCACGGCCATCAAGAGCGCAAAGATTGCGCGACGGGCACGACTCACAGACTGGTACGCAGAGAAATGAAATTGTTCTTGCATCATAGACTCCAGTAAAACATTCTAAGAAGGCTCGCTAGCGCGAACCCACCGGTGGAACGTATTGAATCGACTGCGCCAAAAGTTCTAGGGTGGTAGCCGGCACTTCACCCAAAACAGTCAACCAGAAATTTGCAATACGGATCCCAAAGATATTGACAGAACCGCTGCGTGCAGCGCCCTGGGATAGATACTCAGACCGCTCTGCGCGATAAGGTTCAATAAAAATTGAAATTGTTGCAAGCCCATCAGACAACACCAGTTGATTGACCGTACGTTGATCGGTAAACGCGCGCGCGAGCTGCGAGGTTGGCACATATCCCGGCGGAGCGGGCACGCGCCAACCCATTGCACCTAAATCAATGACCTGCTGTTTGGTGTGTTGAACTGACCAGTCTGTGGTCGGCCAAGCAGGCTGCAACGCCTGCTCATTGATCGTTTGCCCGATCGTCACCTGCGTAAAGGCAACCTGCTCGAGCACAGAACCTTGGCTCGTAATGGTTTGTGCCTTAAGCAATAAATTCGATGCAATATCTGCGCACAAGCGATAACCATAGCGGTGTGCATCACGCGGCGTAATGTCAATGACACGACACGAGCGTCCAGCCACCCGATAGGGTTCAGGCAACGTACGTAACTGATAATGCGCTTCAAGTGCCGCCGGATCTGTCACGAGCAAACCAGGAAATCGATCGCCACGTTGCTGTTCACGCAAGATTATTTTTTGCTCGGGGATTAAGCTCTGCACCTCATCGTTGTGCCGAAGATATTCACGCGGCGGCCCATCGAGCACTTCAATGCGTTCTTTTTCGTCTTTACCATCGAACACATGGATCATGCGTGACGACTCGATCGACTCGCCTTGCTGAAACGTAAAGACCCCTTCGTAGTTTAAGTGTCGTGCTGCTTTCTGTATTTGCCGCAAGAGGGTGGCCTCTGGCGAACTCGACACATCACCAAGCGTCGCACTGGACTGCGAACTCGCAGTGGCACCAGAGGGTGCAACGGCACCCGCTACGGGCGGTGCGAGCGGCGTGCCTTGGCCAAGCGCCTGCAGGGGTAGACCAATACACAGTCCCGTGCAAACTAATCGCAGCAGACGATGAGAAGCTGACGTCGCGACTTGCTTAAACCAGGCGGCGTTGCGCCCTGGTTGCCCGAACGCGCTACCCATTAGCGCGACGCACCAAACGACGCGGGCCGCACGTTAGACGGCCCAGAAATCTGACGATGTGCGGTCACATAGTCACGCACGGCCGAGGCTTCAAGATTCGTCGCCACTGGGCTCTGCACAGTGACGTTGGCAGTTTGCGCCGAAGGCGCTGACAATTCGGGTACAAACAAGGGCTTAGCGACCCACACGACCGAGGCCACCGCAGCAGCCATGGCAACGCTTGGCCACACCACGCGGCGTAACAGTTTTGACATCGAAGTGAGTTTGCGAGCCTCAACCGGCGCTGCCATACGGCTTGACGGTTCGACCGCGCGGGGCAATGCCAGGGTGTGTGCCGCGTCGTGTTGCCCGTTGTGCCGCGCGGCCAATTCGGGCGCAGCCGCACTCAATGCAGGCTCAGAGGCCAGTGCTTGCGCCACGCGCTGAGACAAATCTGCCTGGGTCGACAAGGCTAATTCGGGCGTACGCAACGTATCGCCGATCAAGTGATACACCTGCCAGGTGGCGTGCCCTGAGGCCGTAAACAGTTCAGAGGGCAAAGTCGTTTGCGCATCACCGTCCATCCATGCCGAGATCGTCACAGACACCTCGCTTGAGGTGAGGATCGCATGTTCGCTCGCAGCGGCCTCGTTCAAAAGACCGGTGCTCGCCTGAAGGGGTGTGGGTTGCTCTTTCATGAAATTATCCTTACCAGCGCCGATTGCCGGTGCCACCCAGCAAAGGACGCAAACGTGTCGCAATCGCCTCGCGAGCCCGGAAAATCCGAGACCGAACCGTACCGATTGGGCAATTCATACTTTCTGCAATGTCTTCGTAGCTCATACCGTCAATTTCACGCATCACAATGGCATTACGCAATTCTTCGGGCAAATCGTTAATCGCTTTATTCACTGTTTCTGCGATTTGGCGACTCGCCATCTCTGATTCGGGGTTGCTTCCATCGGTTAGTACGTCAGATTCGCTAAAAGTTTCACCTTCTTCGTTTTCAAAGCCGGAAGGCGTACTCGGAGCACGCTTATTTGCGGCTAACCAGTTGCGCGCAGTATTGATCGCAATGCGATACAACCAGGTATAGAAGGCGCTATCGCCTCTGAATTGCGGCAAAGCCCGATAGGCCTTGATGAAGGCCTCTTGAGCAACGTCTTCGATTTCAGCCGGATCGCGAATCATGCGAGACAGTAAGCGCATGATTTTTCGCTGGTATTTGATGACCAGTAGGTCAAAGGCCTGCTTATCGCCGGCCTGCACTCGGGACACTAACTCGGCATCAACATCGCGTTCACTCACGCGGTTTCCCCTTTGGATAACGGCGTGCAACGAGCCGCCTGCCACGAAGCCCAAATACTAAGGCGTCGGTAGGTTTGAGCAGACAGCTGACTGCGCCAAAGCGTCAAGGTGACAACTTCGGGCTTGTTATGGGGATGATTGTGCAAATTCAAACGTAGCGTCAATCCAAAAATATGCGTCCAGTGCTGTTGCAAAGTAACAGGTGTCAAAGTGGTCTGACCGGTAATTTTAGAAAAAGTGCCCAAAAAACTGGCGGGGGCTGTCGCAAACTTGCTTGTTGACGGTTGAAAAGACAGGTAATGCTTTTTTTGCCATGCCTGTCGGCGTCGTTGAAACCTAGCGTGAGCTAGCATGCCCAAGGCAGCCCCAAGCAACAGTACCCAACTCGGTACGCCCTGCCAATACCCACTGAGTGCCAAAGCAGACCAGGCAAGCGCTAAGACGCCCCAACCCAAGGCAACTGCCCAACGGGGGTGGGTCAGTTGCAACTGCAGGGTTAAGGTCGGGTGCTCAGGCCACGCACGGCGAAACACTAGACGCGACGCACTGCCATTGAGCCGTTGGTGCCACCAAATCCAAAGGAGTTGGAGAGCGCTACGTCAATTTTGAGGTCGCGTGCGGTGTTGGCGCAATAATCCAGATCGCACTCTGGATCTTGATTAAAAATATTGATCGTGGGTGGCGAAAGCTGATGATATACCGCCAACGTAGCAAAGACGGCTTCGATACCACCTGCTGCCCCCAGCAAATGACCGGTCATTGACTTGGTTGAGTTCACGACTAGTTTTTTAGCGTGATCACCGAAAGCAAGCTTCAAAGCTTCGGTCTCATTT
Source organism: Gammaproteobacteria bacterium (assembly GCA_030832095.1). GTDB lineage: Bacteria > Pseudomonadota > Gammaproteobacteria > Burkholderiales > Burkholderiaceae_B > Zwartia > Zwartia planktonica. Next base: position 38,181 of record JAURJT010000060.1, on the reverse strand, counting down.
TTGTCACCCAACGGCGTCGAGGTACCGTGGGCATTGACGTACTGAATCTGATCGGCATTGATGCCACCGTTACGCAGGGCGTTGATAATGCCGCGGCGTGGACCATCGCGATCAGGTGCAGTGATATGGTGGGCATCCGAACTCATGCCATAGCCGGCAAACTCGCCATAAATACGCGCACCGCGCTTTTTAGCGTGCTCGTACTCTTCAAGCACCAACACGCCGGCGCCTTCTCCAAGCACGAAGCCATCACGATCGCGATCCCATGGGCGCGAGGCAGTTGTCGGGTCATCGTTACGTTGCGAAAGCGCGCGCATCGCTGCAAAACCACCGATCCCCAAGGGCGATACGGTCGACTCAGCACCACCGGCCACCATCACGTCGGCATCGCCATATTCAATCATGCGTGCGGCGTCACCAATCGAGTGCAAGCCCGTTGTGCAAGCCGAGACCACAGCGTACGACGGGCCTTTAAGGCCGAGCATGATCGTGAGCTGACCTGAAATGAGATTGATCAACGAGGCGGGTACAAAAAACGGCGAGATCCGACGCGGACCGCGCTGTAAATATTCTGTTTGAGTTTCTTCGATACGCTGCAGACCGCCAATACCAGACCCTACGATCACACCGACCCGCTCGGGGTCAGTTTGAGCAATATCCAGACCAGAGTCGGTCCAAGCCTGCAAGCCTGCGGCAATGCCGTAATGGATGAAGGTATCCATGGTACGGGCCTCTTTGGCCGGAATAATCGAGGTGACGTCAAAGCCCTTCACTTCGCCAGCGATGTGCGCATTAAATGCGCTGGGATCAAACCGTGTAATCCGCCCGATACCCGATCGACCGTTCACGATATTGTCCCAAGCCGTAGCAATATCATTGCCCACAGGGCTCACGATGCCAAGACCTGTTATGACGACTCGTCGCTTCACGGATCACTCCTTATATGTGATAACGGCGGCCAAGCCGTATGGAGCAGCACAACAAAGAGTCGCAAGACCCGCGTCGCGTTTGCACCAGACTTCTTAACCGCCTAACTGACCCTACCCTGCGCAATGTTTGTGAAAGCTCACGCCATTCACAAAGACCGACAGCAGCCTATTACTTAGAACGCGAATTGATGTAATCAACGGCCTGTTGCACAGTCGTGATTTTTTCAGCTTCCTCGTCGGGGATTTCGGTTTCGAACTCGTCTTCGAGTGCCATGACTAGCTCGACCATGTCGAGTGAATCGGCACCGAGGTCGTCAAGAAAGGAGGATGCGTTCTTGATCTCGGCTTCGTTTACGCCGAGTTGTTCAGCGACGATCTTCTTAACGCGCTGTTCGATGCTTTCCATTCATATCTCCAAAGGGGGAAAAGATCGCCGAATTATAGCGAACCGGCAGAAAAAAAACCTGTTACATGTACATGCCGCCATTCACATGGAGTGTCGTGCCTGTAATGTAACCGGCTTGGGGAGACGCCAAAAAGGCTGCAGCATGAGCAATATCTGCCGCAGACCCAAGGCGTCCAAGGGGAATTTGAGTTAAAAGTGCTGTCGTTTGACCTTCATCGAGGCCGCTCGTCATGTCTGTGGCGATAAAACCAGGAGCGATACAGTTGACGGTCACACCTCGGCTGCCGAGCTCTCGGGCCAGCGCGCGACTCATGCCGGCGACCCCGGCCTTTGCTGCAGCATAATTGGCTTGCCCAGGGTTGCCCATTGAGCCAACCACCGAAGTAATATTGATGATGCGGCCCCAACGTGCCTTCATCATGCCACGCATCACGGCGCGCGACAGCCGAAACACCGAGGTCAGATTGGTTTGCAGCACAGCATCCCATTCGTCGTCTTTCATGCGCATTGAAAGATTATCGCGGGTAATGCCGGCGTTATTGACCAAAATATGGGGCCCGCCCGACTCTTTGGCCAGAGCGTCAGTTACCGCATCGCAGGCCGCAGCGTCAGTGACGTTGAGCACAACACCCCGCCCGCCCTGAGCTGCCAGCGCCTCTGTGATGCCTGCAGCGCCTGCTTCGGTCGTTGCAGTACCCACCACGATCGCGCCGCGCGCAGCGAGTTCTAGGGCGATCGCCCTGCCAATCCCGCGTGAAGCACCTGTCACTAAGGCGACTTTATCTTTTAGATCCATGGCAATATCCTTAGGCCGCTGCCAGCGCGTCAAGCGCGGCTTGCATTGATTCGGGGTCTGTCATCGACAGCGCAACAAGCTCAGGATCAATACGTTTGACCATGCCTGCTAAGACTTTACCGGGCCCGCACTCAATAATATGGGTAATCCCTTGCGCTTTCATGGCCTGTATCACCTCAACCCAGCGCACGGCATGCCAGGCTTGCCGCACCAAGGCGTCGCGAATCGCGTCGGGCGACTGCTCGATCGCCACATCCACGTTGTTCACCACCGGAATCGCAGGAGTCGACACGTTGATCTTGGCCAATGCGCCGGCTAATACGTCTGCGGCAGGCTTGAGCAAGCTTGAATGAAAAGGGGCAGACACTGGCAAGAGCATGGCACGCTTGGCACCCGCAGCCTTTGCAGTGACGATTGCACGCTGCACCGCCGTTGCATGACCCGCAATCACGACTTGTGAGGGCGCATTAAAGTTAACGGCTTCGACGACCTCACCTTCTGCTGCGTCAAGGCACGCTTGTTTGACCAAATGATCGTCAAGACCCAACACTGCAGCCATGGCGCCTGTACCGACCGGTACAGCAGCCTGCATCGCATCGGCGCGGATTCGCACCACGCGCACGGCGTCTGCCAGGGCCAACGCCCCCGCCGCCGTCAGTGCGGCGTATTCACCCAAGCTATGCCCTGCCATCAGGCTGGCTTTGGGGCCGCCTGCCGCACACCAAGCCTCATACATGGCCACACCGGCCGTCAACATCGCTGGTTGCGTATTTGTCGTGAGGCTTAATTGCTCGGCCGGACCTTGCGCCATCAAGGCACCGAGGTCTTCACCCAGCGCTGCATTAGCCTGTGCAATCACCTGCATCGCGGCAGGATGACCTGACCAGACATCCATCATCCCAACCGACTGCGAGCCTTGGCCCGGAAAAACGAAAGCAAATTTCATAGCGTTTAGTAATTGAGTGTTTAGTGTTATGTGTTATGTGTTCTGTGTTCTGTATTCTGTGTTCTGTATTCGACGGTTCTGTATCGAGTGCTTCGGCTTTACATTTTGACGAGAACAGAGCCCCAAGTGAAGCCGCCCCCAACGCCTTGCAACAGTACCAACTGACCGGGCCGAATACGCCCATCACGCCGCGCGACGTCAAGCGCCAAAGGGATACTTGCCGCCGACGTATTGGCATGCTGATCCACGGTCATCACCACTTTTTCAAGCGGGATATCTAGCTTGCGCGCCAAAAAGGTCAAAATACGCGAATTCGCCTGATGCGGAATCAACCAATCCACTTCAGACAATTGCAGACCGGCCTGAGCAACAACCTCACGCGCAGAACGGTCAAGCACCGTGACTGCCTGTTTAAAGACTGCCTGACCATCCATACGCAAAAACGGATCACCCGTCACCGCGCCGTAAGCAACGTTACCAGCAGCCGCCAAAATGCCCATCTGACTACCATCTGCATGTAATTCGGCCGACAAAATCCCGGGTTCGGTACTGGCTTTGACAACCACTGCGCCGGCGCCATCACCAAACAACACACAGGTACCGCGATCGTTCCAATCGAGGATGCTTGAAAATACCTCAGCGCCAATCACTAAGGCACAGCGAGCCCGACCGGCACGGATAAAAGCCTCGGCCGTGGTCAGCGCATACACAAAGCCACTACAGACAGCCTGCACATCAAAAGCGGCCGACCCTTTGTTGCCTAAGTTGGCCTGCACTAAACAGGCGGTACTTGGAAACACAAAATCTGGGGTTGAAGTTGCCAAAATGATCAGATCAACTTCGCTAGCGTCGACCTGCGCATCGGCAAGCGCGCGACGTGCGGCTTCAGTCGCCAGGGTGCTGGTCTTGACACCGCGCTCGGCAAGGTAACGCTGTCGAATCCCAGTGCGTTCGAAGATCCACTGATCAGAGGTTTCGATGTTTCGTGACGCAAGATCGGCAGCCAATTCGTCGTTACTGACGCAGCGCGGAGGTAAAAAACTACCTGAACCTATGATTCGCGCATAGGGCAATGCCTGTGTCATGCGAGGTCTCCGGTACCGTCGGTCGCGGCGAGGGATTGAGTTTGCGTCAATTGCGCAATCGCCGCCGTCGTGCGCGATAGTAAGTGATTTGCCACCGAGGCGCGGGCGCAGTCTAGTGCAAAACCAAAGGCAATCGCATCAGCCGAGCCATGGCTTTTAATCACGACACCACGCAGACCAAGCAACGCAGCGCCGTTATAGCGCCGATTATCCGCCTGCGCCCGAAACCGCCTGAGCACGGGTAAGGCTACTAAACCGAGCACCTTCGCACCTAGGCTGCGGGTAAAGGCTTCGCGCAACATCTGCGACATCATGCGCACAACACCTTCGGCTGTTTTTAGGGCCACGTTACCCACAAAGCCATCGCACACGACAACGTCGACGGTACCTTTAAAAATATCATCGCCCTCGACATTGCCATAAAAATTCAACGAACTGTTGCGCAGCAATTCGCCCGCCTGCTTCACAACCTCGTTGCCTTTAATCGCCTCTTCACCAATATTGAGCAAGCCAATTGAAGGGTTAGGGTTTTGCTTACCGACCTGGGCAAACGCGGTACCCATGATGGCAAACTGCAGTAAATGCTGGGCCGAGCAATCGACATTGGCCCCTAGATCTAGCATGATGGTCGTGCCACCAAGTTGATTCGGTAAGACAGACGCAATCGCTGGTCGTTCGATACCATCCAGTGTTTTTAAGACATATTTTGAAATGCCCATCCAGGCACCGGTGTTGCCCGCCGAGACACAGGCATCAGCCTTGTTATCTTTGACTGTTTGCGCAGCAACCCGCATTGACGAATCTTTTTTTCGTCGCAACGCGATTTCAACAGAGTCATCCATATGGACGACCTCAGTCGCCGCCACAATCGTCATGCGGTCTGGCGACACGTCTGGATATTGTTTAGCGTGTTCAGCCACTGCCTGTTTGATTGGCTCTGATAGCCCAACCAGCAGTAGATGGGTATCTGAAAAGCGTTGGGCAAAAGCGAATGCAGCAGGGATTGTGACTGGAAGTCCCGAGTCACCACCCATGCAATCAATCGCGATACGAATCACGGCAGACACGTGAGGATGCAGCGGCGAGCGCGGGGGCCAGTAGCCCGTCAACCCGCTTTATTCGTCAGTCTTGGTCTTGAGGATCTTACGGCCACGATACACCCCGGTTGGGCTGATGTGGTGACGCAGATGCTGCTCGCCAGTATTGGGCTCGACCGCAGTAGACGGATTAACCAAAAAATCATGCGAACGGTGCATACCGCGCTTTGATGGGGATTTTTTATTTTGCTGAACAGCCATGACAACTCCTGTGGATCGGCGAATTGTACGCCAACCATCTCAATAATAACTACTGACTTTTAATCTTAAGCTGCCCCAATACTGCAAATGGCGAGGGGCGCTGCATCTCTGTGGCAGAATCTGCAGCTTGCGCCTCAGTTCCTACCTCACCTAAGGACTCAGGACATATCTCATGCCTGGGCACATAGGGCACTTCTAAAATCATCTCGTCTTCAACAAGCTCTAACAAATTGAATGTTGGAGATCCCATTATCTTTTCAGGTGCATCTAAATCGGTATCCTCAAGATCACCGTGATCGAGGTCAGACTCGCGCACCACTAATTCAAATACGGTTTGCCGATCAACCGGGAACATCAAATCCCCCAGGCATCTTTGGCACTCAAGCAACAGCAAAGCCTGAATCTTTACTACCAACTGCAATTTACCGACCTTACTGCGCCGCCCCTGAAGCGAATATTTTACCAATCCGGGGTGTTGCGGGGGTTGCTCAAGAGCGACCAACTCTGCAATGGGCTGTTCTGGCACATCTTCAAGCAAGCGATCTAGCCGATTAACCGAAAATACCCCCTCTATCAACTGACCGCGGCGCGCAAACTCGAACACGTCAACGACAGGCGGTACCCCTAACCTAAAGCCTGGACTAAGATCTTTTGACATCCTCTTATCCTTGCCGCCTTTTATGCTTTAAAACAGAACAGCAGCGCGGTGTAACTAAGTGAGCTTTTGTGCGGCTACAGAAGCAGCAAAGCAAGAGATAATAGCGTGTTTACCCCCTTAACGTCAATAGACAGAACCACACCACCCTGCCCTCGTAACCCCTCGTTTAATCCTTGGCTAAAGTTCAAAGTCTCCTCGTGACCCCTCGTTTAATCCTTGCCTCAAGCTCCAAATACCGCCAAGAACTTCTCTCTAGGCTAAAAATTCCTTTCCTGTCTGTCTCGCCGGATGTTGATGAGACGCCTTTTCCAGGTGAGCCGCCCGAGCAGCTGGCCTTGCGACTGGCGCTTGCCAAAGCGCGGCATATCGCTCAGGCTTATCCCATGCATGTCGTGATTGGGGCCGATCAAGTCGCCTCGCTTCACGACCGCCCCTTAGGCAAACCCGGTCATGCTGTGGCTGCGCACGCGCAATTGCGGGAGTTGTCGGGCCAGACAGTCACTTTTTTTAGCGCGATGGCCGTGGTGCTAGGCTCGCACGTGCAAAGCACGGTTGTGCCAACCCATTGTGTCTTTCGCCACCTCACTGAGGCTGCAATCGCGCGCTACATTGCCATCGATCAACCCTTTGACACGGCAGGCAGCGCCAAAGCCGAGTGCCTGGGTATTGCGCTGATGCAAAGCATGCATAGTAGCGACCCAACTTCAATCATTGGGCTACCGCTCATCGAGTTGACTAAAATGCTCGCCCAGGTTGGGCTCGATCCACTAGATGAACACATTCAATGACAACACCATCGTCTTCTCCCGCACGCGGCACCCTGCATCTCATACCCGTGGGCTTGGGGCTAGCTCCGATCGAGCAGTGGCTACCTGCAGCTGCGCAAGCGCAGGCAGGCTTACTGAGCTGCTATATCGCAGAAAACGCTAAAACTGCCCGCGCATTTTTAAAGCTGGTGGCGCTCGCTCGACCCCTGCAAGAGATCACCATTCATGAATTAAGCCCACGCGTCGATGACGCGCATTTGCAAAGCTGGCTGCAGCCCCTGCGCGCAGGTCTCGATATTGGTCTTGTCTCTGAGGCGGGCTGCCCAGCGGTCGCTGACCCAGGTGCGCGTGCAGTCACCATCGCACACAACTGGGGCGTCACGGTCAAACCTTGGGTGGGGCCGTCATCGATCCTCTTGGGCTTGATGGCAAGCGGGCTTGACGGTCAACGGTTTGTGTTTCATGGCTATGCGCCAGTCGATGCCACCGACCGCAGCCGGCAGCTACAAGTTTGGGAACAAACCTCAAGCAAACAAAAGCAAACTCAATTGCTGATCGAAACGCCCTACCGCAACCTGGCGATGTTCAGCAGCTTGCTTGAACATCTCAAGGGCAACACTCGGCTGTGTGTCGCACGCTCACTCACCACCAAAGATGAATGGATACGTACGCTCACAGTCACACAATGGAAATCCCAACCCAAGCCCGAGCTCGACAAGCATCCGACTCTGTTTTTGTTTCAAGCTGCGTAGCGTCATCTTCTGCGCGGGCGGGCGACTAAGCGCGAATGACTAAAATTTTTAACCGCTGAAATTTTAACGGCTGAGATTTTAACGACTAATATTTTTAACAACTAAAATTTTTAACGATTGAGATTTTTAACGACTACAATTTTCAACGACTGAGATATTTAATGACTGAGTTTGTTTTACCGCAATATCAAATAGACGCTCGGCTCCAGCCACAAAAGACTCTCTTTACTCTCATACGAGAGCAGGCTTTTGCAACGTTCGCTCGCTGTCGGTCGCTGTTAGTCGTTTTGCTGTTGCTGGCGTTAGCAGGCTGTGCGTCGCAAAAAAGTGGCGGCGCTTACCAGCTAGATGAGACACTCAAGGCCAACGGCAAAAATAGCCGCATCGACATCATCGTGCTGCACTATACGGCGTCAACCAAGCCAAGCGCGTTGCTGACCCTAACCAACCGCGAGGTCAGTGCACATTACGTTGTGTCTGACGATAGCAAACCGGTCGTGTATAAGTTGGTTGATGAGAACCTGAGTGCCTGGCACGCCGGCGAGAGTAGCTGGTACGGTCGTACCTTCATCAACCCTCGGTCAATCGGGATTGAAATTGTGCATCCGGGTTGGGCACGCAACAGTAGCGGTGATGCCGGCCCTTTGTTTCCTCCCGCACAAATCGACGCAGTGATCGCGCTGACACGTGAAGTTGCCAAGCGTCATGGCGTTGCACCTGAAAATATCGTAGGTCATAGCGATGTCGCGCCGCTGCGCAAGCAAGATCCAGGGCCTGCGTTTCCTTGGAAAAAACTCGCGCAGGCCGGCGTTGGTCGCTGGTTTGATGAGGCTGCAGCAGCAAAATATCAAGCTGAATACGTACGCAATGGCCCGCCCGACGCAGGCTGGTTTCAAAAGCAATTAAAACGCGTGGGCTATAGCGTGCCCGAATCTAATTACTTTGACGCAAACACCCTACACACGATTGCCGCGTTTCAAATGCATTATCGGCCCGAGCTAGTCAACAGCAAACCCGACGCACAAACGGCAGCCAGATTACGAGCCTTACCCACCAATGGCTCGGGGCTTTAGAGCGCTACGGGCTACGGGCTTAAGGAGCTCGACGTTTTTGAAAACGCAGCAAACGCCAGCCCAACAGCAGCGCCGTCACGGCGGCGTAGATCGCCACCGTTGTGAAATCATTTTTACCGGACTTGTGCCAGTAGTAGTGCAGCAAACCAAGCAAGGCAATCGCATAAATCAAACTATGCAAGTGCTGCCAGCGTCGCCCAAGCCTGCGCATCCAACCGTGGGTTGAGGTAATCGCCAACAACGACATGGTCAAAAAAGCAGCCATGCCGACCATAATGAAGGGTCGCTTCCAAACGTCAGACAGCATCGGTGCCCACTCAAAGCTTTGATCCCACCAAGCCCACGCGAGCGCGTGAAGGCTCGCGTAAAAGAAAGTAAACAGACCGCACATTCTGCGCCAACGTAGCAACGCTGGTTGCTGCAGCCACTGCCTTAGCGGCGACACAGACAGCGTCACGAGCAGGCACACTAAAGTCCAGGTGCCCGACGAGCGCGACAAAAACTCAACCGGATTAGCTGTCAAATCGTTTTGCATCCCAAGCCAAATCCAACGGGCCAGCGGAAACAAACCTGCAGCGAAGAGCAAGATTTTTGCGCGATCAAGCGTGCGAGCAGAGACTGTGCGAATCATCAATAATTTTTACGCAGATCCATCCCTGTGTATAACGACGCCACTTCGTTGCCATAGCCATTGAACATCAGCGTTTTGCGCTTCGGCGCAAACACGCCATCTTCGCCAATGCGACGCTCTGTCGCCTGACTCCAACGTGGGTGTGACACCTCGGGGTTCACATTTGAATAAAAGCCATATTCGCTCGGCAGGGCTTTCATCCAGCTACTCACGGGTTGTTTCTCGGTCAGACGAATCGTGACGATGGACTTGGCTGATTTGAAACCGTATTTCCAGGGCACCATCAGGCGCACTGGTGCACCGTTTTGATTGGGTAAGACTTTGCCGTACATCCCCAACACCAACATCGTCAGAGGATGCATGGCCTCGTCTAAACGCAAGGCCTCGTTGTACGGCCATTGAATGGTGCGCGAGCTCAAACCGGGCATATTTTTAGGCTGTACATCGGTAATAAACTCAACGTACTTTGCGTTGCCTGTTGGTTGCACTTGCTTTAAGAGCTCAGACATTGAGTAACCAATCCACGGGATCACCATCGACCACCCTTCGACGCAACGCATGCGATAGGTGCGCTCTTCAAGAGGTGCGAGTTTACGAATGTCGTCGATATCTAAAGTTTTGGGGCTGACCACCTCGCCCTCTATGCGAAGCTTCCAGGGGCTTGTTTGCAGCCTATGCGCATGCTTAACTGGATCACCTTTGTCCAAGCCGAACTCGTAAAAATTGTTGTAAGACGCCGCGTCTTTTTCAGGTGTGCGGGGCTCCATGGTGAAGAACTGTTTTGAGACCGTTGCATCAAGACTAGGCAAGGTCGCCGCGCCACCAATAGAGGGCCAGCCCGCCGCCGCCCCCGTCAACAATGAGGCGCCCGCCGCTTTCATCCAGTGGCGACGGCTTTGCCAAACCTCTTCAGGGGTGATTTCAGAGCTGTGAATCTGGGGGGCACGGTAATTGGGCATCTGGCTCTCAAGTTTGAAAGTTTAGAAAGACGGCGTTCGAAGCCACCAAGAATGCTGCTCGAACAAATAGTGATTAAAACAACAAAAGATCCGCACGACTAGCAATGATCTAGCGAAATAATCACTGCCTTAGAATAACCAACGCTGCACGATTTGCCAACGATAACCTTGCAGAACGACTAAATTGCAGCGGATGAAATCGACCTGACGCCAAGGGTCGTCAAAACAGGTTGAGGTGTCGCGGCTTTTGATCAGGCCAGACGCTCAAACAACCACTGACGTAAGTCGGCCACTTGTTCGACCACACCTTGATTGGGGCACGCGCGTAGTTCGTCGGCGGGGTGCGCACCGCCGTACGCCACGCCCACCCCATGTACGCCCGCATTGGCGGCCATTTGTAAGTCGTGCGACGTGTCACCAATCATCACGACCTGCTCTGGCGCAACCATCAACTCATCCATGAGTTCGAGCAACATTCCGGGGTGAGGTTTACCAAAGGTTTCGTCGGCCGTGCGACTGGCTTGAAAGGTACTGTGCAGCGCGGTGGCAGTTAAAGCGCGGTTCAACCCCACGCGACTTTTGCCGGTCGCGACGGCGAGCGTGGTGCCAGTCGCCTTCAAATCGCTCAATAGCTCGGGGATACCATCGAATAACTTGAGCTCTTTATCCTTGCCTAAATAGTGATGGCGATAGCGCTCTAAAAATAGAGGCTCCATGGATTTTGTCAGATCAGGCACTGCGCGACGCAGGGCCGGCTCAAGCGACAAACCAATCACCCAAGCCGCCTGAGCCGCGGTGGGCACCTTTAACTCAAGATCGCGACAGGCGCCTTGGATGGCTTGCACGATGCTGTGGGTTGAATCCATCAGGGTGCCATCCCAGTCAAAGACGATGACAGAATACTTGTTCATGGGGTGCCAAGTGTCGGGTTTATTGCAGGGGTTGCAATTGTTGCAGAAGTTTCTCGCAAGCGGCGGGCAAAGGTGCGACTAACTGTAAGGGCTCTTGCGTGAGTGGATGCGGCAGATTAAAACGATGCGCGTGTAAGAACATACGTGAAAAACCAAGCTGGCTAAGCTGTGCTTGGCTTTCATCGCGCCCGTACTTGTCGTCGCCGACAATAGGAAACCCGCTCGAGGCTAAATGCACCCGTATTTGATGTGTGCGGCCGGTGCGTAGTTCGGCGTCAACCAAACTAAAGCCCTTAAAGCGCTTGAGGCCAGACACGATGGTGTGGGCAACCTGCCCTTCAGTCTGCACCTTGACTCGACGCTCGCCAGTTTGAGTTGTCCATTTGGCAAGTGGGAGCCGGATATGCTGGCGTGCATTGACCCAATCACCCTCTACCAAGGCTAAATAATGCTTACTTCCACCACCTAAGCGAAACATTTCGTGCAAGGCAAGCAACACGTTTCTTTTTTTGGCAATCAGTAATAAACCCGAAGTATCGCGATCGAGTCGATGCGCGAGCTCTAAAAAGCGGGCGTCTGGGCGTGCAGCACGCAGTGCTTCAATCACGCCAAAAGAGACCCCACTGCCGCCATGCACCGCCGTACCCGCGGGCTTATCAATCACTAATAAGCCCTCATCTTCAAAAACGATCGGAAACTCAAGCCCGGGCACCGCCCGCTTTTGCTCGGGCGTGGGCAAACGCATCGGGGGCACCCGTACGATATCCCCAGTGTTAATACGGGTATCGGGGGCCACCCGCCCCTTATTAATACGCACTTCGCCGGCTCGCACTGCTTTATAGATATGACTTTTAGGCACACCTTTGCACAAGCGCATCAAAAAGTTATCAAGGCGCTGGCCGTCGTGCTCGTCGGTGACTTCAACCATTCGAACCGCAAGGCCTAGGCTTGCTGCGGGTTTTGGGGCAGAAATCGATGCAGATACTGAGAATTCTTTGCGCATGGCTAAAAGCGGCATATAATCCGCGAAGCCTTAAAGGGGTTGAGAAAGCCCTCTGGCGTCGAGATGCATTAAGTTGTCGCGTCTCCGTCTGGATCGCGGACTTCATTGTACCGTGTGCTTTCTGATCGCTTGTGGGTTGCTGGTCGCCGGCTAGACCGGGATGCATTTCAAGCACGCCGTTGCGACGTTTTAACGTTACGCCCGCGCTTAAAAATGTGTGCCCCTCGTGTCGCGCGCGATACTGAAGCACATGCAAGAAACCGTCGTATCCCTGCAGCAGGCGCCTGACTCTACGTCGCGCCTGATGTTCTCAGCACCTTTTTTAGTCAACCACAACTGTGACTCTGACCTTTTTGCTGAACGAACCTCGCGCCTACTGGCGCGCCGTGCCGGTCTAAAGACCTTTTCTTCGCGCGCCCGTTGTTGGTGCGCGAACACTCTTGCCAACTTCTGTGTTTCGCAGCCAGCAACGCGTGGCTGCGCGTCGATTTCCGACGCGCCATTTAAATGGAGAAACATCCCATGAAGCGCATGTTATTTAATGCAACACACCCTGAAGAACTTAGGGTTGCCATCGTCGACGGGCAAAAGCTCATCGACCTTGACATTGAAATCGCCGGCCGTGAACAACGTAAAGGCAACATCTATAAGGGTGTCATTACCCGCATTGAGCCCGGCCTCGAAGCCTGCTTTGTTAGCTACGGCGAAGAACGTCACGGCTTTTTGCCGTTCAAAGAAATCGCTCGCAGTTACTTTAAAGAAGGTGTCGATGTGCGCACGGCGCGCATTCAAGACGCCTTGCGCGAAGGCCAAGAACTGATCGTTCAGGTCGAAAAAGAAGAGCGTGGCAACAAGGGCGCAGCCCTCACCACCTTTATTTCGCTGGCAGGCCGCTATTTGGTCTTGATGCCCAACAACCCACGCGGCGGCGGTGTGTCGCGCCGTGTCGAGGGCGAAGAGCGTCAAGAGCTACGCGAAGCCATGGATCAATTAACGATCCCACCCGGCATGAGCATCATTGCCCGCACCGCCGGTATCGGCCGAAACGCCGAAGAACTGCAGTGGGATATGTCTTATCTTATGCAACTTTGGACTGCCATTGATGGCGCTGCCAAAGATAATCCAGCACCGATCCTGATCTATCTTGAATCAAGCTTGGTGATTCGCGCGATTCGTGATTATTTCTCGCCAGATATCGGCGAGATATTGATTGATACCGACGATATCGCTGATCAAGCCACCGCCTTTATGAGTGTGGTGATGCCTGACAACGTTGACCGCGTCAAACGCTATCGCGATGATGTGCCCCTGTTTTCACGTTTTCAAATCGAACACCAAATAGAAACAGCGTATTCGCGCACCGTCGAATTGCCCTCGGGCGGCTCGATCGTCATCGATCACACCGAAGCGTTGGTTGCGGTCGACGTCAACTCTGCCCGCTCAACACGTGGCGCCGACATTGAAGAAACCGCTACGCGCACCAACCAAGAGGCCGCCGACGAAGTCGCGCGCCAATTGCGTCTGCGAGATTTGGGTGGTCTGATCGTGATCGATTTTATCGACATGGAAGACACCAAAAACCAACGCTCAGTTGAAAATCGCCTGCGCGACGCGTTGCACTTTGACCGTGCACGCGTACAAATGGGCAAAATTTCGCGCTTTGGTTTGATGGAGCTTTCACGCCAGCGTCTGCGCCCTGCCTTAAACGAAGGCTCACACATCACCTGCCCTCGCTGTAACGGCACCGGCGTGATACGTGACGCTGAATCAAGCGCCCTGCAGGTCTTGCGTCTGCTGCAAGAAGAGGCCATGAAAGAAAACACGGCCGCCGTACATGCTCAGGTGCCGGTTGACGTTGCCACCTTCTTGTTAAACGAAAAACGCTCAGACATCACCAAGATCGAAGCTCGCCTGAAGGTCAACCTGATCCTGATCCCCAATCGGCACCTCGAAACGCCGCACCACCATATCGAACGGTTGCGACACGACGACCCACGACTTGAAGACATCAAGACCAGTTTCGATATGGTCGATGCACCCTCAACGGACATGAGCTGGGCGCCCAAAGAACAAGAAGTCAAAGCCAAACCTGAAGCCTTGGTCAAAGGCATCACGCCTTCGCAACCAGCTCCAGTCTCTTCAGCCTCAGCCAAGAAAGCCGGTGCTGCAGAAACCGAAGCATCGCCTGGCTTCTTCAAGCGCTTGATGGGCTGGCTCTCGGGCGGCTCGAACGAAGAGAAAAAAGTCGAAGAAGCGCCCAAGCCTAGCGAAGCACGTGGCGAACGTGGACGTAATGGCCAGGGTAACCGCGGCAACGGAAATCGTGGCGGTCAACATCGCGGTCGTCGCCCCGAGCATCGCAATGACGCCCGCCCAGGCGCAGAGGCATCAACCGACACCGATAATCGCCGCCCACCACGCGATGAGGGTTCGAGTCGCACCGCTGGTGCAGAGCAGAGCGATGACGCCGCTCGCCAAGGTGGTCGCAACCCTCGCGGTCGTGGTCGCCACCGTCGCGACGAAGGTGACGGCCGGCAAGAGGGCGCTGAGGGCACGCAGGCAATCAACGCTACCGCGGGCGCTCAAGCAAGCGGGGCTGCGCAAGCACCTCGTCAGCCACAAGGCCCACGCACCGAAGCAAGCAATTCTTTGCAAGCCGATGATCAACGTCACTTGCAAAACGGCCCAGAGGGTCAGCCAGGCTCTGACGACGACAACAGCGGCGATCCAGAACGCAAGCGCCGTCGTCGTCGTAGCCGTCGCGGTAAGCGCGGTCAAGACGAAGGTTCAGGCTTTGAGAACGAAGATGGTTCAACAAGCGTGCAACAGTCCGACTCTCAGGCTCAGCCAGGCGTTGGCGTAACGACTCAGCCCGTAGCCATGGCAGCGCCAGCGTCAGCGCCGTTGCAAACGCACGTCGCGCCAACCTATCAGGCACCGGTATCGCAGGCTTACGTTGCGCCTGTTCAGGCTGCTGTGGCTATTCAGCCAGCTGCCGCACCCGTTGCAACGCCTGCGGCTCAAGCGCCAGCAGCACCTGCCGCCTACGTCGCACCTGCAGCACCCGCTGCCTATGTGAACGTAGCCTCAGTGACCGAGCCTGTCGCAAACGCTGTTCCCGCTCCGGTCGCTGCTGCTCCTGCCGCTATGGCTCCTGTTGCGGCTACCCCTGCTCCTGTTGCTGTGGCTCCTGTTGCTGCTGCACCTGTTGCTGTGGCTCCTGTTGCTGCTGCACCTGTCGCCGTTGCAACACCAGCACCGGTTCCTGACGCGGCTCCAGTTGCAGCAGTCGCTATGGCAGCACCTGCACCGGTTGCTGTCGAAGCTGCTGCTCCAAGCAACGTAGCACCTGCCCCTGCACCTGTCGCAGATCTGGCAACGCTGCACGCCATCGTACGTTCGGCTGGACTGCAGTGGATTGAAAGCGATCCGATTCGTGTCGCACAAACCATGGCCGAGCAACCGACCGTCAGTATCAAACTCGGTCGCGAGCGCAAGCCCGCGGTTGTCGTTTCAAACGAACCTTTGGTGCAAGTCGAAACGCGCGCTTAACGCGAGCTTGGCCCTGCCCCGCGGCTTGCTTGCGGGGGAGCAAATGAAAACGGCGACCTAGGTCGCCGTTTTCATTATGCATCGTTCTGAATTGTTGCTTGGTCGGTGGAGAGGCTGTTCCCTTCATTCAAGAACTGACCAACCCAAGAACTGACCAACCAAACCGAAAAACCACTTTAGCATTTGCCGCAGAGCCTCATGACCACTACGCCGTGACAGCATCCACCGGTTGGTTGGTCAAAATCGCCATCAAGCGGGCAAGCTCTGTACGTAATTGGCGGCGATCCAACACCATATCGATCGCACCTTTTTGCTGTAAAAATTCTGAGCGCTGAAAACCTTCTGGCAATTTTTCGCGCACCGTCTGTTCGATCACGCGCGGGCCAGCAAAACCGATCAAGGCCTTGGGTTCGCCAATCACAACATCGCCCATAAACGCAAAGCTAGCCGATACGCCACCCATAGTGGGATCAGTGAGCACACTAATAAAGGGCAACTTGGCATCTGACAGGCGCGTCAACATGGCATTGGTTTTAGCCATTTGCATCAACGAAAACAAACTTTCTTGCATACGCGCGCCACCAGAAGCAGCGACGCAAATAAAGGGGACTTTTTGAGCAATTGCCGCCTGCACCCCTTGCACAAAGCGCTCACCCACCACCGACCCCATCGAGCCACCCATGAACTCAAACTCAAAGCAGGCCAACACGCAAGCCACGCTATGAATGCTGCCGCTCGTCACAATCAACGCATCACTTTCACCGGTTTGACGCACGGCCTCTTGGATACGCTCGGGGTACTTGCGTGAATCTTTGAATTTGAGCGGATCCATTGAGCGCGTGTTAGACCCGATCTCGACCCGACCTTCGATATCGAGCAGCGACTCAATGCGGGCGCGCGCACCCAGACGCATGTGATGATCGCACTTGGGACAAACGTGTAAATTAGCGGCCAGATCTTCGTTATACAGAACAGCTTCGCAAGCAGGGCACTTAAGCCAAACCCCCTCAGGGACTCGCTTGGTTGGTGTGGTGGTCGTATTAACCGTTTTGTTAATACGAGGGGGTAATAATTTACCTAGCCAACTCATGCTTGGTTTCCGGTTGCCTGAGCGCCTGCAACACGAGTGTGCTCACTTGCGCCCGAGGGCAACCTGGCGACCTCAAGCGCTTGACGAATCCCAGCCAACCACGTCGCACCGGCGTCGATAGCAGCTTGTGACTGCTGTTCAAGGGGCAGCCCTGCGCAGGCTTTAGTCATGGTATCGATCAACTTGCTGCCGATCACAACTGCATCGGCCACAAGACTGATTTTTTGAGCGCTTTGGGCGTCACTAATACCAAAACCGACACCAACCGGCAATGAGACATGCTGACGAATGCGCTGTAAGCGAGTCGCGACATCTGTGGTGTCAAGATTGCCTGCACCAGTCACGCCATTGAGTGAAACGTAATACACATATCCACGAGCGATCTGACCCACAGCGCGAATACGTTCTTCTGTCGACGTGGGCGCCAACAAAAAGATCGGAGCAATGCGGTGTTGCTCAAGCATCTGAACAAACTCACCAATCTCTTCGGGGGGGTAATCCACCGTTAACAAACCATCCACACCAGCAAGCTGCGCTTGCTCGGCGAATTGTTTTTGACCCATACTTTCGATCGGATTGGCATAACCCATCAAAACGATAGGCGTTTGCTGATCGGTTGACCTAAATTCAGCCACCATCGCCAACACGTGTTTCAACCCGACACCCTGTGCGATGGCATGCTCGGCGGCACGCTGAATAATTGGGCCATCAGCCATTGGGTCTGAAAACGGAATCCCAAGTTCGATGACATCAGCCCCCGCTTTGACCAGAGCGTGCATCAGCGGGACCGTCGTGGCAGGTAACGGGTTACCGGCCGCAATGTAAGGAACAAGCGCTGCGCGCTTTTGCTCAGTAGCACGGGCAAAAGCAGATGCGATGCGATCTGGGTATTGAGTCATGAATATAAAAACCTTTAAAGCACCATGCCAGCGCGCTGCGCCACAGTGTTGATATCTTTGTCGCCACGACCTGACAAATTAATCAGGATCACCTTGTCTTTAGACAACGTAGGCGCCAACTTGGCCGCATACGCCAGCGCGTGGGACGTTTCGAGCGCAGGGATGATGCCCTCGATGCGACAGCAATGATGAAAATACTTGAGTGCTTCGTCGTCGGTGACGCTAACATACGAAGCACGACCGCTATCCTTCAGCCAGGCGTGCTCGGGGCCGACACCTGGGTAGTCAAGACCTGCTGACACCGAATGGGTTTCGGCAACCTGACCATTTTCATCTTGCAGCACATACGTGCGATTGCCATGCAACACGCCAACCTTGCCGGCAGTCAGCGTTGCAGAGTGCTTGCCGCTCTCAACACCCTCGCCGGCGGCCTCGACACCAATCAACTTCGTCTGCTCGAAAGGAATGTAAGGGTGAAAAATGCCCATAGCGTTTGAACCGCCACCGACGCAAGCCAACACGTAATCCGGCTGCTTACCTGCATACAACGGCATTTGCTCAATCGATTCTTTACCGATCACTGAGTGAAAATTTCTTACCATCATAGGATAGGGATGAGGACCCGCAACCGTACCGATGATGTAGAACGTGTTGTCAACGTTCGTGACCCAGTCGCGCATCGCCTCATTCAAAGCGTCTTTGAGTGTGCGTGAACCCGAGGTCACAGGCACCACCGTTGCCCCAAGCAACTTCATGCGAAACACGTTGGGCGATTGACGCTTGACGTCTTCGATGCCCATGTAGACCACACATTCCATCCCGTAGCGAGCGCACACCGTAGCGGTAGCGACACCATGTTGACCGGCACCGGTTTCAGCAATGATGCGTTTTTTTCCCATCCGGCGCGCCAACAGAGCCTGACCCAGGCTGTTGTTGATTTTATGGGCGCCAGTGTGGTTGAGGTCTTCGCGCTTAAACCAGATTTGCGCACCACCCAGTTCTTCTGACCAACGGCGCGCGTGATACACCGGCGTGGGACGACCAACAAAGTGCTTCAGTTCGTATTCAAACTCAGCCACGAAATCAGGGTCATTACGATACTTTTCGTAAGACAAGCGCAACTCTTCAATTGCCTGCATCAGGGTTTCGGCCGCAAACACGCCACCGTAAGGGCCAAAATGACCTTTTGCGTCAGGAAAATCATAAGGTTTCAAGATCAGATCTCCGGATCAAACCAAGCTGCGCGGGCAACCATATGCCCAACGCGTTTTGCGCCACCACACATGCCCAACGGGGCACTGGAATAGATTTAGCGCGAAAGTCCTCAGTTTAGCAGTCTGAGGCGTAAAAAAACGCAGTAAACCTCACGCTCAAACGCATTTTTGGCTAACGACGGCGCGCTAAAAACACACCCGACACCTCACCCAACGCGCTGAGTGCGTATTGCAGATCGTTACCATCGCGAATTTCAACGGTAAAGGCCATGTAGGCGATCGATGCCTTGGTCTGAGTGTTGACGGCAATCACGTTCAAACGTAAACGTGCGAATACCTCGGACAAGTCTCTCAGTAAACCAGAGCGATCCTGCGCCTGAATGATAACCTCGACAGGATAGACCGACCCAGGCGTGCCCTCAGACCAAGCGACTTCGATGACGCGTTCGGGTTGATGCTTGCTTAAATCGGCAAAGGTCGAACACGCTGAACGATGGATCGACACCCCACGCCCTCGCGTGACAAACCCTTGGATCGCATCGGGCGGTGCCGGGCGGCAACAGCGCGCCAACTGTGTGAGCAACGACCCCACGCCAACCACCAGCACGCTGCCTTTACCAGACGAACTGTTGCTTTCTGCACGCAGTGCCTGCGCCATCAAATCTTCAACACGTAACTCAGGCTCCGGCGCGACAGGTTGCAACACGGCATCAATTTGGCGCAAACTAAATTCTTCTTTTGCTGCCGCCACGTAAAGATCATCCGCTCGCGCAAAACCAAGCTGTTGGGCCAGTTGCTCGAGATTGATCGCCGTTTTACCGAGCCGCTGCAGCTCTTTTTCGACCAACGCCTGACCCTGCGTGGTGCGCTGAGCCAATTCAATCGCGTTAAACCAAGCGCGTACTTTGGCGCGCGCGCGCGGGCTTGCCAAGAAGCCCAGTTGGGGGTTCAGCCAGTCGCGCGACGGCCCACCAGATTTTGTGGTCACGATATCGACCGTTTGACCGGTTTGAAGCTGCGTACTGAGGGGCACCATTTGCCCGTCTACCCGTGCGCCGCGGCAGCGATGCCCTAAGTCTGAGTGCAAGTGATAAGCAAAATCTACTGGCGTCGCGCCAATCGGCAACTCAATCACACGCGCCTGCGGCGACAATACATAAATACGATCTTGTGTGACTCGACGCGGCTTGCTGGGCTGTGGTTCGTCCGACTGAGCACCTGCCTCTGTGTTCCAGGCTAAGAGCTGCCGCATCCAGGCAAGTTGCCGATCGTATGCAGCCACTGCAGGGGCCTGCCCCATCGCCGACTGTCCAGTGCGCCCCCCCACTTCTTTATAGCGCCAATGCGCAGCCATGCCAAACTCAGCAAACTCGTGCATCGCCCGGGTACGAATCTGCACCTCAAAAGGGCGACCCACCGCATCGGCAACAACCGTGTGCAAAGATTTATAGCCATTGGGTTTAGGGCGCGAAATATAGTCATCAAACTCGTCAGACACTGGCTCCCATTGCTCGTGCACAAACCCAAGCGCGGCATAACACTCACGCTCATCTTGAACAATGATCCGCAGGGCACGCACGTCGTACAACTCACTGAAAGCAAGCTGCTTCGTTCGCATTTTGTTATGGATACTGTAAATGTGCTTAGGCCGACCTGACACCTCAGAGACGATCCCTCGTGCAGCGAGCCCCTGCGCCAATTGCTCAATCGTCTGTGCAATAAATTGCTCACGCTCAATGCGTTTCTCTTCGAGCAATTTTGCAATGTCTTTGTAACGCTGGGGATCAGTGAAGCGAAAGGCGAGATCTTCCATCTCCCACTTGATCTGCCAGATCCCCAAACGATTGGCCAGTGGCGTATACAAATCAAGTGTCTCGCGCGCGAGCATCGGATCGCACGGCCGTTTTTCGGCTGCAAGCCAGCGCAGTGTTTGTAAGCGCGAAGCGAGACGAATCAACACGATGCGCAAATCGGCAGCCATCGCCAACAGCATTTTGCGCAACATTTCTTTTTGATCGGTCGAATCCAGTGCGCCAGCACTTGCACCACTCGCCAACGAACCTAAGCGCGACAACGCCTGGGTACCCTGCACTAACTGGGCAATCTCGGGGCCAAATCGATCGGTAACCGTATTCGATACGTGTGCCTTCACCCCCGAGGCCCCAGTAGGCTCAGCGATAAACATCAGTAAGGCTGCGACACGCGTAGCCGCATCGGCTTGCATGGCTGCCAAAATTTGGGCTGAGCCAAGAGCATGCGCCAATAAGGTTTCGCCACCGCCCGTCACTTGTTCAGACAGTACAGGCGCTACCCAATCGAGCGCACGCTGCAACAAAGACTCATCAGCGGGCGCTAAGCCGCTGATCAATGTATGAAGATCTGCTGTAGAGACCTTAGACAACGTAAACCATTCAGCGATTCACCCTCACACCGCGGCAGTGACGACAATTTCAACTTTGTAATCGGCACTTGCCAAACGGGCTTCGATGGTCGCGCGCGGTGGGGCATTGCCCTCGGCCACCCAGGCATCCCAAGCTTTGTTCATGCCGTCAAACTCTTTCATATTGGCCACAAAAATCTGTGCCATCAAGATACGAGTTTTATCGGTCCCTGCTGTGGCTAGCAACTTATCGATCACAGCCAAAATTTGTCCAGTTTGACCGGTGATGTCTTGGGTGGTGTCATCGGCGACTTGACCCGCCAAATAGGCGACACCGTTATGCACGGCCATGTCAGACAAGCGCTTACCAACGTTTACTCGGTGAATGTTACTCATAAAAATCCTTGAATCAATTAGGCCGCAGGAAGTTCAAACACCTGACGCAAATACGCCAAGTACGCTTTATCGTCACACATCGTTTTCTCGGGTGCATCTGAGACTTTCGCCACAGGTTGCCCGTTACAGCGAATCATTTTCATGACAATTTGCAACGGCTCGTGACCCAAATCGTTGGTCAGGTTCGTGCCAATGCCAAAGGCTGTGCGGCAACGCCCAGCAAAACGACGCGTCAACTCAATGGCGCGTGGAAATGTTAACGCATCCGAAAAAACCAGGGTCTTGGTGCGTGCATCAACACGATTGGCGGCGTAGTGCGCAATCATGCGCTCACCCCAATCAAAGGGGTCGCCCGAGTCGTGACGTGCCCCATCAAATAATTTGCAAAAATACATATCGAAATCGCGTAAAAAAGCCTCTAGCCCGTACACATCCGACAGAGCAATCCCCAAATCGCCTCGGTACTCTTTTGCCCAAGTCTCAAGGGCGAACACCTGCGAGTCGCGCAACCGTGGCCCTAACGCCTGGCAGGCCTGCAAGTATTCGTGCGCCATCGTGCCAAGCGGCAACACGCCATGTTTCATCGCAAACCAAACATTGCTGGTTCCGGCAAAGTGTTCGCCCATCTGGGCCTTCATTGTCGTCACGACTTCTTCGTGCCAGACGTGCGAAAAACGCCTGCGCGTGCCGTATTCGGCAACACGAAATTCAGCCAGATCAGTAGCGTCAAGCACCAACTTCATCTTAGTTTGCAGGCGCTTTCGACCTTCAGCCCAGTCGGGGTCTTTGCACACATTACGAAAATACACCTCGTTGACAATCGCCAACACTGGGATTTCAAATAGGATCGTGTGAAGCCAGGAGCCTTTGACTGAGATGGCGATCTCACCAGGCAACTCACCCTCCGACACCTCGATGCATTTCTCGGGCAAGTGAAACAGACCTAAAAAGTCAATAAAATCACTTTTAATAAAACGCAGGCTTTTAAGATAGTCGAGTTCGGCTGGCTCAAAACGCAACTGGCACAACGCATGGATTTCTTGACGAATTTCGTCAAGATAAGGACGTAGATTGACCCCTTGCGTGCGGCACTTATAGCGATATTCAACCTGCGCAGCCGGAAAATGATGCAAAACCACCTGCATCATGGTGAATTTATACAGATCCGTGTCAAGCAGCGATTTGATAACCATTCGTGTCCCAACCTAATAAAATGACGCTCTAACTTACGTAAAACCTTAGCACAGACAGCGTTGATAAAACGGGTATCCCGACACAAGAGAGACGGTTTAGGTAAAATACTTTTTTACATAAACGCTTCTTGGTAAACGATATGACGCACGTAGTGACTGAAAACTGTATCAAGTGCAAATTTACTGACTGTGTTGACGTCTGTCCGGTCGATTGTTTTCGTGAAGGCCCTAATTTTTTAGTGATCGACCCCGACGAATGCATCGACTGCGCCGTTTGTATCCCTGAATGCCCAGCGAATGCCATTTTTGCTGAAGAAGACGTTCCTCAAGATCAAATGAAATTTATTGCGCTCAATGCCGAGTTATCGCCACTTTTTGCGAGCATTAGTCGCAGTAAAGGCGGCCTGCCTGACGCCGATGATTGGCTTGACGTACCCGACAAACTTAAGCACCTTGAGCGGTAATTGACCCGCGCCTACTCGCTTGCACGCGCGCCGCAATGACTCAACCACCGGTCGTCGCCCCTCGCTACACCAAGCAAACCGTTACCCATAAAACGGCTTGGGCAACTGAAAAACTTTTCTCACTCACTGTCACCCGTCCACCTGGCTTTAAGTTTGTACCGGGTCAGTTTGCCAGGCTTGGGCTCGCCCTAGACCCTGCCGCTCCCGAAACACCCAATGAATGGCGCGCCTATTCAATGGTGTCCGCCCCAAACGAAAACGAACTAGAGTTTTATTCTGTGGTCGTGCCCGACGGTAAGTTCAGCCCACCTTTGGCACGATTGCGCGTAGGCGATGCGCTGTGGGTGAACAACACCGTCTTCGGCTTTCTGACCCTAGACTCGTTTGTCGATGGTGAAGATTTATGGCTACTTGCAACGGGTACAGGGCTCTCGGCCTATTTATCCATGCTTCGCGACCCCGCAACGTTTAAGCGCTTCAAGCGTATTGTTCTAGTGCATGGCGTACGTCATGCCTTCGAACTCGCCTACCGCGACGAGCTTTTAGCGTTGATGCAACAGCACGCCGGGCAATTGACCTACTTACCCATCACCACACAAGAGCCCCTTACACAACAGTTATCACCCTCGTTGCGTGCAACGAGCCTCGCACCCGCTCGGCTCACCAACCTGCTGAGCTCTGGCGAGCTTGAGCAACGGGCGGGCCTGTCGCTTGACCCAAATCAAGCCAGAGTGATGCTATGCGGCAATCCAGCGATGGTCACAGATATGCGTAGCCTGCTCAGCGAACGTGGGTTTGCAGCGGGTAGACGCGGCGTGGCTGGCAATTTGGCCGTCGAAAACTACTGGTAACAACGGCAAAGCCAGCCGGCACGTCGCACCAATACGACATTTTGCTGCATTGCAATAAAAAACTCCTCAAATCGCTGGTGCGTTCCTCAGATTGGGTGATAATCAGAGCCTCAAGCACACAACTGGATTCGCTCAATGCTTTATCAAATGCATGAAATGCAGCGCGCCCTCATGGCACCGCTCACCCACTTCAGTGAAGTCAGCGCCAAGTTATTCACGCATGCAGCAAGCCCGTTTGCCTACACTCCGCTAGCCAGACAAGTCGCCGCCAGTTACGAACTCATTTACCGCTTGGGTAAATCTTACGAAAAACCCACTTGGGGGATTCCGACTACCGAAATCGACGGCAAGTCAGTTGCGGTTGATCAAGAAGTGTCCTTGGCGCTTCCGTTCTGTAATTTGCTGCACTTTACGCGCGATCTGCCCGCTAAAGCACGTAAAGCCGATCCAACCATCTTGCTCGTTGCACCAATGTCTGGGCATCATGCGACGCTGTTGCGTGATACGGTTCGTGCCCTACTGCCTAACCACGAAATCTACCTCACCGACTGGACCGATGCGCGCATGGTACCCCTGTCGAAGGGTGCCTTTAGTCTGAACGATTATGTTCGGTATCTGCAACAATTTATACGTCACTTAGGCCCCGACGTGCACCTGATGTCGGTGTGCCAGCCCACAGTGCCAGCCTTGGCTGCCGTTTCACTCATGGCGACCAATAAAGACCCCTGTCTGCCCCGCAGCATGACGATGATGGGAGGCCCGATCGACCCGCGCTGCTCACCGACCCAAGTCAATCGTCTGGCAACCACCAAGCCGTTTGAGTGGTTCGAACAAAAGCTGATTCATACCGTGCCTGCGCAGTATCCCGGCGCAGGTCGTCGCGTCTACCCCGGCTTTTTACAGCACGCTGGCTTTATGTCGATGAACCCTGACCGTCACGTGAAATCGCACTATGATTTCTACCTTGACTTGCTTCGCGGTGACGACGAAGACGCCGAGGCACACCGCAGGTTTTACAACGAATACAACGCTGTACTCGATATGCCAGAAGAGTTCTATCTGGATACGATTCGTACCGTGTTTCAAGAGTTCGCCTTACCCAATGGCACCTGGGAGATCGATGGCCAACTGGTCACCCCAAGTGATATTAAAACCGTAGCCTTATTTACGATTGAAGGTGAGCTTGACGACATTTCAGGTGAGGGGCAAACACGCGCCGCTCAAGATTTGTGTTCAGGGATTCCGACCAAGCGCAAACAGCATTACACCGCGCCTGAATGTGGTCATTACGGGATTTTTGCCGGACGCCGCTGGCGTACGACCATCTGCCCCCAAATCGCCGAGTTCGTTCGCAAATACTAGACGAGGTCCTTCTGAGAAGGAACATCTATCAGGCAACCCACCAGGCTGCCTGATTTCACTTGCAGAATAACTATGCTTTCTCAACGCATCAATGCCCTGTTGCCGCAAACGCAATGCACCAAATGCGGCTATCAAGGCTGCGAACCTTACGCTCAGGCCATTGCCTTAGAGGGGGTTGCAATTAACCGTTGCCCTCCTGGCGGTCACGAGGGTATCGTCGCCTTGGCCCACTTGCTCAAGCGACCCGTTGTTGCACTAGACTCGGATTGCGGCACGCATCAGGCACTTCAGGTTGCGGTCATTGATGAACAGTTTTGCATCGGTTGCACGCTCTGTATTCAGGCCTGCCCCGTTGATGCCATTATTGGTGCCTCAAAACTGATGCACACTGTTTTGCCTGAGCAATGCACAGGCTGCGACCTCTGTGTGGCCCCCTGCCCTGTGGATTGCATCTCAATGGTGCCAGTCACACCGACACGAACTTGGACCCCGCAAGACGCGACGCGTGCCCGCGCACAATTTGAGGCGCGAGCACGACGCCTCGCCCAACGACCTGAGTCGCTCAGACAGTCGCCAGCGCTGGGAAAAGCTGACGCGAGTATGTCGCCAGCGGTTTCAACAACAGAGGCCACCGCGTCTGGCCACTCAGATAAGCAGCAGGCCATTGCACAAGCTCTGGCACGCGCACGTGCACGACGAGCAGCTCGGGCTCACCCATAATCACTGAGCGAGCTTGAGTACTGAACCACTGAACAGCATTAGCCTCTCAGCCCACTGAGACACATACTCCAGCCAGCTCCTGAATAACGTACAGTCCAAGACTATGAACCCAGAAAAGCGACGCGAGATTTTTAGCCGCATGCGGGCAGCCAATCCGCAGCCCACCACCGAGCTCGAATACAAAAGCGATTTTCAATTGCTGATTGCTGTTCTGCTGTCCGCTCAAACAACTGATAAAGCTGTCAATCTGGCGACTCGAAAATTTTTTCCTAAGCACGGTACGCCTAAGGGTCTGCTTGACTTGGGTGAGGCCAAGCTCGCCGACTATATCAAGACGATCGGTTTGTATAAAACCAAAGCAAAAAACGCACTGGCAACTTGTCAGATTTTGCTTGAGCAGCACAAGGGGAAGGTTCCGCAAACTCGTGAAGCCCTTGAGGCCTTGCCTGGGGTTGGTCGTAAAACAGCCAACGTGGTGTTGAATACAGCCTTTGGCCAACCCACCATT
Source organism: Gammaproteobacteria bacterium (assembly GCA_030832095.1). GTDB lineage: Bacteria > Pseudomonadota > Gammaproteobacteria > Burkholderiales > Burkholderiaceae_B > Zwartia > Zwartia planktonica. The sequence goes on along the minus strand of JAURJT010000060.1, from coordinate 11,338 downwards.
GCTGTCGACACTCATATTTTTAGGGTGTCAAACCGAACAAAAATCGCACCGGGCAAGGATGTCGTTGCGGTTGAAAAGGGCCTCGAAAAATTTGTACCCGACGAGTTCAAACTCAACGTGCATCATTGGTTGATCTTGCACGGACGTTATATCTGCGTAGCACGCACCCCCAAATGCCCGCAATGCGGAATTGCCGATTTGTGTGAATACCGACCCAAAACTAAAACCTAAGCCTCACAACTCTCAACGAGACTGGTCACCCAAAGGCACACTAGCGGGCGACCACGCTGACACTTAAGGGTAATTACTAAGAGCAACACCACCTATGACAAACCCCCATTCAGCTTTTGCTGCACATGCGTCATAATGCGCCCTCGCCTCCAAAAATTCTCTATTCGCAAAGATACGCATGAAAGACATCATCCTTGAGACAACCCATCTCACCAAGGAGTTCAAAGGCTTTGTGGCGGTCAACGACGTTTCGCTCAGTGTGCAGCGAGGTCAAATTCACGCCTTGATCGGCCCCAATGGCGCTGGCAAGACCACCTGTTTTAATTTATTAACTAAATTTTTGCCCCCAACGCGCGGCAAGATTCTCTTTAATGGCATCGACATCACCGGTGACCGACCTGCACAGATTGCACGCCGCGGCATCATTCGCTCGTTTCAAATTTCAGCAGTGTTTCCACACCTCACAGTGCTTGAAAATGTGCGTATTGGCTTGCAACGCCAAACCGGCATGTCGTTTCATTTCTGGAAAAATGAAAACCGCTTGAATGAACTGAACGAGCGTGCTCAGGCGTTGCTTGAACAGGTCGACTTAGGAAGCTTTACAAACGAAATCACTGCCAGCCTGCCCTACGGCCGTAAGCGTGCGCTCGAAATCGCCACGACCCTGGCCATGGAACCCGAACTCATGTTGCTTGACGAACCCACGCAAGGCATGGGCCACGAAGACGTTGATCGGGTAACTCAATTGATCAAGCGCGTCAGTGTTGGGCGCACCATCCTGATGGTTGAGCACAACATGAATGTTGTCTCTTCGATTGCAGACACCATCACTGTGTTAGCACGCGGTGCAGTGTTAGCCGAAGGCAACTACGCCCATGTTTCAAAAGACCCCTCAGTCATGGAAGCCTATATGGGCACCACCGAGGGCGAACTTGCCGGAGCACACGCATGAGCGCCGTTGCACTTGAAATTAAAGGCCTAAACGCTTGGTATGGCGAATCACATATTTTGCATGGTATTGATCTCACCGTGCATAAAGGCGAAGTCGTCACCCTGCTCGGGCGCAATGGTGCAGGACGCACCACGACCTTGCGGGCAATTCTCGGCCTAACAGGCGCACGGACTGGCTCGGTACGTATCGGCGGTGTTGAAGCAATCGATATGCCAACCTTCAAAATCGCCAAGCTTGGCGTGGGCTATTGCCCCGAAGAGCGCGGCATCTTTGCAAGCTTGTCTTGCGAAGAAAATCTGCTGCTACCCCCACCGGTAGGGGCATTGGGTGGCGGTATGTCGCTGGCCGAAATTTACGAAATGTTTCCCAACTTGCTTGAGCGTCGCAATTCACCCGGCACGCGCTTATCGGGTGGCGAGCAACAGATGCTGGCGGTAGCTCGAATCTTGCGCACCGGCGCCAATCTGTTGTTACTCGACGAGATTTCTGAAGGTCTTGCGCCAGTGATTGTGCAGGCCTTGGGTCGCATGATCAAGATGCTGAAATCTAAGGGCTATACCATTGTGATGGTCGAGCAGAACTTCCGTTTTGCCGCCCCCTTGGCAGACCGTTTTTATGTTGTCGAGCATGGTCAGATCGTCGAACATTTCGATGCCGCCGAGTTGCCCTCCAAGCAAGCCGTTTTGACAGAGTTGTTAGGCGTTTAGTCGCTATTTGACTTGTATGATGGCGTCTTTGCAGTCAGGCGTCTAATTTTTTATCGTTGCGTGTCGCAATATTTCGGAGAACCAAATGAAACTTCGCACCCTAAGTGCCTCGCTGATGTTGGCCGGTTTCGGCCTCGTTTCACAATCTGCCTTAGCCAACATTTCTGATGATGTGATTCGGATCGGTTTTATTACCGACATGGCCAGCGTCTACTCTGACATTGACGGCCCTGGCGGTATCGAAGCGGCTCGCATGGCAATCGCCGACGCTGGCGGTGCAATCAACGGTAAAAAAATTGAACTGATCTTCGCTGATCATCAAAACAAAGCCGACGTTGCTGCAGCAAAAGCGCGTGAATGGTTTGATCAACAAAAAATTGACATGCTGATTGGTGGTACCAACTCAGGTGTCAACTTGGCGTTAGCCGGTATCGCCGCCGAAAAGAAAAAAGTGTTTATGGCGATTGGTGCAGCAGCGTCTGACCTGACCGGCTCACAATGCACACCTTACACCGTTCACTGGGCCTATGACACCGTTGCGCTTGCCCGCGGCACGGGTTCGGCAGTTGTGAAGGCTGGCGGAAAATCATGGTATTTCTTGACTGCTGACTACGCTTTTGGCCATGCGCTCGAGCGTGACACTGCAAACGTGGTGAAAGCGGCTGGTGGCGAAATCAAAGGCCAAGTGCGCGCCCCTTTGAACTCATCAGATTTCTCATCATTTTTGTTGCAAGCGCAAAGTTCAAAGGCTCAAATCTTAGGCCTGGCTAACGCTGGTGGCGACACGATCAATTCGATCAAAGCGGCAAATGAATTCGGCATCGGCAAAACCATGAAGCTCGCTGGTCTGCTGATTTTCATTAACGATATTCACTCGTTGGGTTTGAATGTCACCCAAGGCATGCAATTCACTGACGGCTGGTACTGGGATCAGAACGATGAAACCCGTGCTTGGTCAGCCAAGTTTGAAGCGAAGGTTAAGCGTAAGCCGTCGATGATTCAGGCGGGCGACTACTCTGCCGTTTCGTTTTATTTGAATGCGGTAAAGGCAACCGGTAGCGACGACGGTGACACTGTCATGAAATGGATGAAGTCCAACAAAGTCAACGACATGTTTGCCAAAAATGGCTATGTGCGCGAAGACGGTCGTATGATTCACGATATGTTCTTGATGGAAGTCAAAAAACCGTCTGAGTCAAAAGGCCCATGGGATTACTACAAACAAATCGCGGTATTGCCTGGTGAGTCTGTGTTCACCACGCTTGCTGAATCTACCTGCAAACTTATCAAGAAGTAAGCACAATCAAACCTTCGGTACGCTCAGGTGTACCGAAGGTTTATTTTGTTGACTCTGCACCCTTGGCGTTCTGATTCACAATGATCACTATTTTCGGCATACCTCTTCAAGCGTTTCTGGGCCAGCTCTTGCTAGGCTTAGTGAACGGTTCTTTTTACGCCATTTTGTCTCTTGGTCTGGCGGTGATTTTCGGCTTGCTGAACGTCATTAACTTCGCGCACGGCGCGTTGTACATGTTTGGCGCCTTTCTAGCCTGGATGGGCATGTCTTATTTTGGCCTGAACTATTGGGTCATGCTGGCACTTGCGCCCGTCATCGTTGGCCTGTTTGGCATCCTGATTGAAAAGTTTTTGCTCAAGCATCTTTACAAGCTTGATCATTTGTACGGACTACTCCTCACCTTTGGCATCACTCTGTTGATGGAAGGTCTGTTCCGCAGCTTCTATGGTGTCTCTGGGCAGCCTTACTCAACACCCGAGGCTTTGCGTGGCGCAACCAATCTAGGCTTTATGGTGCTGCCAAACTATCGCGCCTGGGTAGTGGTTGCCTCGGTGGTGGTTTGTTTGCTGACCTGGTTCGTGATTGAGCGTACGCGTTTGGGGGCCCTCTTGCGCGCTGGCACTGAAAACCCAAAGCTGGTTGAAGCCTTTGGCGTAAACGTCCCCTTGATGATCACGCTCACTTACGCCTTTGGCGTGGCGCTGGCTGGCTTTGCCGGCGTACTCGCGGCGCCCATTTTGCAGATTTCGCCACTGATGGGCTCGAACCTGATCGTGGTGGTATTTGCGGTGGTGGTGATCGGTGGGATGGGTTCGATCTTAGGTGCAATCGTCACGGGTCTTGGCCTTGGCGTGATTGAAGGATTGACTAAAGTATTTTGGCCTGAGGCCTCAAGCACGGTGGTTTTCATCATCATGGCGATCGTATTATTGCTGCGTCCAGCAGGTCTGTTTGGAAAAGAAAAATGAATCGTCAAGCGCTTGGTTATGTTTTGTTTGCTGTGTTTCTGGCAGCGATCCCGATGCTCGGGATCTATCCAATCTTTGCCATGAAAATCATGTGCTACGCACTCTTTGCCTGCGCCTTCAATTTGCTGCTGGGCTTTACTGGCTTGCTCTCGTTTGGCCACGCAGCCTTTTTAGGAAGCGCAGCCTACGCTTCAGGGCACGCGATCAAAGTCTGGGGGTTCTCACCAGAACTGGGCATTTTGTATGGTGTGGCAATCGCCGGCCTACTCGGTGTCGTCATGGGTGCCCTGGCGATTCGCAGAAGCGGTATCTATTTTGCGATGATTACGATGGCGCTCTCGCAGATGGTGTATTTCTTTTTTCTGCAAGCTAAATTCACCGGCGGCGAAGATGGCCTTCAGGGTGTGCCCCGCGGCACGTTGTTTGGTTTGATCGACCTGAAGAGCGATCTCAATTTGTACTACCTCGTGATGACAATCTTTGTACTGGGATATTTCATTATCTGGCGCACTGTGCACTCGCCTTTTGGTCAGGTCCTCAAAGCGATTCGTGAAAACGAACCTCGTGCGATTTCACTTGGCTACGATGTCGAACGGTTTAAGTTACTGGCTTTTGTGCTGTCGGCTTTGCTAGCGGGCTTAGCTGGTTCAACCAAAATGCTGATTTTTGTATCTGCAACCTTATCAGATGCCACATGGCAGATGTCAGGCCTGGTGATCTTAATGACACTGATCGGCGGTTTGGGCACATTAGTTGGTCCGGTTTTAGGCGCCTTTATTGTTGTGTTGCTTGAAAATAAAGTTGGTGATTTTGGTGCTGCGGTGGCCAAACTTACTGGCGTTGAATGGTTTCAACGCTTAGGCGAGTCTGTCACCATTGTGATTGGTTTGATTTTTGTGATTTGCGTACTTGCCTTCAGGCGTGGCGTAGTGGGCGAAGTCAATGCCTGGCTTGAGAAACGTAAAGCTGTTTCGACCCAAGCCTAAAACAAACTACCTGACCCTTTGTCGCTGTACTTGTAATGCATGCGTTGACCGCCAACTTGAAGAGAGACTGACATGAAGATTAGACAATTCTTAAAAGCACCTTGTGCCGTCGCGTTGACGGTTGCATCACTGTTAGTCGGTTCGCTTGCTATAGCGCAAACGCCTGCGCCGGCTGCTACAACTGCTGCTGCAGGTACTAAGGTTGAGATGCAATGGCTGGGGCAAGCTGGCTTTCGTATCGTTACCCCAGGTGGCAAACTGCTTGTGGTTGACCCTTGGATCAAAGGGGGCCCTAAAGCGCCGGCTAACTACAAGGCTGATCTAGCTGCGTTGGGCAAAATTGATATCTTGCTGGTCACGCATGCACACGTTGATCATTTGGGTGACGCACCTGCGCTGGCTATTTTGAACAAGACCAAACTGTATGGTCCTGCTGACATGGTGACGCCACTCATCACGCTTGGCATGATCCCTGCAGAGCTGGGGCATCGTTTTAATAAAACAGGTAACGTTAAACCGGCACCTGGCATCAAGGTGACTGCGGTAAAGGCCGAGCATTCGTCTTTAATTGTCTGGAACAATCCGCTCACGAACAAAAACGAATCGCACCCAGCCGGTGAAGCGATGGGTTACATCATCGAACTCGAAAACGGTTTCAAGATCTGGCACATGGGTGACACTGGCTTGTTTGGTGATATGCAATTCATCGGTGAACACTACAAGCCTGATTTGGTATTAATTCCAATCGGTGGCAACTTTACGATGGATCCTGAAGACGCTGCATTTGCGTTGAACACGTGGATCAAGCCCAAGATGGTGATCCCGATGCATTACAACTCAAACCCTTTAACACCCGGCACGTTGGCTGAGTTTCAAGCGGCGATGAAAGGCAGTTCGGTCAAGGTAGTCCCGATGACTGAGGGACAGACGCTGTCTTTCTAGGGTAGTCTGCTGGTCTTCGCAGGTTACGGTGCAGGGGCGTAGGGCGCCCCTACCGGTAGTCAATCCCGCACGTTAATCAAACCGGTACGTCACGCCTATCTGCATGCGGCTCACATAAGGGCCTGTGGCACCAAACGCCACATCAAAGGTGCTGGCGTTTCTTTGGTACGAGACTGCAACATCTAAATCTTTAACCGGGTAGTACAGCAGCGCTATCAGCCCATATCGGGTAAGCGTGGGATCAGGCATATTCGGATTGGTGTTGACACCGACATCGAGCGCTAGCTTCCACTGAGGCGATATGATCCATACTGGGGCGATCGATACCGCATACAAATTGGTACGCCGTGCATCAGTGCTTAAACCGACTGAATAAGCGTTGTTATAGGGCGCACTCGAATAGCCTGCATTGAAGTGCAGCTCATAATTTTCACTAAACTGGGATGCAATTAAATTCAATCCGTAGTTGAATCGTGCATTACCAATCCCTGCCTCTTGTTGCGAGGAGCTCGCGGGTGCAATCAACTGAGGCCGTAGTGCCAGATTCAGGCCAGTTTCACCGTCACCATAAAAACGCCACTTCAGATTTAAGGTGTAGTTCGATACACGAGAATATGACCCCGTGGGCTGTAGGTAGTAGGTCGGCGCAAACTGTAGATCGATATTGTCAGTCAGACCTCGAGAAAACGTGAACGGAAAGGCTCGCGCGTTACCCGAGCCTTGGTAGTCTTCACCCGAGGTCACGACCGCAGAATTAGCATCTGACTTACCCACTTGGATCAAAGAGTAATAAAACTGCTCAACCTGATAGCCGCCTTTAATCGTTGTGTAAATAATTGATTTAATTTATTTTTATATCTAGATGTACTATAAATAGAGAAAAAGATGTACTAAATAATATTGACGCGGCGGATACGTTGCGCGACGACCGCTGCAACCACCGCCTTGAGCAAATCGCCTGGCAAGAACACCAACACAGCCAAACTAGCCTTAGCCAAGGTCATATTGGCGACAAAGGCCAGCCAAGGGATACCCAGACTGTAGACCACCACGATCCCACCAAGGACGGCAGCAAGGGTGCAACGCAAGGTGTCACGCAAGGCGGTAGTCTTAGGCATTGCAGAGACTGTTCCAGCCACCCAGCCCGTCAGCGCGGCACCAGGGATCATCCCTAACAAGAAGCCCGCTGTCGGACCCGCTAACACTGCCAAACCAGCACGGCCGCCTGGCAACACAGGCAAACCAAGCAAGGCTAAAGCAACGTACAACAACAGCACTAGGCCACCTCGTACGGGCCCCAAAAGAAGACCCGCAAGCATCAGCCCAAATGTCTGCAAGGTAAGCGGCACTGGCACCAAGGGCATCGGTATTGGAGGAATCAACCCAAGCACGACAAGTAGTGCAGCAAAGAGTGCCACCAGCACAATATCTTTTGTTTTCAACTCAACTCCTTTGGGTGATGTGCGCATTTTGTTAAACCAACGTCAACATGTGATTGACACATCACTGACTTTTAAACCGACACAACTTGTTATCCGCGCGCATCAATCGCTTCAGCAATCTCATCTGCACGCCGCAGTGTACGTAGCAGCATCGGCACACCCATCGTGAGCGGGCTAGGCGTCAAGCCCCTTGCAAGTTGTGCCTCGCGAATATCTTGCCACTGCACGCCAAGCTCAGGGATCAAACGCAGCGTCAACCCAAAGCCTAGCGCCACCTTATCGGCATTCACCCAGCCTAAGCGTTCAAAGGGCCCCATTAACCAAACGACAACTTGCATCATCTGGGTGAGCGGCGTGGTCATCGAGACGACCGACGCTGCTAGCACCAGCGTCAACAACCGCAAGACCATTTCAAGCGCCTGCCATACACCGTGAGACCACACAGACAAACCGCCCAACACGAACAACAGCCACACTAGCGGCCGCAATTGCTGCCAGACTTGCTGCAGCGATGCACCCGCCCAATACACAGACAAACACACCAACACGCACGCGCCCAACAATAGACTTGGCGAGTGCACCCACATCAGCGCGGTGCTACCGACTGCCAACAGCACTAACTTAAGGCCCGCAGGTGCGCTGTGCAACCATGTGTTGCCCGGAAGGTAAAGCGATCCAATCATTTTCTGTGCACAGTCTCAATGTTCAATGTTCAATGTTAAAGTTTTAATGTTATTTGTTGCGCGTTGCGTCAGCATCATGCGCAGTGCGCTTGATACCAGTCCAGCGCCTCAGTCGGCGCGCCGTCGAACGCCAAACGTCCTTGATCGATCACCAACACACGATTCATTTGCTGCATCAGCACCAGGTCGTGGCTAACGACCAAGGCGGGTTGAGGCAACCCGGCCAAATGCCGTTCAAAGCGATTACGCAGACGCAAATCCAATTGCGTGGTTGGCTCGTCAAACACCAGAATCTCTGGCTCGGTGGCCAGCACCGCAGCTAGGGCCACTAACTGGCGCTCGCCTCCTGATAGGGTGTGAACGCTGCGTTCGGTCAAATGACCAACGCCCAGAAGCTCTAGCGCTACCTGTGCACGCAAGGTGCGCCGCTTGGGATCGGATTCGCGCCGCTTCAGCCCAAATTCGATGTCTTCATGCACGACAGGAAACACAATCTGGTTATCGGGATTCTGAAACACAAAGCCAACCTTACGACGCACTGCTGCCACATCGTTGGCGGTATCCAGCCCGTCGACCCAGACCTGACCGGTTTTTGGCAAAAGCAAGCCGTTGCACAACCTGACCAAAGAGCTTTTACCCGAACCATTGGGCCCAATTATCCCAATACGCTGCTCGGACAGCGTCAAGTTTAGGTCGGTTAATACCACCCGGCGGTCGCGCTCAACAGAGACGTTTTTAAACTCAATTAACATGGTGACCGATTATGCCCGATAACCCTCGGAAAACACCTATTGCATCGTAAAATGCGTAGAAGCCCTTCGGCTGCGAGGGGCAGAACGACAGGTTTAGTCACTTCACCTTAAATTTTCATCTATTTGCCCAGAACTTTTTTAAACATTTGCACTCGAACGAGCAACATGAAAAAAATCATTAAAACCGACGCCGAATGGAAAGCCCAGCTTTCATCTGAAGAATATTATGTTGCGCGCCAAAAAGGCACTGAGCGGCCATTTACTGGGCGCTATTGGGATCACCACGAGCATGGCGTCTACCGTTGTGTAGGCTGTGGTACCGCGCTGTTCGCCTCTGACACCAAGTTTGATGCGGGTTGCGGTTGGCCAAGCTATTTTGTGGCGATCGACGGCGACAACGTACGTGAAGAAACCGATCGCACGCATGGCATGCTGCGCACCGAAGTCTTGTGCAATGTCTGCGACAGCCACTTGGGTCATGTGTTCCCCGATGGCCCTCCTCCAACGGGCTTGCGCTATTGCATCAACTCAGTGTCACTGACTTTTGAGCCCATCAAACCTTAAGGCTACCCTCGCCCTGAGTGGCGAGGCTTTACAGAGCACACAATGAAAAAATTTCTCTTTGATTTGTTTCCGCTGATTTTGTTTTTTGCGGCCTACAAGTTTGCCGATATCTATGTCGCGACAGGCGTTGCGATGGCTGCGGCTATCGTGCAAATTCTATGGATCAAACTGTCCGGCAAACCGATCGAGGGCATGCACTGGATCAATCTGGGCGTGATCGTAGTGTTTGGCGGTGCGACGCTTTGGTTTAAAGACGACGCCTTCATCAAATGGAAACCCACCATGCTGTACTGGCTTTTTGGCGGGGTACTGTTAGGCAGTCAGCTAATCTTAGGTCGCAACCTTATGCAAAAGTTGCTGGGTGAAAAAATCTCGATGGGCGCAGCAGCATGGCATCGCCTAAATCTAAGCTGGGCGCTGTTCTTTATCGCTGCGGGTGCGATCAATCTCTTTGTCGCCTTTTCAGGCTATTTCACCACCGACCAATGGGTCAACTTCAAGGTATTTGGCTTGATGGCTTTATTGATTGCGTTTGTCATCGGGCAGTCGATTTGGCTTGGCAAACACATTGACACCAAAGATGGCGAGCCCAAGCCATGAGCGCCTCGCAGATACCTACCAATCCACATCAGCTCTTATTGCAAGAGCGCTTGGCTGCGCTGAACGCCATCGAACTCACCATTCAAGATGAGTCTCATCTGCACGCAGGGCACGCCGGTAATCAAGGTGGGGCAAGTCATTTTCGAGCCACGATTGTGGCCGATTGCTTTTCTAACCGGCCGATGGTTGCGCAACATCGTCTGGTGTATGATCTTTTGCGCGATTTAATCCCATACCCGATTCACGCACTTGCGCTCACGACTCGAGCGCCCTCCAAAGGAAATCCATGAAACGTATCATTATGCTCGCCGCCTCGTTGGCGCTTGCTGCACCGCTATATGCACAAAATGTAGCGACCGTAAACGGCAAAGCTATTACTCAAGAGAGCGTCGATCAATTTGTCAAACTGCTGATCAGTCAGGGTCAGGGCGCCACTGATACTCCTCAATTGCGCGAGCAAGTGAAAGAAGAGTTGATCAATCGTCAGGTGATGGTGCAAGCCGCTGAACAAGCTGGCATCGCAAAAGATCCGACTGTTGCGATTCAACTTGAGTTAAGTCGCCAAGGGATTATGGTTCAGGCTCTGATGGCCGATTATGTCAAAAAGAATCCCGTAACCGAAGCGACCGCCAAAGCCGAGTACGACAAACTCAAAAAAGCTGAAGACGGTAAGTTCGAATACAACGTACGCCATATTTTGGTAGATGACGAGAAAGTTGCAATCGACATGCAGGCCAAACTTAAAGCCAAATCTGCCAAGTTTGAAGACTTAGCTAAGCAGTCGAAAGACACCGGCTCTGCTGAAAAAGGTGGAGATCTTGGTTGGGCACCCAACACCAACTACGTTGAGCCCTTTGCGAAAGCGGTCGCTGCAACCAAAAAGGGTCAGTTGGCAAGCGCACCAGTGCAATCACAATACGGCTGGCATGTGATTGAAGTCATCGACATTCGTCCGATTGAGTTTCCGCCGTTCGAACAGGTTCGTCCACAGCTCGAAGAAATGATGAAGCAAACAGCACTGACAACCTTTCAGGCTGAACTGCGCGGCAAAGCAACGATTAAGCTAAATTAATCTAACTTAAGCTGGCAAATGGTTGTACCTGAGGGCGTCTTTTTAGACGCCCTTAATTTTGCGCCAACAGCGCGCGTAAGCCGTCCTCGTCAAGCACCGTCACACCGAGCTCACGGGCCTTTTCAAGCTTGCTTCCGGCATC
>JAURJT010000011.1 GCA_030832095.1 Gammaproteobacteria bacterium | reverse complement strand
GGCACGCCTTGTCGATTACCGTATTGGCCTTGCGACAGTTTGCCAATTGACTCCCCACCCTCGCGTAGTTCGTTGGTTTCGTGATCTGAGTCAAACGACAAGGCCACAGCGCAACGTGCGCCTTCAGGCCATAGGCGCGGGCGAAGCGTACGTCCGGCGCGCACATGATTCACAATCCCTTGCCAGTGGGCATCAGGCCATTGCCAAGGTTCAAGCGAGGGAGTGGTCATTATGTTGTCTCAGTGGCGCTTTGCGCGGGAGCGGTCATTTTTTTGCCTCAGTATCAACGGTCGCTGGTGTCGTGGTCACTTTGACCACAGCAGGCGCGACGTTGCGCGCGATCTCTTTGGCCGACGCCGCTTCTTTGGCAACAAACAGTGCGAACTCAGCCGAAGGCATGCCAACACCCTCTAACCCAAGCGTATCGAATTGTGCGATGACATCAGGCTGTGCAACCGCTTTGACAATTTCGGCTTGTAGTCGACTGACAATCGCTGCTGGGGCGTTGACAGGTAACCATAAGCCAAACCAGTTCACAACGTTGAAGTCTTTTAAGCCCAACTCTTGTAAGGTGGGGGTATCAGGCATGCCTTTCCAGCGTTTTGCACCAGTCACAGCGAGCGCGCGAAGCCGACCACTTTGCACGTGCTGTTGTGCGATTTGGGTGCCTACAAAAAAGATGTCAATGCGCCCAGCGATTAAATCGTTTGTGGCTTCGGCCACACCTTTATAAGGTACCGCCAAGATCTCGGTGTCGGTCATGGTTTTCATGACCTCGGCAGGGATATGGCTGGCGGTACCTAAACCGGCATGTCCGTACGTGAGCTTACCGGGATTTTTCTTGGCGAGCGCGACGAGGTCTTTAAACGTTTTCGCGGGCGAGTCGGCGGGCACGACCAACACTTGCCCAAAGTTTTGAGCAGCTAAGGTGACGTGGGTAAAGTCCTTAACCGAGTCGTAGGTCACGTTTTCGTTAAAGGGCGGGATATTAGTGTGTGAGGCGGTTGTGAAGAGCCAGGTGTAGCCGTCAGCAGGAAGCTTGGCGACGTAGGCGGTGCCCACTAAGCCACCGGCGCCGAGCCGATTTTCGACGATGACGCTTTGCCCGAGCGACACAGAAAGTTTGGGGGCAAGGATGCGCATCAATAGGTCTGGCGGGCCTCCTGGGGGCGAAGGTACGATCACGCGGATTGGTTTGGTTGGATAGTTTGACGCTGCAGCACTATCGGCAGTTTGCGCCAACGGTGCGAAGACGGGCGCAAGACAGGCGCTAGCGACGACCAAGAGCCGCCGCATGCGACGAAATAACTGGGTCGGTGCTGCGTTGAACGTGTGAAAGGCAGACATAAAATCCTTGGGGCTAAGTTACCCGAGTTGCACGGTAGCGTGCGTCGTTGACGAACGAATAATGGCTTCAAGTACTGCGGCATTGCGTACAGCATCGCCGTCAGGCGTGACGAGCGGTTGTTTATTTTTAATGCATGCGGCAAAGTGCTCGAGCTCGGCGCGCTCGGTGCTGGTCGCTGGAAAGCTTGTCGTGACAGGCTTTTGCTTGTTGGTGACGTTGCTGCGGTCGATCATGCAAGTTGTGAGATCCCAAGTATGCAAGTGACTGACATCGCCGACCTCGACCCAACCATTTGAACCAAAAACTTGCATGCGCCAGGTTTCTGCCGTGGCAATGACCGTGCCCAAATAGCCGGTTGAACCGCCTGCGAAATGAAGCATCATCGAGGTCGTGTCGTCTGAACCAAAGTCTTGCGCTAGACGATAGCTTTGTGCGGTGACACGGTCGATCGGGCCCGCCAGGTACATCATGGCATCAATGACGTGCACCCCGCGGCCAGTCATACCGCCTGCAGGGGATTCGTCAGACGCATGGCGCCAGTGCCCTTTAGGAAACCGATAGGCGCTGGGCCCGCAAAAATTACCTTCGATATGTAGCACCTTACCTAAACGACCGTCGTCGATCATGCGGCGAATTTCTTGTAGAGCCGGTTGATAGCGCCAGTTGTAGCCCACACCCAGAATAATATTGTGGTCAGCTGCCGCCTGTGCGGCGCGCTGGGTGCTGGCGCGATCTAAACCAAGCGGCTTTTCGCAAAAGACATGTTTGCCGGCTTTTGCCGCTGCCACAATTTGCTCGGTGTGCATCGAGTGTGGGGTGGCTAAGACCACCGCTTCAATAGACGGATCGGCCAGCACGGCCTCAAAGCTGTCGAGCAGGCGAAGCTTGTGCTTGGCGGCAAATTCGCTGGCCTTTGCCGGCGTACGCGTGGCGCCCGCGACAAATTGGATGTCTTGACTTAAACCTTGAACGCTTGTGACCAAATTTTGGCCCCAAACGCCCATGCCGATGATTGCCGCGTGAATCATATTTCGTCGTATCCCAAGCAGAGTAAACGGGTGCATGCGTGTGTCGCGCGCAAAATCCCATAAGATGATTGATTATCAGAGAAAGAATGACAGATGACAACAGAGATCAAATGTGTTTTGATCCTTGATCAGGAGGCTTTGCCTGAAAAGCCAAGCAGGATGTTCTAAATTAACAGAAAGGACCTCGGATGACACGCTTCACTGCTCTTGCCGCCTTGCGCACTGGGTTGGCTGCACTCTTACTATTTTCGGCGACCTTTGCACAGGCTCAGACTTGGCCCACGAGGTCATTGCGTTTGGTGATCCCCTTTGCGCCCGGTGGTGGCACGGATATTCTGGCCCGCGTGATTGCTCCAAAACTCTCTGAAGTGCTGGGGCAGCAGGTGGTGGTTGAAAACAAACCGGGCGCTTCGAGCATTATCGGGTCTCAAATCGTCGTGCAAGCTGCTCCCGACGGGTACACCTTGATGATGGTCGATTCATCGATTTACGTGAACCCTGGGTTGCGTACCGAGCTGCCTTACAACACGATGAAAGACTTGACTCCTATCGTGCATATGGCCGTGGCACCAGTGATTTTGGTGGTGCACCCTTCGGTGCCGGCACAGACGCTCGCTGAACTGATTGCTTTGGGTAAGGCCAAGCCAGAAAGCTTGTTGTATGGTTCGGGGGGCAACGGCTCTTCACCACACATGGCGGGTGAACTGTTTAATATCGCCTCGGGCGTAGCGATTACCCATGTGCCCTACAAGGGAACGGGTGAGGCGTTGTCGTCAGTGTTGGCGGGCCAAGTGCCGCTGACGTATTCTGGAATCAGTTCGGTACGGCAAGCCGTTGAGGCCGGACGCTTGCGCGCCCTCGCGCTCACAGGTACCCAGCGCAATGCTGCGTTGCCCAACGTGCCGACGTTTGCCGAAAGTGGTCTGCCCAGCGTTGATTGCAGTAGCCACTGGGGTCTGCTAGGCCCCGCTGGGATGCCACCAGAAGTGGTTGCAAAACTGAATGCTGCCGTGAATCAAGTGTTGGCCGACGCGGCGATCAAAGAGCGCGTCGCTTCGCTTGGGTATGACGTGGCGGGTGGCCCGCCGGCAGCCTATACCAAGCTGCTCACCACCGAAATCGAGAAATGGCGCCAGGTGATAAAAACCGCCGGGATCAAGGCAAACTAAGGCGCAGCACAGACCAACGCGCACGGGCTTAGACGCAATTACGAAAACCATTCAATCACTAGGATCTTTTATGCAACACTACCTTAATCGTGATGGTCTGAAGTTGGCTTATTACGTGGATGATTTCACCAAGCCATGGATCAAACCGCAGACGGTTTTTTTATTACACGCTGCGATGGGTAATGCCCAGCGCTGGTTCAGCTGGGTGCCCGAGCTTGCGAAGCATTACCGTGTGATCCGTATGGATTTGCGTGGGCATGGTCAGTCAACCATTCCACACTCGGATCAGGCCTTTTCGCTACAGCACTTGGTCGACGATGCGGCGGCGCTGTTGGATCACCTTGGTTGCGAACAGGCGCATATCGTGGGCAATTCGGCGGGTGGTTACGTGGCGCAACAACTCGCGTTGCAGTACCCCGCTCGAGTTAAAACACTTGCTTTATACGGCGCGACGCCTGGTTTGAAAAATAGCCACGCACCGACTTGGATCCCAAAGATTCAGCAGATTGGCTTAAAAAAGTTTTTATCTGACACCATTCACGAGCGCTTTGATGAAACCGCTGACCCGGCGTTAGTGGCCTGGTTTATTGAGCAAGCGGGCTCAAACGACCCCGCCTTCATCGCGCGCTTCGTACTGCACATGTGCACACACGATTTCATGGAAGAACTCGTGGGCATCAAATGCCCCACCTTGATTGTGGCCGCTGGCAAAGAGTCGATCGGACACGCCGACGCCTATGAGCAAATGCATCAGCGCATCAAGGGCTCTGAGGTCGCCTATGTGGATACCGCTGGGCACAATATCTGCGACGGCTACGCTGAGCATTGTGCCCAGCGACTCATGTCATTTTTAAGTCGTCACGCATAACAGCCTGATCACTCGAGCTGGCTGCCCTCATCTTTGTGTACGCAAAAGTGAGGGCGTGTCGGTGGCGCCTGTTCAAAGTACTTTCGCCGCCCAGCTGAGCACTGCCCCGGTAAAGCCAGCAATGCGCGTCACCGGGAAAAAATGCCCACCGTCTTCAAGCAGATGCAACGTTGAGCCGGGCATGAGCGCCGCCAGCTCTTCTTGTAAAAACGCGGGCACAATTAAATCATCGCGCGCGCCGATATTTAAGACCGGCACCTTAATACGTGCCACGTCGGCGCTTCGGTCGAACGCCATGATGGCATCGATGCGTTCAGCCACAATATTTTGCGCGGCTGGGCTGAGCGGCGCCGCGGCACGTGATGCGTCCAAGGCGCCCCAGTTGGCATTGAGCCAGCTTGGCTCATGAGAATAAAAGGTAGCCGATACGGCGTAAGCCATCGGGTCGCTTCGCAACAGGCCTTTACGCAACTTAAACAGCTCTTGCATATAGCGGTTAGGCGTGGTCCAGGTGCCGGTTAAGACACAGGCCTTAGCGTGCTTTGGTGAGCGCAAGGCAATGGCTTGCGTGATGCAACCGCCTGTCGAGTGCCCCAAAATGATTGCAGACTCAATCCCAAGATGGTCAAGTACTGCAAGGCAATCATCGGCCAACTGGTCGATGGTGACCGCTGCCGTACCGCGCGAGCTTGCACCGATACCGCGTTGGTCTAGCCGAATCACCTGGTGCTTAGCGGCTAGTGCAGGCAGGCAGGGGTTCCAAAACGCAGCGGCCCCGCCAAGCCCGCTAATGAGTAATAGCGGGGTGCCGGCACCTTCTGTAAAGACTTTTAAACAGGCGCCGTCGGGCAGGGTGATATCGTGGGTCTGAAGGTGTTGCGACATAGGGCCTCGCTTCTTTTGTGCGAATTTGCTGAAGACCCTAGTGTGCCTACTTTTTCTTAAAAAAGAAATTCAGAATTTTTGTGGTGATGCTTTTTGACTCTTCAGCGACGCGTGCAGCTTGCCCATCAGAGCTTGCAAACACTTCATTCTGGGCCACGCGCTGCGCCAAAATATCTGAAAACTGTTTCACCAATTTTGGATTAGAGTCGAGCAAGGGTGCGATGTCTTCTTTGGTGATCTGCACGAGCACGGTGTCAGCTTTCGCAAAAACGTCGGCAGCTCGTGGTGCACCGGTGAGCATCGACATTTCGCCCACAAAGTCACCGGGCCACAGCGTTGCGACAACTTTCTGCTCGCCATGTTGGTCGGCTATTTTTACCTCTAAGCAGCCTTCAGAGATGATGTACATCCAGTCTTCTTGTGCGCCTTTTTCAATCACGTGATGATCGGCGTAATAGTGCAAAACGTTGACTGACTGACCAATCGTCGCTATTTGTTCGTGACTCAGCAGTTTTAGAATGCCCAAGCCATAACAATCTAGCAGGCGTGACTGTGTATCGGTGTGGTTTTCTGAGGGGTGCTGCGTCTCAAAACGATTGAGGTTGATGCCGGCGGCTTTAAAAAAGCGCGTCATGCACAACAGGATCGCACCGTTGGTTTCGAAAGGCGCAGTGTCAATTTCGGTTTTGTACCAAACCAAGTAGGTGATGACGCCTTCTTCGATCTTTGACACAAAACACGAAAACTTTGGCAGAAACTCGTGATTGCTATGCACCACGTGTTTGAGTGCTAAATCCATAATGCGTAGCACTCGATCGGGGTTGTTGCGCGCGCTGACTTGTATCTCAAGTTGACGCGGCGAGCCTACCCCTGGCTTTTGTTTAGACAGGTTGATGAAATGCATCTCAGTAAATTCGTGGTTGTACACACGAATCAACTGCCCGTGATCGTTCTTTAGCACCACCATTCGGTAATCTAGCTCGACCACTTGTAGGTACTCAGTGGCGCCATCTTCTTTTAGTTCGATCCAGTCATCTACCGAGACGATATGGTCCGCTTGAAGGGTGATGCCACAAATCACCTGATGACCAACATCTTTCAAAATATACAGAATGCCAACGCTTAGTGCGCCGATCGAGGCGAGCAGGTAAGTAAAGTTGTGATCGTAAAGCCCGACGTAGGCACACAGGCCGATTGCGACAAACACCGTGACGCTCATGACTTGCACCAGAATAGCCGGCACATGGCGATCGTCAGAAAGCTCATTAAAGTGCACGATCGCTCTACGCAGAAATTGGTCGAGTGTCAAAGCAATCAGAACGAACTGTGTAATCGCCAGCATCGATTTCAATTCAAACAGCTTGTCCTTGTTTAAGTCGACGGGGTTCCAGCCAAAAAAATCGCCGGTGTGCTGCTTTATCCTAAGTAGCACGACAAGGTTGAGCGCCAGCAGCACCCAAAAGAGTGGGCGCGACAACACAAAAATAGTTTGGTTATTTGTTTTCATAAAGAGGGCGTTGCTCGCTTGAACTAAAAGTGTGCAGAAGGTGGGAGCGGCTCATAGACGCAGAGGATCGCAGCGCTTAGGGCCGTCGGCTGCCTGCAACATAAAAAGTAGCCAAACGTTGACAGAGTTTTTAGTCACAATCAACCCGAATCAGGTCTTTGCGGCACGGGATCTTGTGTTTCTCAGCATCCGTGCGTTTTCGCGAGCAGCCTTGCACGAATTGGCCATCGGTTACGCTTATGTCTGCTGCGCTCGGTTTGGAGAAGCGTGGCATTTAGTTGGAACAGGAGAGGACAACAATGATCAAACATCAAATGTGCGCGCAACGATTTTTTGAGGATTTTGCGGTTGGCGAGCGCTTTAACTTGCCGTCACGTACGATGACCGATGCGTTATTTGCTGCCTTCTCGTTGGCAAGCGGTGACAATCATCCTGTGCATTACGACCTTGAATACTGTCGGGCGCACGGGATGCCGCATATGTTGGCGCACGGGTTTCAGGTAGTGATTCAAACGGCTGCGGGTGCAGGCTTGTTTCCGCACATGGTCGAAGAGTCGTTAAAGGCTTTTATCGAACAAAGCAGCAAATTTTTACAGCCAGTTTTTGTCGGTGATACCTTGTACTCAAGTCTGACCGTAGCTGAGTTGGTGCCAAACCGTACGACGGGTGTCTTGACCATGCACTCTGAAATCCGCAATCAGAACGATGTCATTGTGATGCAAGGCATGCAAAAGTACTTATTGCGTAAACGCAGTCATGAGTGACGATAATCAGATCGTGATCCCGCCTTCGTTCATTGCGTTGTTTGTTGAGCCGGGGCGCACCAAGCCCAGTGCAACAAAAGAGATGATCTATGAGCGCTATGATTTTTGTGAAGACATGGCCAGTATGTTGACTGAGCAGGCCAACGCCAAGCTCTGGGAGCTTGGTATCACCGAGGTGGATGTGCTTGAACGGATCTACCAAGGGTTGACGGTTGCGGATGTTGGGGTAAGCGTGCGCGAGGCAGGGTGGGTCGTGACGCGTTTGGCCGAGCTACTAGGTTGGCAGACGGACTGGGTAGCTGGTTCAGCCTGAGCTCACCGTATTCGTAAGCCGCCCCCAGGGCTGCGGGGTGTTGTGTAGGGGCTAGGTGCGAGGTACGGGCTTTGCTCACCAGCCGAACTTTCAGGGCTCAGTGGGGGCTGAGTGGAGGTTGCGCCGCGTGTCGGGCTTAGGCCTGCAGCGGGGTTGGCTTTTTCGGGAGACAACCCTCGGTGAAGCGTTTGCTCAGAGGGTGCTGTGGTGGCGGTTGCTGAAGCAGAGTTGCGTGAGGCGGATTCGGGGATTGGCTCGGGCTTGGCAGCGGTTGGTTCAGGTGGCGTCGCCGCCTCTGAGGGCGGGGCAGGCATTAAATCCAAAATTGAGCCTGAGGTTGAATACGGCACGCCCGGCGTCAAGCCGCCAGGGTTGAACCTAAGCCCGCTTTGCGCCCACGTATCCCAGGGCGCTAAGGCCGCTGCTACGATGAGGATGAGTGCCGCCGAAAGGGTGTTGCGAAACATCTGTGCCACGACCAACTCCGCTTAAACCGAATGCAAATTCTACTCTTGTGCGGGGTGCTGTCACTCTGATTGTTTTGGTGCTCCAAAGCGTTCTGGATGCTTTATGATCTTTCCAATCACTAAAAAACAACGGAGAGCGACAACATGGCACTGATTAATTACATCACGCAAATTCAATTCGACTTTGGCGTGGTGGCATTGTTGCAGTCAGAGTGCGACCGGGTCGGCATCAAGCGCCCGATGATTGTGACTGACGCTGGCGTGCGTGCCGTGGGCATCATCGATAAGGTGTTGGCGCAGTTAAAAAACGCTGAGGCCGTTGCTGTGTATGATCAGACGCCTCCAAACCCAACAGAGGCTGCCACGCGCGATGCCTTGAAGATTTACCGCGAGGGAAAGTTTGACGGCTTGATTGCTGTGGGCGGCGGTTCAGCGATGGATCTGGCCAAAGCCGTCGCAGTGATGGCAACGCACGCAGGCGATTTGAAGCACTTTGCAGCGATCGAGGGTGGGGTGGCGCGTATTACAGCCGCGACGGCACCCGTGATCGCGATCCCAACAACGTCAGGCACTGGCAGTGAGGTCGGCCGTGGCGCGATGCTCATCTTGGATGACGGCCGCAAGGTCGGTATTCTGTCGCCTTATGTGGTGCCAAGATCGGCGATCTGCGACCCAGAGTTGACGCTTGATTTACCCCCGCTGCTCACTGCTGCGACTGGCATGGATGCCATTACGCACTGCTGCGAGTCGTTCATGTCTTCGGCCTTGAATTTTCCGGCTGAAGGGATTGCTTTAGACGGCTTATGGCGCGGCTGGGCACACATCGAGCGTGCCACTAAGCAACCGCACGACCGAGAGGCGCGCTTTCATATGATGAGTGCGTCAACCCAGGGGGCGATGTCGTTTCAAAAAGGCTTGGGCGCCGTGCATAGTTTGAGCCATTCGCTAGGCGGTCTGAACCCACGCCTGCACCACGGCACCCTGAACGCCATGTTTTTGCCCGCGGTGATTATGTTTAATCAAAGCGAGGCGTCGATGCAGAAGGGTAAAAAGCTTGACCGCTTAGCGCAGGCCATGGGTCTGGGTCAGGGCGTTGAGGTTGCCCCCGCAATTAAGGCGATGAACCAGCGCCTTGGTCTGCCTTCCGGTCTGGCCGCCATGGGCGTGACAGAAGACATGTTTGGCAAAATCATCGAAGGCGCGATGGCTGACCATTGCCATAAGACAAATCCACGTATTGCTACAGCTGAGGATTACGCCTCATTGCTGCGCCAGTCTATGTAAGGCTCTAGGCAAAGGCAAACCCTTCAGCCTTTTGCGGTGCTTTGGTGCCGCCAGGCAAAGGGGACCGCTCAGCCTGGCGCAATGGTTGAAACGGCTCGAGCGAGGCTAGCCGAGACCTGTTTTACGCCGAAGGCGTTTCTTTCGCATAGCGCGCCAAGCCCTCAAGAATTTCTTGGTGCGCGTCGTCGACCCCGTACCAGCCTTCAACCTTGACCCACTTACCTTGCTCTAGGTCTTTGTAGTGCTCAAAAAAGTGCTGAATGGCATTCAGACGCATGGGATTGATATCCGAGGCCTGTTTCCAGTGACTGTAAATCGGCAGGATTTTGTCTTCAGGTACGGCCAGCAATTTGGCGTCATCACCCGCTTCATCTTTCATTTTTAGAACGCCCAGCGCACGGCAACGCACGACCACGCCTGGGATGACCGGAAAGGGAGTAATCACTAACACGTCAACCGGATCCCCATCACCCGCAATGGTTTTGGGGATGTATCCGTAGTTACACGGATAGTGCATGGCGGTACCCATGAAGCGGTCAACAAAGATCGCCCCTGACTCTTTATCGACCTCGTATTTGATCGGATCGGCGTTCATCGAGATTTCGATGATCACGTTAAAGGATTCAGGAAGCTTTTTTCCGGGGCTGACTTTATCAAGACTCATGAGTAATTTTGCGGCAGGTTGATTAGTGAATACCCTAATGTTAACAAAGAAACAAAGCGCCCCTCTGACTTAAGTTTTACGACATACTAGCGGGGCTAGTTCTTCCAGTGTCACAAACGGCCGACGGCCGCGTATAAAAACGATTTAAGACAACACACTTTAGGAGTTTTCGAGCATGAGCAACATTCAGTTGGGCCTCTATTTCGCCCTGGGCTGCGGAGTTCTCGCAGTCGTGTACGGCTTTGTAGTGAGGTCCTGGATTCTTAATCAAAGTACCGGCAACGCCAAGATGATGGAAATCGCTGACGCGATCCAGCAGGGCGCAAGCGCCTATCTGTCGCGTCAATATAAAACCATTGGTATTGTGGGCGTGGTGCTAGCGATTTTGATCGCGCTTTTCCTCGATTACGCGACCGCAGTGGGTTTTGTGGTGGGTGCGGTATTGTCAGGCGCCTGCGGCTTCATCGGCATGAATGTCTCGGTGCGTGCCAACGTACGTACAGCGCAAGCGGCAACTGTGGGCATGAATGAGGCGCTCAATGTTGCCTTCAAAGGCGGCGCGATTACCGGAATGCTCGTGGTGGGCTTGGGCATGCTTGGTGTTGGCCTGTTTTATATGTATTTGATGTCAGTGGGCAAGGCCGGTGATCTGTCGGCAACCTTGCATCCCTTGATCGGTTTGGCCTTTGGCGCGTCCTTGATCTCAATCTTTGCACGCCTTGGTGGCGGCATTTTTACCAAGGGCGCTGACGTTGGCGCCGACTTGGTGGGTAAGGTCGAAGCGGGCATCCCAGAAGATGATCCACGTAACCCTGCAGTGATCGCTGACAACGTTGGCGATAACGTGGGTGATTGCGCGGGTATGGCGGCTGACCTGTTCGAAACCTACGCAGTCACACTGATCGCCACGATGGTACTGGGCGCGATGATGGTTAAAGTTGCCACGGCCGAAGCGGTGATTTATCCGTTGGTGCTTGGTGGGATTTCGATCATTGCCTCGATCATTGGCTGCTCTTTTGTGAAAGCCACCCCGGGCATGAAAAATGTGATGCCAGCCTTGTACAAAGGCTTGATCATTGCAGGCGTGATCTCTTTAGTTGCCTTTTACTTCGCAACAAACTGGATGATGCCAGACAACGCCTTGGCTGACTTTGGCTTTAAAACCGGCGCCAAAATGCGCTTGTTCGGCGCCACCGTTGTGGGCTTAGTACTGACTGCAGCGTTGGTCTGGATCACCGAGTATTACACCGGTACAGACTACGCACCCGTTAAACACATTGCCCAGGCGTCAAGCCAAGGTCATGGCACTAACATCATTGCAGGCTTGGGTGTGTCGATGAAATCGACTGCTTACCCAGTGTTATTGGTCTGCGCCGCAATCTACGCCGCTTTCTGGTTAGGTGGCATTTACGGTATCGCGATTGCCGCCACATCGATGTTGTCAATGGCAGGTATCATCGTGGCGCTCGATGCTTACGGCCCAATCACCGATAACGCAGGCGGTATCGCTGAAATGGCTGGTATGCCACAGTCAGTCCGTGACATCACCGACCCGCTCGATGCGGTCGGCAACACCACTAAAGCAGTCACCAAAGGCTATGCAATTGGTTCGGCTGGTTTGGCTGCCTTGGTGCTGTTTGCCGATTACACACACCAACTTGAGTCAAAAGGGATGAAGATCAGTTTTGACTTGTCTGATCATATGGTCATTATCGGTTTGTTTATCGGTGGCCTGATCCCTTACCTGTTTGGTGCGATGGCGATGGAAGCCGTGGGTCGTTGCGCAGGTGCCGTGGTTGACGAAGTTCGTCGTCAGTTCCGCGACATCAAAGGCATCATGGATGGCACGGGCAAGCCCGAGTACGATAAAGCTGTTGATATGCTGACGACTGCCGCAATTAAAGAGATGATTATTCCATCACTCTTACCGGTGGTGGTGCCGGTTGCAGTGGGCTTGTTGTTAGGGCCCAAAGCGCTGGGCGGTTTGTTGATGGGTACGATCGTGACGGGTCTTTTTGTCGCGATCTCGATGTGTACCGGCGGCGGTGCGTGGGATAACGCTAAGAAGTACATCGAAGAAGGTCACTATGGTGGCAAAGGCTCAGAGGCTCATAAAGCCGCTGTGACTGGCGATACTGTGGGCGATCCGTACAAAGATACAGCGGGCCCAGCCGTGAACCCACTGATCAAGATCATCAACATCGTGGCGTTGCTGATTGTGCCGCTGATGGTTCGCATGGCCTAATGTTTTGCTGCTTGGCCTCTGCATGCTTACGTGCAGAGGGCTTTAGAAAACCGCTCGCGCCGCCCGCCTGAGCGGTTTTTTATTTTGACGGCTGATCTTGCGTGGACGCCCGTGCGTTGGCCGCATCTTGTCAGCGTTATGTGCTGTCAGGCAACACTTTTTGGCGGATTCTGTGAGGTAAAAGCGCGTAAATCCGTTTACGATTGAATACAGGCATGAATTGTACGGGTCAATAAGGTGTAACTTTGAAAATATACGTCGCAGGCTACCAGCACGAAACCAATACCTTTGCGCCGACCAAGGCCGATTGGGCTGCGTTTAATCGAGGCGAATCGTTTCCGGCCTTCATTGAAGGCCAACCGATGCTCGACAGCTTGCGTGGTGTCAATATCCCCATCGGTGGGTTTATCGAAGCGGCCCGACTTGAAGGCTGGCAGCTGTTGCCTGGGTCTTGGTGTGGCGCGATACCGTCGGCACACGTCACGCGTGATGCTTTTGAGCGGATCAGTGAGTCAATTCTTGCCGGTATTCGCAAAGGTGGCTTTGATGCCGTTTATCTTGACTTGCATGGTGCTGCCGTTGCCGAGCATGTCGACGACACCGAGGGTGAATTGATCGCGCGCATACGCGCGATTGTTGGGCCAAACTTACCGATCGTTGCGAGCCTGGATTTACACGCCAACGTGACTCACCGTATGCTCGCTGAGGCGGATGCCTTAGCTGCGTACCGTACTTACCCACATGTCGATATGGCGACGACGGGCCAACTCGCAGCAACCCTATTGAAGCGACGTGTGAAGCGTGGCAGTAAAGAGCCCTTGGCCTACCGTCGCCTGCCCTATCTGATTCCTCTTAACGCACAAAGCACTTGGCTTGAGCCAGCTAAGTCACGCTACGAAGAGATCTTTGACCTTGATCGTGAGTTTGATACCTGCTTGAGTTTCTGTATGGCGTTTCCGGCCTCAGATATCGCCGAGTGCGCCCCGATGGTTTGGGGCTATGGGGATCGCGCCGAGGCGGCGGTTCAACGCTTGTACAAACAAGTCAGTGAACCCACGCAGTGGAAGCTTGAAATGTTCTCGGCGCGCGATGCCGTTGAGCGGGCCTGCTTGTTAGGTGAAACGAACGAAAAACCAGTGGTGATTGCGGATACCCAAGATAACCCGGGTGCGGGGGGAGATAGCAACACGACAGGTTTGTTGCGGGCGTTACTTGAAAAGGGGGCAGGTAAGCGCTTACCTGGCAAAGTGGCGCTTGGCTTGCTCTTTGATAGTGCCGCTGCAACGATGGCGCACGAGGCAGGCTTAGGGGCTTCGATCACCACGGCGATCGGGACAGCGGTACCGACCTTCACCGGGCAGCTCAGTGACGCGCCGGTGCAAGGCACTTTCAAAGTGAAAGCGCTGTCGGATGGCAAGGTCACGCTAAAAGGGCCAATGATGACGGGCTCGCGTATCACACTGGGCGCCTGCGCCTTGCTTGAAATCGAGGGCGTGTTGGTTGCGGTTGCCAGTGGTAAAAAACAATTACTCGATCGCGAACTATTTCGGATGCTGGGTGTGCACCCTGAGACGATGAAAGTTTTAGTTGTTAAAAGCTCAAATCATTTTCGAGCCGACTTCACACCGATCGCTTCGCATATTTTGGTCGCGAAAGCGGCGGGGCCGATGGCGGCGGATCCGGCGGACTTGCCTTGGACGAAGCTTGCGAAAACGACACGCACAACGCCGTAGGTAGGTGCATGGCCTGTTGAATAAAAGGTGAGGTATGTTCTAGTCAATGGCCTTTAGCCGAAGCACCACTGGGCGTAATGTCATTCAAAACATAAGTTGGGAGTCACGTTGATAGATTCAATAGAAAATTTGCAACTGAGGCAAGATACAGCGGGTCGCTGGCAGGTTGTTCTAGGCGACCTAGCGTACACAGCAACAGAATTTTTAGATCACATATCCAATGATTCCTTTCAATTAAGTGAAGCAAAGAATCGCGCTTTAAGTGCTTTAGAAAAAGAGGCCATGTTTCTTTTTGTAAACGGGGGCGATTACGCTATTTACAACCGGCTCTTAAGAAATAGAGAAGTTCATCCCTTAAATCGCAAGCTTTTAAAAAAGACGCTTGTGCGGATTGCAGCAATGCAATCTGGGATTAATAAGCTACCGGACTATAGTGGTAGCGTGTACCGCGTGGCTTCCGTTGTCAACGGTTCAGCATCAACCTATAACGGGATCGGGGATGGAAGTTTGAGCGTTGGTGCGGCGACTACGACCGATACCTTCGTTGGTGCCTGTCGCTTTGCTTTTGTTGTTGTTGAGCACGCGCCAGTTGTCATTTGGACAGTCATAAAAACACGTCATGCCAAAGTGCAGCCCGAGAGCTGTGAAGAAGTGACCTTTCCTTTAGGATCCACGATTAAATTTACCAACATCAGACAATTGGATCCGAAGAAAATTACTGGGCACATTGACCCAAATGCTGAGTTGAAATGGGTTCAGATTGGTTCGAAGCGCCGTCCATTCATCGGATTAAATCTTTTTTACGGCGACGAAAGATTGCCAGATTTTTATTTTCTTTCTGAACCGCGCCAATTTAGACGCGCCGCTTTGGGTCTGTTCACGTATCTTCTGGAAAAATCAAATTTGTTTTATAAAACATACGCTTTGAAAGAACTTGAGCGTATTAAGCGTTTGCCGATTGAAAGACGATTTGAAGAAATGTGGACGAGTCGACTTGACTCAGCGAGTCAGGCCGGAAAACTACCAGAGATTATTTATTTGGCAGAGGCAGAAGAAATGCCGAACGCAACGCTAGGCGCAAATAGAAAACCGTAAGGTCACCGAACCTAGAATAAGATCTAGCCCTTGTCTAACGTTAAAATTTAGGAATCGCGTTTTGGAAACACTTTACTATTGCGTGTTGTTTCTTTTGCTTGGAGTGCTAGTCGGCGAATTAGCAACGCCTATCAAAGCAATTGGGTTCAGAATCCGTGAGCATAGGTTTTATACTCATCGAGATCAGGCGATAAAAAAACCAAGCCCTTTTATAGAAAATCTCGAGGGCGGATATGTCAATGAGTCTGCACGCGCTGCTGTGATTCGTGATAAAAAACCTCGCGCACCGATTCATTTTCTAGTGATACCAAAAGAAAGAATCATCTCTATCTTAGAGGCCCCAGAAGACTTAGTGGCAGAAATGATTCAATTGGCAAAGGAAACAGCCATCCAGCACGGGATTGCTGAGTCGGGGTTTCGCTTGGTCATCAATACCAATCCTCAAGGACTTCAAACGGTATATCACCTTCATATCCATCTTCTTGGCGGCCGGCAGTTACGAGTGCCCTTTTGGTGAGGCAGATCGATCACGCCATGCATTCAAAAATTTCTACGATCCTATTTGATGCCGATGGAGTGCTGCAATATCCTGCGGGTGATTACGAGTTCGTGTTTCGCAATCTTCTTGGTTCGCGAGCAAACGAGGCAGAGCAGTTTTTTACTGAGATGTTTCTGATCGAGCGTGCATCACTAGATGGCAAAGGAGACTTTCAAGAAGATCTGGTCGAGCTACTTGAGCGTTGGGATCTTTTGCAAGGTGTCGAGCAGGTGTTAACGCTATCGACACAGATCAAGCCCAGCGCAGCCATCCTGTCAACAATCAGTGCGTTGAGATCGCGCGGAGTTTTATGTTGTTTAGCAAGTAACCAGCAGTCACATCGCGCACGTTTTATGTCTAAAAGTTTAGGGTACTCAAACTGTTTTGATAAAGAGTTTTACTCTTGTGACTTAGGCTTCGTGAAACCTGATCCAAGATATTTCGAGTCGGTCCTTGCTGAACTGGGCAAACCGCCACACACGATACTGTTTATTGATGATCAAGAAGCCAACGTGGTTGCCGCCCGATCGGTAGGTTTACACGGCACAGTTTTTTCTGCAAGCCATGAAACAGGCGATCAAATATTAAGAGCGATCCTTTCTGATTACGAGATTTCAGTGCAAAGTGTTTAGGCACACTCAAGAACAGTACTCGCTAACACAATGTGAAGGTTTGCTATGACACCAGACCTACGTTATAAAATAGCATGAATATTTGGCTTCCTAAATTTCACACTTTGGATTCACGATGAACAATGAACTCGATGAAGTTGTCGTACAGGATGTCTCTGATGAGGCGCTGGAGCTAGCGGCGGGCAGTGCGCAGGGAGGGCTTGGCTCTTTTATTAAGCGCGGATACACCTTTGGATGTTGGTGTTCACGAGAAATCTCTCAGCAATGATCGGTCTATGTTTGTGCAGATTTTTTCGGGCGTTTCTCAGCAAAAAGAGTTTTTCCTAGAAAGGCCTTTAGGTAGGTTGGGAACATCTGCAAAGAGCCCCTTTCAGCCATAAGTTTAGGCGTCTCTAACCATATATTTAGAGAAATAATGGTGCTGTAACTCATCACTTGATGCCACCAGTACGGAGCAAGATACAAGATGCTACCTGGCTCCATCGTGACATCGTAAAACTTCACCTGGCGGGCTTTTGGAAAGCGTGTGAAATCTGGTTTGAGAGGATTGAAATCTGTGACCCGCGGATAAGTCGAAAACGCTGAGCGAGGCGATAAATTCGAAAAGCTACTAGGCTCGCTTAGCAGAAATCTTTTAGGGCCATACAGTTGAATAAAAAAATTATACTGAGGGTCAAAATGTAGGCCTGTGGTATTGCCACCAGGGCCATACCAAAGATCCCTCAGGCCTGGCCTATCCTTCGGCAACAAGTTATCAAAATGAATGTCTGGCAGTAGCTCAGGAAAAAACTGAGCCACTGGCTGGCTGCCCATATATAACTTCCGTGCAGGGTTTGGATTATCAGCTTCAATTTCATTGACGTAATCACTAAAACTCATCTTAGTTTCGTCGTAGTACTCTTGAAACAGACCTGTCTTAGAGGTCATGACGTGGATGATTTTGGAACCTATTTTTTGACGAAGAAACTCTGGGCTCCAGGTTGCAAGGCTTGGAAAGACTTCATACGCCTTGGTGATCAACAACGGCTTCTTGCCCTCTACACATCGAGTGAAAAGATCGTCGCCGCTGTCGACTAATTCTTTAAGACTGATCTGAGGTAGGGGCTCAGCATATAGATTCAAATCGCAATTATCCATCTTCTTTTCTTTACAAAAAACGATTAATCACTTTTCTTCTGAAGATTGGCTTAAGAGCGAACCCGTCGCTGATCTTAACGTGCACGTGGCCACAAGCTCACTCTTGCCTTTACATCTAGCCGAGTATAGTGCAGCAGAAGTCGAGGGGCATGCCTGGTTGTCTGTAAAAGTCACGCAGTGGCCCGAGATTGAGACATATTAAGAGCTTTGAGTAAGCTACCAAACGCTACAGACTGAGCTCGGGCTAGGATTCGCTGAGTTAGATTCGCAATATTTCGGGTCTATACTTTGCTGATTGGCAACCCAAATAATACTGTGCGCGGGCACACAACCTAGGAGTCTGCTGTGAATACTGAGCTTGAGCAAGTTGTCGTGCAAGAGGTCTCTGATGAGGCGCTAGAGTTGGCTGCGGGAGGCGCGCAAGGATCTGGTGAACCGCCAGAACCGCCCCGCAGTTTTGGGGCAGGCTGGGCGGCGGGTCTTCAGACTTATGCAAGCCAGCCTTGGCAGTATCTTCATTGTCTGCGTCATTCTTGTTAGCCCCAACGGCTAGGTCACTGATGTTTCGGTGAGCTTGAAGTCTAACGGGCATTGGGAAGGTGTTGAAGACGGTAATGGGTGGTTCCGACAGACACCGACGGCCGCAAAAACAAAAGGCCTCAGAGCATTTACGCTTCGAGGCCTTGGCTGGAACTGGTGCCGGAGAAAGGAATCGAACCCTCGACCTTCTCATTACAAGTGAGCTGCTCTACCAACTGAGCTACTCCGGCAATTTACTGCTGGCTAGTGTTAGCAAAAACTAACAACAGAGCGCCGAATTATAAATGAATTATGGCAAACGTTTTTTGTTTACAGATATCGCTACTTAACAATCGTGAGTGTGGGCCGTTTTGGGTCGGTGGCCGTGGCGCTGGGTGTAGCTGAAGGAGACACAGTTTCAGGCGCTTGTGCCTGAGCACCGCCTGCAAAACCAGCCGTCGAGGAGTTAGTCGCTGGTGCGTTGTCAGTGCTAGGCTCTTCAACCTCAAAGCCCATGCCAGCGCCGGTTTCGCGCGCATAGATTGCCGTCACCGCACCAACAGGGACGTAGAGGTTCTCAGTCACACCGTTAAAGCGTGCCTGAAACTCGATGCTGTCGTTGCCTAAGACCAGACTCTTGGTTGCCATCATGCCAATATTGAGCGTGATCTGACCATCTCGGATATGGGCGGGTGGCACCATCGTATTTTGATCAACACGCACAACGATGTGAGGCGTGTACCCGTTATCAGTACACCATTCGTGCAGTGCACGAATCATGTACGGTTTGGTAGAGGTTTCGGCCATTGCGGTGCTGATTAACGACGCATCACTTTTTCTGACGGCGTCAGCGCCTCAATATACGCTGGGCGTGAAAAAATACGCTCGCCATACTTTTGAATCGGGGCTGCTGTTTTTGGTAATTCGATACCGTAGTGATCCAGACGCCAGAGCAAAGGTGCCATAGCAACGTCAAGCATCGAGAACTCTTCGCCGAGCATGTACTTGTTTTTAAGAAGTAAAGGCGCAAGTTGCGACAAACGATCGCGTACCGCTGCGCGTGCGACGTTCATACGTTTTTCATCAGCGCGTACAGCGCGGTCTTCGAGTGCCGCGACATGAATAAACAACTCTTTTTCAAAGTTGTACAAAAATAAACGTGTACGCGCACGCATGACTGGATCAGCAGGCATCAATTGCGGATGAGGAAAGCGTTCGTCAATATATTCGTTGATGATGTTTGACTCATACAGGATCAAATCACGTTCAACCAAGATTGGCACCTGTCCGTAGGGATTCATCACGGCAATATCTTCAGGCTTGTTGAATAAGTCGATATCGCGGATTTCGAAATCCATGCCTTTTTCAAACAACACAAAGCGGCAGCGATGTGAAAAGGGGCAGGTGGTACCGGAGTAGAGGACCATCATATTGGATTTCCGTCCTAAAAATGACTACAGATAAAAACGAAAGGCCAGCGTCTACCTTCAGCAGACGCTGGCCCTGAAATAAACGCTACTTGACGTGCTTCCAGAACGAGGCGTTCAGGCGCCACGCGACGACAAAAAACAGACCCAAGAACAACAAGACCCACACCCCAATTTGCTTGCGCTTTTGTTGGATAGGTTCAGACATCCAGGTCAAGAAAGCTGTGAGGTCGGCAATGTCGTTGTCGTAGGCAGACGTACGCGAGGTGTCAAGGCTCTTGAACTTATGCTCGGTACTCGCTGCACCACGATAATTTGAGAGCGCCTCGGTTTTGCTCGTGACGTAACCCAGTGAGTCATACGTCGTTGTGACGCGCTCCCAGGTTGCAGGGCCTTTGCCTCCGGGTGCTGGGTGCTCGTGAGTCACGATGGTGGTGAGTTCACGTGGTCCTTGACGCTCGTAGAGCACATGGGGCATGGCTGAGGCGGGAAACGCAAGGTTATCCCAACCCGTTGGTTTGCTTGTATCGCGATAATACGTGCGCAAGTAAGTGTAAATGTAGTCTGAGCCCGTTGGACCCGCATTGACTGATTTTGCCCGCGCCATGACAGAGAGGTCGGGTGGCATCACACCAAACCAGCGCTTGCCATCTTTTACACCCACTGACCCCATCATCAGATCACCGACTTTTTCGCCTGTAAATAACAGGCTGGTGCGGATTTGTTCATCCGTCAGGCCGATATCGTTGAGTTTGTTATAGCGCATGGATGCAGCGCTATGGCAGTTTAGGCAATAGTTAACAAACAGCTTGGCACCATTTTGCAGCGACGTGAGTTCGTTGATGCGATTAGGTGCGCGATCTAAGGGAAACTCGCCGCCCGCAGCACTGGCAGCGTTGCAGGTGATCAGCAGGGCAAGAGCACAAAGCAGCTTCTTGATCATGGTCATTCCGTAAATTAGGTTAGGCTCAATGGGCGTGGAACGTGACGCGGTCAGGGACCGGCTTGAAGGTTCCGAGACGGCTCCAGACAGGCATCAGGAAAAAGAAGCCCAGATAAATGAGCGTACCAATTTGCGAGAGCAAGTTAAAGACGTCTGTTGGCGCTTGTGTACCGAGATAGCCCAAGACAACAAAGTTGGCAAAGAAGATACCGTAAAGCGTTTTGTGCCAGCCCGGGCGATAGCGTATGGATTTGACAGGGCTGTAATCTAACCAAGGCAGGAAGAACAGCAGCACGACCGCACCACCCATTGCCACGACACCCCAGAACTTGGCGTCGATCAGGCGCAGCAACACGGCAACGCCAAGTAGTACGACGGGCACAATCAGTTTGACTAAGCCTTTGCTACGAATAAACATGACGAGTGCCGCTATCACGGCGGAACCGGCAAGCACCCATGTGAAGTCGTCGGTCGTGGCGCGCAGCATTGAGTAGAACGGCGTGAAATACCAGACCGGTGCAATGTGCAAGGGTGTCTTGAGTGGGTCAGCTGGAATAAAGTTGTTGAACTCAAGAAAGTAGCCGCCCATCTCGGGGGCGAAGAAAACAATCGCCATGAAGATGATAAGAAACCCCATAAAACCCATGATGTCGTGTACGGTGTAGTAGGGGTGAAACGGGATGCCGTCAAGTGGACGACCATACTTATCTTTTTTGGTTTTGATATCAACGCCGTCTGGGTTGTTTGAACCCACCTCGTGCAAGGCGATCACGTGCGCAACAACCAGGCCGAGCAGCACCAAGGGAATGGCAATCACATGGAAGGCAAAGAAGCGATTCAGAGTGGCGTCAGACACCACATAGTCACCCCGAATCCAGATCGAGAGTTCAGGGCCAATAAAAGGAATCGCCGAGAAAAGGTTCACAATCACCTGTGCACCCCAGAAAGACATTTGTCCCCAGGGTAAGAGGTAGCCAAAAAATGCTTCGGCCATTAAGCACAAGAAAATACCAACACCGAAGATCCAGACCAACTCACGCGGTTTGCGGTATGAGCCGTAAATCAGCGCACGCACCATGTGCAGATAGACCACGACAAAAAACATCGAGGCTCCGGTTGAGTGCATATAGCGGATAAACCATCCGCCGGGCACTTCGCGCATGATGTATTCGACGGATTGAAACGCAAACTGCGCGTCGGGTTTGTAGTGCATGACCAAGAAAATACCGGTGACGATTTGCAGCACCAGCACTAGTAATGAGAGGGCGCCAAAAAAGTACCAAAAGTTAAAGTTTTTTGGAGCATAGTACTCAGACAGGTGCGCTTTATATGTGGATGTCAGCGGAAAGCGCTGATCAATCCAACCTAGCAGTCCGGTCGTTTCGACAGTTTTATGGCCAGCCATGAAAACGGTTCC
The DNA here is from genome assembly GCA_030832095.1 of Gammaproteobacteria bacterium. GTDB lineage: Bacteria > Pseudomonadota > Gammaproteobacteria > Burkholderiales > Burkholderiaceae_B > Zwartia > Zwartia planktonica. The sequence goes on along the minus strand of JAURJT010000011.1, from coordinate 49,010 downwards.
TTTACTTGTTCAGTGTCAAGTTGTGGGGGGTGAGCAACAGACCGTCAGGCCTTGTTGTTCTCGTCAACCCCAACAACAATGCGGGTGTCGCTTAAATATTGGTACGGAGGCACTTCGAGATTGTCGGGTGCGGGTTTATTTTTAAACGCGCGGCCGGCCATATCAAAGGTTGAGCCATGGCAGGGGCACAGAAAGCCGCCATCCCAATTGGAAGGCAGACTTGGCTGTGGGCCGGTGACAAACTTTGGTGTAGGCGAGCAGCCCAGATGGGTGCAAATACCCACGGCGACGAAGAGCTCTTGTTTACGCGAGCGCCATTCGTTTTTTGCGTAGGCAGGCGTAAAACCCGGGCGATTTGAATTTGGGTCGGCGAGCTCACCCGCATTTTGCTTGAGCGAATCGAGTTGCTCTTTAGTGCGGCGAATGAGCCAAACAGGCTTGCCGCGCCATTCAACAGTGCGCATTTCGCCTGGCGCCAAGGTGCTAATGTCGACTTCAACTGGTGCGCCGGCAGCGCGGGCGCGATCAGACGGAGCAAAGGTGCTGACAAACGGTACCGCAGCGGCTAGACCCGCCACCCCACCCATCGCACAGGTTGTGCCGATCCAGAGACGGCGCGAGGGGTCAGACGGGAGCGTGGCCGGAACCGCACCTTCGTCGTCATGCATAACTGAATCCTGACTCATCTTCCTATCCTTGTGGTTGCGCGGGCGGCCTAACCCTATCAACGCCGCCTAGCAGTCATTACCCAACAAACATCTTTCGTCTGGTTGCAAACGTTTTAACCCCTTATTATAGCCCGACCGAGCCAGCACTTTCTATGGGAGAAATCAGAAATGGCGCAAGGAAAAGGAATTTTCAAAGAATTTGAGCAATTTGCACTACGCGGAAATGTGGTTGATTTGGCTGTGGGCGTGATCGTAGGAGCGGCTTTTGGCAAGATTGTTGACTCTTTGGTCAAAGATATCGTCATGCCCCTAGTGAATTTTTTGGTAGGCGGTTCGGTTGACTTCAGTAACAAATACATTGTGCTGTCTCGCCCCGCACAGTATGCGGGGCCTGAAACATACGCTGACTTAACAAAGGCCGGGGCTAACTTGTTTGCCTGGGGTAATTTTTTAACAATCGTCATTAACTTTGTTTTGCTGGCGTTCGTGATCTTTTTTATGGTTAAGGCGATCAATACCGCGCGTGCCAAAATGGATTTGGCAGCACCACCGCCTAAGACCCCCGAGGACATCGAGTTGCTTCGAGAAATCAGAGACTCGCTTAAAAAGTAGGCATTTACTTACTTCAAAAGGCCGTATTAACGACCCAATATGTTCGGTAAGGTTTACTCGGCGGGCTGACTAGGGCACGAGGTTGAGAAGCCCGGTGAGTGATTAACAGTGACAGCGGCGTTACACCGGGTTGTCAAGGTCGACAAAGTCCACCCGGATACCGAACTCTTGGGCAATCGCCTGTCCGAGCGCTTGGACACCATAGCGCTCGGTTGCGTGGTGGCCTGCGCTGATAAACCCCACGCCTGCCTCACGCGCGAGATGCACCGTAGGTTCAGAGACCTCGCCGGTGATAAACACTTGGGCGCCCCCGTGAATGGCTTGATCAAGCATGTTTTGAGCCGCCCCAGTACACCAGGCAATTCGTTGCACGGGTAATCCTTCTTCGCCAATCACCAGTGGTACGCGGTGTAAACGCTGCTCGACGCGGCTAGCAATCTGGTTAAGTGTATTGGCGCCAGGCATTGAACCAAACCAAAGCAGGCCGTTTGAAGCCGTCGCCGGCTCGGCTACCAAACCCAGCACTCGCGCCAGTTGCGCGTTGTTGCCAAGCACTGGGTGAGCATCTAAGGGCAAATGAAAGGCCAGCAAATTGATGTCGTGTGACAAGAGCGCAGCGAGACGCCGCTTTCGAGTCCCGAGCACTCGCGGGTCTTCTCCCTTCCAGAACCAGCCATGATGCACAAGTAAGGCATCGGCCTCGCGTTGGGTTGCGACGTCAATTAAGGCCTGACTTGCTGTCACGCCCGAGATAATATGCGAGATGGTTGGTTTACCTTCAACTTGAAGGCCATTTGGGCAGTAGTCATTGAAGGCAGCCGTGCTCAGGGTACTGTTGAGCCACTGCTCTAAAGTTTGGGTTGATACCGTTTTCATCATTTTCTGGAACACCTCATGCGTCGTCTTTGGTTGCTGTTTGCCCAAGCGGTAACGGTCTGTATAGCAGTTTTATTTGTGGTGACAACTTTGCGCCCAGATTGGCTAGCGGGTAAACCGCAACTTCGCAGCCCGAATGGCACACTTGGATTATTGCCTAGTACTGACAGTAACGTCTCACAAGCACCAGGCTCTTACGCTGGAGCGGTGTCTGTCGCTGCGCCAGCGGTGGTCAATATTCACACCACGAAACGGATAACAGTGTCGCGGATTCCCTTGCCACCTGATCCGGTGATGCGCAAATTTTTTGAACAAATGCCCGGATTTAACCAAACACAACAAACTACCAGTTTGGGCTCGGGGGTGGTGGTGTCTGCCAAGGGGCATGTGCTAACGAACCTTCACGTCATTGAGGGGGCGGACGAGATTGTGGTGGCGCTCACAGATGGCCGTCAAGCGGTTGCCAAGGTGCTGGGCGTCGATACAGACTCAGATCTTGCGGTGTTGCAAGTTGAAATGAGTCAGCTGCCTGTGTTGGGCTTTGCGTCACTTGACCCTCCTAAAATAGGGGATGTGGTGCTTGCCATTGGTAATCCGTTTGGTGTTGGCCAAACGATCACGATGGGTATCGTGTCCGCGCTAGGTCGTGAAGGGTTAGGTATCAACACCTATGAAAACTTCATTCAGACCGACGCCGCGATCAATCCAGGAAACTCAGGTGGGGCCTTGGTGGATACTCTGGGTCGTTTGGTGGGCATCAATACGGCAATTTATTCAAGATCCGGGGGCTCGCTAGGAATTGGCTTTGCGATTCCAGCCGTAGCGGCGCAAAAGGTCTTGAGCGAAATCGTGACGTTTGGCTTCGTGAAACGAGGTTGGCTGGGGATTGAGCCGCAAGATATGACGGCCGATTTGGCTCGTGCCTTCGGCTTAGAGAAGGTTCGCGGTGTAATCATTGCGGGCATCATGCGAGACGGACCCGGCGCTAAAGGCGGCCTAAAGGTCGGTGATATCGTTCAAACGATTGCGGGCCAACCGGTCAACGATACCCAGCGGCTTATGGCACGAATTGCTGCGAACGCGCCCGGTGAAACGGTTGAATTGGGTATCTATCGTAACGGACGCACCCAAACCTTGACGATGACGCTAGGTCAGCGTCCGGTCAAGCCAAAGTAACTCTGTACACAAGTCTACTTGGCGGGCTCTGCCGCTAAGGCCTTAGCAACAGGTGGGTTCGCTGCGAACAAAGACTCAGCCTGCACAAATAATGGCCGACGTACGTTGGCGTCGAGGTGAAACGCGATTTCTTGCAGGCGCGCAAGTTCTTCGTCTTCGGTATAAAACCAACTGACTGGCATATTCAGTATTTCAGCCACACGGCACATCAGTTGATAGTCGGGTGAATGCTTACCGCGTTCGTACTGGTTCATACGAGCGCTTGCTGACATTGGGTCAATACCGGCGAGTTTGCCGAGCTTTTCTTGTGACAACCCCGCGCGTAGACGGGCCTGTTTAAGACGATGAGCGAGCACGATGGTCCCTTTAAGTACCGCGACCGAACCACAATAGGTTCGATCTGACTAGGCATTGATCAGCTTGGCCGAAGCTAAGATTATTAACCAATAATAAAAGATATACCTTAAAACCTTAAGTCACAAGAGATATTTTTCTTGAAACCATTCATACAAATAGGATAAATGGTTACAGATATATTTAATGCGCAAACTACGCCTAGTCTGTGCAAATCTTAGGACTCGGCATCAGTATTGTCTTGGCTGCGGGGCTTGACCCCAGTTGCAACCAAGATGCCAATCTCGTACAGCACACACAACGGTACAGCAAGCAAAAACTGACTGACGACGTCTGGGGGGGTCACCACGGCAGCAATCACAAAGGCCCCTACGACCACGTAACCCCGTGCTTCTCTAAGCTTTGCGACAGTCACAATCCCCATGCGCACCAATAAGACGACGGCAACAGGGACTTCAAATGTGACCCCAAAGGCCAGAAACATGGTCATCACAAAGCTCAGATAGGCTTCGATATCAGGCGCTGGGGTGATGGACTCGGGCGCAAAGGACGCAATAAAGGTGAAAACCGACTTGAACACAACGAAATAGCAAAAAGCCATCCCGGCAATAAAGAGCAACGAACTTGAAACGATCAAGGGCAGGGCTAAGCGCTGCTCGTGCCGATATAAGCCAGGTGCCACAAAAGCCCACACCTGATAAAGCACGACGGGCAATGATACAACGAACGCAGCCATCATGGTGACTTTCATGGGCACCATAAAGGGGGTAATGACGCCCGTGGCGATCATGCGGGTACCTTGAGGTAGCGAGGCGAGCATCGGTGCCGCCAGAATGTCATAGATCACCGAGGCACCTGGATAGATAAACAGCACCACAAACACGGCTACTACGGTGCCGACTGCGCGCAACAAGCGTGTGCGCAGTTCAATCAGATGCGACATAAAACTTTCGTTGACCGCCGGCGCTGCCTCAGCGTCTTGATTAGGCTGGCTATTGCCTTCAGTTGTGGTGTTAGCAGAACGGTCAGTGCTCAAGATGCAGATCCTGGGGTTGAAGAGGCGACCGAGGTCTGTTTTGGCGCATGCGCCGTAGTGGGTGCCAAAGCGCCGAGCTCGAGCTGAGTCGGGGCTACGGCAAGTGGAAGGGTGTGCGCGGCCACCGGCACAGGTTCTGGCGGGGGAACCAAAGTTGGGAGCGGATCTGGCACGAGCATGGCTTGCACCTCAGCCTCGGCAAAAGAGGGGATAGAGGCTGCAGCAACACTCGAAGGGCCCGAGTCGGTCGCGGTTGCAACCGAGGAGGGCTTTGGTATCTCGGGGTTGACCGGCTCGACTAGATCTGAGCTGGTATGTGTCAACGATTCTTTCAGCGCTGAGACGTCTTGTTCGAGTGACTCAAGAGGCTTGCGCAGCGATGCCTCAGTATTTTGCAGGCTTGATTGCACGCTTTGAGCGGCATCTTGCATTTGATCTTTTAACTTGCGCAGTTCGTCGAGTTCGACCTCGCGCTGAATGTCAGTTTTGACATCGTTCACATAGCGCTGCGCACGCCCCACCAAGTGGCCGAGCGTACGAGCCACTTTGGGCAGACGCTCTGGGCCAATGACGACCAGAGCTACGACCCCGATTACGAGAAGTTCGGTAAAGCTGACGTCAAACATGGTGTGTGATATGCCAAAAAGACTCAGCTAGAAAAGCTAGCGGAAAGGGTTAACGCGGACCAGGCTGAGTATTTGATTTCTCTTTTGCTTGCACGTCTATGGTCTCGGCCGTGGCAACGCGTTGCACCGGTGCAGCCTCAGTTGCTGCCGCAGTGGCCTCGCCTTCTTTCGCGTTTGGATCTTTCATGCCTTCTTTGAAGCCTTTCACCGCACCGCCTAAATCGGCTCCGATGTTTCTAATCTTTTTCGTGCCAAAAACGAGTGCAACGATAACCAAAACAATTAGCCAGTGCCAAATACTAAAACTACCCATGATCGTTCTCCAGATTAATTCTTGATGGGGGTGAAGCCCTGCCAAGGACGTTTACCACCAAGGATATGAAAATGCAGGTGTTTAATCTCTTGGCCGCCCTCAAGGCCTGAATTCGTCGTGAGACGAAAACCGCCTTCAGGCCCCGGGTTGCAGCCATTTGTTAACGCGATGTGTTGCACTTGAGTCAGCATTCTACCTAACCAGCCAGCATCTTCGGGTTTGATATCTTGCATAGACACGATATGGTGTCGGGGCACCATCAGCAAATGTACTGGAGCTGCGGGGTGAATATCATGAAAAACCACACAATCGTCATCGGTGTAGACGATTTTTGCAGGGATTTCACCTTTCACAATCTTACAGAAGAGGCAGTTTTCGCTCATGAGAGGTCGTTTATGGGTTACGGGAAGCTTTTTCTTGAAGGCCAGATACGCCTTCGCGCCTTGCCAACTCGGCCAATACCTGTTCAGGGCGCAAACCATGTTCAGTGAGCACCACCAAGCAATGAAACCACAAATCTGCTGTTTCTGCCACGATTCGCTCGGGTTGTTGGTCTTTGACCGCCATGACGAGTTCAGTGGCTTCTTCACCAATCTTTTTTAACGCAGCGTCTGGCCCTTTTGAAAACAACTTTGCCACATAGGAGGTAGCAGGATCGCCACCGTTCGCAGGCAAACGAGTCGCCAGTATGTCAGCGATTCTTGCCAGAATGACATCGGAAGTGTCAGTCGGTGAGGCGGTGGAAGTAGAAGCTGTCATGTTTAGGGCGTTCACTTGTAAATGAGCTCGGGGTCTTTGAGAACTGGATCAACGCTTACCCATGTTGAGGATAATGGATCAGCACTTTGTTCAAGACGCCGATAGAAACAACTTGCGCGTCCAGTATGACAGGCGATCTCTCCGATTTGCTCGACTTTTAGCAACAGTACATCACCGTCGCAATCCAGTCTAAGTTCGACAAGATGCTGTACGTGCCCTGACTCTTCGCCCTTGCGCCATAGGCGGTTACGCGAGCGCGACCAAAACACCGCACGGCCTGTCTGTGCGGTTTCAGAGAGTGACTCAGCGTTCATCCAGGCCACCATCAATATTTGTCCGGTGGTCGCGTCTTGTGAAATCGCCGGGATCAAGCCCTTTTCGTCAAACTTGACCTCGTTCAGCCAGGCGGGGGGCGCAGCAGTTGTCATTGGGTGCGCCTCACGGCAATGCCTTGGTTTGCCATAAAGTCTTTGGCCTGACCCACGGTGAATTCACCGTAGTGAAAAATACTGGCGGCCAGCACTGCGCTGGCACCGCCCAAGGTCACACCATCAGCTAAATGCTGCAGATTGCCCACGCCACCCGAAGCAATCACTGGGATCGCCACGGCGTCGGCTACGCGGCGTGTGAGTTCGAGGTCAAAGCCGGCTTTAGTACCGTCGCGATCCATGCTGGTTAAGAGCAACTCGCCCGCACCAAACCCAGCCATTTGACGCGCCCAGGCGACGACATCCAAGCCGGTGCCACGGCGCCCTCCATGGGTGAAGACCTCCCAGGTTGGAGTCGCACTATTTGCCACACGTCGCGCATCAATCGCCACGACGATGCACTGCGAGCCGTGATAACTGGAGGCGGCGCGAACAAGCTCTGGGTTAGCGACTGCAGCACTATTGATCGAGACTTTGTCGGCGCCCGCATTGAGCAGGCGTTGCACATCACTTACCTGACGCACACCACCGCCTACTGTCAGGGGGATAAACACTTGCGAGGCGACTTGTTCGATGATTGAGAGAATCAAATCACGCCCGTCGCTTGTGGCGGTGATGTCTAAAAAGGTGAGTTCGTCTGCACCTTGCTCGTTGTAGCGCTGCGCAATTTCAACGGGGTCGCCTGCATCCATCAGATCGACGAAATTTACACCCTTCACAACGCGCCCTGCTGTGACGTCAAGACACGGAATGATTCGACGAGTCAGGCCGCTATTGGTGCTCGGCGTGACCAACTGACTCATGGTGCGAGTTCATCAGCACGCAGTTGCGCGGCTTCAAAATCAAGCGTGCCTTCATAGATGCTTCGACCTAAAATCGCGCCTTCAATGCCCTCGGCCTCAACTGCACACAGTGCTTCGATGTCGCGCATGTCTGTGACACCGCCCGAGGCGATGACCGGGATCCGCACGTGCTGAGCGAGTCGCACCGTTGCTTCGATGTTGACGCCTGTCAACATGCCATCACGGCCAATATCGGTGTAGATAATCGCTTCGCAGCCATAGTCTTCAAATTTTTTGGCCATATCGAGCACATCGTGCTTGGTGAGTTTGCTCCAGCCGTCGGTCGCAACTTTGCCATCGCGCGCGTCGAGCCCAACGATAATACTGCCCGGAAACGCACCGCAGGCATCATGCAAAAACCCGGGGTTCTTGACTGCAGCGGTGCCGATGATGACGTAGGTGATACCGAAATCAAGATAGCGTTCGATCGTGTCGAGGTCGCGAATACCACCGCCAATCTGGACCGGAATATCGGCACCAACTGAATCGACAATCGCACGAATGACAGATTCGTTTTTAGGTTTGCCGGCCACAGCGCCATTGAGGTCAACCAAATGCAGGCGTCGTGCGCCTCGGTCAAGCCAAAGGTTGGACATGGCGGTTGGGTCTTCTGAGAAGACAGTTGCGTCGTCGAGGTCGCCTTGACGCAGGCGGACGCAGCGTCCGTCTTTGAGATCAATTGCAGGGATCAGCAGCATGTGAGTATTGAGTGGTCACGTAAATTTCAAAGCACTCACGATAAGTGAGTGTGGATAAGGGATTAGTTTAAGGCTTCCAGTCTACAAAATTACGGTAAAGACGCAAACCATATTCGGCACTTTTTTCTGGATGAAACTGTACGGCAAAGATATTATCGGCTGCAACAGCACAGGTAAACAGGCCGCCGTAGTTGCTTTGCCCGACGGTAAGCTCAGCCTGAGCAGGCACGGCATAGAAACTGTGGACAAAATAAAAGGGCGTCATATCGGGGATACCCTGCCAAAGCGCATGCGCACGGCTTTGTTTGACGGGATTCCAGCCCATATGCGGCACTTTGAGCTGTTGTGCGCCCGCAGAGAAGGCGGGACCCTGAAAACGCCGAACCTCGCCTTTAAAAATGCCCAGGCTGGTGGTGTTGCCTTCTTCGCTGCGCTCAAACAACATTTGTTCGCCCACGCAAACGCCAAGTAAGGGCTTGCTTTTTGCTGCGCTGAGCACCGCCTCACGCAAGCCCGCCTCATCCAACGTGCGGATGCAGTCGGCCATCGCGCCCTGGCCCGGAAACACAACGCGGTCAGCAGCCAAAATATCGCACGCCTGACTGCATAGGCGGATATCGGCCTCGGGGGCGGCGTGGCGTAATGCCCGCTCGACCGAGTGGATATTGCCCATGCCGTAGTCGACGATGGCAATTAAGGCCATGGCTTACAAGACACCTTTGGTAGACGGCACAACGCCAGCGCTGCGCGGATCGAGTTCGAGCGCCATGCGCAGGGCGCGACCGGTGGCCTTGAAAATGGTTTCGCACTGGTGGTGTGCGTTGACTCCACGCAAGTTATCAATGTGCATGGTGAGCAGTGCATGGTTGACTAAACCCTGAAAAAATTCAATGGTCAGGTCGACGTCAAAATCACCGACGCGCGCGCGGGTGAAGGGCACATGAAACTGCAAGCCGGGCCTGCCTGAAAAGTCTACCACCACGCGCGAAAGCGCCTCGTCGAGAGGCACATACGCGTGGCCGTAACGACGAATCCCGGCTTTATCGCCCACGGCTTTTGCAATGGCTTGCCCAAGCGTGATGCCAACGTCTTCAACCGTGTGGTGAGCATCAATTTCTAAATCGCCTTGGGCATGCACCTCAAGGTCAATTAAACCGTGGCGGGCAATTTGATCAAGCATGTGATCTAAAAAGGGCACACCCGTGTCGAGCTTTTGGCGGCCAGTGCCATCTAGATTGATTGCGACACGTATTTTTGTTTCGTTGGTATTGCGGATAATTTCGGCGGTGCGCATGGCGTGGGCTCTTGGCGTCAGATTCTATATTGTAGGGCGGACTGAGCGAATTGTTGTGCTGAATCGTGTTGGATCGCTGAACTTACTTGTTGCTTGGTGTCGTGAGGCGGTAGGTGGCGCTTGCTGCATGGGCTTGCAGGCCTTCGCCTAGCGCGAGTTCAGCAGCAATTTTGCCCAGTGTTTGCGCACCTGCTTGCGAGACGTGGATCAAACTTGAGCGTTTTTGAAAGTCATAGACGCCTAGCGGTGAAGAAAACCGAGCGGTACGCGAGGTTGGCAACACGTGGTTCGGGCCCGCGCAATAGTCACCAAGCGACTCAGAACTGTGCTGCCCCATAAAAATCGCACCTGCGTGACGCAAATGAGGCAGCCAAGCTTCAGGATCTTCGACCGAGACTTCAAGGTGCTCAGGCGCGATCTGGTTGCTAATTGTGCAAGCCTCGCTCAAATCCCGTACCAAAATCAGCGCGCCCCGGTCGCGCAAGCTTGCACGAATGATATCGGCGCGGGGCATGGTGGGTAGTAATTTGTTGATCGAGCGCTCGACGGCATCGAGGTAACTTGCGTCTGGGCATAACAAGATTGCCTGAGCGAGCTCGTCGTGCTCGGCTTGCGAGAACAGATCCATCGCGATCCAGTCGGGCGACGTTTTTCCGTCGCAGATGATGAGGATTTCGCTTGGGCCCGCAATCATGTCGATGCCAACGACACCAAAGACACGGCGTTTTGCCGCAGCGACGTACGCATTGCCTGGACCAACAATTTTATCGACAGCCGGTACCGTCGCGGTACCGTAGGCAAGTGCGCCGATGGCCTGAGCGCCACCTATCGCAAAGCAACGATCAACGCCCGCAATGGCGGCGGCGGCCAGCACCATCGCATTACGATGACCGCCCGGGGTTGGCGTCACCATCACAACCTCTGCAACGCCTGCCACCTTTGCTGGAATCGCATTCATCAGCACCGAGGACGGGTAAGCGGCTTTGCCGCCTGGCACATAGACCCCAACGCGGTCGAGCGCTGTAATCTGCTGTCCTAAACGTGTGCCATCGGCCTCGGTATAAGACCAACTCTTTTGAATTTGATGCACGTGATACGAGCGCACGCGTTCGGCCGCCGCTTCAAGCGCCTGGCGCTGTGCTGCAGGAAGTTCAGCGAGGGCTTTGAACCACTCGCTACGCGGAATTTCTAACTCGGTGGCCTGACTGATTTGCACCCCATCGAACTCACGCGTCAGGCGAACCAGCGCAGCGTCGCCCTCAGCGCGCACCTGCTTCAGAATACGCGCAGCCGCAGCATCGATAGCCTCATCTTGTTCGGCATCAAAGGCCAGCAAGGTGGTGAGCTTTGCGTCAAAGTCTGGGTCGCGCGAGTCGAGGCGTGAAATGGTTGCCATGGTGTCAGTCTCTAGGTGTCACGAGCTTGCCACCGCTGAGTGACTGGCTTGTTCAAAGGCATCTAACAGCGGTTGCAGCTGTGCATGACGGGTTTTAAGCGCAGCACGATTGACCACCAAGCGCGATGAGATCTGCATGATGTCTTCAACCGCGACCAAATCGTTAGCCTTTAAGGTGTTGCCGGTTGACACCAAGTCGACGATCGCATCGGCCAGACCCACTAACGGTGCGAGTTCCATTGAGCCGTAAAGCTTGATGAGGTCAACGTAAACGCCTTTTGCGGCAAAGTGTTCGCGCGCCGCTTGAGTGTATTTGGTCGCAACACGTAAGCGTGCCCCTTGGCGCACAGCAGCTTCGTAATCAAACCCTTTTCGCACCGCGACAGCCAAGCGGCAACGTGCGATGTTTAGGTCAATCGGCTGATACAACCCACCAGGGTGTTGCGCTGCGTGTTCGATGAGTACATCTTTACCAGCAATACCCAAATCAGCCGCGCCGTATTCAACATAGGTTGGCACGTCAGAGGCGCGCACAATAATTAATCGCAAGCCAGGGTTGCTGGTGGCGATAATCAGCTTACGCGACTGCTCTGGGTTTTCAGAAACCTGAATGCCAGCCGCCTCGAGAAGTGGCAGAGTTTCTTCGAAAATTCGCCCTTTCGAGAGGGCCATCGTTAAAGGCCGAAGCGACTCAGGTGCGCTCATGAGAGATCCTTGCTAGAAATGCGTTCGATGTTGGCGCCTAGCTGTCTGAGCTTGTGCTCCATGCGCTCGTAGCCTCGATCAAGGTGATAGATTCGCTCGACGATGGTCTCGCCCTCAGCCGCCAGACCAGCAATCACAAGGCTTGCAGAGGCACGTAAATCGGTGGCCATGACAGTTGCCCCTGACAGTTTTGTGACGCCACGCACAACGGCCGTGTGACCGTCGATGTCAATGCGTGCGCCTAAGCGCAGCAGTTCTTGCACATGCATGAAACGATTTTCAAAAATTGTTTCAGCGATCACAGAGGTGCCGTCGGCGAGCGCGTTTAGCGCCATCAATTGGGCCTGCATGTCAGTGGCAAAGCCTGGGTATTCGTGTGTACGAAAGTCAACAGGTTTGGGCCGCTGTGTCATGCTGGCGCGAATCCAGTCAGGGCCGCAAGTTAGCGTCACGCCAGCCTCTTGGAGTTTAGAGAGAGTGGCACCCATGGTGTCAGGCGCAACCCTGCGTAACGTAATATCACCACCTGCTGCACCCACCGCGCACAAAAAGCTACCCGCTTCAATGCGATCAGGAATCACCTGATGGGTGGCACCGTGCAGGCGCTTGACGCCTTCGATGACGATGCGGTCGGTACCATGGCCCTGAATCTGCGCGCCCATCTTAATCAACAATTCGGCCAGATCCACGACCTCGGGTTCACGCGCGGCGTTTTCTAAAACGGTTTGACCCTCTGCTAAGACGGCAGCCATCAGCAGATTTTCGGTGCCAGTGACTGTCACCATGTCGGTGCGTATGACGGCGCCCTTTAGGCGGCGGGCACGCGCTACGACAAAACCGTGTTCGATGCTGATGTCAGCCCCTAGCGCGGCCAACCCGTGAATGTGTTGGTCGACCGGGCGCTGACCAATTGCGCAGCCGCCAGGGAGGCTGACTCGTGCCTGACCGAACCGTGCGAGCAGGGGGCCCAGTACCAAAATCGAAGCACGCATGGTTTTCACCAATTCATAGGGCGCTTCGAGGGTCGTGACGTCGTTGGCAGTGATATGAACCGTGCCATCGGTTTCGCGCTCACAACGAACGCCCATCTGGCCTAATAATTTAAGCGTCGTGGCGATGTCGTTTAACTTGGGTACGTTGGTGAGTGTGACTGTATCGCCAGTGAGCAAACCAGCACACAAAATTGGCAGCGCCGCATTTTTGGCGCCAGAGATACTGACCTCACCGTGCAGGCGACTACCACCCGTGATTCGTAAAATATCCATCAGACGGGTTTGCTGAACTCTTCGGGGGTTAAGGTCCGCATCGAGAGCGCGTGGATTTCTTGTTTCATCCGATCACCTAACGCGGCATACACCAACTGATGGCGGGCGATCAGCCGCTTACCTGCAAACGCGTTGCTGACAATGACTGCCTCGAAATGCGCGCCATCGCCACTGACTTCAAGGTGCTCGCAGGCGAGCCCGGCGGCGATGTAAGCGCGAATATCTTCTGGGGTAGGCAACATGATCTGCAAGGTCCTTGAGGGGGAATACGATTCTAGAATATTTGTTATTTTAGATGGTTTAGGTGCGTAGCTTGTAGCCTCGGCCTAAGAGGCGCAGGGCAAAGGTCGCCAGAACCGAGAAGACCCCAGCGACAACGGCCAGGCTTTGCCAGGGTGAGACATCGGCCACGCCAAAAAATCCGTAGCGAAACCCATCAATCGTGTAAAACAGCGGATTCCAGTGCGACACAGTCTGCCAAAAGGCAGGCAGGGTGTGCACTGAATAAAACACTCCGGATAAAAAAGTAGCCGGCATAATCAGAAAATTCTGAAACGCGGCGAGCTGATCAAATTTTTCGGAGGTCAGCCCAGCAATCAAACCTAAGATCGCCATAATGCCGCAGGAAAGAATCGCGAAGACTAGCGCCCAAAGCGGGTGCTTGATCGGCATCGAGCTGAAATACTGGGAGACTAGCCAGACGCAAGTTCCGACGGCCAGACCTCGCACAATGGCGGCCAACACGTAGGCACTAAAAAATTCACGATGCGAGATGGGTGGCAACAGCACAAACACCAAGTTACCTGTCACGCGGCTTTGGATCAGCGATGATGACGGGTTGGCAAAGGCGTTTTGCAACATGCTCATCATCATGAGCCCTGGGATCAAAAAGGCGGTGTAGGGGACGCTGCCATACACTTGGATTCGATCTTGCAACACCTGAGCAAAAATCACAAGGTACAACAACGCTGTGATAACGGGTGCGGCAATGGTCTGAAAGCTGACCTTCCAAAAACGCAGTAATTCTTTGCCAAGCAGGGTTGGAAACCCTGAGCCAGCGCCTGCACGAGCGGTCAAAATTGGGGTGCTCATGCTTGAGCCTCAGAAAACTTAGACGGTTGGGCATTCATGATTTGGACAAACGCCTGTTCGAGAGTGCCGCCGGCGCGTGCGATCAAGGCTTTGGTCGTGTCGAGTGCGACGATGCGTCCGCCCTTAAGCATGGCGGTGCGATTGCACAGCATTTCAGCTTCTTCTAGATAGTGCGTGGTCAAGATGATGGTGTGACCTTGCGTGTTCAGCCGAGAGATGAACTCCCAGAGGCTGCGGCGCAAGTCGACATCAACTCCTGCTGTGGGTTCGTCAAGCACGATGACGGGTGGGCGATGGACCAGCGCCTGCGCAACCAATACACGACGTTTCATCCCGCCAGACAAGGCGCGCATGTTTTCATCGGCTTTATCGCTGAGGCCGAGGTTAGCCAAAATTTCGTCAATCCAGTCGTCGTTGCGGCGAAAACCAAAATAGCCCGACTGAATCCTTAAGGTTTCGCGAACTGTGAAAAATGGGTCGTACACCAACTCTTGAGGCACGACACCCAACGAACGCCTGGCCGCCTGATAATCGTTGACCACATCATGACCACACACACTGGCACGCCCCTGCGTGGCCTGACACAGCCCTGCCAGCACAGAAATAAGAGTTGTTTTGCCAGCTCCGTTGGGGCCAAGCAGCGCAAAGAATTCGCCATGCTCAATCGTTAAGGACACATCATCGAGCGCCTGAAAGCCAGGGCCTGAAGGTGGGCGAAACAAGCCACGCCAACCCAAGGTGCGAGGTGCGAAAACTTTAGAGACATTTTGAAACGAAACAGCAGACATGACGACCTTGTTGTGGGGGTGGTGCGCCCGAGCGACCATAAGCCCCGCGAGACGACGGGGTACTGACAGTTATTGTTGTTGCGCGCGTTGATTGAGCGCTTGAATCAGGCCATCGATCCCGTTTTGATTAATTTGCTGAGAAAACTGATTGCGGTAGTTTTCAATCAACCAGATATTTTCAACGTTCAGGTCATAGATCTTCCAGCCTTGGGGTGTTTTTTCAAGACGGTAATCTAGCGCAATCGGTTGAGTATTGGCGCGCTGTGTCACCTGAGATCTGACGACGAGGTCGGTGGCATCGGCTTCGCCTCGAAAAGGCAAGACTTTAATGCTGGTGCCCTCGTCGACGCGGGTGAAGGCACCGCTGTAAGAGCGACCCAAGGTGCCGCGAAACGCTTTGACCAAGGCTGCTTGTTGTTCGGGTGTCGCCTGTCGCCAATAGCGACCTGCTGCGAGGCGCGTTGTTTTTTCAAAATTGACGTTAGGCAAAATGAGCTCGTCAACGATTTGATTCACGCGCGCAGTGTTGCCCGCGCGCACGCTGCTATCGGCCTTCAGCGCGGCGAGTACTTGATCGGCGACCTGCTGCACGAAGTCGTTAGGGGCGGCGTTCGGGTTGGGTGTTGTCTGCGCACGTGAAGTGTGACCCAACCCTAGCAGTAGGGACAAGAAAAAAATTTTAAAAAATAAATCGATGCGAGACTTCATTGAACGTATCCTTGCAATAGGCTAAATATCTGTTGGCAGGTAATAGCAGTGAGTCTTATTTTTTTGGCGCGATGCCAAGCGCTTTTTCATCGGTCGGCGCGGCCTCAAAATCTTCGTAGTTCGGTAGCTTCTGGGCCTCAGCGGTTGCCCCGGCAACTTGAGCTTGACGCCGCTTCAGGTAGGCATCACGAATAAAGCTGTAGCGATCTAGCGCAGTGCGGTCAATCGTGTTTGTGACTGCGAGCAGTGCCTCTCGGCGCTCAACCACTTCAAGACCATAAATCGAATTACGAACATCGATGTTCGTGATTAACGAACCATACCCGAACTGATTCACATAGATATCAACGGCTCGGCCCGCACCGTCTCTGAGCGTGGATGAGCCGACAATTGGCAGCACCAGGTATGGGCCAGAGTCGAGTCCCCAAACGCCGAGTGTGACGCCAAAATCATTGGGAATGCGCTTGGCACCCGTTTGGCTGGCTATGTCTAAGCAACCTCCAAGCCCCATCGTCGAGTTGAGCATGAAGCGGCCAAATGTATTGAGTGCATCGACTTGGCGTCCTTGAAGAGTGCTGTTAAACCAAGACCACACGTCACCGAGGTTTAAAAAGATGTTGTTGATACAGGTGCGAACAGGTTGTGGCACAACAAACGCATACGCTTCAGCGACCGGTTTTAATACAGCGCGATCAACTGCGTCATTGAACTCGAATACCGCGCGGTTTGAGGCCTCGAGAGGGTCAGCGGGATTAGCTGGGCCGGTTGACTGCGTGGCGCACCCTGAGAGCAGCACCAGCGCGAGCGCGCTAAACGTCAGGCCAAGCTGTTGAATAAAAAAACGAGTACGCATGTTGCTTGACCGTTATTGAGAGAGTTTGGGCGACTTGGGTGCGGGGGCTGATTCGGTGCCTTGGGGCGTGCCTTGTTTTTCAGCAGACGAATACAAGAATTGACTGATCAGGCTTTCAAGGACGATCGCACTTTGCGTGAACTGAAGCGTGCCACCCGCGACAAGGTTGGCGTCATCGCCACCCGCTTCAAGGCCGATGTACTGCTCGCCCAGCAAGCCCGAGGTCAAAATCTTGGCTGATGAGTCCTTTGGAAAACGATAGTTCTTTTCGATTTGAACGGTAACGACTGCTTGAAAGGTTTTTTCATCTAATGAGATGCTGGCAACGCGCCCGACCACGACGCCCGCACTTTTTACTGGCGCCCGTACCTTGAGGCCACCGATATTGTCGAACTTTGCCGACAGAGCGTAGGTGGGGGCAAACGAGAAGCTGCTGAGATTGCCAGCCCGCAACGCCAAAAAAGAAAGTGCGATTGCGCCTAACAAGATAAAAAGCCCTACCCACCAGTCTGTTTTTTCGTTTGACATTGTTTGACCCTTTAATTGCTGAACATCAGCGCAGTCAGTAGAAAATCGAGCCCCAACACCGCTAGCGAGCCGGTCACAACCGTACGAGTGGTGGCGCGCGCCACCCCCTCGGGGGTTGGGCGAGCCTGCCAGCCTTCGTAGAGGGCGATAAGCGTCACTGCTACCCCAAAGATGATACTTTTTATTACGCCGTTCAACACGTCGTTATAGACATCGACGCCGTTTTGCATTTGTGACCAAAAGGCACCGGTATCGATGCCAATCAGTAGCACACCGACTACCCAGCCCCCGATAATCCCGACCATTGAGAATACCGCAGCTAAAACAGGCATCGCAATGACGCCGCCCCAAAAGCGTGGGACAAAGACTCGCCTGATGGGGTCGACGGCCATGACTTCCATCGCGGCCAGTTGTTCGCCGGCTTTCATTAAGCCAATTTCAGCGGTGAGCGAGGTGCCGGCACGCCCGGCAAAAAGCAGGGCGGTAATGACCGGGCCGAGCTCTCGCGTCAGTGAGAGCGCGACCAGCAAGCCAAGCGCCTCTTCAGAGCCGTAGCGGTTCAGGGTGTAATACCCCTGTAATCCTAAAACAAAACCAACGAATAAACCTGAGACAATGATAATCAGTAACGAAAAATTGCCGATGAAATGTACTTGTTGAGACACCAAGCGCGGGCGCTTGAATACGATGCTGCTGCGTTGCAACAGCATGAAAAAGAAACGCGTAAACAGACCCAACCCAGTGAGGCGCTCGCGAGCCTGTTTGCCAAGGCGGGCTAAAAAGTTGGTTTGACTCATGCCTGTGTGCCTGTGCGAGCAAGCCAAGCTTCAAAGGCAGGGGTGACGGGGTAGTCGAACGCAACCGGGCCGTCGGCATGCCCGTGTAAAAACTGCTGAACATAGGGGTCAGTCGAGGCACCGAGCGTGGCCGGTGTGCCGTGTGCTTTAAGTTCACCCTGACCGACCAGATAAACGTGATCAGCAATCGCAAAGGACTCGGCGATGTCGTGGGTAATGACCACGGAGGCGCAGCCTAAGCGGTCAGAGAGGCTGCGAATCAGGCGCGCTGTGATGCCTAGCGAGATCGGGTCAAGGCCAGCAAAGGGCTCGTCATACAGAACCAGCTCGGGTTCTAGCACCACTGCGCGTGCTAGCGCGACGCGACGCGCCATACCGCCAGAAATTTCAGATACCTTTAAATGCGCGGCAGCGCGCAAACCCACTGCGTTGAGTTTTTCGAGCACGCGCTCGGTGAGTTGCGCGGCTGACAGACTGAGGTGTTCACGCAGCGGAAACGCGACGTTCTCGAAGACGTTTAGGTCGGTGAAAAGCGCACCCTGTTGAAACAAGACCCCCATGCGCTGGCGCAGCGATTGCAACAGCGGGCGATCGGCGTGCGCCAAATTTTGCCCAAACAGGGTGATGCTGCCCTGGCGCGCGACGAGTTGGCCAGTGGCTGCTCGCAGCAAGGTGGTTTTACCGGATCCCGAGCCACCCATCATGGCCACCACTTGCCCTGGCAAGACCTCTAGCGAGATCTCACGCAGAACCGTGAAGTCGCCGTAGCCCAGCGAAACGCCTTCAAGGCGTAGCACTGGCTGGTGTGAGTTCTGAGGGGGCGTAAGCATGTTGAACCAAAGGGATCAGAGCAAAATCCAGGCACTGAACGATACAGCGCTGCTGGGCAGGCAGGCTCAGGCTCTCAATTGTAACGCCCATGCAGAAAGTTGTAACACTCTCTGTGTCGTTGAGCGATGGTCAGATCGTTTACTGCGGTTGAATGTTTGCCAACTTAATCACTTTGGCCCATTTAGCGGTTTCTGAGGCAATAAACTGCGCAAAGGCTTCGGGCGTGCCACCGCCCACCTGACTGGCAGCGTCGGAGATCTGTTTGACCACCTCAGGATCGAGCAGAATTTCGTTAAGTACCGCATTGAGCTTGGAGATAATGGCTGCTGGTGTGCCCCCTGGCGCGATGATGCCTTGCCAGTTGTAGGACTCGAAGTTAGGGATGCCGAGTTCGACCATCGTCGGCACCTCGGGCAAAAGTGCCAAGCGTTTGGTCGAGGTCACGGCGAGGGGGTGTATTTTTTGGCCCTTGATGGCGGGAAGGGCGGCGTAGCCCATCTCAAACATCATGCTCAAGTGACCCGCCATCAGATCGGTGGCGGCTGGTGCACCGCCTTTGTAAGGCACATGCACGATATCAATGTTGGCGAGGTTACGAAACATTTCACCAGAGAGGTGGTGAGCGCCGCCTATACCTGATGAGCCAAAGGTCAGTTTGCCGGGCTCTTTTTTAGCCAAAGCAACCAGGTCAGTTAAGTTTTTAACAGGCAGGCTATTGGCCACACTTAGCACTAAGGGGCTGTTTTCAATCAGAATGACCGGGATAAGGTCTTTTTGAGGGTTGTAGGGCAGCATGGTCATCAAGGTCGGGTTCACTGCCAGTGGCGCCAGATTGCCCGAACCGATCGTGTGGCCATCAGGCGGCGCCTTGGCGATCAAGGACGTACCAATCACACCACCCGCACCACTTTTGTTTTCGACCACAACCGATTGTCCAAGCTTCTCGGTGAGTTTGCGCGCCAACAGCCGCATGCGCGTGTCAGAAAAGCCGCCCGCTGCATAGGGAACAATCAAGGTAATGCTTTTGGCGGGCCAAGCCTGCGCACTCGCTGAACTGGCTGGTGTTTGCGCCACAGCAGTTGATAGGCCAGAGACGGCCAAGAGGCTCACCGCAATTGAACAGAGGCGTTTCATGGGGTGGATCATAGACAATCTCCGGCTGGTTTGGCTTAGCGAGGTAAGTCGCTTGTACCCATTAAAAACTCATCAACAGAGCGTGCGCACTGGCGGCCTTCTCGTATCGCCCAAACGACCAATGACTGACCGCGTCGCATGTCACCCGCTGCGAAGACCTTTGCGAGACTGGTGCGGTAATCGTCAGTGTTGGCGCGCACGTTACCGCGCGCATCTTGATCGACGCCAAAGGCCGTTAAGACATGATTGACGGGCGCGACAAAGCCCATTGCCAGCAAAACCAGATCCGCTTGAATATCGAATTCAGAGCCTTTGACCTCTTGCATCTTCATCTGGCCTGAGGTTTCGTCTTTCACCCACTCGACGCGAGCCGCGACCAGCTTTTCGACTTTGCCACCCTTGCCTGCCAAAGATTTACTGGTGATTGCCCAATCGCGCTCAGCACCCTCTTCGTGCGAAGACGAGGTGCGCAACTTTGCTGGCCAGTAGGGCCAGGTCATCGCCTTGTTCTCGCTCTCAGGGGGGCGTGGCATCAATTCAATTTGTGTGACCGACTTGGCGCCATGACGGTTGCTGGTGCCGACACAATCCGAGCCAGTATCGCCACCACCAATCACGACAACATGCTTACCTTTGGCAAGCACTTGCGAACTGAGTTTGTCGCCGGCGACGACTTTGTTTTGCGGGCGCAAGAAATCCATCGCGTACATCACGCCTTCGAGTTCGCGACCGGCGATTGGCAAGTCACGCGGAGTTTCACAGCCACCTGTTAGCACGACTGCGTCAAACTCGTTTTGCAAAGCAGCTGGAGTTTTAACAGTGAGGTCTTTGCTAGGGGCTTGTGCGGCCTCACCGATGTAATGCGAGGTTTTAAAGGTCACGCCTTCGGCTTGCATTTGAGTGATTCGTTGATCAATCAAGATTTTTTCAAGCTTGAAGTCTGGGATACCATAGCGCAGCAAGCCGCCGATACGATCATTTTTTTCAAACACAGTGACGGCGTGACCCGCACGTGCGAGCTGTTGCGCGCACGCCAGGCCTGCTGGGCCCGAACCAATCACCGCAACGGTTTTACCGGTTTTGTGAGTGGGCGGCTGGGGCACAACCCAGCCTTCGGCCCATCCTTTGTCAATAATTGCATGCTCGATGGATTTGATCCCAACGGCATCATTATTGATGTTCAGTGTGCAAGCCGCTTCGCACGGCGCGGGACAAATACGCCCGGTAAATTCTGGAAAATTGTTAGTCGAGTGAAGCACATCCAGAGCACCACGCCAATTTTGGCGAAATACGAGGTCGTTCCAGTCGGGGATGATGTTGTTAACCGGGCAGCCGTTATTACAAAACGGTATGCCGCAATCCATGCAGCGCGCCGCTTGTTTGCCGGCCTGCTCATCCGAGAGATGCAAAACGAATTCACGCCAATGTTTGAGGCGGCTCGCAGGCGCTTCAGACGCCTCTTGCAGACGATCAAGCTCTAAAAAGCCAGTGATTTTTCCCATGATGATTCCTTAAGCGGCTTTAGGTTGTGGATTGGCAGCGCGCCACATTTCGCCTAGGGCGCGCTTGTAATCTACAGGCATGATTTTGATGAATTTACCGCGCGCGCTTTCCCAGTGGCTGACCAAATCGCGTGCGCCAAAACTGCCGGTGTAACGAAAATGGTTTTCAACCAGCCGTTTGAGGATCGCTTCATCGGTTTCGCGCGCATCGTTACGACCCAGGCTGTGCCAGATGTCGATACCTTGCGTCTTTTCTTGTTCAGCAGAAGACAACACGGGTTCGATCGCGACCATGCTCAGATTGCAGCGTTCAGCAAAGGTGCGTTCTGGATCCCAGACGTAGGCGACGCCACCCGACATGCCGGCAGCGAAATTGCGCCCGGTTGAGCCCAACACAACGACGGTGCCGCCAGTCATGTATTCGCAACCATGGTCACCCGTGCCTTCAACAACGGCTGCTGCGCCCGAGTTGCGCACGGCAAAGCGCTCGCCAGCAACGCCGTTAAAATAGGCCTCGCCACCGGTGGCGCCGTATAGCACCGTGTTTCCGATGATGATGTGATCGGTTCCTAAACCGCGAAAATCGTTAGGTGAGCGTACGATGATTCGGCCACCCGACAAGCCTTTACCAACATAGTCGTTGCCCTCACCCACTAAATCGAGGGTGATGCCACGAGCCAAGAAGGCGCCAAAGCTTTGACCGGCCGTGCCGTTGCATTGAATATGAATGGTGTCGTCGGGCAGACCTTCATCGCCATAGCGAGTGGCGATTCGCCCGGACAACATCGCGCCAATCGTGCGATTGCGATTGCGTACCGGTACGATGAAGGACACTTTCTCACCGCGTTCGATCGCAGGTTTGCTACGCTCAATCAGTTCGTGATCAAGCGCCGATTCAAGGTCGTGATCTTGTGTTTCGAGTTGACGGCGTGGGCTGTCGTTGGCGGGCTGGTAAAACACACGACTGAAATCTAGCCCGTGGGCCTTCCAGTGCTCGATGCCCGAGCGGGTATCAAGCAGATCGACACGGCCGACCAGCTCGTCGAACGTGCGGATGCCTAACTGAGCCATAATTTCGCGAACCTCTTCGGCCACAAAAAAGAAGTAGTTCACAACGTTTTCTGGCTTACCTTGAAATTTTTGACGCAAGACAGGGTCTTGCGTGGCCACACCAACCGGGCAGGTGTTCAGATGGCATTTGCGCATCATGATGCAGCCTTCAACGACTAGAGGCGCCGTCGCAAAGCCGAACTCGTCAGCCCCGAGCAGTGCGCCAATTGCAACGTCGCGGCCAGTTTTCATTTGACCGTCGGCCTGCACGCGAATACGGCTGCGCAGTTTGTTGAGCATCAGCGTTTGTTGTGTCTCGGCCAGGCCGAGCTCCCAAGGGGTGCCAGCGTGCTTGATCGATGAAACAGGAGACGCACCCGTGCCGCCGTCATGCCCCGAGATGGTGACGTGATCTGCCTTCGCTTTGGCGACGCCCGCAGCGACCGTACCGACGCCGACCTCAGACACAAGCTTGACTGAAATTGAAGCACGCGCATTGACGTTTTTTAGGTCGTGAATCAGCTGCGCCAAATCTTCGATCGAGTAAATGTCGTGGTGTGGAGGGGGTGAAATCAAACCCACGCCAGGTACCGAACAGCGCAACTTGGCGATGTACTCTGAGACTTTATGACCAGGCAATTGACCGCCTTCGCCAGGCTTGGCCCCTTGCGCCATTTTGATCTGGATTTGATCTGCGCTTGAGAGGTATTCGGCACTGACGCCAAAGCGCCCCGAAGCAACCTGCTTAATCTTAGAACGCATTGAATCGCCAGCTTGCAAGGGAACGTCAGCGGCAATGCGATCGGCACCAAGCTCAGAGGCGAGGGTGGCGCCTGCGAGAATGCCACTGTTGCCAGTACGCAATTCGTTACGGTAACGCAGCTCGTCTTCGCCGCCTTCGCCGGTGTTTGATTTTCCGCCAATGCGATTCATGGCAACGGCGAGCACCGAATGCGCTTCTGTTGAAATCGAACCAAGCGACATTGCACCGGTTGCAAAGCGTTTGACAATCTCTTTAGCGGATTCAACTTCGTCGATCGCGATAGCACGCGCCGGATCAACCTTGAATTCAAAGAGACCGCGCAACGTCATGTGACGCTTGCTTTGATCGTTGATCAGCTGGGCGTATTCTTTGTACGTGCGATAGTTATTGGCCCGCGTGGCGTGTTGCAATTTAGCGATTGAATCAGGTGTCCACATATGATCTTCGCCGCGCACACGGTAGGCGTACTCGCCACCCGCATCCAAGGCATTTGCCAACACTGGATCGTTACCAAAGGCCGCGCGATGGGTGCGCAAGGCCTCTTCGGCAACCTCAAAAATACCAATGCCTTCGATCGTGCTGGCGGTGCCTGAAAAGTATTTGTTGACCAAGACTGTGCGCAAGCCAACCGCTTCGAAAATTTGCGCGCCGCAGTACGACATGTAGGTTGAAATGCCCATTTTGGACATGACTTTATTGAGACCTTTGCCGATTGCTTTGATATAGTTTTTTTCTGCTTTGTCAGGCGTTGCTGACATCTCTTTCAAGCTTTCGAGAGCAAGAAAAGGATGGATGGCCTCGGCCCCATAGCCGCCCAGCAAGGCAAAATGATGCACCTCGCGCGCTGAGCCTGTTTCAACGACCAAGCCAGTGTTGGTGCGTAGCCCTGCGCGAATCAGGTGTTGATGAATCGCAGAGGTGGCGAGCAAGGCTGGGATCGCCACGCGCTCGTGATCAACAGCGCGGTCGGTCAGGATCAGGACATTAAAACCGGTGTTCACGGCGTCAACGGCTCGTGCACAAAGCGCCGCGATGCGCGCCTCAATCCCCTGTGCGCCCCACGACGCAGGATAGGTGATCTCTAATTCAAAGCTGCGAAACTTGTCGCCCGTGAGCTCGGCAATTGAACGCAACTGGGCCATTTCGGCCACGTCAAGAACGGGCTGAGTCACTTCAAGACGCAACGGGGGATTGACGTTGTTGATATCGAGCAGATTTGGCTTGGGCCCGATAAACGAAACCAACGACATCACCATTTGCTCGCGGATTGGGTCGATCGGCGGATTGGTCACCTGCGCAAACAACTGCCGAAAATAATTGTAAAAAGGTTTCGCGCGGCTCGACAAAATCGCCAAGGGCGCGTCGTTACCCATCGAACCAATAGACTCTTCGCCCGTCTCTGCCATCACCTCAAGAATGAATTTGTAATCTTCTTGCGTCCAACCAAAGGCTTGTTGACGGTCTAACAGCGTGCTGCTTGTCTGGGTGAGTGCGGCGCTTTGCGGCGCGGGTAAGGACTCGAGCTTGACGCGCAGTCGATCAATCCATTGCCGATAGGGACGAGAGTTTGCGAGCTGCGATTTGATCTCAGCATCGTCAATGATTCGGCCTTGTTCAAGGTCGATTAAAAACATTTTGCCTGGCTGCAAGCGCCATTTTTTGACGATGCGATTTTCTGGGATCGGAAGCGTGCCGGCCTCAGAGGCCATGATCACCATATCGTCATCGGTGATGAGGTAACGTGCTGGGCGCAAACCGTTGCGATCGAGCGTCGCACCAATTTGACGGCCGTCGGTGAACGCGACTGCGGCGGGGCCGTCCCAGGGCTCCATCATTGCGGCATGATATTCGTAGAAGGCGCGACGACTCGCGTCCATGTGTGTGTGTTGTTCCCAGGCCTCGGGGATCATCATCATCATGGCGTGAGCAAGCGAGTAGCCTGACATGACCAACAACTCAAGGCAGTTGTCGAAGGTGGCTGTGTCGGATTGCCCTTCGTAGACAATCGGGTAAAGCTTTTGCAGATCTTCACCGAGCACGGCAGATTGCATCATGCCTTCGCGCGCGCGCAACCAGTTGAAGTTACCTTTGACCGTGTTTATTTCGCCGTTGTGCGCAATCATGCGATAGGGGTGTGCAAGCGGCCAAGCGGGGAATGTATTGGTAGAGAAACGTTGGTGCACCAACGCAACGGCAGAAACGGTTAAAGGATCGGCCAGATCGCGGTAGTAGCGGCCAACCTGATCGGCCAGCAGCAAGCCTTTGTAAATGATTGTGCGTACCGAAGCCGAAGGAACAAAGTACTCTTGGCCGTGCACCAAACCCATCGCTTGGATGGCGTGGCTGGCGGTTTTGCGAATGACGTACAGTTTGCGCTCGAGTGCGTCAGGCACCATCACGTCGGCACCGCGGCCAATGAACAGCTGGCGTATGACGGGCTCGCAGGCGCGCACGGTTGGCGACATAGGCATGTCGGCATCAACCGGTACATCGCGCCAACCCAACACAACTTGTTTTTCAGCACGTACAGCGCGCTCGAGTTCTTGTTCACAGGCTAAACGCGAGGCGATTTCTTTGGGCAAGAACACCATGGCTACGCCGTACTCGCCTGGGGCGGGCAGCACGATGCCTTGGCGGGTAAGTTCTTGACGAAAGAAAGCGTCGGGAATCTGGATTAAGATGCCCGCGCCATCGCCCATGAGCTTATCTGCACCTACTGCGCCGCGGTGATCAAGGTTTTCAAGGATTTTTAGACCTTGTTGAACGATCGAGTGACTTTTTAACCCTTTAATATGCGCGACAAACCCGACACCGCAGGCGTCGTGTTCATTGGCGGGCGAGTAGAGGCCTTGCGCTTTGGGCAGACCAACCACAGGGGTTGCCGCAGTCTGTTTAACGGCTGCGGGTTGAAATGTTAAGGGAAACGTTTGCATAAGGTGCTCCTGAACCACTACAGGCATGTTGCAGTGCGAGGGAACGACGATACGCTTGAAAATGCGGCACTGCAAGAGGATTTAATTGGGGTGCGTCCCTAATTAAAGATCAAAAACAAAATAGACAGGATTAATTGGGGACGTACCACTGCCTTACTGAGTGACCCGCTTGGGCCTGCCACGCAGACCCGGTTGCACGCGGCGATTGGCGCAAAGTGCAAGTTCAGTCAAAAAAGGCTGATCCCCTAAGCCCCACTGGCCCTTTAAGGCAAACTCGATTTGAGCGTCGATGGCTGCACCATTGCCTGCATTGAGTCGGTCGCGATAGGCTGCCTGGCGGGCAAAGGGGGTGTTGCCGCACAGCCAATAGTCGGCGTGCGGTTGCAGCCAATTCGCCCGTGCGTCGCTACCCTCGGTGTGGGCGTGTGCAGACGACCAGGCCCATTGCGCCGGCTCGTCAACCAAGCCTTCTCGCGTCGTGCTGCGTTCTAACCAAATGAGGCAAGGCAAGACCCAGCTTTCGGGTTGCGGGATGGTTGAGCGATAGCGCCCGCTAAATACGCCACCAATCTTCAATTGCGCAGCCAAACGGCGCCCAAGATCTTGAATCAAGCGAGACAGGTCGCTTGCCTCGCCTGGCGTGGCAAGTATGTAAAGCCCAGTTGAAGCAATGCACCAGCCGTGTATCGCAACGCGATGCTGGTGGGCACTCTGCCCCAGCCAACCGGACAAACGTTCAAAGCTCTGCCCGGCAGACGTACTCAGTACACGGGCGGTGGCAGGGGTGAACTGTGCCGTAATGAGTTGCGCCTGATCCGGCGCAAACAGCCGAGGGAGTCGAGCCATCGCTAAAAGTGTTTCATTTCTAAAACTAAGTTTAGGGCTTGCGCAGGCGGTAGAACAAATTTGGGGCGCTTACGATATACAGACTACCCGCTTCGTCGGTTGCCACGCCTTCTGGTCTAGGCATCGGGGTTGCACCTTTGTTAGGAGATAAGGACAACATGCCCCGACCTTCGCCGCTATCGCCGTCAAGTTGCACAATCATCTGAGACTCTTCGCTTAACAGAAACACGCGCCCAGTGACCGGGTCAACCTCGACGGAAGACAGGTCAGTGGCAAACGGAACCTCTTCAAGCCAACGACTCACATTTTCAATACGTAGCCCGCGCGAATCGGGAGACTGCAGGTAATTCAGCCCGCTGACTCGGTATAAGGCCCTTGGGCTGTGTTCTTTAGCGATATAGAGGCGGTCACGCTTCAGGTCGTAGCCCAAGCCTTGAAAACCGTGATTACTGTCCTCTGACTCGCCAAATCTAAGGACCAAAGAGAAACTGCGAGTCGTATCAATAGTTTGCGGGGTTGCTGGGATCTCGACCAGGGCGATCCGGTTGCGCGCCCCGTTGACTAACGCCACGCGGTTGCCGCCTACCCAAGCGACGCCATCGACGTCTGACATCCCTTTAATTGGGTAGGTTGCAAGTAATTGGCCATCAATCGACAGCGCATGGAGAGCTGTGGGCTTGTTGGAAACCGACAGCAGGCGCTTTTGCAGTGCATCATAGGTCAGGCCCGAGAGATTACCCTCGACGCCAGCGATGACCTTGGCCCGGTCTGGGGGCGCATACCCAGTGAGTGTATTGCCACCACCGCTGGCGACCTTTTTCTCAAACTGTGCCTGCTTGGCGGCCAAGCCCGACACCCAGCGGTAGGCCACTTGCTCGGCATGATAAAAGCGCACACCGATATAGGTTGTCCAGCCCATGGCTATGACAACAAGACAAGCTAGCAAAATCTTTGATAAAAACTTGACTAAATCGGACATACTAGAACCCAAAATGAACCAGCAAGGCTATCGCCCGCTAGTCGCCGACCGCAGCCCCTTGAGATTAACACCCCAAGAAGAAATGCGGAACTTTCTGATCATAAGACCGTCTTATTAGCACTCGGGCAACGAGAGTGCTAATATATTCAAATACATCGTGTCCGTGTTTTGGAGCGATTTCCTCATGACAAATTCTGCTGCTTTGACTTTACAACCCTCACAACTTGCAATGGCTATTTCGAATCCTGGCTCGCTCGGGACGATTGAGGCCTATATTACGACCGTCAACCGCCTGCCGGTGCTGTCCGCTGAGCAAGAACTCACGCTCGCGCGTCGCTTGCGCGACAACGAGGATATCGCCGCGGCCCGCGAACTTGTGCTGTCGCATCTGCGCTTGGTGGTTTCCGTCGCCCGGCAATATTTGGGCTATGGCTTGCCTCACGCAGATTTGATTCAAGAAGGCAACGTTGGGCTGATGAAGGCGGTTAAACGCTTTGATCCCGAGCGCGGCGTGCGCCTCGTATCGTTTGCCGTGCACTGGATTAAAGCCGAAATTCATGAGTACGTTGTGCGCAACTGGCGTATGGTTAAGGTCGCCACCACCAAAGCCCAACGCAAGTTGTTTTTTAACTTGCGCAGCATGCGACCCGACGGCCAAACGCTTGACACCTACCAAGTGGCTGAGATCGCTGCAACGTTAAAGGTGAGCCCCGAAGACGTACGTGAAATGGAAGTCCGGATGTCGGGGCGCGAACTGTCGCTCGAAAATCAGGACGACGATGACGAGTCATACGCACCGATTGCCTACCTGTCAGACGAGGGTCGCTCAGACCCCACGCAAGTGCTTGAGCGTCACGCTGCTGATGTGATGCAGGGCAGTGGTCTGACTCAGGCACTCGACATTCTCGACGAGCGCTCACGGCGTATCGTAGAGGCACGCTGGTTGCAAGACGATGGCGGCGCCACGCTGCATGACTTGGCGGCCGAATTCGGCGTGTCCGCTGAACGTATTCGCCAGATCGAAGTTGCAGCAATGAAAAAAATGCGCTCGCACCTGAGCTAAACAGTGAGCATTGGCTCGGTTGTCTTCGGATTTGCTGGGCTGTTAGCGCTGATTTGTTTTATGCCCCCGCTGGCTGGGCGACTCAAACTCCCTTATGCGGTATTGCTCGCGATCGTTGGCTGTGCGATCGGTTTGTCTAGCCAATATCACCACCGTATGCCACCAGTGTTGGGCGAGTTTCTTAGCTTCTTCAATCTGATTGAGATATCGTCCGATACGTTTTTAATTGTCTTCTTGCCGGTGCTATTGTTTGAAACGGCGCTAGCAATGAACGTACGACGCCTGATTGATGATTTAGGCCCCATTCTTCTGCTTGCGATTGTTGCCGTCTTTGCGAGCACAGCCTGCGTGGGACTCGTGCTTGCTCACTTCTCTGGCTTTAGTCTGGTGATCTGTCTGATTTTGGGCGCAATTGTCGCGACGACCGATCCAGCGGCCGTGGTGGGTATCTTCAAAGAGGTCGGGGCGCCGACAAGGCTCTCGACACTAGTTGAGGGAGAAAGCCTGTTAAATGACGCGGCTGCGATCGCGGTCTATACCTTCATGATTGCCCTGTTGTCTCAATCCGGTGAGGGTGCCTCACCACCGCTCATACCCGCTTTTTTAAAGATGTTTTTAGGTGGAGCGGCAACGGGGTTTTTGCTAGGTCGCCTCACTTGCTTATCGTTTGTTTGGCTGCGAGGCTGGCCCGTTGCAGAAATTTCGCTCACTCTATCGCTCGCCTATTTCGCCTACTTCGTAGCCGAACATTACCTACACGTGTCTGGCGTCGTGTCAACCGTGGTCGCTGGCTTGGTTGTCGGTTCGACCGGGCGTACACGCATGGCGCCGCTGACCTTTGAAAACTTGTCACAGTCGTGGCATCAATTTGGCTTCTGGGCTAATTCGCTGATTTTTGTTCTCGCCGCGATGCTGATCCCGAAAATGACCGAGCACGCAACGTGGATCAATTTGTTTTACGTAGCGCTGGTGTTTAGTGCCACGCTTTTTGCCCGTGCGGTGGTTGTCTTTGGCTTGCTGCCTGTGATGTCTTGGTTGCGCGTTGGTGCGCGTGTGAGCGCGAGTTTTAGAGTCGTCATTTGGTGGGGCGGCTTGCGCGGTGCGGTGTCGTTGGCCTTGGCGTTAGCCGCGACAGAACACACCAGCCTGCCCGAGGACGCCCGTAGCTTCATCGCGATCTCGGCCACCGGATTTGTGTTGGCCACATTATTTTTAAATGGCCTCACGTTGCAGCCGTTGATTAAGCTTTTGGGGCTCAACGCACTCACTACAAAAGAGCGTGCGTTGAGCAATCAGGCCGTGATCGTTACGACGGCGCTGATTCAACAAGAAACGGACCAAATTGCAAAAAGTGAGGCGGTGCCTGCCAGTGCACATACGCGGGTACATCAGGTCTTTGATCAGGCGCTGTCGCGTGCTAGCGAAACGCAACTCGCTGATTTTTCAGACGACGAAAAGTTTGAATTGGGCCTACTCATTTTGGCGCGCCGCGAGTTTGAACGCTACTTCAACGTACTTAAGCACGACGTCATTGACCGGCAACTCGCCGAAAAATTATTGGGCCGCGCCGAGCGTCTTGAAGACCTCTTACGCTCCTCGGGCGCAGAGGGGTTTCGCACAGCGGTGAGCCGTGCACTGCGTTACCCTCGCCGATTTCGCCAAGCTTTGCGAGTGTATGAGCGCTTTGGGGTGCAAAGTTGGCTTGCCTACGAACTGAGCCAGCGATTTATTGCCTTGATGTCGACACGCTCGGTCGCGCAGCAACTACTTGAATTTGCTGAAACCAAGTTACCAAAAATTATCGGACCCAATGCGACAGCGCGAGTGGCTCAGGCGCATCGCGAGCGCCTCGAGCTCGTTCGTGAGGCCTTGCATGCCCTCGAATTGCAATATCCAGTTTATTCATTGTGGCTCCAAGAGCGCTACCTCGGGCGGATTGCACGTGGCTTGGAGCGCGAAAAATATGCAGAGATGCTTGAGCAATCGCTAGTCAGTGGCGAGGTGTACGCAGATCTGCTTGAAAAGGCCGACGCACGCTGGGAGTTTCTTGAACAAGATCAGCCTCTGGATATCGAGATGAGTGCGAATGCATTAGTCGCCAGGGTGCCTCTGCTTTCAGAACTGCCTGCACAAGCCTTGAGCGAAGTCACAAAAATGTTGACGCCGCGGCTCTTTCTACCCAATCAGCTCATTTGGGGTGCGCAGCTGCCTCCCTTTGGGCTTTATATTGTCGCCTCGGGGGCCGTCACGGTGCTCTTGCCAGACGGCACTCACGCAGAACTCGGATCAGGTGAGTTTTTTGGTGAGCTCGCTTTGTTAAGTGCCGAAAAGATCGAGGGCTTTGAGGTTCGCTCATTGGGCTACAGCAAAGTGTTGTGTCTGCCCGCAAAGAGCTTTAATGATTTACTAGCCCGAAACGCGGGCCTTAAAGAAAAAATCGAACGCGTCGCGCAGCAGCGCTTGCGTGCGATTCAAGTCTGGCGTGACTATCAGGCTAAGTAAGTTCACGCTTGGCGTACGGCGCAGAGTCCGTCGATGCTCGCCTTGCTGCTATGCGTCAATTGGGACTCTGCTGACTGCTAGACCGGTGTAGGTGATGCGCGCCTGAGAAGGTCTTCGGCCAAAACAATCGAGGCTTCAAGGGTAAAGGCACCTTGAATGAGCATGTTAAAAATCGTAACAGGCGCCATTAACTGAATCTCCATGACCTCGCCATCACGATTTTTAGGGATGGCATGTGCAGGCAAAATACACTCACACGTCAAGACGTCTTCAACTTGATAGCCTTCAGGAACCTGTCTCAACATGCGGGCAATTGTTCTGAGAGGTGTACGGGCGGCAATATCTTGTGCTTCGAGGCCTGCTTCTTCGCCAGACTCGCGCACCAGCCCCACTTGAATGTCTTCTTGGCTAGAAATCAGCCCGCCGACTAAGGTGTCCCACATGCCAGGGTCGGTTGCCTTAGTGAGCGAGCGTCTGGCCACCCATAGGTGTCCTTTTGTTGACCAACCGCTTAAATGTACCGCCCGGGTAAGTAGGCCTAAAGGCCGAACCACGCCCCGTTCGATCGCCCCAAGGGGTTGGCTGTCCAACGACGAGGCCGAGCCCAGAGGCTGCTCGGGCCAGACATCTAACAACTCGTTGCGCCAGCCGGGCGCACAGCCGGCCTGACGCAGGGTGGTCGCAACGGTCGCCAAGAGTGCGTTCAATTCTGGCCCAGAACTTACTAAGTGACCGATATGCGCAGAATCGTGCGAAATTTCGACGTGTTTGAGCCCCTTAAGTGCCTGAGCGGCTTTCGCAAAGAGCCAGCCGCAGCGCTGCCCTGCAATAAAAAGGGGCAGTGACTCGGCCTGCGGGGGCTGATTGGCCCGACTCAGCAGGTCGGCAAGCAGTTGTTGCAGGCTGCCGGGATCTAAAGAAACTCTTGGTGAAGGCATTGGGTCATCAGGGGCTTGTTGTGAGATGAGATTGTAGGGCAGCGAGACCTTCTCAGCCACGCTATAATCCCATCGGTTTATTTACGAATATCTTTTGTGAATGATTCGCGTTGGAACGGGGCAGCATATCGCCATCGGCCCAGCGATCCAATAATTTTGCGTCAGCGGTGCTCAATTTCCATTCACCCAAAGTGGTTATGGTGTTGGTTCTGAAGCGCAGCGTATTCGAGGTTCAGCATGAAGAAGGTCAGAGGGTTACTGGGCGCCTGTGCCATGCTTTTTTGTGGCGTTGCCAGTGCACAAGTCAAAGACATGCCGGGCGGGCCCCGCGTTAACCAGCTTAATTTGCCCGAAGGGGTCACTCAAATTGCCAGGGATGTCGCTTGGCTGCACTGGTTTATGCTGATTGTCTGCATGGTGATTTTCGTCGCTGTGTTTGGCGTCATGTTTTATTCGATCTGGGCACATCGTAAGTCGCGCGGTGCCAAAGCTGCGACCTTTCATGAGCACCTAGGCGTCGAAGTTGCCTGGACAGTCATACCGTTTATCATTGTGATCGCGATGGCCTTGCCCGCAACCCGCACCGTCGTTGCCATGAAGGATACGAGTGGTGCCGACATTACCGTCAAAGTCACCGGCTACCAATGGAAATGGGGCTACGAGTACATTGATGGCCCTGCGGCGGGCGTTAAGTTTCTCTCAAACTTAGCCACTCCACGTGCACAAATTGAAGGTAAAGAGCCGCGTGGCCCGCTCTACCTAATGGAAGTCGACAATCCTCTCGTTGTCCCCATCGGTAAAAAAATTCGCATTTCAGTGACTGGTGGCGATGTGATCCACTCTTGGATGGTGCCTGACTTAGCAGTCAAGCAAGACGCTATCCCCGGTTTCATACGCAGCGTTTGGTTTCGTGCCGAGAAAGTCGGTGAGTATCGTGGTCAATGCGCCGAGTTGTGCGGTAAAGACCATGCCTTCATGCCGATCGTTGTGAAAGTTGTCTCCGAGCAAGATTACGCCACCTGGTCTGCCGAGCAGAAAAAACTACTCGCAGCCGCGGCGGATGATCCAAACAAAGAATGGTCGGCAGCCGACTTAATCGCCCGAGGCGAAAAAGTTTACGCAGCCAACTGCGTGGCATGTCACCAAGGTAGCGGTAAGGGCGTAGTCGGTGCTTTCCCTGCGTTAGATGGCAGCAAAATTGTTTTAGGCCCAAAGGCCGATAACATCCAGATCTTGCTGAAAGGCAAGCCAGGTACAGCGATGGCTGCTTTTGGCGGTCAATTGAATGACGTTGAAATCGCTTCGGTGATCACCTTCTCGCGCGCCTCTTGGAGTAACGCTGGTAAGGGTCAAGACCCAGTGGTTTCACCGGCAGACGTCAAAGCCGCGCGTTAAATTTCGACATATTCGTTTAGATAGACTGATGATCGCGCCAGGTGTGCGTTCACGGCGAAAGCAGGATAGGAGTCAACTATGAGCAGCGTTACAACAGATCACGTTTCAGGCCACGACCACGCGCACGACGACCACGCCCACCATATGCCAACTGGTTGGCGTCGTTGGCTATTTGCGACAAACCATAAAGACATCGGTACGATGTACCTGATCTTTTCTTTTGCGATGTTGCTTGAAGGGGGCACGCTCGCCCTGCTGCTACGCACAGAGCTGTTTCAGCCAGGACTGCAGTTCTTTCGCCCAGAACTGTTCAATCAGTTCACCACCATGCATGGTTTGATCATGGTGTTTGGCGCGATCATGCCCGCCTTTGTTGGCTTTGCCAACTGGATGGTGCCGTTGCAAATTGGCGCCGCTGACATGGCCTTTGCCCGCATGAACAACTTTAGTTTTTGGTTGTTGCCTGTTGCTGGCGTGTTACTCACCGCTTCGTTCTTTGTGCCTGGCGGTGCGACTGCAGCCGGTTGGACACTGTATGCGCCCTTGACCCTGCAAATGGGCCCAGGCATGGACATGGCGATTTTCGCGATGCACTTGATGGGTGCGTCATCGATTATGGGTTCGATCAATATTGTGGTCACCATCTTGAACATGCGTGCGCCCGGCATGACCTTGATGAAAATGCCTTTGTTTTGCTGGACGTGGTTAATCACCGCTTACCTGTTGATTGCTGTGATGCCAGTGTTGGCTGCGGCCATCACCATGGTGCTCACCGATCGTCATTTCGGCACGGGTTTCTTTAACGCTGCTGCCGGTGGCGACCCAGTGCTGTATCAGCATATCTTCTGGTTCTTCGGTCACCCCGAGGTTTACATCATGATTTTGCCGGCCTTCGGCATCGTGTCAGCCATTATCCCGGCCTTTGCGCGTAAACCACTGTTTGGTTATGCCTCGATGGTGTACGCGACAGCGTCGATTGCCATCTTGTCGTTTATCGTCTGGGCGCATCACATGTTTGCGACAGGGATGCCAGTCACGGGTCAGTTGTATTTCATGTACGCAACGATGTTGATTTCGATCCCAACTGGCGTCAAGGTATTCAACTGGGTTGCCACGATGTGGAAAGGTTCGATGACCTTTGAAACGCCCATGCTGTTTGCGGTTGGCTTTATCTTTGTGTTTACGATCGGCGGCTTTACTGGTTTGATCTTATCGATGGCACCGATTGATATTCAAGTTCATGACACGTATTACGTCGTTGCCCACTTTCACTACGTGTTGGTAGCAGGTTCGCTGTTTGGTTTGTTTGCGGGCACCTACTACTGGTTACCGAAGTGGTGCGGTTACATGTACGACGAAAAGTTGGGCAAGATTCACTTTTGGTCGAGCATGATTTCTTTCAACATCACGTTCTTCCCAATGCACTTTATGGGTCTGGCTGGCATGCCACGTCGTTATGCTGACTACGCGGCGCAGTTCACAGACTTTCATCAGATCGCGACCATTGGTGCGTTTTGGTTTGGAATCTCTCAACTGTTGTTCCTGTATATCATCCTGAAAGCCTACGCGGGCAAAGGTGCACCTGCTGCTGCCAAACCTTGGGATGGCGCTGAAGGTCTAGAGTGGACGGTGCCTTCACCTGCTCCATTCCATACCTTCGAAACGCCGCCCGTGGTGAAATAGGTTAAAGATGCCAACCGCAGAACAGCGTCGTAAAAACAGACGCACTGGTTTGTACTTCGCCGTCATCGTGTTGGGCTTGTTTGCCTACACGGTTGGACGGCAAGTGTATTTACATTATTTTTCTTGAAAGCTAGATTTAAAGCATGAGCGATGACTTAAAAGAACTTGCTCAGCGTAAATTGAGTTTTTTTCAAACATTGAAAGCCGTTCTTTGGGCGTTGTTTGGTGTAAGAAAGGGCTCTGGGTATCAAGAGGATATTTCGAAGCTCAACCCAGTCCACTTGATTGTTGCTGGGATTTTATTGACAGTTATTTTTGTGGTGAGTTTGGTTAAGATTGCCGGTTGGGCAATCACCTTGCTAACTTAAAGTTAATATTCACATCGTGTAAGTTTGGAGAACAGAATGAGTGCATCCCACTCGACGCATGGCAACGTAGCCCCGTATTACTACGTACCCGCTGATTCGGCGCATCCAGTTCGTGCCAGTGTCGCGCTATTGGTCGTGATGCTTGGCGCGTCGGCTTGGATCAACGGAGTCGACGCTGGCAAGTGGGCTGTGCTTGCGGGCTTACTCGGACTGTTTGTCGTGTTGTATTACTGGTTTGGTGATGCAATTCAAGAGTCTGAAGCAGGGTTGAACAGCAAGCGCATCGACATGTCGTACCGCTGGAGCATGAGCTGGTTCATCTTTTCAGAAGTCATGTTTTTTAGCGCGTTCTTTGGCGCCCTCTGGTACACACGCACGATCACGTTGCCTTGGTTGGGTGATTTAGATCATAAGCTGTTGTTATGGCCTGACTTCAATGCTGTGTGGCCAAACTTAGGCCCAGCCGGCGTCGTTGAGGCGTTTCAAACGATGGGGCCTTTTTGGTTGCCAACGATCAATACGGCTCTGCTGTTAACCTCTGGCGTGACGCTCACAATCTCGCATCATGCCTTAATTGCCGATCATCGCGGTAAGGCCAAGTTTTGGTTGTTCGCAACCATTGTCTTAGGCTTTATTTTCGTGGGCTGTCAGGGCTTTGAGTACTATCATGCCTATACCGATTTGAATCTGAAGTTCAATTCTGGCGCCTATGGCTCGTTGTTTTATATGCTGACCGGCTTTCATGGCTTTCATGTGCTGTTAGGCGCAACGATGCTTGCCGTGATTTTGATTCGTATGATGAAAGGCCATTTCAGGTCTGATCACCATTTTGGTTTTGAAGGCGCAGCGTGGTATTGGCACTTCGTTGACGTTGTGTGGTTGGGTCTATATCTGTTTGTGTATTGGTTTTAATTCAAACAGCTGCGGTGCTGTTGAAAGAAAAAAGCCGGCAAGCGCCGGCTTTTTTCTTGAGCGCGCTTGGGCTAGCGTTGAATCCCTGTTGTTTCTATCCATCCCATCCAGTGCGAGAACAGCAGAAACAGGAACAAGACAACGGACAAACCAATTCGAAGCGTCAAGGCGTTAACCGTTTTGCTTGAGCTGCCCTTGTCTCGCATGAGGTAAAACAGCGCCGAAGCCAGACTGCCTAAAATACCGATAAAGGCCAGTATCACCATGATTCGCATGACGCACTCCATCCAAAACAGGAATTATCGCAGACATGTCGCCACCGATATCCAATAAGCGAATCGTGTTCGCGCTGGTGCTGTTGGCTATCGTGGGCGGCCTGTGTGTCTTCTTGGGGTTTTGGCAACTCGAGCGCGCCAAGCAAAGGCAAGCCATCGCAGCTGACATACAGTCGGGGCGTCAGGCTGCACCGGTTAACCTCAACGCTCCAACTACGCAGAGGAACCTGTATAAAAACTGGATGCCTGCGATGGCTCAGGGTCGCTGGCGTGGTGAGTTTAGTGTTTTGCTCGACAATCGAAATCTAGCGGGGCGGCCCGGCCTCTGGTTGGCAACGCCGCTAGAGATGGAAGATGGTCGCGCGGTACTCGTGTTAAGAGGGTGGCTTGCTAGGCCAATCGGCGATCGACAGGCACCTGTCGTCCCCACGTCAGGGCAACTGCAAAACATCCAGGGTGAGCTGACGATGCATGTGCCTCGCTTGTTTGAGCTCTGGAGCTCGGGCAACGTCAATACGTCTGCTTTGAGCTTGAATGCCCAAACCCGCAGCCATGGTGCCTCTGAAGCCGTTGATACTGGGCAATTGCTCAGGTTGCAGAACTTATCCTTAGAAAAGTTGTCACAGCAAACGGGTCTAAATTTAATGCCCGTGGTGTTGTTGCAGACAAGCGCATCAAATGATGGTTTGATACGCGAATGGCCCGAACCCTCAGTGGACGCTGATAAAAACGTTGGCTACGCCATGCAGTGGTTTGGCTTTGCCACGATTTGTTTCATCGCCTTGCTTGTTTTAATTTGGCGCCAAAGACGCAATCGTTAGCCCTTATATTTTTTGATGGAATAGTATGACGCAGCCCGATACGCCTCGCCCAAGGTCACGCACTCCGCTGGTATTGATTGTTTTACTCAGCCTTTCACCGGTGCTAGCCGCCGTGTTCGCATATTTCAATCCGCAGTATCGCCCCGACGGCAGTGTCGCCTACGGCACGCTGATTGAGCCACAGCGTCCGATCCCAGCGCGTGACGCACTACAGGCTACGACTCTTGACGGCAAGCCCTTTGATGTCGCGTCGTTAAAGGGTAAGTGGCTACTTGTGACGGCCGATGGCGGTGATTGCCAAGATGCCTGCGCCCGTAAGCTGTTTATTCTGCGTAACTCGCATGCGAGCCAAGGTAAAAACGTTGAGCGTTTGGCAAGAGTCTGGTTTATTACCGATAACGCGCCCGTGCCCGAAAGAGTGCTTGAGGCCTACAAGGGCACCATTATGTTGCGCGTACAACCTGAGCAGCTTCAGGCGTATTTACTGAAAGAGGCCACGACGACGGGTGCTCCGATCACTGCAACGCCCGCACAGACTGCCGCAACGGCGCTAGCTGAGCCGATGTGGATCATTGACCCTCATGCCAATCTGATCTTGCAATACCCCGCAAACGCTGAGCCTGAGAAAGTGCGCAAAGACATCAGCAAGCTTGTTTATCACTCAAGGATTGGCTGATGTCGAAGGCAACCGAGGCGGACGCGTTCGTGAAGACGCGACGACGTTATCAAAGACTACTGTTTTTGACTTGGTTTCTAACCCTTGATCTCATTATGTTTGGCGCCTTTGTACGGTTGACGGATTCGGGTTTGGGTTGCCCCGATTGGCCCGGTTGTTATGGCAGTGTGACGCCAATTGGGGCCTTGCAATCGATCCGTGAGGCTGCGCAAGTCATGCCTGAGGGCCCTGTGACCTTACCGAAGGCGTGGATTGAGATGATCCATCGCTACGTGGGTGCTTTGCTTGGTATGTTGATTATCGCCATCAGCTGGATGGCTTGGCGCTATCGGACCAAACTCGGTGATTCACCCGTGCTGGCCTTTGTCACCTTGGTTGCAGTCTGTATACAAGGGGCCTTTGGGGCCTGGACTGTCACTCACCAATTGATGCCACTCGTGGTGACTGTCCACCTGCTCGGAGGCATGACCTTATTGGCGTTGATGACCTGGCTTGCAGCCCGCGAACGCACGCATCAACCCGTGTCCTCATGGACGCAACGTTACCTTGGCTGGGCGTACTTCGGACTATTTTTATTATTTGTTCAAATAGCCTTAGGAGGGTGGGTGAGCACCAACTACGCGGCCCTAGCCTGTATGGACTTTCCAACGTGTCAGGGTAGTTGGTGGCCGCCAATGGATGCCGCCAATGGTTTTGCTCTAGTGCGTGGCTTGGGTGAGATGCCGAACGGCGAGATGATCTCGCAGACGGCCCTCACGGCGATTCACTGGGTCCATCGTAATGTCGCGTGGCTTGTCTTTGCTTTTTGGGGTTGGTTAGCCTGGCGCCTGAGGGCTGATGCTGCCTTACGCAACCCGGCAACCCTCGTCATCGGTCTGTTATTTGCACAGTTGCTGACAGGCCTCACAACCATCTTCTTTCAGTGGCCCTTAGTGATTGCTGTCTTGCATAACGGTGGCGCAGCCGGCTTAGTGTTGGGCGTGGTCACCTTGCTGACCCGCTTGGTGAAAGCGCAACCTCAGCGCTTGTCGGTACAATCAGGCACACACCCTCATTAAATCTTCGATCATGACTAGCACGACCGCCGCTTCGCCAGGCCTGCTGCGCCAATACCTTGTGCTGACAAAGCCGCGCGTCACGCAATTGGCTGTATTTTGCGCAGTGATCGGAATGTTCTTGGCAACACCCGAACTGCCCGATGCGAAGCGTGTGCTGGCAGCAACGCTTGGGATTTGGTTGTTAGCGGCAGCCGCTTTTGCCATGAATTGTTTGATCGAGCAACAAGTCGACGCCCGCATGCTTCGTACGGCGCGTCGCGCCACCGCGACCGGCTCAATTTCGACCGCTCAGGTCTTGGCCATGTCTGGGCTGTTGGGCGGCGTCGGGATGGTGGTGCTCTATCGTTGGGTGAATCCCTTAACGATGTGGCTGACCTTTGCAACGTTTGTGGGCTACGCGGTAATTTATACGGTCATCCTTAAGCCACGAACGCCTCAAAATATCGTGATTGGAGGGTTGTCGGGCGCGATGCCTCCAGCGTTAGGTTGGGCTGCTGTTGCCGACTCAGTGCCTGCTGAGGCGTGGTTGTTGGTGTTGATTATTTTTATCTGGACCCCCCCACATTTTTGGGCCTTGGCGTTATATCGTACAAACGATTACGCCAAATCTGGTTTACCGATGTTACCGATCACGCATGGTCAGCAGTTCACTCGCCTGCATATCTTGCTCTATAGCATCGCGTTATTGGCAACAACGTTATTGCCTTACGTGGTTGGTATGAGTGGTTGGCTTTATTTGCTCGCGGCGGTGGCGTTGGGCGTCATGTTTGTGCACTATGCCTACAAGCTTTTTCGTGTCTACAGCGATGAGCTTGCGCGCAAGCTTTTTCGTTTTTCAATTTTGTACTTATCGCTGTTGTTTGCGGCATTGCTCGCCGATCATTGGCTGATTATGGTGCCACGTTGAACCGCAATCCATCTATGCGTCTGTTGTTTGCGGCATTTGCTAGTGTGCTGATGGTGCTTTTAGCCGGTTGTAATGATACAAAGCCTCAATTCAAGGGTAGCGATATTACAGGCACTCGGTTGGGCAAAGATCTTGCCCTAACCGGTACCGATGGCAAGCCCTATACCCTCGAGACGTTAAAAGGCAAGGTGAGTCTTGTCATGTTTGGGTTCACCCAATGCCCCGATGTGTGCCCGAGTGCGCTGGCCGAATTGACGCAAGTGATGAAGTTGCTCGGCAAAGAGGCTAAGCGTGTTCAGGTGGTCTTGATCACAGTCGACCCAGAGCGTGATACGCAAGAGGTCTTGCGTGCGTATGTATCAGGTTTTGACCCAGATTTTTTAGGCCTCACAGGCACGCCAGAGCAGATCAAAAAAACCGCTGGATCTTTTAAAGTGTATTACGCGAAAACAGCTGGTGCACAGGGTAATTATTCGATGGATCACAGCGCATCATTTTTTTTAATGGATGCGCAGGGTGAATCTCGTGTGCTCTTGAATAACAATATTGGTGCGGCTGCGATTGCGCACGACATTCAACTGTTGTTGCGTTAGCTTGCGCAGTTAGCCGCGCGCGCCTAGCGATTCGTGCCAGCCTGCGATGGCTGCCTGAGCGCGCTCAGACAATTCGGCGACCTCGATATCTTTGCGCCGCTCGATGATCATCAACGCGTAAGGCGTGGCCAGGCTCGAGGCTTCGGGGCACAGGCGTAGTTCTTCTCCGACAGAAGGGCTGCGCTGGCGCCAGAAATTGATGGCGGATTCGAGTTCGGTCAGGGTCAATAATGTTGGCATAACGATATTGTCACAGAATATGGGGTCGCGAAACGGCGCCTAGTCATTTTTTTGGGATGTTTTCGAGCTGTCAGAACCTCATCAGATGCGAGTAATATCTAGGTATAACTCCCTACAAAAAGGCTCATTATGAGT
This sequence comes from Gammaproteobacteria bacterium, assembly GCA_030832095.1. Classification (GTDB taxonomy): domain Bacteria; phylum Pseudomonadota; class Gammaproteobacteria; order Burkholderiales; family Burkholderiaceae_B; genus Zwartia; species Zwartia planktonica. The sequence goes on along the minus strand of JAURJT010000011.1, from coordinate 7,592 downwards.
GCAAGCCCTTCTAATCCCTTTGTGCTGCCTGGGTTTGGTCAAAGTGGTGACGCTGCAACCAACCCTTTGCTTGCGAGCCTTGAGATGATGCGCAAGGCGTTCGCCGGCTTGGGTGGCCCTGCCGGAATGTCGGGTGGGCTTGGTTTGAGCCCGCCAATGAACCCAGAAGAGCTTGAACGCAAGATTGCTGAGCTTAAGTCGGTTGAAAACTGGCTTAAGTTAAACCTGTCGATGCTTAGCAGTACGATCCAAGGGATGGAAGTGCAACTCGCAACCATCGCAACGCTTAAGTCGTTTATGGCGGCTAGCTCAGCGGGGAGCGCAAATCCTCAGGCGTCAAGCACGCAAGCGGCTCCACCGAGCTGGTTTAGTGGCTGGCCCACTGCATCTGCGCAGCCTCAGTCTAATCCTCAAACACAAGCCCAGCCCGAGGCGCAGCCCCAAGCTGCCACGGCGGCTTCGGTCGATCGTGATGCGACGGCCAGCGGCGCGGAGCAGACCACTCAGGGCGACGCAGCGACAGCCGCTGCTGCCCCTGCCGCACAGGCCTGGTGGGACATGTTGCAGCAGCAATTTGGTCAAGTCGCGGCTGCAACGGCTGCCAGCATGGCGTTGAAACCTTCGCCAGCAGCAGGTCAGGCGCCAGCTAAACAGACCAGCGTGGTGAAAAAATCTGCAACAAAAACCGCTTCAAAAACCACTTCAAAAGCCCCAACAAAAACTAATACAAAAAAACGTCTTAAACAAACAAAAAAATAACGCTTAACTACAACAAAGCTACAACGCAAAACATGTTGAATATCGTGATTTTGGCCGCGGGTCAGGGCAAGCGGATGCAGTCCAACCGTCCAAAGGTGTTGCATACCATTGCAGGTCGTTCAATGCTGGCGCACGTCGTAAACGGTGCGCGCGCCCTTGCCGCCGATCAAATTGTGGTGGTCGTTGGCCATGGTGCCGAACACGTGCAACAGGCGTTTGCGGCGCAATCTGACTTGCAGTTTGCGACACAGCAGCCGCAGCTTGGAACGGGTCATGCGGTGCTACAAGCCGTGACCCATCTTAAAGAGGACGGCCGTGATGATGTCACGATTGTTTTGTACGGTGATGTGCCACTCGTACAAACCGCAAGCTTGCAGGCCTTGCTCAGTGTACGAGGGCAGGGCCTGGCAGTCTTGACCGAGCTATTGCCCGACCCAACGGGGTACGGCCGTATCGTGCGCGATGCTCAAGGTCAAGTTTGCGCAATCGTCGAACACAAAGATGCCACCCCTGAGCAACGCGCGATCACTGAAGTGAACACTGGGATCCTCGCGGCACCCACTGCACAGCTTAAAAATTGGCTGGCTAAGCTCAACAACAACAACGCCCAGGGCGAGTACTACCTGACAGATATCATTGGCATGGCGGTATCTGAGGGCCTGGCCGTGAATGTGGCTCACCCTGGTGCGGCCTATGAAACCTTAGGTGTGAATAGCCGCGCGCAGCAGGCGCAGCTTGAGCGCTTATGGCAACTAGAGCTTGCGAGCCGGCAACTTGAAGCCGGTGTGACGCTTGCTGACCCTGCGCGCTTTGACGTGCGGGGTACCTTAACCTGCGGTCAAGATGTCTTTATTGATATTGGTTGTGTCTTTGAAGGCACGGTTCAGTTGGGTGCGGGCGTTTATGTGGGTGCACATTGCGTGCTGCGCGATGTAACGATAGGGGCGGGCACGCGAATTGAACCGTACAGCCATCTTGATCAGGCGGTTGTGGGTGTTGATGCAAGGATCGGGCCCTATGCCAGATTACGCCCAGGCGCCGCACTCGCTGATCGCACGCACGTCGGAAATTTCGTTGAAATTAAAAATGCCCGCTTGGGTGTTGACAGTAAAGCCAATCATTTAGCCTACATCGGTGATGCCGATATTGGCGAGCGTGTCAACATCGGCGCCGGCACGATCACTTGTAATTATGACGGTGTCAATAAGCATCGTACTGTCATCGAAGACGACGCATTTATTGGTTCCGATACACAACTCGTTGCCCCAGTGCGCGTCGGGCGTGGCGCCACGCTTGGCGCGGGCACGACACTGACACGTGATGCGCCGGCCGAGCAACTGACTGTGTCGCGCGCTAAACAACTCACCATCGAGGGCTGGAAACGGCCAGTTAAAAAAGTTTAAATATGTCTGAAGCACAAACCGCGCGAGCACCCGACGCGATAGAAGGTTTGCCCACGGGGCGTCGACGCAAGGCTGCCTTTGCGCTGGGTATGGGTTTGATGTTGTCGGTGCTTGACGCCTCGATGTCTAACGTCGCTTTGCCAGCCATTGCGAAAGATTTGAATGAATCAGCGGCCTCGGTCGTGTGGATTGTCAATGCGTATGGCTTGACCGTTGCCATGATGCTGTTCCCGATGGCAGCCATTGGTGAGCGCATTGGCTTTAAGCTGTTGTTTCGTCTTGGTTTACTGCTGTTTATCTGTGCCTCAATTGCGAGTGCCTTGGCGCCGACCCTACCGTTGCTATTGATTTGTCGTGTCGTGCAGGGGCTGGGTGGTGCATCCATCATGTGCTTGTTCGCTGCATTACTCCGGCATATTTATCCGCCACATCTGATCGGACGCGGGATTGGCTGGAACTCTATGACTGTCGCGGTCTCCTCGGTGATGGGACCATCGCTTGGTGCCTTTATTTTGTCGCTTGCGAGCTGGCACTGGATCTTTGCGTTCAACATCCCAATCGGGCTAGTGGCGTTATGGGGCGTTAAATATTTGCCAGAGGTTGCGCCCGTTAAATCCCGGTTTGACTGGGTATCCGCTCTATTGAGCATGACGACCATTGGTTTGCTCATTATCGGAATTGATTATTTAGCAACCTACACTTGGCAGGCACTGATTTTGATTATGCTCTCGGTTTGCGTGGGCATTTTGTTGATTCGTCGCTCAAGCGCGCAGCCGGCTCCGCTGTTTCCGGTTGACTTGTTTCGCATCCCCGCTATGCGTTTTGCGTTGGCTGCCTCGGCCAGTACCTTCTCAGCGCAGATGGCGACCTTTGTGTCGTTGCCCTTTTATTTACTAACAACATTGCAGCGACCACAGATGACGGTTGGCGTGGTGTTGGCGGGTTGGCCCGTGGGTGCTGCAATGATCGCTGCAATCGCTGGCCCCTTGTCTGACCGTTTTCCGGTGGCGATCTTAGGTGGCATCGGTGCGGCGGCGATGGCGCTGGGTTTAACCCTGATCGCCTTGATGCCCGCAACCGTTGATAACACTTGGTTATTTTTTGCGATGATGTTGGCGGGGGTGGGCTTTGGTTTTTTTCAAACACCTAATAATCGCGTATTGATCGGCGCTGCACCACGCAACCGTGCAGGTGCGTTAGGCGGCTTACAGTCGACCACACGTGTGTTTAGTCAGACCTTTGGCGGTGCAGTGGTAGCGATGGTGTTTAGTATGGGTTTTTCGATGGGGCCCTTGCTGGGCCTGTGGGTCGCCATTTGTTTTGCCTTGATCGCGGTGAGTGTCAATGTGATTCGGTATCGACAAGCCCCGCACTCGGGCCAACATGGCTAAGACGGCCCTGCGCATTTTGCAGATCAATACCGAGCGCGGTTGGCGCGGCGGCGAACGGCAGACGCTATTGACCGCGGTTGGCCTGCGTGCGCGCGGCCACGACGTTGAGTTGCTCTTACGCAAAGGCAGTGCACTCGCCGAACGCGCGCGAGCGCTTGGTTTAGTGGTGCACACTGCGGGTGGTGGTTTTAGCTTTGGCTGTTGGTTGGCATTGCATGGTGGGCGCTACGATGTGTTGCATGCGCAAACTGCTAAGGTTGTGGCGTGGGTTGTTACAGTCGCACCTGCGCATCGGCGCCCCGTCGTGTTTTCGCGTCGAACAAGTTTTCCGGTCGGGGCAGGGGGTTGGCTCACACGCCTAAAGTGGTGCAGGCTTGATCAAATGGTGGCGATCAGCGAAGCGGCAGCTCAGGCACCTCGTGCGCTCGGTGTGTCAACACAAGTGATCCCAAGCGCAGTCTTGCCCATTACAGTCGACGCCTCACGCATTCAACTTTTTTTGAAGCACAGGATGCTTGAGGGACGGCGCTTGGTGGGTACAGCCGCCGCCTTATCGGTTGAAAAGGATCCAGTGACCTTAATTCAGGCGGCTGCAAAAGTATGTGCGCAATTTGAAGATGTGGTGTTTGTTCATTGGGGCGCTGCGGGTGCAGCATCGCACGCAGCGCAGCAGGCGATTGCAGAGTTGGGCCTGCAAGAGCGTTATCTGCTGCTGGGGTTTGAGTCAGAGGTCGAGCAACTGTTTGCTGCGCTTTCCGTATTTGTGATGGCCTCGCGGTATGAGGCGTTGGGCAGCAGCGTGCTTGATGCCATGTTGCAAAACGTGCCAGTCGTATCGACCGATGCTGGCGGGTTAAAAGAAACGGTGTGTGCAGGGCGCGGGCTAGTGTGCGCCCCGGGTGACCCGGATACGATGGCGGCGCATATCTCATTCATGTTGGCGCAGCCAGAGCAAGCGCGGGCAATGGCTGAAGTCGCCTACGCTGCGGTGCGCGCCGAATACGCGGTTGACGGCATGGTCGAGCGTTATCTTGAGGTGTACCGCGAGGTACTCGAGCATTGAGCACGACATCTTGTCACGATTGTGTGACCGTTTGTTAGTTGTTGCAGGTTTGATCTCGCACTCTTAATGTTTAACGGTGTGTGAATCGTTACCCTAGCGCGATGCTGGTGTTGAATTTACTGCGATGAATTGAAAAAAAAGTTCGCACGTTACGAACATTCATTTGTGCAGTCAGGGTTCGATGCACCAGCGCATGATAGGCCGGCATATCAGTCACTTGTGTGATTAAAACAAAATCTGGCCCTGAAGAGACGCGATAGCATTGCAACACTGCAGGCTCACGCGCAACTGTGTGCTCAAAATGTTGAAGGCTTTCAGCCGACTGTACGTCGAGGGTGACCTCAAGGATGGCGGTGAGGGTACTGCCAACTTTGGCCGGATCAACGATCGCAACTTGCTTTTGAATGATGCCCGACTCAGAGAGTCGGCGCACGCGGCGCATACAGGTGGGTGGTGAGGCATGCACGAGCTCGGCCAGCTCTTGATTGGTGACGCTCGCATCTTGCTGTAGTTGCTCAAGGATGCGTAGGTCAAGCTCATCGAGTGCGCCGGTATCCATCGGATAATATTTAAAGACACTAAAATTTAATTAATGAAATTATATTTCATTAATCTTGTTTTTCGGCTATTAATTCCAAAATAAGCAATAAATAGACATAAAATTTCATATTAAATTGGGCACAATGCTTGCACGACTAGGAGATCTTTATGTGTGGCATTGTGGGTGCAGTCGCTTCAAGAGACATTACACCGATTTTGCTCGAAGGGCTAAGTCGTCTTGAGTATCGTGGCTATGATTCGTGCGGTGTTGCGGTGTTTGACAATGGCGGCTTGCGACGCGCCCGCAGCACCGAGCGGGTGGCTGAATTGGCCGACACGATTGCCCGTGAGCACATCACTGGGTTCACGGGCATTGCGCACACGCGTTGGGCCACGCATGGTGCCCCCGTCACGCGCAACGCCCACCCACATTTTTCTGGCCCGGGCCAAGAGACGCCCACCATTGCTCTGGTGCATAACGGCATCATTGAAAATCACGAAGAGCTGCGCGCCGAATTACAAGCGGTGGGCTATCTATTTGAAAGCCAAACCGATACCGAAGTGATCGCGCACCTGGTTCATCATCTGTATCACGGTGACCTGCTCGAGGCTGTGCAGCAGGCCGTGACGCGATTGAAAGGCGCTTACGCGATTGCGGTGTTTTGTCGTGACGAGCCACACCGTATTGTGGCGGCGCGTTACGGGTCGCCCTTAGTGATTGGCCGCGGACAACACGAAAACTTTTTGGCCTCGGATGCCTTGGCGTTGGCCGGTACGACTGATCAAATTGTGTATCTTGAAGATGGTGATGTGGCCGACCTGCAGCTTGGCAATGTCTGGATCATGGACGCAACCGGTAAGCAAGTCACTCGCAAGATCAATACGGTGCAGGTGCATACCGGTGCGGCAGAGCTTGGCCCGTATCGCCATTACATGCAAAAAGAAATTTTTGAGCAACCGCGCGCTGTCGCTGATACGCTTGAAGATGTTGAGTCGATTACCCCTGAATTGTTTGGCGACAAGGCGTACAAGATCTTTAAACAGATTGATCGCGTATTGATTTTGGCGTGCGGTACAAGCTATTACGCGGGGCTCACTGCGCAATACTGGATTGAGTCGGTTGCAAAAATTCCGGTCTCAGTTGAGATCGCAAGTGAGTACCGTTATCGCGACAGCGTACCTAACGCTAACACTTTAGTGGTCACGATCTCGCAGTCTGGCGAAACCGCCGATACGCTTGCAGCGTTAAAACATGCGCGTTCGCTTGGCATGCAGCACACGCTGACGATTTGCAACGTGTCAACCAGTGCGATGGTGCGCGAGTGCGAGCTTGCCTACATTACTCGGGCTGGTGTTGAGATCGGGGTGGCATCCACCAAAGCCTTTACCACCCAGCTGACGGCGTTGTTCATGCTGACACTGGCCTTGGCGCAGGTGCATGGTCAGTTAACCGAACAACAAGAGGCCGCCCACGTTAAAGCGTTGCGCCATTTGCCTGCGGCGATTAGTGCCGTGCTCGCGCTTGAGCCACAAATTATGGCCTGGGCTGATCGCTTTGCGACCAAAGAAAACGCGCTTTTTCTAGGGCGCGGTATGCATTACCCGATCGCGCTTGAGGGCGCACTGAAGCTCAAAGAGATTAGCTATATCCACGCCGAGGCTTACCCAGCAGGCGAACTTAAGCACGGCCCCTTAGCGCTGGTGACCGAGCAAATGCCCGTGGTGACGATTGCACCCAATGATGCGTTGCTAGAAAAGCTCAAATCGAATATTCAAGAGGTACGCGCGCGCGGCGGCGAGCTCTATGTATTTGCCGACATGGATACACGTATCGTGAGCGCCGAGGGCGTACATGTGATCCGCATGCCTGAGCACTATGGCTTGTTGTCTCCGATTTTGCATACTGTGCCGTTGCAGTTATTGGCATACCATACCGCGTGCTCGCGTGGCACCGACGTCGATAAGCCCCGCAATTTGGCCAAGAGCGTGACCGTCGAATAAAAGGGCTAACGCCTTGTAAAGTTGTTTCGCGACAGTACGAGGTTAAACCAAGGCACCTTCGCCCTGCCAAGAAGCGCAGGGTTTTCCCACTTTACGCAAAACACACTGGTGCGATACCCCTGTGGCCGCTTCTGTACTCGTTTTCACACTATGGTTACCGTGGGGCAATTGCCCTAGCGTATTTAGGTGTGGCGGTTATGGTGTTCTTTGTCTTCCTGACTTCTGCCACTTTTGCTGATATTTGATAGGTCTGAATAATTAGTTATTATTTTTCAATTAGTTACGTTTTTTGATTTCTCGAGTTTACGCACTAATGCTATCTTTTGGGCATGCGCGGCGATCTCACAACTCGAAAGACAAGAACGGCCTCAGGCTCGACAGCCGTTCAGGTGGTGCGCCATGAGGGCAAACGGCGCATTGTGGTCAAACACATTG
>JAURJT010000010.1 GCA_030832095.1 Gammaproteobacteria bacterium | reverse complement strand
GAGCATGCACTTGAATTACGCACCCGTGATCGCGAACGCAAACTACTGAAAAAAGTACAACAATCCATCGTACGTATCGACAGCGGCGAGTACGGCTGGTGCGACGAAACTGGCGAGCCCATCGGCCTGCGCCGTCTGTTAGCTCGGCCCACCGCAACCTTGTCTCTCGAAGCGCAAGAGCGTCGCGAGATGCGTCAAAAAATGTTTGGGGATTAAATCGCGATGAGGTGAGCTTGACGCGTCAACGCAGAAAGCTCACTCGCTTTTATCTATTTAGACCCTAACGGTAAAGCCACAGGGCAAATCCACAAGGCACACTCACAGCACTTCGAGTGTGCCTTTTTTACGATCGAGTCTCAGCATGGAACAATTTCACGGCACAACCATTATCAGCGTGAGGCGCGGCAATCACGTTGCCCTTGGCGGCGATGGCCAAGTCACACTCGGCAATATTGTGATTAAGGCGACCGCACGAAAAATTCGACGTCTGTATCACGACAAGATTCTGGCGGGCTTTGCGGGCGCGACGGCCGATGCCTTTACCTTGCAAGAACGCTTCGAAGCCAAACTAGAAAAGCATCAGGGCAACTTGATGCGTTCGGCCGTCGAGCTCACACGCGACTGGCGCACCGATCGAGTGTTGCGTCGCCTTGAGGCAATGCTGATCGTGGCCGATCGGGATCACACCTTAGTGCTCACCGGCAACGGCGATGTCCTTGAACCCGAAAACGGCATCGCCGCTATTGGCTCGGGGGGCGCCTACGCACAATCGGCAGCACTCGCTCTGTTACGCAATACCGAACTCAGCCCTGAAGTCATCGTCAAACAGTCGTTAGAAATTGCCGGCGACCTTTGCATTTACACCAATCAACAACATCTGATTGAAACTCTGGAATAAGCATGTCAGCCTCAACCATGACCCCCAGTGAAATTGTGTCTGAACTCGATAAGCATATCGTCGGACAAGATCGCGCCAAACGCTCGGTCGCTGTTGCTCTGCGTAACCGTTGGCGTCGCCAACAAGTCGCTGAGCCCCTACGCACCGAAATTCATCCCAAAAATATTTTGATGATTGGCCCGACGGGTGTGGGAAAAACTGAAATCGCCCGACGCTTAGCGAAGCTTGCCGACGCGCCTTTTATCAAAATCGAAGCCACAAAATTTACTGAGGTCGGTTATGTCGGGCGCGATGTCGACACCATCATCCGCGACCTCGCTGAAATCGCCATCAAGCAAACGCGTGAACACGAAATGAAGCGCGTGCGCACGCAAGCCGAAGATGCGGCCGAAGACCGCATCTTGGATGTGCTGTTAGTGCCAGCGCGCGCTGCCGACGGCTCGCCAATTCGCGAAGAGACTGCAACGCGTCAGACCTTCAGAAAGCGTTTGCGCGAAGGGCATCTGGATGCCACTGAAATCGAAATTGAAGTCTCTGCCAACGCCCCGCAGATGGATATCATGACGCCACCTGGCATGGAGGATATGGCCGAGCAATTAAAAGGTATGTTCGCCGGTCTGGCGCGTGAGAAAAAGAAATCACGCAAGATGACTGTGAAAGAGGCCTTCAAGCTTTTGACTGATGAAGAGGCTTCAAAACGCGTCAACGAAGACGACTTGCGTACGATCGCGATTCACAAAGTTGAGCAACACGGCATTGTGTTTTTAGACGAGATTGATAAAATCGCGGCACGCCAAGAAACAAGTGGCGCCGATGTGTCTCGCCAGGGCGTGCAGCGCGACCTCTTGCCCTTAGTCGAAGGCACAACAGTGACCACTAAGTACGGCATGATCCGTACCGATCACATCTTGTTTATCGCCTCAGGGGCTTTTCATTTGTCGCGCCCCTCGGATCTGATCCCCGAACTGCAAGGGCGTTTTCCCATTCGGGTTGAGCTTGATTCGCTGACAGCGAAAGATTTTGTTCGTATTCTGTGCGACACCGACGCCTCTCTCACCAAACAGTACAGCGCCTTGCTAGCCACCGAAGACGTACATCTTAACTTTACCGACGAGGGGATCGCGCGCTTGGCTGAGCTTGCCTTTGAAGTCAACGAGCGCACCGAAAATATCGGCGCACGGCGCTTGTACACGGTGATGGAAAAGCTTCTTGAAGACCTGTCGTTTGATGCGGCAAGCAGCAGCGGCAAAACAGTGACGCTTGATGTTGCGTACGTGAACGAGAAGCTTGCAGAAGCTGCGGCAAGCCAGGATCTGGCGCGCTTTGTGTTGTAAGTTGCGCCAGACAGCCAACAAAAGGCGCAACATAGCGCCTGAGCGAACCCGAGACAAATATTTAGATCGCACCTGAGATGCCTCCCTGGTGGCTGTTGGCTCAAGCCACTGGCCTTGTTTGTACAACCGCTCGGGATACACTTCTTTGACCCGCTAGCGTATATAGTAGGGGCATCAATAAAAAAAAATCTCCGGAGACACCCAATGCCCTCATTCGCCTTGAAACTCTGCGCGCTTGCGCTGATCTCAGCAAGCACGCTATCGGTCTTGCCTAGCGCAACAGCGCAAGACTTTTCAGCAAAGCCCATCACACTGGTCGTGGGCTTCCCGGCCGGAGGCTCTAACGACCTCGTCGCGCGCTTGATCGCGCCTCACTTAAGCGAGGCCTTGAAAACGTCGGTCATTATCGAAATTAAGGCTGGCGCCAGTGGCACCATTGCAGCAGGCTCGGTTGTTCGGTCGACACCAGATGGCCACACTTTATTGGTGTCGAGCCTTAGCCCCACCGTTCTCACGCCACAGATCATGCGCAAGCCCCCTTATGACCCACGCGTAGATCTGATTCCGATCAACATGCTTGGCTTCACGCCAGAAACTATCGCCGTGGGCCCGACGTTGCCCAACGTCAAGACATTGGCAGAGCTGATCGCGCTGGCGCAAACGCGCGAGATCACGATGTCTTCGGCGGGCGTAGGTGGGTTTCCACACTTAGCCATTGAGTTGCTGAAGATCGCCACCAAAGGTAAATTTGTTCATGTGCCATACAAGGGTGCTACGCCCGCGATCGCGGATACTGCCGCCGGTCACGTTGACGCCACCATGATGGACACACCCCCTTTACTCGGATTAATTAAGGACGGTCGCTTAACCGCCTTAGCTGTTTCAAGCGAAAAGCCCTTAAGCGTTTTGCCTAGCGTACCAACCGCGCAAGAGACTGTGCCGGGCTTTATCGCAATCAGTTGGATCGGACTCTTTGCACCAGCCAAAACGCCTGCGACGGTGATCAACCGCATCAACGAGGCGTTAACACTCACCTTAAGAAAACCCGAGGTGATGGCTCAACTCGAAAAGATCGCCCTGCCTTCTGGGCTGATGGCGTCATCTGATGAATTTCAGAAATTTGTTAGCGCCGAATACGTACGCTGGGGCGCTGTGTTGAAACAAGCCAAGATTGAAATGACAGACTAATGGTGAACTACTACTCGTGACGACGGGTGGGTTCACTCCGCTGCCCATCCGAAAATGAGTATGGCTGACCAGATGTAGACGTGGGGTCCGCCTACCTCAAAGGTTTGTCCGCGACCGAGTCTTAAAACAAAATCTTGATTGCCACCATGATAATTAAATCATATTATGGCTTGCGCTTGCCTGCGCGATACTTAGTCATTCATCGGCCCAAGGTGTTAGCGAACGTCTTGTCATCACAACACGGCACAACTCATCATGTTCCAAATTTGCATCAATAAGTTCTTGAAGGTGCTGGTCATTACCCTTTTATGGGTCACCAGCGCGTCGGCACAAACACTGATCCAGCGTCTTGACGGCGACTGGTACAGCACGCAATGGGGTTATAGCTATACGCTCAAAAATGGCGTGGGAATTGCAACGAGTACTAACAGCCCAAATTTTCAAGTGGGTCAAAATATCATCCAGTTGAGTGCGACCTCAGCCACAACGTTCTCAGGCCAGCAGGTCTATACCGACGGAAAGTTCTATCGCGTCAATGTGGTGTTGCAGGCAGACGGCCGCTTGTATTTCGAAGGTGAAAAAAATGCCAAATGGGTGATGGATCGCATCGTTGTTGCGCCGCAAAAAGCCAACAATACCGACAACGATACTAACAATCTATTGATCGGAAAGTGGTATCAGAAGGTCGACACCAGAACCGACAGCTTCTCGATGATGGCTCAATATGTTCAAGACTATCTACCCAACGGAACGATCAGCGAACAGGCGCAATACGTCACGACCACCCCTGACGGGCTGAAGATATCTTGCTTGGCCAATACCAGCTGGGAGTGGTCAGTGATTGGCAACAAAATTTATCAAAAACTCATCGCCAGCCACGTCATTCAAGACTTCATTCGAGACCGTAACGGCAGGCCGTACGATGATCCCAACCTACTCAGGCAAGTCTGCGAAATCGTCAAAAAAGACAAATCAAAACGGCAGCTGACAACGTCGGTTTTTACAATTATCAAACTCGATAACAAGGTCAACGTATATCAGTATCAAGACTCAAAAGGCGTGATGAAAGAGGCGACCGACTACCGCGTCACTCAAGGCCTGTCGCACTTTATAGTCAAGTAAAGAGTCTGTCGATTCAAACGGTCAAATGCTAAGAGACCTAGCTAGCGTCTTGTTTCACACAAGCCACTCGCTACTTTGCTGCACCTTGGCGTAACACCAAAAACAATTTGGTCAGGATGACCATCTCTGGGATGCCGGTTATAAACGTATCGTAATTATCAAAGGTCGTGGCGTATTCAAGATCATCGCTGCTTGCAATCCCTTGCAGATAACCCCACAAGTGAAACGCAATCAAGGGCAACAGCCAAAATGCGCGGCCTTTGTCAAAGGCCTGTACCTTGACCAAGAAGTAAGCAAGCGCAAAATAAGCGGCAAAAAACAGAAAGTTAAAACCCGAGCTATAACCACCATTTTCGGCTGCTGAGGTCGTTAAAAAATAAATGCCCAAATTAAACAGGGCAACATAAAAAAACATCTTCCAAAGTTCGGCCGGATTATCAAAGGCTTTCAAAGGCGCAGTTGGGGCAATCACCTGAATCACTGGCGCAACATTGTCTGTGGGCTGGCTAGGCTGTTCTACAGCGGAGGCGGCCACAAGGGCCTTGCCACAGGCGCTACAGAACTTGGCGTCATCTGCACATTTCGTGCCACAGGCTGAACAGTAGGGCATCGCTGATCTCTTTGAAAAAGGTAAAACTCGCTTGTCGATACTTTAATGCAATATGGCAGTCATAGGCGAATTTTTCAAGCCTTAATCAGACCACAGCCCGCCATTGACATCCAAAATCTCACCCGTCACAAAGCCCGACTCGGGCGACGCCAAAAACAAAATCGCCGAGGCGATTTCAGAGGCTTTGCCCATACGCCCCACGGGGATCAAGTCTTTCAGCGTTTGCGGAAACGTCGTCGTCATTGCCGAAGCAACCGGGCCCGGCGCAACGGCATTCACCGTGATGCCAAACGTTGCCAGCTCTTTTGCCAGATAAGACGTCATGATGTGTACTCCAGCCTTAGACACTCCGTAGGCCACGTTACCAGCACGGTCTTGTTCTTTGGGATCGAGCCACGGGCGAGGATTGCCGCCGTTTTTACCGAGCACCGAGCCAATGTTGATGATGCGACCAAGCTTCTGCTGCTTCATCACAGGGATCACGGCCTGACAGCACAAGAAAGTGCCCTTCAGGTTGATGTCGATGACGCGATCCCACTCTTGTTCAGTGATGTTTTGCGCACTACCCACCGACACAACACCGGCCACATTCACCAAAATATCTAAGCGACCATGTCGTTGTACAACGCCCTGCACACAGTGCGCGATGTCAGAGGCATCGCACACGTTTAACGCAACGTGTTCAATGCCGCCACCTGTGTCCGTTGCACCTAGGCGGTTGGGCAAATCGGCAGCAACAACCTGACAGCCATAGGCCGCGAGCGCCTCAGAAACAGCAGCGCCGATGCCGCCTGCACCGCCGGTGACCAGCGCAACGCGCCCTGACAAAAATTGTGCTGCGTACATAGAAAATTCCTAGTGTTGATCGGCAATATTGTTAGCCGCCAAGCGACCAAACACCAAGCCTTTTAGCACCGAGGTCGCCCCGGTGTAATTGGTGTAATACATACCAATGACTTCGCCAGCCGCATACAAATTGGGGATTGCGTAACCATCGGTATCAAGCACTTGCCCTTGCGGATCGACCTTTAATCCACCAAAGGTAAACACGTTGGCCGAGATAATTGGATACGCCATGAACGGGCCGCGATCGATGGGCAAAGACCAATTACTTTTGGCCGGCAGCAAACCTTGCGTGGCCATACCATCGACTTTTAAGGGATCATAGTTGCCCGTTTTAGGACACGCGGCGTTGTACTGTGCGACAGTGTCTTTCAAGGTTTGCGGATGAATATCCAACTTGGCAGCAAGCGCCTCGATCGTATCAGCTTCAATCGCGGGTTGATCACTTCGAATGGCAAGACGGTAGTTTGGGATATCTTTCATGCGTTGATCAAGAATGACATAAGACAAGCCTTCTTCTTGTTCGTAGATACGACGCGTAATGCGTTCGTACCAGGCATCGACCGTGCCCGGTGCCTCGTTGACAAAGCGCTTGCCAGATTTGTTGACCAAGATCCCATACGGAAAAATAAACACCGAAGGCTCAGACACGCCCGAACGAGGATCGATTGGTTCTGCGTGATAGCTGCCAAAATCGCCCGACGGTGCTGCACCGATATCGAGCGCCATCTCAATGCCTTCGCCGCGATTGAAATACGCTCCCTTACAAATCGGGCGCAAATACACCGAGCGTGGGCCGATGTATTTAGACTGCAACGCTGGATTACCCTCAAAGCCACCACAGGCCAACACCACCTTGCCGTGAAATCGCACGCTCTGCGTGCCTTTTTGTTGCGCAAATAAACCCGTCACTACACCATCATCGTTTAATAACAAACGGCGTGCAGTCGTGTAATAAAAAAATGTGACGCCCAATTTTTCAGCTTGTGCGGCAAGTGCATCTACCAACGCTGCCCCGCCGCCCACGGGCAACAAGCGCGGCTGCGTAGCGGTCAAAAATTGCGTGGGTAAAAAATCAAACTTAACGCCCACACTTTGCAGCCATTTAATCGTAGGCGGCACTTGCTCGGCAAAGTTTCCGATCACTTCGGTATCGGGGATCGCTAAGGTGCGCGTCGCGTGCGACCAGTTCTCACGCCCCGTTGCCATCTCGGCCATCAAGTCAGGCTCTGGATACAAACCCAAGTTATCCGCTAAGTGCGTTTCAAAATCATCAGTGACCTGATCCAAGGCCTTCATCCGAAAATACGCTTCGGTATAACGACTTTGGCCGCCACGATCTTCACGTGAGGCGCGCTCGAGTACTGCAACCTTTAAACCGCGCTCAGCGGCGGTCACGGCGGCAGATAAGCCTGCGACACCGCAACCCGCAACAACAACATCAAAGGTGTGATCCATTTTGTGCTCCTGACTGTACTTGGTTAAATTTTTCATCACACGCCAGGCAGCCTCTTATCCAAACCATAAAAGGCAAAGACCTCTTTGGCACGCTCAAGCTCTGGCAAGCGATGGTAATAGCCCACGCGGCTTGGCTTGGTGCCGCATAGGCGACGTAAATCCACCATCATCTCGGCGTGCTTGACCCAGGTGCCCAACGAATCCATCACATTGACGCCATCCACCTCAGTCACCCCATTACGCGCCAGCAACACATTCAACGGCGCCTCGCCAGGAATGATCACATCAGCACCTTGGGCGATCAATTTACGCGCTGCGGTTTTAAATTTTTCGATGAGTTCGGTAGGGTCTGAGAACCCTTTCAACACATCATTAAACGTAAAGCCTACCGGTGCTGCACCGGCAAAGCGCAAGGCTAGACCATAGCTTTCAGCATTTTGCGCAAGTAATTCGTTGAAGTCTTCAATGAACGCCAAGACACCAAACTTTCGGCCCAGCAAACAGGCGGTGAACATGGCTGATTCGCCGTAGCCAATCACCGGGATATCAATCAACGCACGGATTTCGCGTAACGCTGGATCAGGTAAGGTGCTGACCGCATAAGCGTCGTAGCCCTGCTCTTGCGCCAACACACCAGCCTGCATGAACTGCATGCCGTGCAGATGAAACAACGCCGCGTGTCTGATATCAGACCCAGGGTAGTTTGAAGAGTAGGTACCGGGCGACATGCCATGCATATCAATTTGCGTATCCGGGCGCGCCACACGCGCGAAGTGCGCTTTGAGCGCATCGCTATAAGGGCCCAAATCGCCCAAGACCGTAAAACTTTGATGCCAGATTTTCATAAGTGATCCGAATAAGAAGCTTTATTTTTTAACTGGCTTGCGTCGCAATGACTCAATTGTTCGCAACCGCACGAGCTGTAACGTCTGAGGCTCCACCTGCTGGATAGCCCACGATTAACTTAACGGGCCTTGAGGGATATGGTTCACTTTGGGCGTTTGCCAAGGTGCTTGTCAGCAAGAGCGCCGAAGCCGCTACGATAGCCTTGAGTTGCACTGAAATCCCCTTTTTGGTGTTGCCATTTTTGTATTGACGACTGTTTGCGCTATTGTGCCTCTGTTTTGCTCGGTTCGCATCCGGGCGGCCGCATGGTTTAATTTACGCAATCCTAGGCTGATTTGGTACCCAATATGACTCAAGCACAACATACCCCCCACGAAATGAGTTTTGATCTCGTGATCATCGGCAGCGGCATCGCCGGTTTGTCGGCCGCTGTGGCCGCTGCAGACAAAGGCGCCAGCGTCGTGGTCATCGAGCGCTCGCCCGAGCCAGACTTTGGTGGCAACACCCGCTGGACCGAGTCTTATTTTCGGATGAAAAGCGAAACTGAGGTCAGCGACGACTTTGAAGAACGCTTGGTATCGAACGCGGGGTTTCATCTTGATCCCAATATCATTGAGGCCGCAAGCGCGCCTTACGAACAATGGCCGCCCTACGTCAAAGCCCATGGCATGCCCGATCCTGAAATCGTTTCAACCCTGGCAAACATGGCGGGGCCCACCGTCACGTGGCTGAAACAATACGGGATCAAGTTTGATTTTTTGCCGACCTATTTTTTAACTGCCGCAGCGCCCCGCCTAATGCCAGTCGGTGGCGGTTTAGCCATGATCGAAGCGTTACGCGCCTACGCGCTTAAAAAAGGTGTCACTTGCCTGTACGAAACCACTGCACGCGGCTTGAGCCGTCAAGGTGCACGGTCCACCGTCACCACCGCAGACCGTGCGGGCCAAGAATTACTGCTGCACGGCAAAGCCGTGGTGATTGCCTCGGGCGGCTTTCAGGGCAATCCCGAAATGCTGACGCAGTACCTTGGTCAAGCTGCCAAGTTTGTACGCCCCGTTGCCAAAGGCGGCTATTACAACAAAGGCGAAGGCATCCGCATGGCGCTGGCCGCTGGTGCCGCCCCCGCAGGCGACTTCAGCTCGTATCACGCCGAGCCACTTGATCCGCGCTCGGGCGCTACCGAAGCACTGGTCATGAACTTCACCTACGGGATCTTGGTCAACAAACACGGCAAACGGTTTTTAGATGAAGCGCCAGGTTTGGTAGACGTGAACTACGACCATATCTCGCGTGCGATTGGTGAGCAGCCTGACGGCATTTGCTATGTGATCTTTGATCAAAGTATTCACGATGTGCCAAACTGGAAAAAAAGCATCCGCACCGATCAACCTGTGATTCAAGGCAATACCTTGGCAGAGCTGGCACAAGCCTGTGGCCTACCCGCCGCCGCTTTAAGTGCAACAGTCGCCGCATACAACAACAGTTGCCCAACCGGCAAGTTTTTACCGTTTGAACTTGACGGCTTAGCGACCACCAATCTTGAGATCCCAAAATCCAACTGGTCACGCCCGATCAACCAAGGTCCTTTCATGGCCTACCCGATTATCCCCGGCATCTGCTTTACCTATGGCGGTATCAAAATCAACAAAGACAGTCAGGTGGTGGATAACGATGGTAGGCCAATGCCAGGGCTGTACGCAGCCGGCGAGGCGACGGGGTTATATCACCAGGTGTATACCGGCGCCACGTCAGTCATGCGTGGCGCGGTGTTTGGGAAGATTGCTGGGGAGCATGCCACGACGTAAATTGCAACAAGTGCTGACCTAAAGTTGAGGTCCTCAGAAGTTGAAGAAAAATCAAAATCATCGATTAGGTGCGAGGTGACGCTTATGCAATACGTTCCTTCACCTAATATGCGCTTGTAGTCGCATCTTGCGTCAGCAGATTTTCATAAGTACAATGTACATATGAACTCAATTCAATTCGACTGGGATGTTCGTAAAGCAGCGGCTAATTTAAAAAAGCACAAAATTTCATTTGAAGAAGCCAAGTCGGCTTTCTATGATGAGCGAGCGAAACTAATCGATGATCCAGCTCATTCTGCCGACGAAGAAAGATTCATTTTATTAGGGCTCAGCCATTTGCTTCGGGTCGTTGTTGTATGCCATTGCTATCGGATTCACGGCAATATCATTCGAATTATTTCGGCTCGAAAAGCAACCACCCAAGAATTAAAAGCTTACCAAAGGTGACTTATGCGCAAAGAATATGATTTTTCTAAAGCTCGCAAAAATCCGTACGCATCGCAGTTAAAAAGACCAATAACGATTCGACTTGATGAAGACTCGGTGACTTACTTTAAAACCATCTCAGAAGAAGTTGGGATTCCCTATCAAAGCCTGATTAATCTCTATTTGAGAGACTGTGCAACATCACATAAGAAGCTGAACCTCAGCTGGAAATAGTCTGGGTATCGCATTGGCCATATTAGAGCCTTGGTCACGGCCACGAAACGACCTCTTAAAAAGAAACGCCCTACAACATAGGGCGTTTCTTTTACTAAACTTGCGTGTGCAAGCTATATTGCATCACTAAGATCAACCCACCGCAGTGCGCACCGAAGCCGTCGACATCAGCTTAAGCCTTGGGCCAGCCTTCATCATCTGACCAGGCAACTGGCGCCCAACGATCTTCTCGACTTCTTTCGCAACCAAAATCAGTTTGTCGAGATCGATGCCGGTGTCGTAGCCGCATTCATGCAACAAGTACACCAAGTCTTCGGTACAAATATTGCCCGTGGCGCCTGGCGCAAAGGGGCAACCACCTAGGCCGGCGATCGATGATTCGTACTCAAGCACGCCGAGTTGCAAACCATTCATGACGTTGGCTAAGCCCACGCCGCGGGTGTTATGAAAATGCAACGCGATTTGCACATCAGGAAATTTATTGCGCACCGCTTCAACCGTGCGGGTCACAACCGGTGGTGTCGCCATCCCTGTGGTGTCGCCAAAACCAATGCGACGAATACCGTGGGCATGATAGGCGCCCACGATCTTCAAAATATTGTTGATCGGTACATCACCCTCAAACGGGCAACCAAAGGCAGTGGCTAGGCCACCGTGCATGGCAATGCCCCACTGATTCGCGATTGGCACAACTTGTGCAAAATCTGCAATCGCTTCGTCAATCGTTTTATTCAGATTGGTTTTGCAATGGCTTTCGCTGGCCGAAATAAAACCCACCATGACATCAGCCTTGGCTGCCGCAGCACGTTCAGCGCCGCGAGCATTCGGTACCAACACGGCAAGTTTG
>JAURJT010000059.1 GCA_030832095.1 Gammaproteobacteria bacterium | reverse complement strand
TTTCCCTGCGGGTGGAGGCACCGACGTTGTCGCTCGAATTCTAGGTCAAAAACTGACTGAAGCCTGGGGACAGCAAGCCATTATTGAAAACAAAGCCGGTGCCAGTGGGACGGTCGGTTCAGAGCTTGTCGCAAAATCGGTTGCTGACGGCTACACCTTATTACTTCAGGGTACCCAACACTCGATCAATCTGAGTCTCTATAAAAAGCTACCCTATGACACCTTAAAGGATTTTGTCCCGGTGGCCCATATTGCGATTGCACCCTTTTTGCTAATTGTGAACGCAACGGTGCCGGCCAACTCTGTCAAAGAACTCATTGCGTACATCAAGACGCAACCGAACGGACTTGACTATGGTTCGAGCGGGCCCGGCGGTGGTGCGCATTTAGCTGGCGAAATTTTCAAAACGATGGCTGGTGTGCAAATGCGACATATTCCTTACAAAGGAGGTTCGCCTGCTTTAACCGACTTATTAGGCGGTCAGATCCCAATGCTGTTCGACCCGATCCCAACCTCGATCAAGCACGCAGGCGGTGGACGAATCAAAGTGCTGGCGATTTCAAGCGGCGAACGCGTTGCTGCGGCACCTAATGTCCCGACAGTCTCTGAGTCAGGATTGCCCGGTTTTGATGTCGTGTCTTGGTTTGGCCTGTACGCGCCAAGCGCGACTCCGCCTGCAATTGTCAACAAGCTCAACGCAGATGTGAACCGCGCACTGGCACTACCCGATTTGCAAGACAAATTCAAAGAAATGGGGTTTAGCACCAAGCTGATGAGTGCCCCAGAGTTTGATACACATCTGCGCGCCGAAGTCGTGAAGTTCGCGAAAGCGATTCAGGATTCGGGCGCCAAGATTGACGAGTGATTTTGCGTCACTTGGTGAGATGAGGTTAGGCCATAGCCTGGTGTCACTTATTTTTGGGTAAACGCCCGAGCATGAAAAATTCATCGTTCGGGCGCATCGAGGTCACATTGGCCATGCGATTAGACATCCCAAAAAAACCGGTGATGGCGGTGATATCCCAAATATCTTCGTCATCAAAACCGTGCGCGCGTAACTCGGCATAATCCTGATCGCCAACCGACTGTGAATCAAGGCATACCTTCACAGCAAAATCGAGCATTGCTTTTTGTCTAGGTGTGATGTCAGCTTTGTGGTGATTCACTGCCACCTGATCAGCCACCAGCGGATTTTTTGCATAAATACGCAAAATTGCGCCGTGCGCCATCACGCAATACAAACAATTATTTTTAGCACTGGTGGTCGTGACAATCATTTCGCGATCGGCTTTCGTCAAACTACCCGTATCTTTCACCATCAACGCGTCGTGATACGCAAAAAAAGCGCGAAACTCATCGGGCCTGCGCGACAACACTAAAAATACATTCGGTACAAAACCAGACTTCTCTTGCACCGCAAGAATTTTTTCTCGAATGTCTGTTGGCAGATCGGACAGCTCTGGGATCGAAAAACGTGAGATGGGAGGAGACTGATTTTTCACTGCAGCACTGTTTTGCGATTCGATAGTCATAGAGTTCTCAATATATAAAAAATGTTCAATTACCATCTTTCTTTAGCAGGGCGCAGATCAAGCTCGAACGTCCACGCGTCGGGATTCTGTTCATGCAACCACATATACGCTTGCGCGATACTATCAGGCTCAAGCAACCCTTGAGGGCCCAAGGCCGCCACGCGCTCTGGTTGGGTGGTGCGTACACGTTCAGAGTCGATCACGCCATCAACAACAACGTGCGCCACGTGCAAACCTTGAGGACCGAATTCGCGTGCCATGCTTTGAGCAAGCGCCCTGAGTGCGGCCTTGCCGCCCGCGAAGGCGCTGAACCCAACACCGCCACGCAAACTTGCCGTTGCGCCCGTAAACAAAATCGTGCCACGCTGCCTAGGCAGCATCACGCGCACAGCCTCACGCCCCACTAAAAAGCCAGCCATCGCGCACATTTCCCAAGTCTTGAAATACTTTTGTGCGGTCATTTCTAAGAGCGGGAAACGTACATTACCACCAACGTTGAACACAACAACTTCAAGTACGCCCACGTCTTGTTCAATTTTTTGAAATAAGCTGATGACTTCATCCTCATGACGAGCATCGAGCGTGAACGCCATGGCACGACCGCCTAATTCATGAATGGCTGCCAACAAGCCTTGACTGGCTTCAGAGGTGCGACGGGTGACGCAAACTGTGTAACCTGCCAGTGCAAAGCGCTTCGCAACAGCACTGCCCGTACCGTCACCGGCACCTACGATTAAACAAACTTTTTGAACCAAGCCGGTCGTGGCGGATTCAGACATCTCAAGCTCTCGCTGTCGGGCGCGCTACCATCGCGCTGTACCAGCGCGTCAGTTCTTTAAGCTCTGGAGGAATCCTGGTGCCGGTCGCTTTACCGACCAGAAAACCGCACTGGGCAACGATGTCAGCGATTGTGTAGTGATCGGCTGCGATGAACTCTTTACCAACTAGTTCGCGATCTAGCCATTCAAACGCCTCGAGCGCGCGTGCATGATAAAACTCGCCGCAGGCCGGTTCTTGCGGCACGCGACCGACCCAGTACTGACCCGTATGCCGAAAGTTAGTGATGATCGGCATCACAATTTCAAACTCTATTCGACGCGTCCACATCTCGATCTGCGCTTGTTCAAGGGCGTTGCGACCAAAAAGCGGTTTTTCAGGATGCAAGGCTTCGAGGTAACGGCATATCGCAATAGATTCGGTCAATAACGTCCCGTCATCTAGTTCAAGTACCGGCGTTTTACCCAGTGAATTTTTTGATAAAAACTCTGGTTGCAGATTCTCACGATTTAAGCCATCGACCTGCCGAGTTGGAATGGTGAGCCCCTTCTCGGCTAAAAAAATTCGTACTCGGCGAGGATTCATGGCACTCGTCATGTCATAGAGCAGCATGGGTTTTCCCTTATAAAAAACATGATGTTTATTCTAGTGTAAACGGTCAAGAGTGTGTCAGGCGTATTAACATCGGGGCTGAAAGCTGCGAAGCTTTTTTGGATCCGTGCTCAAAGAAGGTAATCTATGCCCTTGTATTTCTTTCGACAACTCACCCTACTGGCCTGTGCAATCGCAGGCCTGACTGCCACACCGCTAGCCACGGCTCAAACTTGGCCCACCAAGCCCGTAAGGATTGTTTTGCAATTTCCGCCTGGTGGCTCAACTGACGTTGTGGCACGCATTCTGGCCCAGACAATGACCTCGGCGCTTGGGCAACCTGTGGTGGTCGAAAACAAGCCAGGAGCTGATGGCGCGATCGCAGCCGAATTCGTCTTGCGCTCTGAGCCTGATGGGCACACCTATTTTTTGGCCTCGAACACACCGATGATGCAGGTGCCCTTGCTTAAAAAGAATCCGCCTTACGATCCGATCAAAAGCTTCACTCCGGTCTCACTCGTTGGGCGTTATATCTATGTGTTGGTCTCAAGCCCATCGGTTCCTGCCAACACCGCGGCGGAGTTGATTGACTATGGTCGCAAAAACCCAGGCAAACTCAATTACGGCAGTTATAGCGGTGTGACACAACTGATGCACACTAAGCTTAAAGACGACGCCAAGATGGATCTGAACTTGATTCCTTACAAAGGTGAAGGCCCAACCATCAACGACATTTTGGGTGGGCACGTCCAATTCACTTTTGCAACACCCACCAGTACTCAAGCCCATATCAAAGAAGGCAAGCTCAAAGCTTTGGCAATTTTATTACCTAAGCGCTCGCCCCTGATGCCTGAGATCCCCACTGCCGCTGAGGCGGGTGTGCCCCCCCTTGGCGCCGATACTTGGGCCGCCTTATTTGGTCCAGCCAACATGTCACCCGCTATTACAACGCGTATGAGTGAAGCACTCAACGCCGCGATAGCTAACCCTGAAGCACGCGAAAAAATTTCGCGACAAGGGTTTGATTTAGGTGGCTCGACACCCGCAGAGTTAGCCGACTTTATGCAGGTACAGTTAAAGGGCTGGGCAAAAGCGTTTGCTGATTCTGGAATGAAGCCCGAATAACCAAGGGCAACAGACACGATGTCGCAACGTGCGCAGCACAGCGCGACAGTGGTTTCGATATTCACATTTGATCGCGAAAGGTTTTTTATGCAACGATTATTTATCTCTCGTCTTTTTGCAACAATCGCCCTTAGCATCGCCTGTCTCGGGGTCAGTGCACAAACCTGGCCAACAAAAAATATTCGAATTGTGCTGCAATTTCCGCCGGGCGGCGCGACTGACGTGGTGGCAAGAATCTTGGCTCAGCACTTAACTACGACTCTCGGTCAAACCGTCGTTGTTGAAAATAAACCTGGCGC
>JAURJT010000058.1 GCA_030832095.1 Gammaproteobacteria bacterium | reverse complement strand
CCTCTGCCGCATACACGGATACGAGCGATTGATGAGTCTTTGTTTGCAGCGGTGGTGCTGCGCGCCTTTTCACAGCGCCGTAAGATGTTGCGCGGTGTGTTAGGTGCCTGGACAGCCCTCATTCCTTGGGAGGCTTTGCAAATTGAACCGACTTGGCGTGCAGAACAGGTGTCTGTGCCCAAGTTTATCGCGATGGCCGACGCGTTACATGCTGCCGCAGTGCGGGCGTAAGTCCGGCTAGTGCTTCGCTGCAGCTAGCCATAACCTGACCACGTCTTCAGCACGGTCTTCAAGCAGGCTGCCAACATGTTCGCAGGCCTGTGCTAACGTCATTGGGCCAGAAACCAAGCTAAACGCGGCTTGGATACCAACGCGATACAAACCTTGATAGCCGGGTCCAAGAGATCCAGCTATTGCGATCGTGGGTACACCGGCGCGTTGTGCAATCTGCGCCACCCCCATTGGCGTTTTACCCAGTAGCGTTTGAGCATCCATTCGACCTTCGCCCGTGATCACAAACGAGGCGCCTTGCACGGCCTGTTCAAGCCCGCCGATTTCTGCAATCACTGCCGCGCCTGGGCGAAAGGTGCTGTGCATCCAGGCGTGCGCTGCAAAGCCCACGCCTCCTGCTGCGCCAGAGCCCGCAGCGTCGCGACGGTCGTGTCCGAGTTGCTGTGCACAGACATCCGCAAAATGGCTTAAGGCGGCATCCAGTAGATGAACCTGTTCAGGAGTTGCTCCTTTCTGCGGACCAAAAATTGCAGAGGCCCCTAATGGGCCACAAAGAGGATTGTTGACGTCTGAGGCGATGGTAATTTTTGTCTGTTCTAAACGTGAATCAAAGTTGCTAGCGTCGATGAATTCAAGTTTGGCTAACGCGGCGCCTCCGGCGGCCAGCGGTGTGCGTTGCGCATCAAGCAAACGCAAACCCAAGGCGCTCAGCATTCCGGCGCCGCCATCGTTGGTCGCCGAGCCACCTAAGCCTAAAACAATATGGCGTGCACCTGCATCAAGCGCGTGCTTGATGAGCTCGCCAACGCCAAAGGTGGTTGCTCGCAGGGCGTCGCGTTGTGACGGTGCGATGTGCTCAAGCCCTGCGGCACAAGCCATTTCAATGACTGCAGTTTGATCAGGAAGCAAGGCCCATTGAGCTTGGATGGGTCGCCCTAACGCGTTTTGTACCCAGTCGCTGCGGGGTTCACTTTGTGTGGCACCGAGCACCGCCTGAACGGTACCTTCGCCGCCATCGGCCATGGGTACGCAGATGATGTGCGCGTCGGGTGCAGCGCGTTTGACCCCCCTAGCCAGTGCAGCAGCCACTTCAGGCGCCGAGAGGCTTTCTTTAAACGAGTCGGGGGCGATAACGATTTTCACGACGAATGCTTAGGCTGTCTTTTTTTGTACAAATTCGATCTTGTAGCCATCTGGATCTTCAACAAACGCGATCACAGTTGTACCGTGTTTCATTGGGCCCGCTTCACGCGTGACTTTGCCACCTAGTTCACGCACTTTGTCGCACACCTCATAGGCGTTGTCGACTTCAAGCGCGATGTGGCCGTAACCCGTACCCAAGTCGTAGGCGCTGGTATCCCAGTTGTAGGTCAGTTCAAGGACAGGACCATCGCGTTCGTCTTGATAGCCGACAAAGGCGTTGGTAAAACGCCCCGTAGGATATTCTGTATTGCGTAACAAGCGCATGCCTAGCACCTTGGTATAAAACTCGATTGAGCGCTCAAGATTACCGACACGTACCATCGTATGAAGAATTCGCATGATCATTCCTGAAAAATCAAAAATCAAAAATCAAAAATCAAAGAGTCAAAGAGTCAAAGTGTCAAACTCTAAATCCAGCTCTAGCTGCAAGTCCAGATACACGTGCAAATTTAAGTTTAAATCTCTGGCACGCCTTCCGGCGTATGTCTTTGCAGCATTTGTTTGGCAGTATGGTAATCGGGATACAGCTGTTGAACTTCTGTCCAAAAATCCTGGCTGTGGTTCATTTCGCGCAAATGCGCAAGTTCATGCGCAATCACATAGTCAATCACCATCGGCGAGAAATGAATCAAACGCCAATTCAACATGATATTGCCGTCGCTTGTGCACGACCCCCAACGGGTTGCCGCTGAGGATAAGCGCCAGCGTCGAATGCTGAGCCCGGTTTTTTCTAAAAAATAGCGAATCCGCTGATCGAACCATGCCGCGGCCCGACTTTGCAGCCAGGCTTGAGTCATCTCGCGCATTCGATGCGTATCGGCGTCGTTCGGCAGCGGCAGCCATAGCGTTTGACCAGCCTCAGGTGCATCGTGATTACCCTCGAAATGTGCTCGGCCGTGCGGAACATGAGGGCCGGGCACCCCAATCTGCAAGGTGATTTGACACCCCATATAGGGCAGCTGTCCGCCAGATTTCCAACGCGTATTCGCCATCGCGAGCTGAGCTTTGCGCGCCTGCCAGTCTTGTAGCTTGGACAAAATCCAAGGCATTTTTTCAACAACGGCCTCGTCAATCTGACCTAAGGTGACCCAGTTCGGGGCTGTGATGCGTAGTCCTTCTTCAATGATGGCAAAGCCGATACTGCGGCGTCGCGAGCGAATCAGCACGAAGCCAACCGCTTGATCCCCATGTCGCACCACTCGCCATTTACCGCCGAGCGGAATGGTTTCAGGCGCAACCAGCCAGCCCGGTGTCGGCGTGCTTGTGTCTGAAAGCAACAGCTCGAGTTGACTCATGGTTTGGGATAACTCTCTGGGTTGAGACGATGCATTTCTGCTTCGATCCAGGCAAACACTTTTGCGTTTAACTCTTCGGGAGTCAGACCAACCGAGGGGATGGCTGGGCCAATTGAGACGGTGACCAGCCCAGGTTTCTTAATAAAGGCATTGCGTGGCCAGAGTTCGCCTGCATTGTGAGCAATCGGAATGACAGGAGCACCGGTGCGCGTGGCCAGTAAGGCCCCGCCCATTTTGAAGCGCCCCATTTTGCCGGGTGCTATGCGCGTACCCTCTGGAAACAAAAGTGGCCAGCGACCCTCGTCTAAGCGCTGTTGTCCAATTTTGACGACCTGTTCGAAGGCGTCACGACCCTTGGAGCGATCGATCGGAATCATCCCTAACAGGGCGATCCCCCAACCGAAAAATGGCACGCGGTGTAATTCTCGTTTGTAAACAAAGCAGATTTGCCGAGGTAGGTGAGAGGGCAAAAAGAGCGTCTCCCAGGCAGACTGATGCTTTGACAGGACGATCGCAGGACCGTCAGGAAGGTTTTCAGTGCCCTGCACTTGCCAGCGGATACCGCAAATCACTTTAGCCCCCCACGCTGCAAGTTGCGGCCAACCCATCGTTAATTTGTAGCGCCAGTGCAAGGGCAGGGGAGACCAGAGTAAACAGGCGAATGCATAGGGGATCACGGTCACTAGCAAAAATAATGCGTAAAGTGTGGCACGCAGGATCAGCATAGTCTCAGGCCGCCTGAGTCAGAATTTGGTCGACGGCATGGGCCAAATCACTGGCGTGCCGTGTGCCTTCGGGAAGATTGCCTTGCCTGAGTGTCTTAGCACCATTGCCTGTTTGCACTAGCCACGGGGTACAGCCTACGGTCGCGCTCGCTTGAAGATCGCGTAGCGAGTCGCCTACCGCCGGTACGCCCACAAGCTCAGTATCGTAGCGCTTCGCAATATCTTCAAAGAGCCCCGGTAAAGGCTTGCGGCACACGCACTGTTCATCAGGGCCGTGAGGGCACACAAAAAAAGCATCAATCGCACCAGCCAGTTGCCCCAACTCTTTGCGCAGCTTCTGATGAATGGCATTAAGTGCTGTGATGTCGAACAAACCGCGTGCCAAACCCGATTGGTTTGAGGCGACTG
>JAURJT010000057.1 GCA_030832095.1 Gammaproteobacteria bacterium | reverse complement strand
TTTAGCGTTTGACATCGTGATAAGAAAAAAACACACCATTTTGATTGTTGGGGCCAGTGGCGTGGTCGGTGCGGCAGCTTTGAATCATTTTGCAGCCTTGCCCGACTGGAACGTGATCGCCTTATCGCGACGCTTTGTGAACTTGCCCTTTTTGGCACAACATGTCAGTGTTGATCTCACGGATCGCAAAGCCTGTGAGCAAGCAGCTACAGGCCTGTCAGACGTCACGCATATTTTTTACGCAGCACTCTATGAGTTGCCCGAGCTTGTGGCGGGATGGCAAGACCCTAAACAGATGGCGGTGAACGAAGCGATGCTGCGCAATTTGCTTGATGCGCTTGCACCTGTCGCAAAAAAATTACGCCACATCACACTGATGCAAGGCACCAAAGCGTACGGCGGTCATGTCGAGCCGGCGCGTGTGCCAGCAAAAGAGCATTGGCCTCGCCATCCACATAAAAACTTTTACTGGTTGCAAGAAGATTTATTACGTGAGCGTCAGACCAAAGCGGCTTGGACTTTCACCATTTTGCGCCCCCAGATCGTATTCGGCTATTCGGTATTTAGCCCCATGAATATTGTCGCAGCCATTGGTGCGTACGCAGCGTTGCAGCGCGAACAAGGTTTGCCTTTAAGCTTTCCGGGCGGTGGGCGTTATATCAACGGCGCTAGTGACAGTCGCCTGATTGCGCGCGTGGCTGAGTTTGCGGCGACAAACGAGATCGCAGCCAACGAAACTTATAACGTCGTGAATGGCGACGCACTTGTTTGGCATGATATCTGGGGTTCGATTGCGGCAAAGTTCAAAATGCCGGTGGGTGAACCTGTGCCGCTCTGTCTTGCTGACAACATGCCTCAGCACGAGGCGCTTTGGGCGCAACTCTCGAATAAACACGACCTTGCATCTTTCACACTGAGTGAAATCATTTCAAGCTCTTGGGAGTTTACCGACCGGGCGTTTGCGCACGGCGTTGAACATCCGGCTGATTCAGTGCTGAGTACGATTAAATTGCGTAAACATGGTTTCGCTGATTGCTATGACACTGAAGAGTCTTTGCACGACTGGTTAGAGCTCATGCAAAAGAATAGATTGTTACCCCGCTGATAAAAACGTTTTTACTGGAGCGAAGATGAAAAGAATCAAAAACGCCGTCAAGTTGTTTGGATGCTCAGTGATCTGTGCGGCGGCGACATACCTCGCCTTACCAAGCGCATCAGCACAAACGACGTTTGCGGACAGACCGATACGCGTGGTCGTACCTTACCCCGCTGGCGGCACAACAGACTTGCTCGCACGCGCGGTCAGTGGGCGCTTAGGTGAGTCGCTTGGGCGCACGGTTGTTGTCGATAACAAGCCGGGCGCAGGCGGCGTGATTGGCTCGCAGCAAGTGGCTAAATCAACGCCTGACGGCCATACGCTGGTGTTTGCCAGCATCGCTTCGCACGGCATTATCCCCGCACTACAAACTCCACCGCCTTATGACGCGGTGAAAGACTTTATGCCGATCACTCTGGTCGCTAGCACGCCTAACGTGTTGCTTGTGAATGTGAATTTGCCGGTCAAAAATGTGCAAGAGCTAATCGCCTTAGCAAAGGCCAAGCCCGGCACGATCAACTTTGGCTCGACCAGCCATGGTGGTTCGCCCCACATGACAGGTGAGCTGCTTAAAACCATGGCGGGTATCGATATTGTCCACGTGCCCTACAAAGGCGGCTCGCCGATGTTGATCGATTTGATTGGTGGGCAGGTCGCGATGGGGTTTGATAATCTGCCGTCGTCAATGGCAAATATTCGTGCTGGAAAGGTTCGAGCTTTAGCGGTCACGACAACCACCCGTTGGCCCGGCGCACCTGAGATCCCGACAATGAGTGAAGCCGGTGTAACAGGGTTCGACGTTTCGGCGTGGTTTGGTTTGTTGGCGCCTGCCGGCACACCACAGCCGTTAATTGATTTGCTGAGTAAGCATTTGATGGCGATCGTTCGTACCGATTCGATCAAGGCGCAATTTTTAGAACTAGGTGCCTTACCTGTGGGCGATACGCCAGCCGAATTTAAGCGCTTCATCGAAATCGAGCGCGATAAGTGGAGCAAGGTTGCGCAGGCGAACAATATTAAGCTTTAAGGGTCAGCCAAGCATCGTACTCAAAGGGTAAAAAATTTTGAAGCAAGCATATATAAAAGGTGTCGGTAACACCCCCTTTGGCCGGCTCGAGGGTCGCAATACCCTCGATCTGATGGCTCAGGCAGCAAACGGTGCGTTGACGTCTGCAGGCTTGGTGCGTGCAGAGATTGATGGCGTGCTGTGTGGGTATGCGACCACGTTACCGCACCTCATGTTGGCCAACTTATTTTGTGAGCGTTTTTCGTTGCGCCCTCAATATGCGCACGGGATGGCAGCTGGTGGTGCTACGGGTGCGGCGATGCTGATGCTCGCGCGCGAACTGGTGCAAAGCGGACGTTGCCGAAATGTGTTGGTGGTGGCAGGTGAAAATCGGTTAAGCGGTCAAACCCGAGACAGTTCGATTCAGACCCTTGCACAGGTTGGCCATGCGGATTTTGAAGTGCCTAACGGCGCATCGGTGCCTGCGTATTACGGCTTGATGGCTTCGCGCTATATGCATGAGGCGGGTATCACCAACGAAGACCTTGCTGAATTTGCCGTGCTGATGCGTAACAACGCGCGCCGCCATCCTGACTCACATCTCACACAAGAGATCACGGTGGCCGACGTGTTAGCGTCAAAGCCGATTGCCGAGCCCCTGCGGTTACTGGACTGCTGCCCGATTTCTGATGGCGCGATGGCGTTAATTGTTTCTTCAGAGCCTAGTGTTGGCGTTCGCGTCAAAATGGTTGGGGCAGGGCAGGCACATTTTCATCAGCATCTGACCGCTCTGCAAGATGTCATGAACACAGGTGCAGGGTCTGCGGCAAAGCTTGCCTTTCAAGAGGCTGGTTTAACGACCAACGATATTGACTACCTGGGCGTCTACGACTCATTCACCATCACGTTGTTGATGCTGCTCGAAGAAATCGGTTTTGCCGCGAGAGGTCAGGCGGCACAGCGTGTGAGACAGGGTGATTTTTCGCAAGGCGGCGTGCTGCCGTTAAACACACATGGTGGCTTGCTATCGTTTGGTCACTGTGGTGTAGCGGGTGGCATGGCTCACACCGTCGAAGTCTATCGCCAATTTACTGGGCAAGCAGGGGTGCGCCAAGTCAAAACACCCACGCACGCGTATATCCATGCGGATGGCGGCGTGATGTCATCGCACGTCAGTTTAATTCTGTCGCGAGAGGGTTAAGCCATGACAACCAATCAATCAGTGTTGACGTCTTTGGCTCAACCTTATCTTGAAGGGTTGACAGAACACGTGTTGCGCTATCAACAGTGCACCGCCTGCGCTCGTGTTCAAACCTTGGCGCATGATGCCTGTCAGTTTTGCGGCGCTGAGGCGCTTGTGTGGCACACTTCATCCGGACGTGGGCATGTTCATGCAGTCACTGTGGTCGGTCGAGCACCTTCAGATGCTTTCCGTTCGTTGGCACCCTACACCCTCGTGGTGGTGACACTCGAGGAAGGTGCGCGATTGATGGGGCACGCCACGCCAGGCGTACAAATCGGTGATGCCGTCACCGCAACATTTTTTAAACACCTCGATCAGACGCTTGTGCGTTTTGAACCGCTTGGCTAACGCTTGATTAGATCGTCTACGACTTCAAGTTTAAGGCTGTCTTGTGCTTAAGTTCCGTCTAAGAGAAAGACGAGCGCGTGAGCAAGATGGTCTCTTTACGGTCTACGCTTTCAACCGGAATTTTTATGTCTGACTTACTAGAAACCGCATTAAATCCTCGTACCGTTGCCATTATTGGTGCCTCAGAAAATATTCATAAAATCGGTGGGCGCCCAATTTATTACATGCAAAAGGGTGGCTTCAAGGGCACGATTTATCCAATCAATCCAAGCCGTGAAGAAGTGCAAGGTTTAAAAAGCTATGCGTCACTCGCTCAGTTGCCCGAAGTGCCTGAACTTGTGTTGATTGTGGTGGCTGGCGATAAGGCTGTTGAAGCGGTTGAAGATTGTGCCGCGCGTGGTGTGAAGTCAGTGGTGGTGATGGCCTCAGGCTTTGGCGAGACTGGCCCAGAAGGCCGTGCCACGCAGCAGCGCATGACAGATGCAGGGCGTGCGACGGGTATGCGTATCTATGGCCCCAATACTCACGGCCTGGCAAATTTCGGCACGGGTGCGATTGCAGGGTTCTCGACCATGTTCATTGAGCGGCCGCCGCAAGACGGGCCTGTTGCGGTGTTGAGTCAAAGTGGCGGCATGAGTGCGATGGTGTACGGCTTGCTGCGCGAGCGTGGCATCGGTGTGCGTCACGTACACGCTACCGGTAATGAGGCTGACGTCACTGTGGCTGAAATGGCCTGGGCGATTGCACATGACCCTGAAATCAAACTGATGTTGCTGTACCTTGAAAATATTGCCAACCCTGAAATCTTGGCGCGTACCGCTGCGTATGCACGCACGCGTGATTTGCCTATCATCGCAGTCAAGGCGGGGCGTACCGCAGGCGGGCAACAGGCGGCTTCGACGCACACCGGTTCGATGGCGAACGAAGAGCGTGTCGTTGATGCGTTCTTTAAAAAGCATGGCATTTGGCGCGTGCGTGATCCGCATGCGCAGGCCCTGTGCGCACAGGCTTACTTAAAAGGTTGGCGTCCAACGGGTAATCGCTTGGTCGTGATCAGTAATTCGGGTGCCAGCTGTGTCATGGGTGCCGATGCCGCTGAAGAAAACGGCTTAGCGCTTTCGATCTTGTCGGCGTCGACGCAGAAAGCGGTTGCAACCTCCTTACCTGGTTTCGCCACCACAACAAATCCGATCGATATCACAGCCGCATTATTATCAAACAGCAATTTATTTAGTGAAGTGTTGCCGGCCGTGGCGCAAGATCCGTCGGCAGATATGTTTTTTATTAATATCCCTGTCGCAGGTGCTGGCTATGACGTCGAAGCGTTTGCCCGCGATACGGCAAAATTCGAAGCACTGACGGGTAAGCCGGTTGCAGTGGCCGCCTGGCAAGATACGGTGGCCAAGCCCTTTATCGCAGCAGGCGTGCCGACCTTTGCGAACGAAGCGCAGGCAGTCGGTGTGCTGGGGCAGTTAGCCGCACACACGGCGTTGATGAACGAGTCGTTCGAGCCGTGGCACGATCTTCAGGCGGTTCACGTGCCAGAGGGCGCTGGTGCGTATTGCAGCGAGGCGCAGACCCTGAAGTTGTTGGCCAAGCATGGCATACCCATCGTTAAGCATCAGCTGTGCCAGACCGCGGCTGAAGTGCGCGAAGCCTTTGTTGCGGTCGGAGGGCCTGTTGTGCTTAAGGCGTGTTCGGCCGAAGTGCCGCATAAGTCTGAGTTTGGTTTGGTGGCGCTAGGTGTGCAAAGCGCGGATGTGGCCGCCACAATTTTTGAATCGCAACGCAAAAAACTTACAGAAATGAAGGTGAGCCACGAAGGTATCATCGTGGCTGCGATGAGCCGAGGACGCCACGAGTGCATGGTGGGTGCTCGCTTTGATCCAGTGTTTGGACCCGTCGTGATGATCGGTGCAGGCGGCAAGTATGTTGAGGCGCTTAAGGATTATGCCGTGCTGTTACCGCCTTTTAATCTTGAGCAAGTTGAGACCGCGCTGCGCGGCTTGCGCATGGCACCTTTGTTAGATGGCGTACGCGGCGATGCACCGATGGATGTCAAAGCCTTTGCAGAGGTCGCCGTATCGGTCGGCCGTTTGATGATGGCGGCTGGGTCAACTATCGCGTCGCTGGATTTAAATCCGGTGATGGTGGGCGCGGTCGGTGAGGGGGTTGTCGTGGTCGATGCCTTGCTTGAGCGTGGTGTTCGTAGCTAAGTCCTGGCGTCGAGCACCCTCTTGGCTCGTGAGGGGGTGTTGCTCGTGGTTTGCCATAAAAGCAATGGGCTAATAAATGCTTAGCGATTGTATTTCAACGTGTAAATGCTGTCGTTCTGATTGACGCACTCGCCACAGTGCGGCAATATCCTAGACAATCAATACTTAATTCAAGGAAAACACCATGCGCCGTTCACTGCTTGTCGCTGCGATTGCCGCCGCGTTGCTTTTGCCAAGTCTAGGCACCGCTAAAACCTTCAAATGGACCAGTCAGGGCGATATCCTGACGCTCGATCCGCATTCGCAAAACGAAGGCTTGAACATCGCGGCGAACTTGTGGGTGTATGACCCCTTGTTGAATTACAACGACAAGTTTGAGGTCATTCCCGGTTTAGCAACGTCGTGGGAACAAGTCAATCCGTCGCTTTGGCGCTTTAAGTTGCGCGCTGGCGTAAAGTTTCATGATGGGTCTGATTTCACTGCAGACGATGTTGTCTTTTCAATTAAGCGTGCCATGGCACCCTCGTCGCAATTCAAGTCGTACGTGGCTGGGATCAGCGACGTCAAAGCGATTGATCCATTGACGGTTGAGATCTCAACCGCAGGCCCAAACCCTGTGTTGTTGCGCCAGTTGCCTTCACTAGGCATCATGAGTAAAGCCTGGTCAGAAAAAAACAACGCAGCCTTGCCTCAGGATTTCAATAAAAAAGAAGAGAGTTTCGCCGCGCGTAACGCGATGGGCACAGGCCCTTACATGTTGAAATCTCGCGAGGTCGACATTAAAACGGTCTATGTTGAGAATCCGAACTGGTGGGGTAAGCCGACCAAGCAGGGTAACGTGACTGAGATTGTTTACACACCGATTAAGCAAAACGCTACGCGCACGGCAGCGCTGTTATCCGGTGAAGTCGATTTTGTGTTGGATCCCGCAGCGCAGGATATCGAGCGCTTGCGTTCTCAAGTCAAAGTGTTGGATGGTAACGAAAACCGTACTATCTACATTGCCATGGATCTGCAAAGCCCTGAGTTGAAGTACAGCAACATCAAGGGCAAAAACCCGCTGACTGACGTTCGGGTGCGCGAGGCGCTTTATCGTGCGATTGATATTGAGACGATCAAAAAAGCGGTGATGCGTGGGATGTCGTTACCCACTGGCGCGATGATTTCGCCCCAAGTTCATGGCTACTCAGAGGCGCTAGGCAAGCGAGTGCCCTATGATTTAGTCAAGGCTCGTGCCTTATTAAAAGAGGCTGGGTACGACAACAATCTTGAGTTTACGATTGATTGCCCAAATAACCGTTACATCAACGACGAGGCCATTTGCCAGGCTGTCGTAGCCATGTGGGCCAAGATTGGTGTTAAAACCAAACTCAACGCCATGCCTCGGGCAACCTTCTTTCCAAAGGTTGCTAACGGAGACACCAGCATTTATTTATTTGGCTGGGGTGTCCCCACGTTTGATGCGTACTACACACTCGAATCACTGATTCGTAGCAAGGCTACTGGGGCTGCCGGTGCCTTTAACTACGGCGGCTATTCAAATCCAAAAGTTAACGCGCTGATTGATGCGATCAAAACAGAGATCGACGACGCCAAACGCACTGCGATGATTCAAGAAGCCTTCACGATTCATGCACAAGAGTTCGGCACCATCCCTTTGCATGACCAAGTGATCCCTTGGGCCATGAAGAAGAACATCGACATCAAGCATCAGCCGAATAATCGTCCGGTTGTAGAAAGAATCACCATCAATTAAGCCCCCTAACAGTTTTGACTGGGCAAAAGCTCAGTCAAGACTGGTCTAAGTCGAGAGCCCATGTTTGCTTTTATTTTGCGCCGGTTGCTACAAGCCGCGGGCGTTCTGCTTGCGGTTGCGCTTCTTGCCTTTGTGCTCTTTCAGTACGTGGGCGACCCGGTCATGATTATGTTGGGGCAAGAGGGTACGCCTGCAGAGCGTGATCAGCTTCGTAAAGACTTAGGTCTGAGCGACCCAGTGATTGTCCAGTTCTACCATTTTCTGACGAACGCGATTCAAGGCGATTTTGGATTGTCGTTGCGGCAAGGTCAGAAGGTCTCAACGTTGCTGCGCGAACGCTTGCCTGCCACGTTAGAGCTCTCGATCGCCGCAGCCTTGATTGCATTGCTTGTGGGCTTGCCCTTGGGTGTGTACACCGCGTTAAAGCGCCACGGCAAGTTGTCGCAAGCGCTCTTGGCCTTTTCGTTGTTGGGCGTATCCTTGCCAACATTTTTGATCGGGATCTTGTTGATCTTGGTTTTTTCAGTGTCGCTGGGTTGGTTGCCTAGCTACGGTCGCGGTGACACGATTAAGCTTGGTTGGTGGTCGACTGGCTTACTGACAAAAAGCGGTTGGACGCATCTCGTCTTACCGGCTGTGACGCTGTCACTCTTTCAAGTTGCCCTCGTCTTGCGTTTGGTTCGCTCTGAAATGCTCGAGGTCTTGCGCACTGATTACATCAAATTCGCCCGCGCACGTGGCTTAACCAGACGAGCCATCCATTTTGGGCATGCCCTGAAAAACACGCTTGTACCAGTGATCACGATCATGGGGCTGCAGTTAGGCGGGATCATCGCCTTCGCAATTGTGACTGAAACCGTTTTTCAATGGCCTGGCATGGGGTTACTGTTTATTCAAGCTGTGCAGTTTGCTGATATCCCAGTGATGGCAGCGTATCTGTGTTTAATTTCTCTCATTTTTGTATTGATTAATTTGACGGTGGATTTATTGTATTTTGCGGTCGACCCCCGCTTAAGAGCCGGCTTAGGCAAACACTCGGGTGGGCACTGATGAGAAGCGCTCTCGCAAAATTTTGGGAAGGTGATCTAGCGTGGTCGTGGCGACATACGCCTGTGGCAATTGTTGCCACAGTGTTGTTAGCGATTTTGCTGATTGCTTCGTTCGGCGCAGATGTGTTGGCACCACACAATCCGTTTGATCTTGCCACCATCAATTTGATTGATGCCTTAAAGCCTCCTGTGTGGCACGTTGACGGCACGCAAGAGTATCTGCTGGGTACAGATAGCCAGGGCCGTGATCTGCTCTCTGCGCTGATGTACGGCACGCGCGTGTCTTTGCTGATTGGTTTGGCGGCTGTGTTTGGAGCGATGGTTTTAGGGATTGTGCTGGGTCTGATCTCGGGCTATGCCGGCGGACGCATTGATGCCTTGATTATGCGTATTGCTGATGTGCAGTTATCGTTTCCGGCAATTTTGATTGCGTTACTGATCGACGGCGTTGCGCGCGTTGTGGTGCCGGGCGACATGCATGAGGTGATTGCGTTTCCGGTGTTGGTCGGTGCGATTGCACTGGCCGGCTGGCCTCAATATGCACGTACCGTGCGCGGTTCAACACTAGTTGAAAAAAATCGTGAATATGTGCAAGCGGCGCGAGTGATCGGGATTTCTTCGCCGGTCATTATGTTCAGACACGTGTTGCCAAACGTACTTGGGCCCGTGCTCGTGCTGGCAACGGTACACCTCGCCACCGCGATCATCACCGAGGCGACTTTATCCTTTTTAGGCGTGGGGGTACCCCCGACGTCACCTTCGCTGGGTACCTTGATTCGTGTTGGTAACGATTTTCTGTTTTCAGGTGAGTGGTGGATTACGATTTTCCCTGGGGCGGCGCTAGTGTTATTGGTGTTGTCGGTCAACTTGTTGGGTGATTGGCTGCGTGATGCCTTGAACCCACGTTTAAGCTGAGCCGCCTGATGACAACAATGACAAATACTCAAGGTCTGAGCAACGGTGCAGGCGGCGTAGCAGCGTTAAATTCTGTTGAACGGGGCGCGGCCAACAATTCAACTAATGTTCTTGAAGTTAAAAACTTAAGCGTTGAATTCACAACGCGTCACGGCACGCTCAAAGCCTTAAACGAGGTGTCGTTCAGCATTGCAGCGGGCGAGGTTGTGGGTGTGGTCGGTGAGTCGGGCGCGGGCAAATCGCTGACTGGCGCTGCGATTATTGGCCTGCTTGAGCCGCCGGGGCGTATCTCTGGTGGCGAGATTATGCTGGCGGGGCGTCGCATCGATCAATTGCCAGATGATCAGATGCGCAAAATCCGTGGTCGCGAGATCGGTGCAATCTTTCAAGATCCGCTGACATCTTTGAATCCGCTGTATACCGTGGGGCATCAGCTGACTGAAACCATCGTGACGCACTTGCCACTCACTTGGTCGCAAGGGCGCAACCGTGCGATTGAATTGCTTGAGGCGACTGGGATCCCAGCAGCGCGCGAACGTATCGATCATTATCCGCATCAGTTCTCAGGTGGCATGCGCCAACGTGTGGTGATTGCCCTGGCCTTGGCGGCCGAGCCCAAGCTGATCGTGGCCGACGAACCCACCACTGCGCTCGACGTTTCAATTCAAGCGCAGATTATCGAGTTACTAAAAAAGTTATGTCGCGAACAGGGTGCTGCGGTCATGCTCATCACCCACGACATGGGTGTGATTGCCGAGACGGCTGACCGTGTGGTGGTGATGTACGCAGGCCGTATTGCCGAAGTTGGCAAAGTCCGTGACGTCATTCATGCGCCACGGCACCCGTATACGGTTGGTCTGATGGGTTCAATCCCCTCTATTCACCAACATGTTGAGCGCTTAGTACAGATTGATGGCACGATGCCGCGCCTGAACGCGATCCCTCAGGGGTGTGCGTTCAACCCAAGGTGTTCCAAAGTGATGGATCGTTGCAAGCTAGAGCGCCCCGAGCTTCAAACACGTGGAGTTTCACAGGTGGCGTGCTGGTTGCACACAGAGGTTGGACACAATGAAAGCTGATCGTGTCGATGGCGCACTGTCGTCCGAGGCTGTACAGGCTTTGCCTGAGCCACTCATTGAAGTCAAAAACGCTGCCCGCTGGTTTGATGTGTCATCGCCCTGGCTTGAACGTATCTTGGCGCGCAAGCCACGCAGTGTGTTGCGTGCGGTCGATGGCGTTTCGTTTTCGATTCGTAAAGGCGAGACGCTTGCCTTGGTTGGCGAGTCTGGTTGTGGCAAATCAACCATTGCCCGCATGCTGGTGGGCTTGTATCCACTGACACATGGCTCGATCACATTTGATGGCCAGCCCTTGTCGAACATGCAAGGGCGCAAAGGCTTGGCGTTACGCAAGCGTTTACAAATGATTTTTCAGGATCCGTATGCAAGCTTGAACCCGCGCTGGCGAGTCGGGCGCATCATTGCTGAACCTATGCTCGCGCATACCCAACTGAGTGCGGCTGAGCGTGACGAACGTGTCGGTGCGCTATTGACACAAGTCGGCCTGCATCCCAGTGACCAAAGTCGCTATCCTCACCAATTCTCTGGCGGGCAGCGTCAGCGCATCTCAATAGCGCGCGCGCTTGCTGTCAACCCAGAGTTTTTAGTCTGTGATGAACCGACCTCGGCGCTAGATGTGTCAGTGCAGGCGCAGGTCTTGAACATCATGAAAGATCTGCAGCGCAGGCTTGGCCTGACCTATTTGTTTATCTCGCACAACCTGGCAGTCGTGCATCACGTGGCAGATCGCGTAGGTGTCATGTATTTGGGGCGCATCGTAGAAATCGCTGATCGCGATGCCCTGTTTGAAACGCCTCAACACCCCTACACCCGTCTATTGCTCGCAGCGATCCCTGATCTGACTGGCCAGGGCAAATCACGCACGCCCGTTGCAGGCGAGGTACCCAACCCCCTGAACCCACCCTCAGGCTGCACCTTCCATCCACGTTGCCCGCATGCGCGCGAGCAGTGCAAAGCTGAAGCCCCTGTCATGCAAAACTTCAAAGGTATCCAAGTCGCTTGTCATGGGGTGGTGCAGGGCTGGGAGATGGGCTAGTGCAAGGGCCCCTTAGGCGGTTTCAAGTCGCCTGCGTCGCCTTCAAACCCGACATCATCCAACTCATCATCACCTAACTCTTCAAGCAGCTCAAGGTCAGGGTCTGGTAGTTCTTCATCAGATAATTCAAACGGTAGCAGTTCAGCCAGTTCGTTCGAAAAATCAAACTCATCGCCGTTATGATCCAAGCGCACGAAGCGCGCCTCTGGATCTTCAGTAATCTGTATGGACCACAGGTATTGGCAGTCGTAGATCTCGGTATCCAGATCCAGCCCGCCTCGCCCGCCAACAAACCGCGCGTTGGGGCCGCCCATTTGCACATGCATGGCCGTTTCGTCAGGCTTTTCGTCGACTCCTAGTGGAACCGCAAAAATCACCCACTCGGCCTCCTCATCCAGCCCAACTTCGGCCAGCACAGACTTACCCATATAGGCACTTAAGCCATCGGCGGTTTTGCCCAGCATTAAGAGTTCTTGTTCGGTAAAGCGCAGGCTTAAGTCGGGTGTTGTCATGGTGGGCAGGCCCTAAACAGGGCAAAATTTAAGATAAATTATTCGAGTCGGTCGTAAAACCTTGCTAATCGCCATCATAGCCGCAAGCGCGCTTGGCCAAGTACGTGCCCCAAGCTCCGCCTCAAGCTCTACAATAGACACCATCGATTATTTTCAATAGAGCGACAGACCAAATGGCCCAGTACGTATACACCATGCACCGCGTCGGCAAGACCGTGCCCCCCAAGCGTCAGATTTTGCGCGATATTTCGTTATCGTTTTTTCCGGGCGCCAAGATTGGCGTGCTGGGTACAAACGGCTCGGGTAAATCGACTTTGCTGAGGATCATGGCCGGCGTCGATAAAGAAATCGAAGGTGACGCCGTACCGATGCCGGGTTTGAATATTGGTTATCTTGAACAAGAACCCAAACTCAATCCAGACCACACCGTACGCGACGCGGTTGAAGAAGGCTTAGGCGCTGTCGTTGCCGCGCGTAAGCGTTTAGATGCTGTGTATGCAGCCTACGCCGAGCCCGATGCTGATTTTGATGCGCTGGCAGCTGAGCAGGCTGACCTTGAGGCGATTATCTCTGCTGCAGCGTCAAGCGGCTCAGACGATATCGAAACCCAAATGGAAATCGCGGCCGACGCCTTGCGCTTGCCACCTTGGGACGCCAACGTAGGCAAGCTGTCGGGCGGTGAAAAACGCCGCGTCGCCCTGTGCCGCTTGTTGCTGTCTAAGCCAGACATGCTCTTGCTTGACGAGCCTACCAACCACTTAGATGCTGAGAGTGTTGAATGGCTTGAGCAATTTTTAGCGAAATTTCCCGGCACGGTTGTTGGCGTGACCCACGATCGGTATTTTTTAGATAACGCCGCCGAATGGATTCTTGAATTGGATCGTGGTCATGGTATCCCCTGGAAAGGCAACTACAGTTCGTGGCTTGAGCAAAAAGATGCGCGCTTAAAAACCGAAGAGTCGACTGAGTCAGCGCGCCAAAAGACCATCAAAAAAGAACTTGAATGGGTGCGCCAAAACGCCAAGGGCCGTCAGGCAAAATCCAAGGCACGTATGGCGCGTTTTGAAGAGTTGTCATCGCACGAATATCAAAAGCGTAACGAGACACAAGAAATCTTCATCCCCGTGGCAGAGCGCTTAGGTAACGAGGCGATTGAATTCGTCAACGTCAGTAAAGCTTTTGGCGATCGCCTATTGATTGATAATTTAAGCTTTCGTGTGCCGCCCGGTGCGATCGTTGGCATTATTGGCCCGAACGGTGCCGGTAAATCAACCTTGTTTCGCATGATTGCAGGTCAAGAAAAACCCGATAGCGGTCAGGTCAAAATTGGCTCAACCGTCAAGATCGCGTTTGTAGATCAATCGCGCGATGCCTTGCCCAACGATAAAACCGTGTTTGATTCGGTTGCCGATGGCGCCGATATTTTGACAGTAGGTCGCTTCGAAATGCCCGCACGTGCTTACCTCGGTCGCTTTAACTTCAAAGGCGCCGATCAAGGCAAGATGGTGGGGCAGCTATCAGGCGGTGAGCGTGGCCGGTTGCACTTAGCTAAAACCCTCATCACCGGCGGCAACGTGTTGCTGCTTGACGAACCTTCAAACGACCTCGACGTTGAAACACTGCGCGCCGTTGAAGACGCCTTGCTTGAGTTTGCCGGCTCGGTCATGGTGATCAGCCACGATCGCTGGTTCTTAGATCGTATCGCCACGCATATCCTGGCGTTCGAAGGCGATTCGCAGGCGGTATTTTTTGACGGTAATTATCAAGAATACGAAGCTGACAAACGTCGTCGTCTAGGCGAAGCTGGTGCTGCACCTAAACGGATTCGGTATAAGGCGTTGCGTTGATAGCAATATGTTTATCGTTTGAGATTTCGGTAGAAGTTTTCGTGCGATCCTAAAAGCAAGAGCAATCTTGTTTTTGGATCGTATTCATAAGCGAGCAACGTGAGTTGATCGTTGCATTTGAACTTATAAACAAATACACCAGCAAGGTCGCCCTTTTTTGCTTCGCCTAAGGTCGGTTCTTGAACGATTGCAGCAACAGCTTGATCGACTTCTGCTTTCTGTTTGAGGTGCAGTTTTTTATAACTGCGACTGAATTGGTTGGTTTGAAAAACTTGTACTGTTGACAACGACATCAATCACTCGTGCTTTCAGGGATGAAGGGTGTGGCCAAACTTTGACCTTCGGCACGCGCGATGAGCAAGTCTTTGACAAACTCAATGGGCAGATCTGGGTTGTCTAAGGCAGCTTTACCGACCATCGCCCAAAATTCTAATTGACCCGCTATCGTGCGTCGCTCGGCGTGTGCGTGTGCTCGCGCCTCATTATAAAGCGCATCATCGATTCGTACAGGCATCCCCATGATTCACCTCGAAGCATTTAACTACAAAAGTAGTATATTAATCGATAGAAACTTATGCAACAAGTGGATTCACGGCAAAGTCGGCGCAAATTTAGAAATACTCACGTCGCCATGATCTAGATCATGCGAATTTAGGTGCGACAGGCTACTATTTAGCCATCAGAGTATGAACCTTTAATGATGGAGCCAGAGCATGGAAACGATCAATTTAAGTATCACCGGCATGACCTGCGGCAACTGCGTGAAGCATGTTGAAAAAGCGCTGAGGGGCGTTGCAGGTGTGACAGAGGTTGAAGTCGATTTAGCCGCAGGCGCAGCGCGCGTGGTGGGTGACTTCTCAAAGGGTACAGCGGCACTGACTGACGTGTTGGACGAAGAAGGCTACCCAGCGCAGGTCAAAAAATGAAGACGACCTAACAAGGCAGCTTCTGGCCGGCACCCAACTCGTCGCCATTAAAGACCTCACATCGAGTGAATCTTTGGCTTAGCCGGCGACTGTAAGTTGAGTTTTTTACGGTCGGGCTCAATTTCGCTGAGCGGATCCACGCACTGCATCGTGGCCAGGCAGCGTTCAGTCAACAATTGATACTGACCAGTGCCCATTGATTTCCAGGCGATCTCTTGGTCTTTCAGCTCGCGCACGACCTTGGCGGGGGCGCCCAACACCATGCTGCGCGGCGGGATGATCATGCCGGCTTTCACAAAGGCCGAGGCCCCAACGATGCTACAGGTGCCGACCACCGCCTCATCCATCACCACTGCGTTCATCCCCACCAGCGCATTACGCTCAACCCGGCAGCCATGCAAGATGGCACCATGGCCGACGTGACCATCGACCTCAACCACGGTTTCGCGATCTGGAAACCCGTGCACCACGCAGCTATCCTGAATGTTGGCCCCTTCTTCGATCACAATCCGCCCAAAGTCGCCACGTAAGCTTGCCAGGGGCCCGATATAACAACGCGCGCCGATGATGACATCACCGATTAGCACGGCGGTGGGGTGTACAAACGCGGTTGGGTGAACGACAGGGGTGATTCCGTCGATGGCATAGACCTTTAGCATGGTGGCTTATCCTGTGTGTTATGAGCTTGCCAGCCTTGCTGTGTGTCATGAGCTTGCTAGCCTTGTTATCATACTTCTCATTAAACCTACACAGAGACATTATGAGCCGAGCCCCAGCCCAAACCCGTGCCGCCTTCGCACACTTTCATAAAATCGAAACTCGCTGGAAAGACAACGACGTTTTTGCGCACGTCAATAACGTGGTGTACTACTCGTACTTTGATACGGCAGTCACCGCCTTCTTGATCAAGCAGGGCGTGCTTGAGTTGCAGAAATCAAAGCACGTGGGCTTAGTGGCTGAAACGCATTGCCGTTTTATCAGCTCAATGGCGTTTCCGGATACGGTGCATGTGGGTATGCGCTTAGGCAAGCTTGGTAATAGCAGTATTCGCTACGAAATCGGTATCTTCAGAAATGATGAGCTGCAAGCGTCGGCGCAAGGGTACTTTGTACATGTGTATGTTGACTTGGCCACCAACAAAGCTGTGCCTGTACCCGAGTCATTGGTCAAGGCCTCAGACTTATTGCGCGTGGCAGGCTTGGGTGTCGTCGAACATTAACGTTAGTCTCGTATTCATTCTTTCTCACGCCAGCTTAAAGCGAAGGACACTCCGCATATGAAAATGCATATCCTCTCTGGTGGCCGTTTACGCTTGCGTAAAAGTATTTACATG
The DNA here is from genome assembly GCA_030832095.1 of Gammaproteobacteria bacterium. Classification (GTDB taxonomy): domain Bacteria; phylum Pseudomonadota; class Gammaproteobacteria; order Burkholderiales; family Burkholderiaceae_B; genus Zwartia; species Zwartia planktonica. The sequence goes on along the minus strand of JAURJT010000057.1, from coordinate 98,575 downwards.
CCGGATGCCGATCGGGCAGAGTTGATCGACTTACCGGTGAATTGTTATTTGTTGCGACATCCAGAAGGTAATGTCTTGTTTGATACAGGGTGTCACCCTTCAACCACAACGGATGCTGCAGGCCGGTGGGGTTCGATCGCCAAGGCGATTGTGCCGATCTCAAAGCCAGAAGACAACCTTATTGATCAGTTGGCACTAGTCGGCTTGCAACCAAGCGATATTGACGTGGTGGTGAACTCACATTTTCATTCTGATCATTGTGGATGTAACGAGTTTTTTAAAAAGGCAACGGTGATTTGCCATGCAAAAGAACTTGAGGCTGCCAGCGAATTAGAAGCTGAAAAAATGGGCTACCTCACGGTGGATTGGAAGCACTCATTACCAACAGAAACGATCACCGAGCAGCGTGATTTATTCAATGATGGGCGTATCGTGTTGTTACCCATGCCAGGCCATACGCCGGGCATGACAACGGCGCTGGTGGGCTTAGATCGCTCTGGCTCATTTTTACTGGCCTCAGATGCTGTGGCTTTGCGCGCAAATCTGGATTTGGATATCAACCCCCGCAACACTTGGAGCCCTGAACATTCAAGTCACTCAATGAGCGAGATCCGAAAAATCGAAAACGCTGGCGTTACGGTTTTGTTTGGACACGATGACGAGCAGGGGCGGGGGTTGTTGAAAGGGGTTGAGTATTACGACTAAAAGTCGTGTTCGAATATTCACGAGGAGAGGGCTGTCAGTGCAAAAAAGTGACGCCGCCTATCCACTCACTGTTCTTCGTAGAATTTGAGCTTTTTCACATAGCTATTTTCAGGCAATCTCGGGTCACTCAAGCCTAGAGAGCAGTTAAACTGCTATTCAGGCCAGTTGCATACCTAAAGTTTATCAATTAAGACTGCTTTGATTGAATGGCCAGGCACGATTCAGTGGGTCGTGCGTGACCTCACATTTGTTCAGCGCTTTTTTTTTGCTTGGCAATCGCCTCTTGCATTTGCATCTGCAGAGTGCGCCAGCGATATCCATAGTTCTGGTCATATAAATGCGGATTGGCGACCCAGTCGTAGTTTTGGGTGCGCAGCACCTCTATGTTGCGCAGATGCTCGTCGAGCAACTCTTTTTTGGTCCACTGATCGCTGGCAATACGAGCCGCCTCTGGGCAGTGCTCGTGAATGGCGAGCCAAATATCCCAGACATCAAAGCCTTCTACTTCGATAGTCAACTGTTCAGCCAGTTGCCTGAGTAGATACTCGCGAACATGTTCGAACGACACCATTTCGTGACCCCACGCGACTAAAAGAAGAAACCTGTATCCAGCCTGACCAAAGATGCGAGGGCATTGTTAGGGCAGAGGACACTCATTAATTTGTAGCAAAAATATTTTTAGCTGGGTACCCCCTGAAGGGGGGGTATTTTGTAGCAAAAATACTTTTGCCGAGGTATCCCCTAAATCAGGGATTGTTTAGTCGTCTTCTGGTCTGTACTGTACTCAGAGGGTATTTGCTTGAACAGGAAAGCAGAACGAATGGCAGCTTTCCTTTTTTTGAAGGTGTCACTAATGCACCCTTTGAAGCACTAGGCGTATCCGTGAATCACATAGCGAAGAGGCGTGAGAATGAAGACATTGCTAGCAGCCTTAAGTTTGATTGCGTGTACGCCGGCACACGCTCATTGGGTGCTGATTAACAAAGATTCTGAGGCCGTAAACTATTACGAGTCTGCAATTCGAAAAATTGGCAATACGGTAAAGGTCTACGAACTCTTTGATTACAAAGTGCCTTCGCAGCCTGACAACGCGAAGTCTATTGGATATCTTGTTAGATATGATTGCCACGCAGATACGGTGCAAGTGCTAACCACCATTAAGTACAGTGAAAGTATGGCGGCGGGGATGGTGCTTAGTCACGACGCTACGCCAGGCCCGTTAAATCCGATTGCGCCCGGAACAGTGGGTGCCAAAAAAATGGATCACATCTGCCGACTTGCCCGTCAGCTAGGATGAGGCTTTGAGCTTCGATTGATTGCTAAGCCCAAAGCGTTACGCGGCAAGTGGCATCACTTCTTTTACATTTGCGCGCAGAGCCTAGATGTGCGGATCGCTCAAGCCTCACGACAAATAACTATTTACCAGCTCGCGGCTATTCAACAGCTCTTTGGCTTGGCCTTGCATGGCGCAGGCGCCGTTGCGAAGCACCAAGGCGCGATCGGCGTATTCAAGCGCCAGCATGGCGACTTGTTCAACTAACAAAATCGCTAAACCTTGATCGGCTAAGCCACGCAGTGTTGTCATAATCAACTGCACAATTTGTGGCGCTAAACCTAGCGAGGGTTCGTCTAGCATCAAGACCTTGGGTTGCATCATTAAGCCGCGTGCAATCGCCAGCATTTGCTGTTCGCCGCCGGATAATGAACTACCAGAAATTTTTTGACGTTTTTCAAGAACCGGAAACCGCTGCCATTGCTCTTGCATGCGTTGAGCAATCACGCTTTGGCTTAAACCGATGTTGGTGGCACCAATCGTGAGGTTGTCGCGTACTGACAAGCCTGGAATGATCTGACGGCCTTGCGGCACGTGGATTAAGCCGGCGCGCGCGAGCTGATGGGCAAGCACCTTGTCGGTGCCTTGGCCGTTGAAAGAGATCGTGCCTGACTCAAGCGGCAAGAGGCCAGATAGCGCGCGTAACAAGGATGTTTTACCGGCACCATTTGCGCCGATTACTGCAAGCATCTCGCCTGGCTCTAAATCAAGACTGATATCTCTTAATACTTGATTGGCGCCAATATTTGCGCAGAGGTTTTTGGCGTGAATCATTTCTTCGCCCCAGTGCCAAGGTAGGCCTCGATCACTTCCGGATTATTCTGGATCTCTGCAGGCGTGCCGCAGGCAATCAGCTTTCCAAAGTTCAACACGCTAATCGTGTCGCATACCGACATCACGAACTCCATGTTGTGTTCAACCAGCAAGATGGTGATGCCATGTTCGCGCAGCTTACGGATGACTTGCGCAATCGCCTTGGCCTCTTGGGTATTCATGCCTGCAATCGGCTCATCAAGCAACAGCATTTTTGGCCGCTGTGCAATCGCGCGTGCCAACTCAATGAGCTTGCGGTGGCCATAGGGTAGTTGTGTGGGTAGGCGATCTGCAAACTGTGCAAGCCCAAAAAACTCTAAGATGGCAAAAGCCTCTTTGCGCTCGTCACCTTCAAGTTCACCGCCTGCCATGAATGTGACAAAATCTTTGCCGTATGAATGTTTGTGGGCGACTCCTAACAGCACATTGTCGAGTACCGAGACGCCTTCGATGAGTTGAAGGTTTTGAAACGTGCGCGCTAAACCTAAGTTGGCGCGCTTGGCAATATCCAGCGAAGACAGATCAAGGTCGCCCAAGTGTATCGAGCCCTCATCCGCACGATAAATGCCTGCAATCATGTTGATGATGGTGGATTTTCCGGCGCCATTGGGGCCGATCAAGCCGTGAATTGTGTTTGGCTTGACCTCGACTGAGACTTGATCAACGGCCTTTAGGCCGCTATAGCTTTTGCTGATACCTTGAATGCTAAGCGAGGTATTGCCGCCTTGCTGCATAGGCAGTGCGCCGGTCTTAGAGGTAGCTGGGGCAAGCTCTGACGCCGCTGCGTTTGCACTCGTACCGTTTAAAGATGTACCCCCTTTGAAGCGCAGCGCCAGACTACTAATCAAACCTGCCGCACCTTTCGGCAACGCCAGCAGCACGATTAATAAAATCGAGCCATAAATCAGCAAGCCATATTTATGAATATCTGCAATCACCTCAACAATCGCCATTAAGATCAAGGTGCCTAGCAAGGGCCCGGTCTTAGTGCCCAGGCCGCCGACAACTGTAGCGATTAAGAGGGCGATACTCAAACGCACCGAAAATGCATCACTGCCCACATACCCAGACTGGTGTGCAAAAAACGCACCACCCAAGCCGGCCAAGGCTGCAGCAAAGGCAAAGATGGCGGCTTTCCAGAGGCTGACGTCAACGCCCACTGACGCGGCAAAGACTTCTGATTCACGAATCGCACGTAGATTGCGCCCGAGCCGACTTTGATTAATAAAGTCAGCGAGCAGCTGCACGATAATCAGGCTGGCACCCGACACGTAAAAGAACACCGTGGCTGACATTTTAGGAAAGCCGAGATCAAGGCTTGGCACCCCTGATAAGCCCATCGCGCCACCGGTCAAGCTGATCCAGCGTTGCCCAACGATATCCAAAATATAGCCAACGGCGAGCGTGGTCATGGCTAAATACAAACCACGAGTACGCAACGCAAAGACGCCAACTAAGCCACCCCCGATGGCGGCAATCAAGACGCCAAAGGTGATCGACAAAGGGACAGGCCAACCCAACTTAAGTGAAGTCAGTGCAGAGCCATAGGCGCCTAAAGCATAGAACCCAGCCTGGCCAATCGACATCTGGCCAGATAAACCCAACAACAGATTCAAACCCGTGACGGCAATTGCGGTATAAAAAAACGTTTGTGCCAAAAAGATGTAGAACCCATTGACCGGCAGCCAGGGCAATAACAAAAATATCGCGATCGCGATGGCGTAAGGCAAGCGGTTTGAGGGGCGCGCTTGCAACGTGCGCGCCTGCAGAGTGTTATCTGACATCTGCGCTCCTCTCTGAAAACAGACCAGAAGGTTTGATCGCAATAATGATTAACGCCGCCAACAGGGGGTATAAGTCACCAAAGCCAGAATCAACATAATTTGAAATCGATTCGAACACTCCAAACAAAATCCCACCAATCAAGATGCCCACCGGGTTTGCGAAGCCGCCAATTGCGGCTACGATCAAGGCTTTGATCGTCAGTACCAAACCCATCTGTGGATTGATGGTGACGATTGGGCCGATCAGTACTCCGGCGACCGCAGCCAAGATCGACGCAATCACAAACACCCCAACTTTGACGCGGTTGGTATGAATGCCCAGTAGCATGGCCGCCTCTGGATTAAACGCGACGGCCTGAATCGCCTTGCCCCAGCGCGAATGAAACATAAAGCCGTAAAAGAGACCGACGATGAATACCGCGGCCACAATCACTAAAATTTCTTCTAAGAACAACCCTGCACCCAAGACCTGCACAACCTCTTCGCGCTTTGAGCTAAACAGCGGGGCTGAATATTGTGAAGTTTTGCCAAAACCGAGTTCGATCACGTTTTGCAAGATCAAGGCGACGCCTGCGGTCGTGAGCATCCACGAATAGGCACCGATCAAGGTATCTTTTTTGCGGTCAAGTGGTCGGATCGCGACGCGATCTAACAACCAGCCCATGACAGCCAGAATGACCAGAACCGCGATAACGGCTAAGCCAAGTGGGATGTCGAGCTTGCGAAACAGCAAGAGCAAAAATGCCCCTACCATTAAAAAGTCGCCTTGCCCGAAGTTGACGCGATGAGTCGTGAGGTGGGTGATGTAGAGGCCAAGCGCGACGAGGACGTAAATCGCCCCCATCGCCAGGCCGCCCGACAGCACCTGGATCAGGTTGCCGAGCTCCATCTTAGTATTTCAAACGGGTAACAACACCATTTTTCCAGACGCCTAAGAAGACGTTTTCGTAGTCAAGGCATTCGTGATCAGTCGGGCTAAAGGGCTTGGCAGGTGTTGCCGAAACCGCTTCAATGCCAGAGATGTTTTCGATGGCATTGCGAATCGCTTCTGGGTCTGCTTTGCCGACTTGGTTAACGGCCTTAAAGACGATTTGCGCAGCGTCGTACCCTAACGACGTCACGACAGGCCAACGGTAGTCTTTACCGTATTCTTTTTGCATGCGCTCATCAAAGCTTTTGGCGCGTGCAGTGCCGACATCAAGTGCCTGACCCATGACCGTGCCTTCGATCGCGTCTTTCCCTACGATTTCAAGAACCTTTTGCGATGACAGGCCCCAGTTACCCGCCACAACAGGCTTGTAGTTGATGCGTGGCATTGGGCGGAAAGGCAACTCAAACGACTCGTGAAAATTCAAGACCAATTCAGCCTTGGCATCACGCAGCTTGACCATTTGCGGGGTCAGGTCGTTAACACCTGGTGCTGCAGCTTCAATGGCGACTAATTCGACACCACGCTTTTTGAGACCCTCTTGGATCTCTTTGGCTGCGAAGTTGCCATAGCCCGTGGTCGAATGCACTAAGCCGATCCGTTTGAAGGTTTTTGCGCCCCAATCAAGCATCTGATCGATCTGAAACTTCTCGACCATCGAGCATCTGAAAATATAGCTGGGCTTTTCGTTAATGAATTGGGTGGTGATGTTGGTGGCAATGCCGGGGCCCGCCATTAAGGGGATCCCAGCTTTTTGCAAGATCGGTGCCATCGCCAACACGTTGCCGCTGCTGACCGTGCCAATGACGACAGGCACTTTGTCATTTTGAATCAAGCGCTGCGCGAGCGACACTGCACGTTGTGGATTGGCTTCGTCGTCATAGACAACTAGTTCAATTTTTGTCTTGCCACCGGCGGCCTGATAATCTTTGAGTGCAAGCTTAATGCCCTGTAGGTACGACTCGCCAAAGTCAACAATCGCGGGTGGGCCGCTTAGGCCTTGGATGACACCCACTTTGACTTGCGCAAGCGACGTGGCTGCGCAGGTGATAAAGGCTGAGGCGAGTGCGACTTGCCAGATGCTGCGTTTGAAGGCTGTCTTCATTTTTTGTCTCCGGATTAATATTTTTCATCAGGCCTATTGCGATTTTCGTCTATTAGGCTAGATGCTCGTGCAAAACTGTTTATCAGGCCTACTGTGTTTTTCGTTTCTATAGCCTGATGTTTGCACAAAACTTTACTACGATTTTTTACAAATACATACCCCTAATTACCCTTAAACTTAGCGTCGCGACGCTCTTTGAACGAGGCGACACCTTCTTCTAGGTCTGCAGTAAAGGCCACATCTCTAAACGAACGCGATTCCCATTTCAAGGCCTCGTCCATATGCATACCCATTGAGCGGCGCACCACTTCTTTGGCAAAGCGATGCGACAAAGGCGCACGTGTCGCTAGCATGGCAGCGTAATCCAAGGTCTTTTGCAGTAACTCTGCTTGTGGATAAATGCGATTGACCAGACCGATGCGATAGGCATGCTCGGCATCGACCCGTTCGCCCGATAAGATGATCTCCATGGCGTGGCCCATGCCGATAATTTGGGGTAACCGAATGAGCCCGCCATCGCAGGCATGAAAGCCCCATTTGGCATCTTGCAGGGCAAACTCGGCGTTGGGTGAGCAAAAACGCAGATCGCAAGCCAGCGACAATTCAAAGCCCCCCGAAATCGCAAAACCGTTGACGGCGGCGACAATGGGTTTGTCGATATCAAGGTTGCGCGTGATGCCGCCAATGCCTGGGCCGTTGGTATATTTCTTACGAAACTCTTGAGCCGGTGCTCGGGCAAAATCCATGGTGTAGGTTTTTAAGTCTGCGCCTGCGCAAAAAGCTTTGTCGCCTGCGCCGGTGATCACTGCAGCGCGCGCTGACTCATCATTATCAAACTCATGCCACGCGGCCACTAGATCGTCGTTGGCTTCAAACGTTAACGAATTCATTTTGTCAGCGCGATTGATGGTGATCAGTCGCACTGCGCCGTGCTTTTCATAGGTAATATCAGACATTCTTTTGCGCTCGAAAGGTGGGTGTGACGGGGCCTGTGGGCTCGGTCACGATGGTGGGTACGGCAACAACACGGTCGCCTAACTGATCGCCGTCTTCGGGCAAAAACCGGCCGGTGACCCGAAAGCCATTATCCAAGTCAAAGACGCCAACATGGTACATACCGTCGGCCTTGAAACGCAAAGGCGGTTTACGCACAGTGGTCCAGCTCACTAACTTACCGATGCCGGCAATCTGTACCGGATTCATCTCGCTGGCCAAGCATTTCGCGCAGGTGTTAATGCAAGCTGCATCCAAGGTGCCGCACTGAGCGCATTGGTGAAAGGTCAGCAGCTCTGGTTTAACAAGGGTTGAGTTCGACATGATTAATCGCGCCCTAAAATATTGACAGTGCAGGCAACACCGGTACCGCCCAGGTTATGTGTCATGCCGATACGTGCGTTGACGACTTGATTGGTGTGCTCGCCACGTAGCTGTTTGACCACTTCGTAGATTTGACCAATGCCGGTGGCGCCTACGGGATGCCCCTTGGCCAGCAAACCACCGCTTGGGTTAATCGCGACATCACCTTGCATACCGGTGCGACCTTCGGCGGCCCACTTGCCACCCAAGCCGCGTGGCACCAGGCCTAAGTCCTCGCTGTCGATAATCTCGGCGATTGAAAAGCAGTCATGCAACTCACAGACGTCGATATCTTTGGCTTGAAGACCAGATTGCTCGTAAGCCTTTTTTGCGGCGGTGACGGTGGCTTCAAACGAACACAGGTCGGGGTGATTGGCGATACGCGGTGAGCCACTAGTTTGAGCCGACGCCAGCACACGAATTTTGTTTTGTCGTGCCTGACTCGATAACAAAGGCTCGGCGCACAGCACGATCGCTGCGGCACCGTCGCTTGCGGGGCAGCAGTCAAACATTTGCAAGGGGTCTGCGATCATGGTTGACGCACAAATTTGCTCGAGGGTTAACGACGCCCCCATTTGTGCCAAGGGGTTCTTCAAACCATTGGCTTTGTTTTTGATGACGACTGCCGCGATGTCCTCACGTGTGGTGCCGTACTGATTGGCGTGGATGCGCCAGGCCATGCCAAAGAGGCCTGGAAACGTCAGCCCGCTTGGCCCATCGTTTTCGTTGTCCATGGCGCAGTTCAGGGCCGAGGTCACTTCAGCGGTTGAAGCATGGGTCATTTTTTCAACGCCCACCACCATCACGGCATCGCACATGCCGCTCGCGATCGCGATCCAGGCGTGCCTGAAAGCGATGCCGCCCGAGGCGCAGGCGCCTTCGACTTTGGTGCAGGGGATGTTGCCCAACCCTAAGCGCTCACCTACGATGCCCGCTAAGACCTCTTTGCCAGTGAGCGGGCCGCTAATGAAGTTACCCAGATACAAGGCACCGATGCGCTCGCGATCGATACCCGATTCAACAATGGCACGTGCGGCGGCCTCAACGGCTAACGATTCAATTGGCGTGGCAATATGTTTGCCGAAGGTGGTCGAGCCGATACCCGCTACAAAGACGTCACGCATGATTATTTTCCTTTGGCGAGTTGCTTACGCAGCTCTGTTTTAAGAATTTTTCCGTAATTATTTTTTGGCAAATCGTCGCTGAAGAAATATTCGCGTGGGCGCTTAAAGCGCGCCATATTGTCCAAACACAAGGTATCCATTTCGTCAGTCGTGATCGTCATGCCAGGCTTGACCACGACAAAGGCAACCGGCTCTTCGCCGAGGTCGGGCTCTTCGCGACCCACCACTGACACTTCTGCTAAGGCAGGATGACGTAACAAGACCTCTTCGATTTCGCGTGGATAAATATTTGAACCACCACGAATGATCATATCTTTTGAGCGATCGCGCAGTGTCAGATAACCTTTTGCATCCATGGTGCCGATGTCACCCGTCCAGAGCCAGCCGTCTTTGATGGCTGACGCCGTGGCTTTGGGGTTATTCCAGTAGCCCAGCATACGGGTGTCACTGCGTGACACCACTTCACCTAGTTCACCCGGGGGCAACTCTTTACCGTCTTCACCGACGACACGCACTTCAACGCCGGTACGCGCCGTGCCGCAAGACGCTAAGCGCGCCATGTGGTCGTCATCGCGCGGCCCTTCGTGATCCATTTTTGACAGCGCGGTCATGGTCATAGGGCTTTCGCCTTGCCCGTAAATCTGTACCAGACGCGGGCCAAGTAAATCGAGTGTCTGCACCAAGTCGCTCACATACATCGGGCCACCACCGTAAAACACAGTGAGAAGATTGCCCGCGGGGTTCTTGATGCCCCCAGCCGAGCGAATCATGCGCGACAGCATCGTGGGCGCAGCAAACAAGGTGACGTCTGGATACTGTTGCAAGGCTTCAAAGACCAGATCGGTGCTGAAGCTCTCTTCAATCACTTGATGACCACCGCCAAATAAATGCGGCAGGGCATAGAGACCAGCGCCATGCGAAAGCGGTGCCACATGCAACATGGTTTGACCGGGTCGCACGCAATCGACGTCGGCACCGTATTGCAAGCTCATGGTGATCAGGTTGCGATGCGACAGCATCGCGCCTTTTGGGACGCCGGTCGTGCCACTGGTATAAAAAATCCAGGCAAGGTCATCGGGCAACATTGAGGCGCACGGCACAGGGGCCGAGCGCACATAGCCTTCGTAGGCGTCATCATCCACCACAATGATTTGCCGTTGACCCGGCAAATCGGCAAGTGCTTCAGCCAACCCTGCATGTAAAGACGCGCTGGTAAAAATCACGGCTGCACCAGAATCCAACGCAATCGGTTTCACTTCGCGCGGATGCAGTTTTGCGTTGACCGGCACCGCGCAGAGCGCCGCGGTCCAGGTGGCAAACAGCACCTCGATAAACGCGTTGCGGTTTTCCATGCACAGGATCACGCGCGCGCCGGGCGCAAGATGCAGGGTGTTCAGCAAGCCACCGGCTAAACCATGCACACGTTGTGCCAGTTGGCCATACGTGAGTGTTTGTTTGCCGCAAGTCAGCGCCTTTAGCTCAGGATGACTGAGTGCGCGTGAAAGAAAGGATTTCGCAATATTCATCAGACTTTTTAATTTTTTTAAAGTTCAGATTAGAGGGTTGTCGCCTCAGATGATCATATCGCAAAAAAACGCGTGACTATTGTGCCGGCATGCGTGTCCAACGACTAAACAACCCGCCGACGGCCCGATAACTTGCTTCTTGAGCCTTGTACCTGAACATAATCAGGATGCGCTCGTGAGTCGGATCAATGATCACGGACTGCCCATACGCACCTTGCCAGGCATACACGGGTACACCCCATTTATGACTGACCCAGGTTTGATAGCCGTAATCCCAAAAACGCGGCTTGACGGTATCTGAGGTTTGGCGCGCCGTGGCTTGTTGCATAAACTCGGCCATACAAGGGCCGTCAGCGCCTTTAAGCAACGCAATCGAGCGCATCGCGAGGCGCGCCCAGTCACGCAAGACTGCGCCAAAGCCTGCGGCGGCATATAGCTGCCCTTGCTTATCGGTGAGCCAGGTTGCGGATTGTTCTGGTTGGCTGGGTTGCCACACCTTTTGTTCAAATATCTTTGCAAAATTGCCAGCACCGTTGACTGACAGCATCAAGGCATTGGTGTCGCTGTTGTTGTAAGAGAAAACATTGGCATTGGCTTTTTCGTTGCCGTATTTTTTTAAGAGGTCATCAATCGAAATGCGACTTGTGGTGATGTCATTCCATTCGCCAAAGAGCGATCCGCCGGCTTCGTCTGGGGCGCGCGCGCCGCTACTCATGGTTAGTAGTTGGCGTAAGGTAGCTTGGCCAAAAACAGTTTGTTCGATGGTTTTTGCATAGATGCCTGCGCGGTCATCAAGCGATTTGAGTTGACCTGTGCAAAGCGCTTGCCCCACGGTCATGGCGGTTAAGCTTTTTGCCATCGAGTACGAAAAAAACTTTGTCTTGTGGTTGGTGCCTTTTTTGAATTGCTCAAACAAGATTTGGCCACGGTCGACCAGCATCATCCCCAAAGCAAATGAATCGTCATCAAAGGCTTTTTTAGCTAGGTCAACAATGATTTGTTGGTTTGCTGTCAGCACGCTTGCCTGACTTAAGGCGAGGGGTTGAGCAACCTCAGCAAACTGATGACGGTTATATGGAAAAGAACTCAATGCCCCTGTGATGTAGTCTTGTCGTATGGCGGGTTCTTCGGCCTGAGAGGGTGTCAACACAAAAGACAGTAAGAGCAGGCCAATAAATGTTTTCAGTTCTTTCATCGTAATCTCAAGGTTTCTTCGACTGAGATCGTGTTTGATCGATCGTTGACGAAGCTGTGATCGGTCACTTTGGGTGAATTTGCGAGGTGGTTTTAATTTGACGCGCCGCCGTGATCAAAGTATTTCGCTTAGCGTTGTACGCTAGTTTTGGATCAAACATTGACATGAATACGTCTTGCAATTTTAAAACCCCAAAAAATTGAATAAGTGTTCAACGTTTTGGGGTTTGTTCAAGCTATTACGCTTTTGGGCTTTTAATCAAGCTTTAGCGCTGCGGCATCTCGATTTTGACTTCAAGCACTTCAAGGCTATCTTGTCGTTCAAGACTGACCTTGATGTCTTCGGGGTTGATTTTGACGTATTTAGAAATGACGGCGATTAATTCGCGTTGCAACGCTGGCAGGTAGTCAGGCGTGGCGCTTTGACCACCACGCTCATGGGCCAAAATAATCTGCAGACGCTCTTTGGCAACCGTGGCGGTCTTTTTTTTCTCGCCAAGCAAGAAAGACAGAAAAGACATCATTTGCCTCCAAACAGGCGCTTAAAGAGGCCTGGCTTTTCGTAGTCGACAAAACGCAGTGGTTTTTCTTCGCCTAAATAGCGCGCGACCACATCTTGATATGCTTCAGAGACGTCGGTATCTTTGAGGTGAATCGCCGGCAAGCCCTGGTTAGACGCTTGCAAAACGGATTCAGACTCGGGGATGACGCCAATCAGTTTGATGCGCAAGATATCTTCGATATCTTTGAGCGATAGCATTTCGCCGTCTTCAACGCGTTTGGGGTTGTAACGGGTCAGCAGAAGGTATTCTTTGATCGGTTCGTCGGCCTCGATCGCACGACGCGATTTTGAAGCCAAGATACCCAAGATACGATCTGAGTCGCGTACCGAAGAGACCTCAGGGTTAGTGACCACCAGCGCATCATCGGCAAAATAGGCGGCTAACAAAGCGCCCGTTTCAATCCCTGCAGGCGAGTCGCACACAATGTAATCAAAGCCCATCTCTTTGAGGTCGTTGATGACTTTCTCGACACCCTCTTTAGACAGCGCGTCTTTGTCGCGTGTTTGCGAGGCTGGCAAGACAAACAGGTTGTCGCAGTTTTTATCTTTGATCAAGGCTTGGTTAAGCGTGGCTTCGCCTTGAATCACATTCACAAAGTCATAGACCACGCGTCGCTCGCAGCCCATGATCAAGTCAAGATTGCGTAAGCCCACATCAAAATCGATCACGGCAGTTTTAAAACCACGAAGGGCCAAGCCCGACGAAAAACTGGCGCTGGTGGTGGTTTTGCCCACGCCACCTTTACCTGAGGTCACCACTACGATACGTGTCATGACTGACTAACCCTTATATAAGACTGCAATATTTCACTGAAAACAAACCTAAAGCGGTACAAAGTGACAAAGTGTCGCTCAGAAACCAAACGATACAAATCAAGATACTTCACGACAAACGGTCAAGGCGTTAAAACTTTGAGGCAGGCACAGCGAAGTGAAACGTTAAACGACTATTTTTCAAGCGGCGTCAGATGCAACGCGTCTTTTTGAAGCTGAATCACGGCCGGACGCTGGTGTAGCTCGGCCGGCAATTTCGAATCAATCACACGATAAATACCAGCAACAGCGACAAGTTCAGCGTCAAGCGACGTCGTAAAGATACGGGCTGCCGTATCGCCGCGTGCACCCGCCATGGCTTTGCCACGCAGCGGGCCGTAAACATGAATATTGCCGTCAGCAATGACTTCGGCGCCTCGGCTGACCACACCCATCACAATCAAATCACTTTGGCGGGCATACACCCGCTGACCCGAGCGTAAGGGGCCACGCACCACCATGGTGGGTGCTGCAGCGGGGGTGTCATTACGCGCTGCGCCACTCGCCTCCAAGACCATGCTCGAAGTCGTCGTCGGTGCAGGGCTCGCGGTCTCTGCCAGACCTGCAATTGCAGCAGCCCCGTCGACCGAGACCACAATCGCATCCGCCGCAGCCGGTGTAGGCACGTTCGACGTCACGGGTTCGGCCACAGAGGCCGCTGTTTGCGTATCTGACGCATTGCGCACAGGGCTTGTCGATAAATCGACCGCCGCCAGCCCACAGGCCTTGGCCGCAGCTAGGTTATCTCCTTGCGCCACCACGCCAATCACAGGCAGGCGGTGGTCGGCAAAAGCCTTTAGCAACGGCACCCAGTCAACCACAGTTTCGACCGCAGCGGCATCAATCACCACCGGTTCATTTTCAAAAAAAGTACCGGCATCAGCCATGCGTTTTTTAAGCGCTTTGATCAGCGCCTCGGTATCGGCGTGCTGGAGTACGACACGAATCGCGTAGAGTGTCGCACTTTTAAAATCGAGGGCTGAAATTTCGGTCGTCATGGCTAAGAATGATAACTCAGACGCCAGCAGCCCACGTGTCTTTTAAAGTGGTGACGCGATTAAAAACAGGTCGTTCGAGGGTTGAGTCAACTGAGTCGACGGCAAAGTAGCCCAACCGCTCAAACTGAGACACTACGCCAGCCGTGGCGACGGTACCCGGTTCAAGCCACGCCATGACACTTTGCGCCGAATTTGGGTTCAGGCAGGTTAAAAAGTCGTTGTCGCCCGCATCCGGAAAAGGCTCTGAAAACAGCCGATCGTAGAGGCGAATCTCAGCTGGGATGGCTTGCGCCGCACTAATCCACGTCACGGTGCCTTTGACCTTGACGGCATTTGAGCCGGCCGTGCCGCTCTTGGTGTCAGGGTTGTACTCGGCGTGCACTTCGGTCACTTTGCCTGAGGCATCTTTGACAAAACCTGTGCAGGTGACCACATAGCCGTACTTCAAGCGCACCGAGTTGCCTGGAAACAACCGGAAGTACTTGGGCGGCGGCACCTCAGCGAAGTCTTCTTGTTCAATCCAAAGCTCACGGGTAAACCCAAACTGACGCTGACCCGCTTGCGGGTCGTGCGGGTTGCGTGGCGCCTGGCAAGGTTCGACCTGACCCTCGGGAAAATTGGTAATGACAAGCTTTAAGGGATCAAGAATCGCCACCGAACGCGGCGCAACTGGGTCTTGCACCTCGCGTAGGGCTTGATCCAGTAGGCTGTAGTCAATGCGAGCGTTATTTTTAGAGACACCCGTACGTTCGCAGAACAGGCGCAAGGCCTCGGGCGTATAGCCGCGGCGGCGCAACCCCACAATCGTGGGCATACGAGGGTCGTCCCAGCCTGTGACGTGACCCTCTTTGACCAGTTGCAGGAGTTTGCGTTTACTTGTCACGATATAGCTCATATTGAGCCGGGCAAACTCGTACTGGTGGGGTAAGGGGGCAGCCAACTTGCCAAGCTCGTGCAGGCGATTCAGCGTCCAGTCGTAAAACGGCCGCTGGTCTTCAAACTCGAGCGTGCAGATGCTGTGGGTGATGCCTTCGAGCGCATCTTCGATCGGATGGGCAAAGGCGTACATCGGGTAAATGCACCACTTGTCGCCGGTGCGATGATGGGTAGCGTGCCGAATCCGATATAAAACGGGGTCACGCATATTGATATTGGGCGACGCCATATCAATTTTTGCGCGTAAGGCCATACTGCCGTCAGCGTGCTTGCCTTCGCGCATTTCGTTCAGTAGGCGGGTTGAGTCAGCGGCAGGGCGCTCGCGCCAGGGCGAATTTTGGCCTGCTTCAGTGAGTGTGCCGCGCATGGCGCGCATCTGCTCAGGGCTTTGCTCGTCAATATAGGCGTGGCCAGCTTGAATCAATGCCAGCGCGCAGTCATACATAACACCAAAATAATCGCTGGCAAAAAATAGATGCTCGCTGCCATTTGACTGCCAGTTAAAGCCCAGCCACTTAACCGCGTCGATGATGCCATCGACGTATTCTTGCTCTTCTTTTTCAGGGTTGGTGTCGTCAAAACGCAGATGACACACGCCACCATAGTCGCGCGCCAGGCCAAAGTTCAGGCAGATGCTTTTGGCATGACCAATATGCAGGTAGCCGTTGGGCTCGGGCGGAAACCGCGTGCGGATGTTGGCAGGGTCGGGTGAGCCGCCCGCCTGTACAGACGCTGGCCCCGGCCGGCCGGCCCATAGCTTCCCCGCAAAGCGCTGGGCGCCCAGGTCGGCTTCAATAATGTTACGTAAAAAATTGGTTGTTACCGGTGAAACAGAGTCTGTGGTCATACAGGATTTTGAGTATTAAAGCCGTATTTAAAGGATCATTTTGCCACGACCGGTCTACACTAGCCCAAATCATGGAAATTTCAGCACTTTTTCTCGCCCGTGCGCAGTTCGCCCTGAGTCTGAACATGCACGTTCTGTTTGCTGCGCTCGCCATGGCGCTGGGCTGGCTTCTGTGCGCGTTTCGGTTTCGTGCCTGGAAGGCTCCGGACTCTGGTTGGACAACCGCGTATCGGTTTTGGGTCAGGATTTTTGCCTTGTCCTTTTTTTTGGCGTTGGCGACAGCCTTGCCGGTACTCGTCGAGCTAGGCACGCTGTGGCCTGAATTGATTGAGCGCACTGGTAACGTGGCTGGGCCCTTGCTGGCCTTTGGTCTCACCACTTTTTTTGTCACAAAGTCGCTTTTTATGGGGGTGGTGCTGTTTGGGCAGCGTCGCGTATCCGCCAAAGCGCATTTTTTTGCCGTGCTGATGGTTGGCCTTGGCTTGACGTTGACGCTTTTTTGGGCAGTGGTATTGCACACCTGGGCACAGGCACCCGTCGGCGCAGGTTTAATCGACGGACGTTATCAGGTGTATGAATGGAAAGAAATCATCCTGACCCCGTTTGTGCTGTGGCGTTCGGTGAGCTTCGTGGCGGGTGCCTTTTTGTTTGCTGGACTGCTCTTGCTTGGTGTGACGGCCTGGCAGGCTTTGCGCCGCCCGCTTGACGATGGTGAACGCTTGTCGTTTAGAACTGGGGTGCTGGTGTCTGTGTGTGCGATCGTTTTGTATTGGGCTGCCCTGGATGGCAACGCCAGAATGGTGGCGCGCTATCAACCCGCTGTTGCGGCTGCCCAGATTGGAGTCTGGCAGAGTTCGGCTGCGCCGAGTTGGGTGTGGCTGGGTGTGCCTAGGCTGCAACAGCGTACGACAGAGGTGTTTTGGGCCTCTGAGCTCGATCCCCAGCGGTGGTTAGGGAAGCAGACTGATGCCAGCGTAGTCGGGCTGGATGTGGCGGGTGAGTTACTGCCACCTGTCGTGCTCTTGTTTTGGCTCTTGCGCGCCGCGTTGCTGGCCGGTGCTTTGGCGAGCGTGTTAATTGTCGTGACGCTTTTGGTGGGACTCAGACACGGGTTTGAAGCGTCACGTCAGCCGCAGTGGTTGTTACGCGTGCAAGTGTGGGCCGGTAGCTTAGGCGCTTTATCGTGGTTGTTAAGCTGGAATCTCTCAGACTTGGGGCGCTCTCCTTACTTGGTGTGGGGCACTTTGTTGCAACAAGATGTGTTGGCTGCCGTGGCACCAATCACCCTTGCTTGGGTGTTGGCGGGAGCGGTCGCCTCCTACGCAGTGATGCTAGCGGGGTTTATTCAAATGCTTTGGCATGCGGCGCGCTTCGGCGTTGTCCCAGTGCGCAAACCAGGGATGCGACCATGATTGATGCCTTGGCGGCTTCGTTGGGTTTAGACGCGGGAAATCCGGCGTTTTGGATGCCTTTGCTCATGATGGCGCTGCTCTTTGTTTTAATTCTTGGCGCAGCTTTATTCGACGGTTTCGATATTGGCGTGGGGGTGTTGGTGCTTCTGGCGCCCAAACAAACACGTTCGCAGTTGATGGTTGCCTTAAGCCCCTTGCGCGATGCCAATGGCTTTTGGATGTTATTGGCGCTTGGGTTGTTTTTAACAGCGTTTCCGCTAGCCTGGGGTGAGGTGCTGGGGGTGCTGTATGTACCCATGTCGTTGACGATGATTGGCGTCATGTTGCGTAGTGTGGCGTTTGAGTTTCGCATTCGGGCAGCAAGCGACAAGCGTGGCCGTTGGATCGCTTTGTTTTGGCTTGGCTCGGTGTTAACTGCGTTGGGTCATGGCGCGTTAATCTCTCAGCTTGTATTAGGTGCTAAAGAAGACGCTCCAGCTGGATGGTTTACGGCTTTCATTGCGCTGTGTGCAGTGGCCGGCTATGGCTTGCTAGGGGCCTGTTGGTTGGTGATGCGCTTGCAAGATGACTTGCAGTTGTTTGCTGCGCATTGGGCTCGTCACGCGATTCGTTGGGCCGCCGCGGGCATGGTTGCAGTCTCGATCGCGCTGGGTTTGGCAAACCCCGCTATTTTTTATAAATGGAGTAGTGCCACCAATCTTGTCATGGCGGCTCCGGTTTGGTTGTTGATGTTGGCGTGCTTTGTAGGGATTGATATGAGCCTGAGTCGAGTGGTGCAACCGCGCTACCGACACTTACTATGGCTGCCCTTTGCCTTGTGTTTGATTTTATTTTGCGCCATGCTCAGCGGCTTGACCTACAGTATGTTTCCGTTTGTGATTCTTGATCACCTGACGTTGTGGGACGCTGCGGCTGCCCAAGGATCGTTGCAACTGGTGTTGGCTGCCACGGTCGTGGCTTTGCCGATCATGGTGATTTTTAATCTAATGACGTACCGGGGGCTGTTTGGTCGCGCGCCGTGACGGTTGGTATGCATGAACGTGTGCCCTTTAGCTAACGGTGGCAACGATTAGGGTCTGCCGTTCAACCGCGAGCTAGAACGGTCGTGACTGAGCCGCCAGTGGTAAGCCAAACCGCCAGTCATAGCGAATCCTCGATTGGTAAGCTAAGCGGCCAGTGGCAAACGAAGCTCAACCTTGAGTCCGCCATGATCATCAGCCTGATCGAGCGTGAGCGTACCGCCATGCGCCCCGGCGATCGCCTCGGCCAGTGCCAAGCCCAAGCCAACGTTACCCGTTCGCGTGCGCGCCTCGTCGAGTCGTACAAAAGGCTTGAGCGCCTCGGCGCGCCGCTCGGGTGGGATGCCCGGGCCGTGATCTGTTACGGTGAGCACTGCCCAACTGTCAACAGAGCTTAAAGAGACTTCTACGGGTGGCGCACCATGATGCAGCGCATTGCTGATTAAATTATCGAGCAGACGCGAAAGCGCCGCGCCATCAGCGCTGACCATGAGCGGCGCAGGTGTACCCATCAAGATGACCTCATTGCGCGTACCGCTCCAGTTAGCGACGCGTTCACTCGCCCAGTCATTCAGCGCAAATCTTGCAAAATGATAAGTCGCCGGATCAGAGCCTCGCAGGTACTGAATAAACTGATCTACCATTTGCTGCATGTCTTTCAGGTCTTTGCGCATCCCGTCTTTGAGCGACGTATCGTCGCTCATTTCAATGCGTAACCACATGCGTGCGAGCGGGGCTTTCAGATCATGAGGCAGTCCTGCCAGCAAGGTGCGACGAGTCGCCTCTGATTGGCTCAAGGCCTCGAGCATCGCGTTAAACCGTTCGCCCAAGCGTTTGATTTCGGCTGGGCCCGCAGGTTCAACACGCGCCGGCTTTCCGGCAGCCAGACGATCGGTCGCATCGACCAAGTGCGTGATTGACCGGGTGATATGCCACGAAAACCAGGCAGCGAGCAGCAGCAACAAGGCAAGCCCGCTCAGCCACCAGATTATGAGCGAGGTGGCTAAAGGGGGATCAATCCGATCGAGTGGAATCACCAGCCACTCACGATGGCGAGGCAACTCGGTTTCGTTGGGTCGCGTGAGCGAAATGTAAATTTCTGGAATAGGCCCGCGTGAAAGAGCCACACGACTGTCCCCACTTAAACGATTGTTTAAGCGTCCAATCAACCGCGCAAGTCCACGCCTGACATCGTCTGAGGCGAACTGTTCGCGTGGTCCGGGTTTTACCGGAGCGAGTGCTGCGGGCTGCTCAGGTGATGCAAGCGCGGTGGAAGACCCTGTTGCGGCAGGTGGAGCAGGAGGTGAAGCCCGCTCTACGGGTCGAGGATGAGTTGGCTGTGTACTCGAGGCTGAGCCAGGTGTGCGCGGGGCTTGCCCATCCCTTAGTTGAGGCATGCGCGTCGCCGCTTGTTCGTTTCTGGCGACTCTGCGTTGAAGTCGTGCGTCGTTGGGCAAGGGTTTAGACCACATCCGCCAGTGCCCTTGAGAGGCCTGATGCACGAACTCCGCCCGCTCAGGTGGGGGCACGTGCTCCATCGAGTACTGCAAGGTACGGATGGTGGTGGCTAGCAAATCTAACGCCACGGTTTGAGCGTGATCGCGTTGGTAAATCGACACTAAATACAGGGTGGCGGCCTGACCGGCCAGCACCGTCGCCAGCACCAACAGCACCAGCCTAGAGCGAAACGACTGCGGTAGTAAAAAGCTAAGCGGGTTCACGGCGAAAAGCGATAGCCGGTACCCCAGACCGTTTGTATCCAGCGAGGCTGTTTGGGGTCGTCTTCAAGGGCACGACGCAGGCGCAAAATGGCAATGTCGATGGCTCGGTCATTGCGTTCACCAGATTCGTCATCGCGAGCCAGTGTCAGTAGTCGTTCACGTGAAAGCGGTTTGCCCGGGTTGCGAATTAAGGCTTCAAGCAGGTTGATTTCACCTCCGGTCAGCTTGACGACTTCAAGGCCGCGCAGCAGTTGGCGCATCACTGGATCAAACGTAAAGGCACCAAACTGCACCGGCGCATGTTTGGTCAGTGCCGAGGCGCCGCGCTTGCGACGCAGCACGGCTTGAATGCGGGCAAGTAATTCGCGTGGATCAAACGGCTTGCCAACATAGTCATCGGCGCCTGCCTCAAGGCCGATAATACGGTCAACGGATTCGTCGCGCGCGGTTAACAGAATGACGGGGATGTCTTCGCCCTGCGATCGCAGAGCGCGGCACGCCTCAGCGCCGTCGCCCCCAGGCATCATGCGGTCAAGCACGATCAGTTCGGGGGCAAAGCGTACGATACGCGCTGCGAGATCGGTCGCGTCTGGCGTGAGCAGGGTGTCAAAGCCATGCTTGTTGAGATAGTCAGCGAGTAGTTGACGCAGAGCAGGGTCGTCATCTACCACTAAAATCTTGATGCGCGGTTCAGTGCCAGTTCGAGAATCCATAACAAGAGTGTGCAACGCGGCGTGGGTTTGAGCAAGCAGCCTGAAATCAATTGAAATGATCTTTTATGGGTGCGTGCAACCTGAGCGAATCCCCTACAATACCGATATGACAATGACGATTGATGCAAAAGCCGAATCTGGTGCCTCACGGGTGCTGGCAACGGTGTTTGGCTATGAGTCGTTTCGCGGCGACCAGCAGGCAATTGTCGAGCATGTCATCGACGGTGGTGACGCCTTGGTGTTGATGCCCACCGGCGCCGGAAAATCCCTTTGTTATCAAGTGCCTGCGCTTGTGCGTTCGGGTGTCGGGATTGTGATTTCGCCCTTAATTGCCTTAATGCAGGATCAAGTTGATGCGCTCAAAGAACTTGGCGTTCGGGCAGCTTTTTTAAACTCTACCCAAGATTGGCAAGATTCGCGCGAGGTTGAGCAGGCTTTTTTGGCCGGCGAACTTGATCTGTTGTACGTGGCACCCGAGCGTTTGCTGACTGAGCGCTGCCTGCAGTTGCTCGCGCGCGGTAAATTGGCCCTGTTTGCGATTGACGAGGCGCATTGCGTCTCGCAGTGGGGGCATGATTTCAGGCCAGAATATCTTGGCTTGTCGATGTTGCACGAGCGCTGGCCAAACGTGCCGCGGATTGCACTCACCGCCACGGCGACGGATGTCACCCGTACCGAAATCGCAGAACGCCTTGCCTTAGGCGAGGCGCGCCATTTTGTGGCGAGCTTTGATCGGCCCAATATTCGCTATCACATCGTCGAAAAGCAAGAGGTGCGTAAGCAGCTACTGCAATTGTTGCGACAAGAGCATGCCGGCGATGCGGGCATTGTGTATTGCTTGTCGCGCAATAAGGTTGATGAGACGGCTGAGTTTTTGTGTGCTCAGGGCATTGAGGCCTTGCCTTACCACGCTGGATTAGGGCCCGCGGTGCGTGCCAAAAATCAATCTAGATTTCTACGCGAAGACGGCATCGTGATGGTCGCGACAATTGCGTTTGGGATGGGGATTGACAAGCCCGATGTGCGTTTTGTGGCGCACATTGATATGCCCAAGTCGGTTGAGGGCTATTACCAGGAAACCGGTCGGGCCGGGCGTGATGGAATGCCTGCGACCGCATGGCTGGCCTATGGGCTGCAAGATGTGGTGCAGCAACGCCGTATGATCGATGAATCAAGTGGCGATGATTCGTTCAGGCGCCGGCTAGGATCGCAATTGGATGCCATGCTTGGTTTATGCGAAACCATTTCGTGTCGTCGCCAGCGACTGTTGCAATATTTTGGCCAAACCATGTCGGCCTGCGGCAATTGCGACAATTGTTTGGTGCCTCCCGAGGCGTGGGATGGCACGGTGGCTGCTCAAAAAATGTTGTCCACCATTTATCGGCTCTGGAAAGAGCGCGGCCAACGCTATGGGGCTGGTCATTTGATTGATATTTTGCGCGGCAAACAAACGCCGCGTGTCCTTGAGCACGGTCACGGTTCGTTGACGGTGTTTGGGATTGGTCAAGACCTGTCTGAACAAGCCTGGCGCAGTGTCTTGCGGCAGTTGTTGGCGCACAGTTTGCTGATGGTCGATCAAGAGGGCTACGGCACTCTCGCGCTCACCGATCAAAGTCGGGCAGTGTTAAAGGGCGAGCGCACCTTGTTGCTGCGTCGCGAAGCTGAGCGTACGACCGAGCGCTCGGGGCGCGCAGGTACCACACCCCGCAGTAAAGCCTCGCAATCTGATCTGCCGCTTGCCGCGCAGCCGATTTTTGAAGCTCTACGCAGTTGGCGTGCTGGCATTGCCCGCAGCCACGGTGTGCCTGCTTATGTGATTTTTCATGATGCTAGCCTGCGTGAGATTGCGCTTGCTCGTCCCGACAGCCTTGAGGCGCTTTCGCACGTCAACGGCGTAGGCGCAAAAAAACTTGAGTCTTACGGCGAATCGATTTTGGGGTGTATTGCTGAGTTTGAAGACGCGAATTGATTTGAGATGACAGCGCGCGGTATTGACGCACGAGTCATTGTGCGCATCGCCCGCCCGTCAGCGAGTCGTCGTCACTCAAAAAGCTTTCCGTCTGCTGTCGTACTAGGTGGCTTTAAGCCCAAATGGCGCCAGGTGGTTTGCGTGGCCATGCGGCCGCGCGACGTACGTTGTAAATAACCATGCTGAATCAGATAAGGTTCGATCACGTCTTCGATGGTGTCGCGCTCTTCGCCGATCGCTGCCGCTAAGCTATCCACCCCAACGGGGCCGCCGTCAAATTTATGAATGATGGCTTCAAGCAGCTTGCGATCCATTAAGTCTAAGCCCTGCGGGTCGACTTCAAGCATCGATAGCGCGGCCTTGGCGACGGCATCATCAATGGTGCCATTGGCTTTGACTTGCGCGTAGTCGCGCACGCGGCGCAGCAACCGATTCGCGATACGCGGTGTGCCACGCGCGCGACGGGCAACTTCTGAGGCGCCCTCTGGGGTGATGGGCACTTGCAGCAAACCTGCGCTGCGAGTGGCGATGCGGGTGAGTTCGTCGGGTGTATAAAACTCTAGACGCGACACAATCCCAAAGCGATCGCGTAGCGGGTTGGTCAGCATCCCGGCACGCGTGGTGGCACCAACAAGCGTAAAGGGCTGTAAATCAAGTTTGACGCTGCGTGCAGCAGGGCCTTCACCAATCAAAATATCAATCTGAAAATCCTCAAGCGCGGGGTAGAGGATCTCTTCGACGACGGGTGATAAACGATGGATCTCATCGATAAACAACACGTCGTTACGTTCAAGGTTGGTCAGTAAGGCTGCCAGATCACCCGGTCGCTCAAGGACGGGCCCCGAAGTTTGTCGCAAATTGACACCCATTTCGTGGGCAATGATGTGGGCCAGCGTCGTTTTGCCTAAGCCTGGAGGGCCAAAGAGCAGGACATGATCGAGCGACTCTTGGCGGTTGCGGGCGGCTGAGATGAAGATCTGTAGTTGCTCGCGCACCCGCTGCTGGCCGACGTACTCTTCGAGCGCGCGGGGGCGCAAGGCGCGCTCGATGGATTCTTCATTGGGCGAGGTCGCCTGAGGGGTGACCAAACGGGTTGGCTCGGCACGAGAGTTTAAAGAATCGGACTGTATAGCCATGAAAGTATGATCTTTGGTATCAGAATTGCAGCTGGCGCAAAATCGCTTAGACAATCGTACACTATCCCTCACGTTGATCCCCTATTTCAGAGAAAACTCATGTCGCTTGTTTTGCCTACTTATGATGATGTTGCTCGTGCTGCGGCCACCCTCAAGGGTGTGGCGCACCGTACCCCCGTGATGACCTCAGACACAGCAGATCGTCTGACTGGTGCAAAGCTGTTCTTTAAGTGCGAAAACCTGCAGCGCATGGGCGCCTTTAAATTCAGAGGTGGCTACAACGCGATTGCGAACTTGTCGCCCGAGCAGCGCCACGCCGGGGTCTTGACCTATTCGTCTGGCAATCATGCGCAGGCGATTGCCCTAGCAGGCAGGTTATTAGGTGTCGCAACCACCATCATCATGCCGCACGATGCCCCTGTGGCTAAAAAGGCTGCGACTGAGGGCTACGGTGCCACAGTGGTTAGCTATGATCGTTATCAAGAAGACCGTGAAGACGTTGCACGCGCGCTTCAGCAAAAAACGGGTATGGTGATTATCCCGCCGTACGATCATCTTCATGTCATCGCCGGCCAGGGCACTGCGGCAAAAGAGCTGTTTGAAGACGTAGGTGAGTTAGATTATTTGCTGGTCTGTCTGGGCGGCGGCGGTTTGCTGGCGGGTAGTGCCTTGTCTGCCGCTGCTTTGAGCCCGAAGTGCAAGGTCTATGGTGTTGAGCCCGAAGCGGGTAATGATGGTCAGCAATCGTTTCGTAAAGGCGAGGTCGTACGCATCGAGCCCCCGCGCTCGATTGCCGATGGCGCCTTGACGCTGTACTTGGGCAAGCTGACCTTTGGCGTCATCCAACAAAAAGTCACTGATATTTTGACCGTCACCGACCCACAACTCGTTGACACGATGAAATTCTTTGGCGAAAGGATGAAAATCATCGTTGAGCCGACCGGCTGCTTAGCTGCCGCAGCCGTGATGCACGGGGCGCTCGCCGTACCGCCTGGTGCACGAGTGGGCGTGATCTTGAGTGGTGGTAATGTAGACTTAAAATCCTACGCGAGTTTTATCACGCAGGCTTGAGTCTCTTTGGGGGTTGTATGCGCATTCTGGCAATTGGTGGGGCAGGGTTTATTGGGCGGCAAGTGGTTGGCCGCTTGGTGGCGCAGGGGCATGTTGTCCATGTACCGACCCGTCAGTTTCAGCATGGTCGCGAATTGTTGGTGCACCCGACGGTCACGGTGATGCAGGCCGATATTCACGACGATGCCACGCTAGAGCGCCTGGTGGCGGGGTGCGACATCGTGATGAATTTCGTCGGTATTTTGCACAGCCGCGAGGGGCAGCCTTATGGGGTCGACTTTGATCGCGCGCATGTGCAATTGCCCCGCCGCATCGCACAGGCGTGCCGCACGCATCAGGTGAAACGGTTTATTCATCTCAGTGCCTTGGGTGCTGATTTGCAAGGCCCAAGCGGCTATTTACGTTCGAAGGCAGCTGGCGAACAAGCGATCCGCAATATCTACGCCACCCAAGGGGTGGGCGATTTCACGATTTTTAGGCCTTCGGTCGTGTTTGGGCCTGAAGATAAATTTATGAACATGTTTGCGCAGCTGGCGCGTTTCTTGTTTGTGCTGCCTATCGCGGGCGCCAGCGCAAAAATGCAACCCGTGTATGTGGGGGATGTGGCAAGTGCAGTGATGAACGTCTTGACCTTACCCGCAGCAGCTAATCATACGTACGACTTGGCTGGCCCCCGCACTTACTCGCTTGGCGAGTTGGTCAAGCTAGCGGCCCTCTGGAGCGGTCATCCCCGCGTGGTCGTTGAGTTGCCGATGTCGCTTGGGCGCCTGCAAGCCAGAGTGTTTGAATGCATGCCGGGCGAGCCGCTGCTATCACGCGATAATTTACTGTCGTTATCGGTGGATAACGTGGGCACCGAACCGATGTCTGCTGATTTGAATTTGGTGGCAACGCCGCTTGAGTCTGTTGCGCCAATTTATTTAAAGCCTGCGACGTGACACGAAGTACTGAGTTGAAGCCTGCGATGTGACGCGAATTACCGAGTTGAAGCCGGTGACGTGAAGCAAAATACTGAGAGGGCGTTCACTGAGCAGCAAAAAGGGAAGCGCTCAAGTGGGTTGAACGGCTGCAATTGGCCCAGAAGAGTAAAAGAGTTTGCGGTGGTGGTACCCCTTTGAGTACCATTACAAAAAAACACTTCATCACAAAACGAGACACTACAAACATGGCAACGGTTAAACAAGGT
Organism: Gammaproteobacteria bacterium; assembly: GCA_030832095.1. Classification (GTDB taxonomy): domain Bacteria; phylum Pseudomonadota; class Gammaproteobacteria; order Burkholderiales; family Burkholderiaceae_B; genus Zwartia; species Zwartia planktonica. The sequence goes on along the minus strand of JAURJT010000057.1, from coordinate 72,324 downwards.
AAAGCTTTAAATATTAAAGAATCACGTATTCTGATCGCTGGGGCTGCTAGCCTAGTGGGTTCACATACTGCTGATTTGTTGCTCAAAGAAGGCGCTCGCGAAGTTCTACTACTCGATAATTTTTCTTTTGGCTCAATGGATGCCATTGCCCACTTGCAAAATGATCCGCGTATCAAAATCGTGCGTGCAGATTTAATGCGTTTGCCTGAGTTGTTAGATGCGACCAAAGGCGTAGACGGCGTGGTGCATCTGGCCGCCTACATGACGCTGGGGTTTTCGCAAACGCCCTGGCAAGCGGTCGATGTCAATATTCGTGGCGCACAAAACATGCTTGAAGCGTGCCGCGTCAATCAAGTTAAAAAAATCATCTTCGCGTCGTCGAATGCGGTGTATGGCTATGGGACGGGCATCAAGGGTGCCTTGCACGAAGAGACCCCCTTTTATTCTGTCGGTGCGCCGCCCGCCGCGATTTTGTACGGCGCTTCAAAAATCATGGGCGAGCAATTGTGTCGCCACTATCATCAAAGCGCAGGTCAGGATTACGTGGTCTTGCGTTATTCAACCGTGTATGGCGAGCGCCAACACTACCGCGCTGCCAACTCGCTTTACATCATGGAAACCTACGACCTTGTGCGCAAGGGTCAGGCGCCTGTCTTGCCAGGTGATGGTACCGATACCAAGCACTTTGTGCATGTGTCAGACGTTGCCCGTGCCAACATGGCAGCCTTGCAAAGTACTGCGACCGATGTGGCGGTCAACGTGTCTGGCCCAGCTCCCATCACGACAGGCGAGCTCGTCCAATTAGTACTTGAGTATTGCAAAAGCTCGCTTAAACCAGAGATTCGTCCAGATCCTCCGGGAAAAGTTCGCTTAACCTCAGGTGGGGCCTTTCATATCCCGCATGATAAAGCCGGCGAGGTGATTGGCTGGAAACCTGTCGTCACCATGAAAGAGGGTGTGACTCGCCTATTAGCGTGGCTTGAACAACAGAACAAATAAGGCAAAAGGTCAAATCCAAGACGGCGACGAGAGAAGATTGATTCAGTCGCAGAGACAATCCCTTAGGCAAAAGAGCAGACGATGAAACATATATTTATTAAAAAAACGATTCAAACCACCTTTGGTTTGTTGCTGGCCTCAGTGTTGGGTTTAGGCAGCTTGACCAACACCTACGCGGCTGAGTTTCCAGAAAAAGCCGTTACGATTGTTGTGCCTTACCCTGCTGGCGGTGCGACCGATGTGATAGCTCGGCTGATTGCTGAAAAATTACCAACAGTGTGGAAGCAGCAGGTCGTGGTGACCAACCGCCCAGGGGCAGGTACGACCGTAGCAGCTGAGGCCTTTTCACGTGCGCCTGGTGATGGCTATACACTGTTCATGACGACTGCAGCTCACACGATTAGTGCCAGTCTGTATAAAAAACTTAACTACGACCCAATTAAAGACTTTGCACCGATCACTCTGGTCTCAACTATCCCGCTGGTGTTAGTGACGACGCCGGCCTTACCGGTCACTACGGTGCCCGAATTAGTGGCTTACGCAAAGGCGCAAAAAAATGGCTTGTCGATGGCATCGACGGGCAATGGCACCCCGCAGCATCTGACGGGCGAACTCTTCAAAGCGAAGACGGGGGTGCCTTTCGTGCATGTGCCTTACAAAGGTGATCCACCGATGTTGACAGATTTGATCGGAGGGCAGGTGCAGGTGGCGTTTGTGACGTTGTCTGCAGCGTTGCCGTACATCAAGTCAGGTAAGTTGCGTGCGATCGCTTTGGCGCATCCGACGCGGGTTGACGCGCTGGCGAGCGTGCCAACGATGACCGAAGCCGGAATGCCCGGCTTTAATGCCGCAACTTGGTTTGGTTTATTTGGCCCGGCTTCGATGACGACAGAGTTACGACAAAAAATCTATCAAACCGTTCGTGGCATCGTGGCAGATCCTGGGATGCAACAACGCTTGCTTGAAATGGGTGGAGAAATTAACAACAGTTCGCCCGCTGAATTTCAGAAGGTGATTGATGCTGAAGTCAAAAATTGGGCCGAAGCAGTGAAGCTGTCAGGCGCACGTGTGGATTAGCGACGCAGAGGTCAAGTGCGCTGCGCGCGCTAAAGTCGGCTAGGTACGATTTGTTTCTACTTAGCGCGACAAGCTCTTTAGCGCGAGTCTGATGCCATCAGACACGCTCACGCCCTCTGGAAGCGTTTTTAGTGCGGTGAGTGACTCACGCTCTGAGTAGCCTAACGCGGTCAAAGCGTGTAGCACGTCTGTTTGATTTCCCGCCGAGACGCTCGGCGTAGCGCCTAAGTCGGCGCCGAGTTTGCCTTTCATTTCAAGCAGCAGCCGCTGAGCTGTTTTAGTACCAATACCGGGGATGCGGGTCAGGCGAGCGGGCTCTTGTAGGGTGATGGCTTGAGCCAGATCCGCCACCGACATACCCGATAACACCGCGAGTGCCGTGCGTGCGCCAATGCCGCTTACTTTTACGAGCTCGCGAAACGCCGCACGCTCTTGTGCGCTTGAGAACCCAAACAGAATATGTGCATCTTCGCGAACGGTCAGGTGCGTCAGGATTGTGACCTGCGCGCCAAGTTCTGGCAGCGCATAAAACGTTGTCATTGAGACATCAATTTCGTAGCCAACCCCCTGCACATCTAAACCGATGCGTGGTGGCATTTTTTCGTATAAGGTACCTGTGAGGCGACCGATCATGATTGTTCCTTGAGTTAGCCCAGTAGTCGGCCGCCACGCACGCGGGTACGGCCACGTGCGGTGCGCTGCTGATAGCTGGTCACACCGAGTTTTTCAGCTAAAGGGCTGACGTGTGCGTGGCAGATCGCGCAAGCGAGCGCGTCAGCGGAATCAGGTGCGGGTACACCATCGAGCGATAACAGGCGCTGCACCATCATCTGTACTTGTTCTTTCGCGGCGCGCCCAGCCCCCACCACTGATTTTTTAATTTGTAGAGCGCTGTACTCAAACACGGCTAAATCTCGGTCTGCTAGCGCGCAAAGTGCTGCCCCACGGGCTTGACCAAGCAACAAGGTAGTTGCTGGATTGGTATTCATGAACACAATCTCTAGGGCAGCCACATCCGGTTGTGTGTCTTCAACGACCTGGCGTAGGTTGTCGAGAATCACTTTAAGTCTCAGAGGTAGAGTGATGTCGGTGGGTACGACGATCGTACCACTCGCGACATAGGTCAGACGCGAGCCAACCAAATCAATCACGCCAAATCCCGTGCGGCGCAAGCCTGGGTCAACGCCTAGGATGCGCATACGCTTTTGCACACAGGGCGTTGAGCTTTCATCAGTGAGCGATTTAATGCCTGAAGTGACGCATGCCAGTGAGCATCATCACGATGCCGCGCTCGTTGGCGGCAGCGATGACCTCATCATCTCGCATGCTGCCACCCGGTTGGATGACGCAGGTCGCACCGGCATCAATCACAACATCTAAGCCATCACGAAACGGAAAGAACGCATCAGACGCAACTGCCGAACCTTTGAGGGTCAGGCCCGCGTTTTCGGCCTTGATTGAGGCGATGCGCGCTGAATCAATGCGGCTCATTTGCCCAGCGCCTACGCCTAAAGTCATGCCTTCGCCACAAAAGACGATGGCGTTTGATTTGACAAACTTGGCGACCTTCCAGGCAAACAGCAAATCGCTCAGCTGTGCTGGGGTAGGTTGTTTGCGCGTGGCTACCTTCAGATCACTCGCTTGCACGGTGTGCGAGTCAGGCGTTTGCACCAACCAGCCACCACCCACACGCTTCACATCGATATCGTTTTGGCCATCACCCATCGGCACTTGTAAGACTCGAACATTTTTCTTGGCGGTTAAAAACTCAAGCGCCGCTTTGTCGTAGGCGGGTGCAAGTAAGACCTCGACAAATTGATTGCTGATTGCCTTGGCACACGCCAAATTGACGGTGCGATTAAAGGCAATGATGCCGCCAAACGCTGAGGTGGGGTCTGTTTTAAAGGCTTTGAGATAGGCGTTAACGGCTTTGTCAGCCACGGCCACGCCACATGGATTGGCATGTTTGACGATGACGCAGGCGGGTTCAGCAAAGCTGCGTACACAATCCCAGGCAGCGTCTGAATCGGCGATATTGTTATACGACAGCTCTTTGCCCTGCAGTTGGACGAAGTTGCCTAGCAGGCCCGCAGGACAAGTTGGGTCGACATAAAAGGCCGAGCGTTGCTGAGCGTTTTCGCCATAGCGCAACACTTGCTGTTGGTGCACTTGTAGTGTGAGCGTATTGGGCCAGGTGGTGCGCTCGGGGACTGCGTCTTGTGCAGGCTCAGGCGCGACCAGGCTGCTCAGGTAGGCCGCAATCGCGCCATCGTACGCGCTGGTGTGTGCATACACTTTGGTGGCAAGTGCTAAGCGCAGCCCGAACGACGTGTCGCCCGTGGCATCCATTTCTGTTAAGACGCGTGGGTAATCAGCAGGATCGATGACGACGGTGACGCCACCCGCTTCGGTGCCGTGATTTTTTGCAGCGGCGCGCAACATCGCGGGCCCGCCAATATCGATGTTTTCGACGGCATCAGCGAAGCTGCAGTCAGGCTTGGCAACGGCCGCACGAAAGGGATACAGATTGACCACGAGCAGGTCGATACGCTCAATGCCATGTTCTAGGAGGGTTTGCAAATGCTCGGCGCTATCGCGTCGAGCGAGCAGCCCACCATGAATCTTTGGGTGCAGAGTTTTGACCCGACCATCAAGAATTTCAGGCGAGCCCGTGTGCTGTGCCACTTCGGTCACTGTTAAACCAGCTTGGGCCAGTAATTTTGCCGTGCCGCCGGTCGAGAGCAGTCGTACACCTCGCTTAGCAAGGGCTTTGGCAAAATCGACGATGCCGGCTTTATCTGAAACGGAGAGCAGTGCGGTTTGAATAGTCATATAAGCTTGTGCGCCAACAGTTTTTTTCGAAGAGTATTACGCGTCACGCCTAGCATCAGGGCGGCACGCGATTGATTGTTGTTCGCCCGTTGCATGGCAACTTCTAACAGGGGGCGCTCGACGCAGCCGATCACCATGTCGTAAAGATCGTTGGGCTCGGTATCGCCCAAGTCGGCAAAGTAACTGTCAAGGCTCGAGCGTACCGCTTCATCAAGGATATTGTTTTTTTTCATGAGATAGCCCTTCAGGCTGCGTGCAGGTATGGCGAACTAAGACCGTGATTGTCGCAGGTTGCGGCCCGACTGTCAGCGCCAGCGCCCGCCTGCGCTAAAAACCAGAGGTCGACGGCTGCAAATTGCTCGGTGGTGGTATCAAGCCGGTTGATATGGTCGGCCAGTGCGACGCCGTTGGGCAGACCGCTGACATACCAGCCGATGTGTTTGCGCGCGGTTTTAACCCCGACGCTTTCGCCGTAAAACTGATAATGATCTGCCAGATGATGGAGTAACAACTCTCGCATTTCTGTCCAGGTGGGGGGCGCTAGGGTGTCGCCCGTACGCAGAAAATGATCAATTTCTCTGAAAATCCACGGACGGCCTTGCGCCGCTCGCCCAATCATGACGGCATCGGCACCCGTGTACGCGAGCACGCTGCGGGCTTTTTGAGGGCTATCGATATCGCCATTTGCCACCACCGGAATTGAAATACTGGCTTTGACTTCGCGAATGGTGTCGTATTCGGCCTCGCCCAGATACAGATCTGCGCGGGTACGCCCATGCAGGGTGAGCGCGGCAATGCCCGTCTCTTGCGCCAAATAGGCAATGCGCAGCGCATTACGATGCTCGCGATCCCAGCCCGTGCGCGTTTTGAGTGTGACGGGTATCCCCAGAGGCGTGCAAGCGTTCACCACCGTTTCAAGAATTTTTGCCACAAGATCTTCGTGGCGCAACAGCGCCGAGCCTGAGGCGACGTTGCACACTTTTTTGACCGGACAGCCCATGTTGATGTCAATGACTCGGGCGCCCTTGCCGATATTAAAAACAGCGGCCTGCGCCATCATTTGTGGATCAGCGCCGGCAATTTGAACCGAAACGGGATCGCTTTCGCCATCATGATTCAGGCGGCGCGAAGACTTAACCGTTTGCCATAATTGTGGATTGCTTGCCGCCATTTCAGAGACGGCGTAGCCCGCCCCCAGGCGCTTGCATAATTGCCGAAACGGACGGTCTGTCACCCCAGCCATCGGGGCGACAAAAACGTTATTCGTGAGAGACCAAGGGCCGATATTCATGACTAAATTGTAACGCCTTGGCTTAGCGCTACAGCCTGAGTCCCTGCAATAAATGACGTGCCAGCGGTGCGCGCAGGGCTGGCAAAAGATCCATGCCTAAGAGCGCCAGGCCGGCAGCGTGCTCGATCAAAGGCAATTTTGTGGTGAAGACGCGCGAAAGCAGGTCGGTCAGGCGAACCGTGAGTTGACGATCGGGGCCGCGCAACTGTTCATAGCGTTGCAAGGCTTCGCCAGGCGTTTGCTCGGGCACGACCAACCATTCGCGCAAAGCCATCGCAAGTGTCGCTGCATCGCGCAGTCCTAAGTTCAACCCTTGTCCTGCAACAGGGTGTAGTGTTTGGGCCGCATTGCCGATTGCCACGCAGCGGCCGTCAATCGTTTGAGGGCGCAGGGTCATGGCCAGAGGCACGCACGCAACAGGGCCATCGACCGTGAGCGTACCTACCCTCGAACCAAACATTTCGGTGAGCGCTTGTGAAAAGTCTTCGGGCGCCAAGGCTTGCAGGGCATGCGCCCGTTCAGGCGAACAGCACCAGACGATGGATTGTTCGCCTAGCGCCTCGGGGTGAGGCAAAACCGCCAACGGGCCTTCGTTGGTAAAGCGTTCAAAGGCCCAGCCTGCACGCGGTCTGCTCGCACGCGCACGAGTGAGGAGGGCATATTGAGTGTACTGACGGGTGGGTTCAAGGCCCGCCAGTCCATCCGCGTGAACCACTAACTTTGCGCGCATGCGCCGTGATCCTTGTTCAATACTGACGCCTCCAGTATCTTGGCCAATCACGTGTGCGCTCTCGCCGTTTAAAACTTGTACGCCGCTTGTTGCTAAAGCAGTGGTGAGCTTGTCGTAAAGTTGACCATAACGCACCACGCAGCCCAGTTCGGGTACGTCAAAGTCGTGATGCCGGATGACAGTGCGGCCAAGGCGACCGCGTTGCGACACGTGAATGGTTTGTATCAGAGCTGCCTGCTGCGGCCAGGCATTCAGGCTTTCAAGTAAGACTCGACTACCATGATTGATTGCAAGCACGCGTGGATCAAGCTCAGGGCGATGGCCGTATTGCGAGGCGGTGTCGGTTTGCAATAAGACTATGCGCGCCGGTTGCGGCGCAAGTCGAGCGAGCAGTAAGGCTAATACGCTGCCCACGGGGCCGCCGCCTAAAATTGCCAAGTCAAAGTCTTGTGATTGCATTAGGGCATTTTATGCCAGTGTTAACGTTTGGCACGGAATAACCACTAATCAGGCATCAGGTGAACAGAGAGTCACCACGGATCAGGCATCACTTAGAAGTGGGCACCAACTTGAGTCAGATGTCACGCCGAACTAATGCGTGTTCTACACTAACACTGCTTTTGATACGATTTTTGTTCAAAGTAGCAAGTGCGTGGCGAGTGAGCAAATCCGACACCTCAGTGCGATCCACTTTAATTTATTGTCCTTAAAAATTGACAGAGCCTCATGACTGCATCTTCTGCCCCACATTTAGCGCCTTCGACGCGGTTTCGCCATAAAACGACAGTCGGTTTACTGGCTGCGTTGTTTGGCTGTGTCGGCGCGCACTGGTGGTACTTGGGGCGGCGCCACGCCTGGATGGTCAGTGTGCTGGGTGTTGCGCTGATGATTGCTAGTGCTTTTGCCGATATCTGGTACGAAAACCCGGCATTTTTTCTGTTGTTTATCCCGATTCTCGATGGCTTTATTGAGGCAATTGTTTTATGCCTGATGAGCGATGCGAAGTTTGACGGCTTTTATAACGTGGGCTTGGTGCGAGAGCGCCCAAGCGGTTGGGGTGCAGTGTTGATCGCGAGTTTTACGCTGTTGATCGGTACCGTTGCTTTCATGTTTGGTATCGCGATGATCGTGATCTATGTCTGGACCGCGCTTGGGTGGCTAGATGGCTTTAATTTGAATTCGGATTAACGCAACTTATTTGGCCACAGTGGTGATCAGATAAGTTGTTGCAGTCGTCGCTGTGGTGGCTGCAATCAAAACCCCAGTGATCCAGCGAATGATTGTCCAAGCCTGTGCATTCATGTCACGCTGAAGATCCTCTTTAGTCGCAAGGGTCGGGATGACTGCTTCAAGTTTTGTCAGGCGAATTTCCATCTTGGTGTTTCCTTTTTTGCTAAGCGTTGAACGTCGATTCTACGCCCCGTTATTATGGCACTTCAAGATGGACTAATTGCGCTTAGACGAGTCCGTAGCGTGTAACAGTTGTTACTGCGTGCGGGTCACCCTAAGATGTAACAATTGTTACCGCGCGCGCATGAGGGCTTCGATCTCGTCTGCAGCGACGGGCACGCCGCGTGTGATGAGTTCGCACCCTGTTTCGGTCACGACAGCGTCGTCCTCGATTCTGATGCCGATGTTCCAGAATTTTTCGGCAACATCTGCTGCAGGGCGCACGTAAAGCCCAGGTTCGATCGTTAACACCATGCCTGCTTGTAGCTGTCGCCAAGGGCGCTCTTCGGCTGACGCTGGGGGGCTGCGATAGCTGCCCACATCATGCACATCCATACCCAACCAGTGGCCGGTACGATGCATATAAAATTTTCGATAGGCTGTAGTTTCGATGGCTTCTGACAGAGTGCCTTGCAGTAGACCTTCGTCTAACATCCCTTGCGTGAGCACTTGCACCGCGGCCTCATGGCCTGCATTAAAGTGTTGCTGCGGTGAGGTTTTGTCGTAGGCTGCCTGTTGCGCCGCCAAAACAATGTCGTATAAGGCGCGCTGCGGTCCTGAAAATTTGCCGTTCGCCGGAAAGGTACGGGTGATGTCTGACGCATAACCGTCAAGCTCACAGCCAGCATCGATCAAGACCAGATCACCCTCTTGCACCACGGCATTGCCCGCACAATGATGCAAGATGCAAGCGTTGGCACCCGCTGCGACAATACTGTCGTAAGCGACCGACTGTGCGCCGTGTTTGCGAAAGTGATACAGCAGCTCGGCTTCAAGCTCATACTCGTGGCACCCAGGGCGTGCTGCCTGCATGGCACGAACATGGCCTTGCGCAGAAATCGCAGCCGCCGCACGCATGGTGGCAAGTTCAGAGGCATCCTTGACCAAGCGCATCTCTGCCAACACGTCGCTGAGATCTAACCATTGATGTGGTAACGCCCGAGTGTCGCGCACACTGTGTTGTGCGGTGGCAAGCCAGCCTTGTAAATGCTTGAGCAGGTCGGGCTGAGGCGAGCGCGACAGGGTGCTAAACAAGTTGCGTTGCCCGATCAGCAGTTGCGGGATCAGGGTATCGAGGTCTTTCACGTCGTGTGCCACATCAAAGGCAAAATGTTCTGCCGCTGCTTCGGGCCCCCAACGCACGCCAGTCCAGATCTCGAGTTCTGGATTTTTACCTTCGCAGAACAGAATGCTCTGATCCACTTCACCGGCGACCAACACCAGCCAGGCGTGCGCTTCAGAGAAACCCGTCAGATAGTAAAAATCGCTGTCGTGGCGGTAGCTATGGTGATTGTCTCGATTGCGCGTACGTTCAGGCGCGGTGGGCACGACTGCGACCCCGCCCCCGAGGCTGTGCATCCAGGTCAGTAATTGCTGACGACGAGTGGCCGGGCTCTTGAGATTGGCTGTTGCAGGGGGCATAGGGGTATCGTAAGCGGTGGTTGAACACACGACATACTACAATCTCTGCGCGGCTTCTGTATCAGATTGCCACACTCAATAAGGGTTTGTGATGGATTGGATCGGCTGGCTTGAACCCTGGGAGTTCTCTCCCACCTTGCTGCTCTGCTTTTTGGTCTGTGGCGTGTTGTTCGTGCGCGGCCAGCGCGTGCATCGGGTGACCCGCGTCAGGCAATGGCTGTTCTGGAGCGGGATGGTGATGCTGTATCTGTCGCTTCATACCATGCTTGATTATTACGCCGAGCGGATGTTTTTTATGCACCGGATTCAGCACTTGGTCTTGCATCACCTTGGGCCTCTGGTGGTGATGGCGGCCTACCCAGGCCAGGTCATGCGAGCTGGATTGCCGCTGACGTGGCGTCGTGGCTTGTCCCGCTTTAACCAAACTTGGCCGGGGCGTAGTCTGATCGCGATCCTGACCAACCCTATTATTGTGCCGGCACTGTTTATCTTTTTGGTGGTTGTCTGGCTGATCCCGTCAGTGCAATTTTATTCAATGCTGGATTGGCGCTTGTATCGACTGATGAACTGGTCCGTCGTGATCACCGGATTCATGTACTGGAATCTGATACTTGACCGGCGGGTCTGTCCACCTTCAGCCATGAGTCCCGGTGGTCGAGTGATTTCGCCGATTGTGACGATGGCTCCGCAAATGGTGGCTGGCGCCATTATTGCTTTCACCGAACGCGATTTGTATCCTTTGTTCGATCTTTGCGGTCGGGCGATTCCGATGGAAGCACTGACCGATCAGATGATCGGTGGTCTGACGATGTGGATACCTGCCGCCATGACCGAAGTGATCGGTTTAATCGTTGCGTTGCGCACGCTGATGCGTTTGTCAGCGAAGGGGCGTTGGGGCGAGACAAAACCTCGTTTGTAATGAAGTGTTTGCTGACTATCTCGCTAGACATGCGCTAGAACATTTAGCGCATGCCAAGGCTTTGGGGGTTAAGGGATGAGGTTGTGATACTTACGCCCAAGTGCCACGTTAGCCCTGAACCAGCCTTCTTTGTTGCCGCAGTCGTAGCGCACGCCTTCATAGCGGTGAGCAAATACGGCTTTTTCTTTCATGAGAGAAGCAATACCGTCGGTGAGTTGAATCTCGCCGCCGGCGCCCGCCTGAGTTTGGCGTAAATGCGCAAACACTCGGGCATCCAGCACGTAACGCCCAACGACAGCGAGGGTCGAGGGTGCGACGTCTGGTTTAGGTTTTTCAACAATATGGCGCACGCGCTCGGTGCGCGCGCTGACCGGGTCGGTTGCGACGATTCCGTATTTATCGGTCTCGTTGAGCGGCACTTCTTGCACACCCAAGATGCTGCCTTGATAGGTTAAGGCGGCGTCGATGAGCTGACCGATGACTGGACGATCGGCATCAAGCAAGTCGTCTGCGAGCAAAACGGCAAAGGGTTCGTCTCCGACGATGGGTGCCGCAGTCAAAACGGCATGGCCCAAGCCTAGCGGCGCAGATTGGCGAATATAAATGCAGCTGACGTGCGACGGCAAAATGCCCTGAACAATTGCGAGCAGCTCAGCTTTACCTTTGCGGGCTAATTCAGCCTCCATTTCGGGGGTCGAATCAAAATGATCTTCAATGGCGCGTTTATTACGACCCGTCACAAAAATTAAGTCTGTAATACCAGCTGCGACAGCCTCTTCAACCGCATACTGGATCAAGGGTTTGTCAATAACGGGTAACATTTCTTTTGGCATCGCCTTGGTGGCGGGTAAGAAACGAGTGCCTAGGCCGGCAACGGGGAAGACTGCTTTGCGAACGGGGCGCATGATTTAATCCTGAAGGTAGGGCCGCACACCTGCGGAACCAAATGAAACTGCCGCTATCATAAACGTATGACTCATGACAGTTTAATGAATTCGCTGCAATCGATGCCTAAAAAATGCATGGCGGGGTTGCTGGTGCTCACAATTGGCTGGCAAAGTGCCTGGGCACAGCCGTCTGCTGCGCCATCGCTTGGGCCGGCGTCAAGCTCAGACCTATCGCCAGCACTCGAGCGGCGCTTGGGCGAGGCCATCATGGTCGAAGGCCGCCGTGACCCAGAGTACATCAAGGATCCTGATTTAAATCAATATTTGAATGCGATGGGCAAAAAACTGGCCGTCTATGCGCCGGGCGGGGCGCCAGACATAGAGGTGTTTGGTGTGCGTAACCCTGCAATCAATGCGTTTGCGATGCCAGGTGGGTATATTGGGGTGCATACCGGTTTGATTGTGACCTCAGGCGCCGAGGCTGAACTCGCCGGGGTGCTCGCGCACGAAATCGCTCATGTGACCCAACGGCACATTGCCCGAGGGCTAACCCAGCAGCAGCAAAGTGGACATCTTGCAATCGCGGCGCTTGCGGCAGCGATTCTTGCCGGGTTGACGCCGGGTGGCGGGCAGGCTGCGATGGGAATTGCGGCCTTTGGTCAAGCCGCTGCCATTGCGCAACAACTTGGGTTTTCGCGCGATGCCGAGCAAGAGGCTGACCGTACGGGCTTTGAAATGTTGCGCAAGGCGGGTTACGACCCAAATGGCATGGCAGTGATGTTTGGACGCTTGATGCAGGCTTCAAGCTTGAATGAGGGCCGTGGTGGTGGGGTCTATGTTTCAACTCACCCGCTTAGTATTTCGCGAATGACTGACATGCAAAACCGGATACGGCAGTTGCCCGTCGCCAATTATCAAGCCATGGATGAGTTTTGGTTTGTGCGAGCCAAAGCTCGGGTGATGCAGTCCATCGACCCGCGGGTTCTGGTGCAAGCGGTTGAGCAACTGCAAGAAGAGGTGCGTGTGAGTGCGAAGGCCGGCGCGACAACAAGTGTTAGTGCGGCTAAGCAGGCTGCTGCCTGGTACGGTCTCTCGCTTGCCGCGACGGTGCGTAAAGATTTTAAAACCGCAGCGAGCACGCTAGAGCAGGCGCAAGCGCTCATTGCAAACTCGCCCTATCTCGATTTACAGCGTGTCGAACTTGACTTGGCGCGCAAGCAAGTGGCTCAGGCCTTAGCTGCGGCGCAAGCTGCACAAAAGCGCTGGCCTGAGCGGCGCGCGTTTGCGTTAAAGGTGGCAGAGTGTTTGCAGCTGCAAGCGAAAGACAAAGAGGCGGTCGCGTATCTACAAGAGCAACTCAAACGCTGGCCAAAAGGTGAGCCTGACTTTTATAAAATGTTGGGCACGAGTCACGATCGCTTAAACGAACCCGTGCTCGCACGCCAGGCGATGGCGTCTTACTATGAGCAGCTTGGGGCCTTGTCTGCGTCGGTTGCGCAGTTGCAGCAGGCGCGCACGTTGTCGCAAGATTTTTATGTACAGTCACAGATCGATGTCCGGATCCGTACCTTGACGGCAAAAATCGCTGAAGACCGCAGATTACTCGAGCGTTTTAAGTCGTAGGCGATTAGGCCGCAGTGGTCTAGGCTGTCAGGCTGCAGGGTTTTAGAACCTCAGGCCGTACTAGGCTCAAGCGTCTCGAAATAACGCTGCAGTCGTTCGGGTAGCCAGTTTAAGTGTCCGGGCCAAGTTCCCGTCACAAATCCCACATGGCCGCCCAGCGCCGGCTGATGCAAAGTGATCGCCTCGCTGCAATCGTTGGGCCCCACCAGTACGGGCTCGGGTAAAAACGGATCATTTCTGGCGTTTAGCACCAACGTCGGCGTAACAATTTTTTTGAGCCAAGGTTTGCTGGCCGATTGAGTCCAGTAATCGATGGCATCTGCAAAGCCATGCATGGGCGCGGTGTAAGCGTGATCGAACTCGCGCAGGTCGCGCGCCTGATTCACCTTAAAGGTATCGATGACGCCTGGATATCTACGCGCCTTCTCAAATACCTTGGGTTTGAGCGAGCGTAAAAAATGACGCGAATACACTTCGCGGTTAAAGGTGTTATCCGATAGATGATTGCCGGCAGCGACCAAATCGAGGGGGGCAGAAATCGCGGCAGCACCCACAAGCCAAGCCATATGTGTGGCCTGTTCGCCCAAATACTTTAATAACGCGTTGCCCCCAAGCGAGACGCCCGCTGCATGCCACTGCCCCTGAGGAACTTGTTGTCGCACTGCTTGAAGAATAAAACCGATGTCGGCAGAGTCGCCCGAGTGATACGCGCGTGCCAGCCGGTTGGCAAAGCCAGAGCAACCGCGAAAATGTGCGACAACCACGATCCACTGTCTGGCTTTGAAGTAGGTGGCGATCGATTGTGCGTAGCGGCTACCGCTGCTGCCCTCCAGGCCATGAAAAAGCAGTAAGGCTGGTGTTGGCGGGGTGTCGCGCAGTTGCTGCTGCTCTATTGGCGTGAGCCAGCGTGCGGCTGCGGTGTGGCTCAACGAGCTGTCTTGGGTGCGTGGGTAGTGATTGGCGGCGCTTGAGTATGCCCAATCCAAATCGATAAAATCGCCATCGGGCGTATCGACACGTGTTCTGGCAAAGCGTAGACGGTTGGTGGGGGCAACTAAGGCGCCAAAGAGCGTCTGGGTGTGACGTTCGGGCAACCAGTTCGGAGCATGGCAGGGCGAAAGGTCGAGGGAGGCTGGCACTATGCTGTGAGGTCAGTGCAAAAGCCCAGGGGCGTCGTGTGAGTCGAGCAAGCCGGTTTGTTCGGGTGCGGCCGAGGCGTGATGCATCACCATGCGCCACCCCGTTGGGCCCTTGTGATAGACGTTGGTCGCGTAGCAGTGAGCAACTTCGGTGCCTGTCTGGCTGCGCACTGTGATTTGTTCAATCAGCGAATGTACAGTGCTCATCATGCTTTGGGTGGTCACGAGTTTAGCTGGGCGAATGTGCAATGCGCCTTGCGCCAGGATCTCTTGCCAGGACTCTTTGACTGCATGTAAACCTACCATGCGTAAGCCACCCGGGTGCACACAGATGATCTCTTCGTCGTCAGACCAGACTTGCATCAAGCGAACCAAGTCTGCCCGTTCAAGCGCATCATAAAAAGCCAGTTCAGCTTCTTCGGGGGTGGCGAACATCACCGGCATATGCGCGGCCCTTAATGGCCGTGCACAACAGTGCCCGCAGCCAATTGATACTGCGTGCCACAGTAAGGGCAATTGACGGCGCCGGTGCGTGTCACGTCAAGAAATACGCGCGGGTGCATGCTCCAGAGAGGAGCGCGTGGACCAGGGCAATGCAGGGGCAGATCGGCAGCACCGACTTGTACCGGAGCTTGATCTTTGCCAGAGGCGGGGGCTTGCGTCATCGCGAATCTCAAAGAAAAAATAGATGCGGACAGTGTACCAAGCGCGCGGTCTACACTAACGGCAATTGTTTCAAACACGCAAAAAATTGTTGGATCTGTTGACGACGCTCACTTCCTTGATCTCTCTGCGCGAGCAAAAACGTGCAGCGTTTTTACTGGATTTGCGAGCGATTGCGCCCGCCTCGATGGCTGATCTTGGGCGCAGCGCGCTACGCTATGCGCCGCTCGCGGCACTGGTGGCAACTATTGTTCCTGATGTACTACCTTGGACTGAACAGGCATTGTTACTGTTGTTTTAGGGTCGCAAACAGCCTTGGATTAGCGAGTGAGCTAAGGGGAATCCCGAACTGAGACGCATGACTGGAGTACACTAGGACGCGTTTCCTTAAATAATTCAATGACTTCAATCATACAAACTACTTGACCTCTACTACTCAACCAACCGATACACCTGTCGCAGCAATCCCCACTTTTTCTGAAATCGGATTGCATCCAGCGTTGTTACAAGCCGTGCTTGATACCGGCTACACGATACCCACTCCGATTCAGGCGCAAGCAGTTCCGCTTGCGATGGCCGGGCAAGATGTCATGGGCGCCGCCCAAACGGGCACAGGTAAAACTGCTGCGTTTACTTTGCCGATTTTGCATCGTCTGATGGCGTTTGCGAACAGTAGCGCCTCGCCTGCCCGACATCCTGTGCGTGCTTTGATTTTGACGCCGACCCGCGAACTTGCAGATCAGGTTGCTGAAAGTGTGAAGCGCTACGGTAAGCTCACACCACTGCGCTCGACGGTAGTGTTTGGCGGGGTTGATATCAATCCGCAAAAAGAGGCTTTGCGCAATGGTTGCGAAGTGTTGATCGCGACGCCTGGGCGTCTGCTTGATCACGTTGAGCAGCGCAATGTCAATCTCAGTCAGGTCGGCATTTTGGTCTTGGATGAAGCCGATCGAATGCTAGATATGGGTTTTTTGCCCGATCTAGAGCGAATCATCCGTCTGTTGCCCACCCCTCGGCAAACCTTGCTGTTCTCGGCAACCTTTAGCAACGACATTCGCAAGCTCGGTCGCACCTATTTAAACAGCCCAGTTGAAATTGAAGTGGCAGGTCGTAATGCCACCGCTGACACGGTCACGCAAATTGCTTACGCCATGTCGGGCGATGCCAAGCGGGCAGCCGTTGTACATTTGGTGAAATCGCGTGGTCTGAAGCAAGTGATCGTGTTTTCAAACACCAAAATTGGTACCGGTCGTTTAGCGCGCCAACTCGAGCTCGACGGCGTACGTGCCGAATCGATTCATGGTGACAAAACGCAAGGCGACCGAATGAAGGCGCTTGAGGCCTTTAAGGCCGGCGAGCTCGAAGTGTTGGTCGCGACCGATGTGGCTGCGCGTGGCCTCGATGTGGCGGGGGTACCTTGTGTCATCAATTACGATTTGCCGCACAGCGCCGAAGATTACGTTCATCGCATTGGCCGCACAGGCCGCGCGGGGGCGTTGGGCGAAGCGATCTCGTTGTTTGCTCCGTCTGAAGAAAAATATCTACTCGACATTGAAAAGCTGATTAAGAATTCGATCGTGCGTGGCACGCTCGACATCCCAAGTGAGTTACTGGCTCGGGGCTCTTCACGCGACGAGTCGCGTACCCCTCGGTCGAGCTTTGGGTCAGAGCGTAGCGCGGGTGCTTCGAGTGTTGAGCGTGCCCCGAGTAGTCGAGGCGGTTATGGCGAGCGCGCAGAACGCGGCGTGCGCCCAAGCCGTTACAGCGCACCAGCCAAGCCGATTGATGATTTCTTTACAAAACCCTATCAGCCCTCGGCCGCCTCGTTGGCTGCCGCTGCACAGGCACCCGTCTCGTCTGTGAAAAAGCATTCGTTGTTAACCAAGCGCCCGGTGGGTTTACTGCTCGGTGCTGCACAAAAAAAGCCTGAGTAAGCGCTGGCTTGAACGCTGACCTTCGATGTTGAATTTAGGTTTTTTGACTGAGAGTTTTTAACTGTTCAATCAAGTCTTCGGGCAAGCTTGTGCTTTGCGGCTGGCCTGGTAGGCGCATCGTTTCAATCAAGCGATTTAGATGCTCGATATGAGGCAGTAAGGTCCCCATGAAGCGAACGTGAGTGTCTTGCACAATCGCGATCGTCGGAAAATTCTCAACATCTTCATCGCCCAGCAGTTCGGGATAATCTTCGATGTCTGCCCAGATGAAACAAACGTCAGGATGCTGCTCGCCCAGTGCTTCGAATTTTGGTCGGTAGGCTTTGCAGGCATCGCACCAGGCCGCACAAAAACACAAGACGATCGTAAGCCCGGGCCGCTCAAGGGCTCGGGCAAGTGTTGGCGAGTTTGGAAGAAACACGTTTTCGGCAGCGCAAAGTATCAGGTTTGTCTATGATAGCCTCGTTTGCGTGCCTGACGAGGGCCGTCGCCCTAGTCAGGCTTCCTGTCGCACTGTCTGTTTTTCGGAGAATTTCGCGTTGAATCAAAACCAAACAACCCAGCAACCCCAAATCATGCAGCAATCGCTCGGCTTACAAGGGGTGGGTCAGGCATTTGGTCGCGCACTGGCTTCGCAATGTCACCCGCGCATGTTGTTCGCCATGTTGATGCCCTTTTTGATTGTGCTAGGTGCAGTGATTGTGCTGGTCTCTGTGGCACTAGGGCCACTCACAGCTTGGTTGAACCAGCAGGTGACTGATTCTAGTCTGCTGCTTGACGCAAATGAATGGCTCGTGTCGCTTGGTTTATTCTCGTTATTGTCGGTTAAAGCTTGGTTGCTCAGCCTGACTGCACTCTTGCTGCTCTTGCCCCTTTCGGGGATTCTTGGCCTGGCCGTTGCTGCTGTGTTTGTCATGCCCTTGGTGGTTTCGCATTTGTCGCGCCACCGCTATGCCGATGTGGCCAAGCAGGGCGAATACGGCTTTGTCGTCAGCTTCTGGAACGCGTTATGGGTGAGCGTGGTGTTTGTGTTGGGCTGGGTGTTAACGCTGCCCTTTTGGTTGTTTCCGCCTCTGGGCTTATTGGTGTCGCTTTTGTGGTGGACGTTTGCCTTTTCGCGCATGATGCGGCTTGACTCGATCGTCGAGCACGCCAGTGCTGCTGAGCGAAAAATTCTGTTGGCGCGTCACGGCACTGGGTTTTGGGTGATTGGCTTGTTCTGTGCGTGTTTGAATTTGTTCCCTCCGGCCTGGGTATTTTTGCCTGTATTCTCGGGCTTGATCTATACGCACTACGGGCTGGCAAGCTTGCGCCAGTTGCGTAGTGAAATGCACTAAATGTTTGAGGCTAGCCTGCCAGAAGTCGACCAAGGCTCTCTCATTTGTGCTGAAATGTCGACTATTCTCAAATTTGATTGACTTCAATTTTTACTGGAAACATCATGTCTGCCTCTCAAGACAACGCGCGGTTTGGGTTGATTATCGTTGGTGACGAAATTTTGTCAGGTCGTCGGCAAGACAAGCATATGTCTAAGGTGATCGAGTTATTGAGCGCGCGTGGTTTGCAGTTGTCTTGGGTCGAAGTCTTGTCTGATGATCGTGCCTTGCTGACCGCGGCCTTTGAACGCAGCTTTGCGTCGGGCGATATCGTATTTAGCTGCGGTGGCATTGGCGCCACCCCCGATGACCATACCCGTCAAGCTGCAGCTGCGGCATTGAAATTGCCTTTGACGCTGCACCCCTTCGCTGCTGAACAGATTGGCTTGCGAGTCGCTGAAACTGCCGCTAAGGGCGGTGGTAATCCTGATATCAATGCTCCAGAAAATCAACAGCGTTTGCAGATGGGCTATTTTCCGCAGGGTTGCGAGGCGGTTGTGAACCCATTTAATCGGATCCCCGGGTTTTTCATTCAACACCATACGTTTGTGCCGGGGTTTCCGGTGATGGCCTGGCCGATGCTTGAGGCGACGCTTGATAGTCGCTATGCGCACTTGCATCACAAAAACCAGCAGGTCGAACATTCATTCTTGGTCTATGGCATGCCCGAATCGCGGATCACGCCCGCACTCGAAGCGCTTGAGCAAAAATGGCCAGGCGTGCGCGCCTTTAGTTTGCCTTCTGTGGGTGAGGGTGGTGGAGTGCCCCACATTGAATTGGGCGTAAAGGGTGACCCAGAGCCAGCTGCGTTAGCGCTTGAATTTTTAAGGGCAGAAGCGCTGCGGTTAGGGGCGCGTTACGAACCGGGTGTGGCTAAGTAGCTAGCTTCTCTAGTGCCATTTCTCTGAGTTTGACGCGCTGAAATTTTTGTCCGTTGGCACTGGCTGTTGTTGGAAACTCGTCGACAAACCAAACGTGTGCGGGGATCTTAAAGGCAGCGAGTGTTTTGGCAACACCTTTGAGGGTTGCACTCGTATCTGGTGGGCATTGCTTATTTTTTGCGATCGCGAAGGCCACGGCACGTGGTTGACCGTTGATCTCGACACCCACCACTTGCGCACTTTCAATGTCGGGTTGTGCGGCTAAGACATCTTCGATTTCAGCCGGGTCAACTAAAAAGCCACCCAGGCGCATGGTGTCGCCCATGCGTGATTGATACACAAAACTGCCATCACCTCGCAGGTAGCCGAGATCACCCGTTTTGAAGTAGCCATCTTCTGTAAACGCTTGAGCAGTGGCCTCGGGGTTATTGAAGTAGCCTTTGAATAAAGTGGGTGCCTTGATCTCGAGTTCGCCCGACAGGCCCGCGGCGCAGAGGTCTAAAGTGTCAGGGTCGCGTACCCGCACTGACGCGAGCGCGCCGGCGGCTGGCGTGCCTCCGCCTAGCACGCGCTCTTCGAGCGGTAGCTCGGGGTGCTGTGCTGAAAACAAAGAATGCACTTCGCTTGAGCCATAGAGGCCTCTCATCGGAAATCCTCGCGGGATTAACTCTTGAGCGAGTTCAATGAAGCGTGCACTAAAGGCCGCAAAACCAAACAGCTTGAGTGAGGTAAAGGCGATGGGCTCTGGGTTTTGCTCGGCAAAGCGACGTAACATTTCGTCGCTACCAAAAATGTGCGTGATCTGGTGCTGCTTGATTAACTGACTGGCCGAGGCCACGTCAAAAAAATCCATCAACACGACTGGCATTCTTGCTGCAATGGCAGCCAACGCGCTATCTAGCCCGTACACGCCACAGAGCGGCAGAGCGGTTAGTAACGCATCACCGGGTGCGCCGAACTGATAGCCCGTCGCGATGTGTCGTACGTGCTCGCTGAGCGTCTTTTGCGTGTGTACGACAAGCTTTGGGCCCTTAGTCGTACCCGACGTCGTGAAAAAAATAACGGGCAGGTCTTCGAGCGCTAAGGATTGAGTAGGGTCTGGATTTGGTTCTAGTTGTGCAAACGCGTGAGTATCGGGCTGCGTCTGTTCGAAAGAATCAACCGTTGTGCGTTGCTGTGATGCGTCGCCGAACGCTTTGGGCGGCTCACGCAAAGATCGAGCCGACGGTTTTGCGAGCACGGGCAAAAAGCGTATAACCGGTCGGCCCAACAGAGTCGTGGGGGTGTTGTCATCTGCATCGACCATCATGATCGTCTTGAGATGCGCCAAGTCACTTGCATCAACGCCTTTAATCACCTCGGCAAAATCAATTTTTCGAAAATTCAATTGCAGGATTAAAAACTGCGCGTGCGAGTTCGCCAGAATGTAGTGCACTTCGTGACTGCGGTATTTTGTATTGACGGCAACTAAGGTCGCGCCTAAGCGAGCCAGCGCAAAAAAGATAGCAAGCCATTCAACGCGGTTGATGAGCCACACGGCAACTCGATCGCCTTGCTTAACGCCCTGTTGACCGAGCCATGTTTCAGTGTCTTGTACGAGTTGTTCAAACTGCAAATACGAAATGTGCTGACCCTCTTGGATCAGCATGGTCGCATTGGGTGCTTGAAGGAAGTGATGCTCATAGACCGAGCGCAATGTATACGAATGCGTCATGTCAATAAAGGTCCTGCTGCAGGGCGTCCAGTTGCGAAATATGAGTAGCGTTCTCTGTGCAACATGGCCAACCGAAGGGTATTAATAAAGTTCCATCAGATCGGCATTGTTGCTAAAGGTCTCGGGGGTGCCTTCACGAATGAGTTCACCTGATTTCATCACGATTACGCGGTCTGAAATTTTGAGTGCTTCGCGAATATTTTGTTCGACAATCAAAATCGACATTTTGCGCTCTTGCTGCAGAGCACGTAAGGGGCCCGCCAAATCTTGAAAAAGTTTTGGTGCCAGACCGATTGAGGGCTCGTCGAGCAGCAGGCACCGCGGTTGTCCAAGCAAGGCGCGGCCCAAGGACACCATCTGTTGTTGGCCGCCCGAGAGTGTGCCCGCGCGCTGTGTATAAAACTTTTTGATCATCGGCAGTACGCTCATCACCCAGTCAAGCCGTGCCGCCTGTTCGCCTGCGGGGATGCCGTTGGCCCAAAAGCCTAGTCGCATGATCTCGGCGACAGTTAAGCCTGGGAATACGCCTCGACCCTCTGGAACCATCGCGATACTTGCGGCATTCATGCCGCGTGGATCGGGCTTAGCGACGACGTTACCCTCAAGCGTAATGGTCCCTTCGGCTAAGGGCACCAGGCCAAACAAGGCCTTCAATAAGGTCGATTTACCGGCACCGTTATGACCGATCAGACACAGTACTTCGTTGTAGCCCAAGCTGACGCTAAAGTTGTCTAGTACAGGTCTGCCACCGTAACCTACGCGCAGGTTCTTGGCTTCAAGAAAATTAGCCGCGGTCATGCGCGCTCTCCAAAGTAGATGGCTGCCAGGTGCGGATCTTTTAGGATATCTTCAGAACTGCCTTGGGCAAGCAATTTGCCTTGATCCAAAAACGCGACGCGGTCTGAAAGCTTAATGACGATATCAAGGTTATGTTCAATGATACAAATTGTGATTCCACGCTTGGCATAATCGCGTAACAAGGTCACGAAGCGATCAAACGAGCGAGGGTCTAGGCCCGAAGCGGGCTCGTCAAGCAGCCAGAGCTTGGCCTCGCTTGCCATAATCCGCGCAAGACTTAAAAATTTTCGTTCGGCGTAGGCAAGATCAACCGCACGTTCGTGGCGTTTGTCGAGAAGCTGTGTTTCAGTCAAAATTTCAGTGACGCGTTGCTCGGCGGCTTGGCGACCACCTTGCCAGAGCCAACTGCTGCGCTCTGTGACTGTCATGACATTTTCTTCGACCGTCATTTGACTGTACAGGCGCAAATCTTGAAAGGTCCGTGCGATGCCTAGGCGGGCGACCTGCCAAGGCTGAAAGCCTTTCAGTGGCTTGCCCAGCCAATGTATGGTGCCACTGCTCGGGATTAAGTGCCCCGTGATCAGGTTGAATAAGGTCGTTTTGCCTGCACCATTGGGGCCTACCAAGGTCGTAATCACACCGGCTGGAAGATCGAGCGTCACATCATCAATGGCTTGTAAGCCACCAAAATTTTTATTGACGTTTTTAATTTCTAGCAAGATCTCTTGCGGCGAAGTTGAGGTCGTCATGCTGACTTCTCCTTGCTGCGCCCACCCACCAAACCGCCTGGGCGAAACATCATCAAGAGCACCATGGCTAAGCCATAAATGATTTGCTGAATCGAGCCAAGTTCAGTTGGAGGTAAAAAGGGTAAATACGTCAGCGCTGCGGGCAGAGACATCAGCAGCGCCGCACCCACAATCGGCCCGAACAAGGTGCCCGTACCGCCAATAATCACCATCGCCATTAAAAGAATCGAAGTCTCGAGCACGAAGCTCTCGACGTTGATGAAGCTGATATAAAACGCATACAGTGAACCGGCGACGCCAGCCAAGCCCGCAGCAACCGCCACTGAGAGTGTCTTGACCGCGTTGACATGTTTGCCATAGGTTTGAGCGGCTGACTCGCTGTCCCGAATCGCCATCAAGCTGCGGCCAAAGCTGCCGCGCACCAATAGGGCGGTGATCCCGACCACGATGCCAAGCACCACTAAGGCCAGCAGCAAGAACGCGGTGTCGTCGTTAAAGGTGTACCCCCACAGCTTGGGGCGCGGTATGCCGATCATGCCCCCTAAACCGCCAGTGATGGATTTCCATTCAGAGAAAATGGTGACGCCAATCACTTGTAAGCCCAGCGAAGCGGCCACAAAATACTCACCTCGTACGCGCAAAGCTGGAAGGGCAAGCGCCATTGACAAGATCGCTGAAATGGCAGCCGAGGCGGCCATACAAAGCAGCAATGAGTCAGAGGCGTGCATGGCGATGTATGCAGTGGCGTAAGCACCTACGCCGAAGAAGATGGCATGCGCGAGCGAAAAAATACCGGCATAACCCATAATAAAATTCAGGGTCAGCGCCAAAATCGCATTGATGCAAAACAGTACGGCAATATTTTGAAGATAGGCAATCATGTTTCGTTCTCTTTTAAGACATAACCGCACGGCCGTACACACCACCGGGGCGGAACAGGATGAACAAGAACAGAATCACAAAGGTGACGGCTTCGCTCCATTGCGGGTCAATGAATGCCAGGCACAGATTCTCGGCCATGCCTAAAATCAAGCCGGCCATCGCGGCGCCGCGCAAACTACCGACGCCTCCTACGATTGTTGCGGCAATACTGATGAGCATCACATGGTTGCCCATGGCTGGGTTCAAGCCAGAGGTTGCTGCAGTCAGGATGGCGGCCGGAACAACGAGAATTGAACCGATCAGGAAGACATACTGCGACAGCAAGCGTGGCGTGAGACCATAGACTTCAATGAGGGTCGGATTTTCACCTAGCGCCCGAAGCGCGATCCCCATATTGGTCTTGGTGAGCAGCCACTGCAGCGCCACAAAAAATATGATGGCACACACAATCACGACTGCTGCAATGGGGGCGACATAGAGCCCGGGCATCACCTCAAGACTTTTACTCAAGGGGGTGGATACCGTCACTGCGCCACGATCAAAGATCATTGCAATCAGGTTTTGTACGATGATAGCCATGCCGAACGAAGCGACAAACACCGTAAAAAATGAGCCTTCGTGTCGCTGAATGATCGCGTAGACATAGCGGTCAAGCAGCACGCCGAACAGGCTTGCAGCAAAGGTGGCTGCAAGTGCCGCCACCGGCCAACTTAGGTGTAGAACTGAATAACACTCGTAAAAAATATAACCGGCAATCGTAAAGGTTGCCCCATGCGCCGCGTGAAAAATCCGGGTCATGCCAAAAATCAGCGAAAAGCCGGCTGCAATCAGCGCGTAGAGCGCGCCGGTTTGCAGGCCATTAATAAAAAGTTGCGTGAACAGCATGGGGCAGTATCCTAAAGCAAGCTAAAGCGCTAAAACTTATTTTCCTGCCACGACTACTTTGGAGGTGCCGTCGCCTACGATCTGATTGATTTGGATCGGGGCTTTGACTGTGCCATCTTCAGCGAACGACACGGTTGCACCAACAAACTCGAAGGTCTTGGTGGCTTTGCGTTGGGCCAGTAAGTTTTCGCCTGTGACGGGTTTGCCTGCTTTTTCGAGCGCCGAGGCGAGCTCAGCAAACGTTAAAACCGCGTTGTAGTAGTTCACCACGTAGGCGCCTGGCTCTTTGTTGTACTTTGCTTTGTAATCGGCGACTACGCGCTTGGTCAGCGGGTCATCGCGCGTCAGGTTCAGCTGCTGAGCAGTAAAGTAAACGCCTTTAGCTTCAGGCAAAGATAAAACAGACGGTGTTGAAAATGCCGAGTAGCTTGCGATGGGCTGGTTAATACCGTTATCGCGCAGTTGCTTAATCAACTGGACTTGTTGATTGCCGTAAGACGCAATGTAGACAACATCGGGTTTAGTATCGCGTATCCGAGCCGCAATGCCTGAAAATTGTTGTGCAGTGGTCGGAATCGAAAAGCTACCCACCATTTCGCCGCCGGCGGCTTTGACCTCAGTACCAAGGTCTGTCAAGAGCGCCTGACCGATTGGATCATCGACGTACACCATCGCGACGCGTTTAAAGCCCTTTTCTTTGACCAAGAAGGGCGCCATGGTGCGAACTTCAAAGTTGGCCAATGGAATCACGTTCCAGAAGTAGTCGCCCAGCGTGGCGAGGTCGGGGCCAACGGCGCCTCCGTTGACTATCACGGTTTTAGTGCGCGCACCGACTGGAGCAACGGCTTTAGAGACGCCTGTGAAGGCCGACAGCGCATAAGGCACTTTGGATACGTTGACCAGTTTGGTCGCCGCAGTCACGCCCTGTGCAGGCAGGGCCTGACTGTCTTCGTAAATCACCGACAAGGTGCCAGATAATTTTTTATCGGCGTTGATGTGCTCAATCGCTAAGTTGACGCCCGTACCAAAAATTTGACCGTACTCGGCATTCGCACCACTCATCGGGAAAATTGCACCGATCTTGTAGTCTGCTGCCGCAGCGGGCAACGCCCATGCAGCCTGAATAAGGGTAAGCCCTAGGATGAGTTTTTTCATGAGATTGCTCCTAAAGTGCTGTGAGCAAAGCGTGCAAGAGGCAGGCGTGATCACAACGGTTTTTATTTTTCGTTTTTGCTACGAACGAGTCACTCGGCGCATTCTTTCAGGATTTTGCGTCTGTGTCCAATGAAAGGTTTAGGCGTAAGCCTATATGGCTGGTCAATTCATTTAATGTTGCGCAGCAACATGAAGCATGCGTGCGCGTAACGTTTTTTTATCGACTTTATTGGTGCTCAAGATACGGGGCAGAGCTTCGATAAAAAAAATGGACTTAGGCTTTTTATAACTTGCGATTTGTTGTCGACAGTGCTCGATCAGCTCTTGCGAGTCGGGCTGCTGTCCGCGGCAGACGATAAAAGCCACGACTGCTTCGCCCCAGGTGTTGTCAGGCGCACCCACGACGGCGACCTCAAAGACCGAGGGGTGTGTCAGCAGTGCCTCTTCGACCTCGCGCGAATAAATATTTTCGCCGCCCGAAATGATCATGTCTTTTTTTCGATCGACTAAAAAGAGAAAATGCTGAGCATCAAAGTAGCCTAGGTCGCCGGTGTAGCACCAGCCGTCCCTGATGGTCTGATGTGTGGCGACAGAGTTGTTCCAGTAGCCTTGCATGGTGGCGTCTGACAAGATCGTAATCTCGCCAACTTCGTTGGTATTGCAGATTGAACCATCGTCTTTGCGCAGCACGATCTGACAGCCAAAATAGGGCTGCCCCGCCGAGGCCAGGCGCTTGGTTTCGTGTGGCTGACCCGAGAGAGTGTGTTGATGCTTGTAGAGGCACGTGCCCAGCATGCTTTCAGTCATGCCATAGACCTGCATAAAGATTGGCCCAAATTGCTGGATTGCTCGCTTGAGCAGGGGCACAGGCATGGGTGCGGATGAATAAATAACGGTGTGCAGTCGGTTTGGTTGGTTGAGTTGCTCGCTTGGTGCATCCAGCAGCGTTTGAATCATAATTGGGGCTAAGAGCGCTGCGGTGATCGGTTGCTGCGAAAGTGCCAATAAGACTTGGCTAGCGTCAAAGGCGCGATGTACCGCAACGGCGCCTCCGGCCCAGGCATATG
The DNA here is from genome assembly GCA_030832095.1 of Gammaproteobacteria bacterium. Lineage (GTDB taxonomy): Bacteria > Pseudomonadota > Gammaproteobacteria > Burkholderiales > Burkholderiaceae_B > Zwartia > Zwartia planktonica. Next base: position 45,852 of record JAURJT010000057.1, on the reverse strand, counting down.
ACAAGTAAATACTGAGCGCTCCCAAGTGGTAGAAAGGCATCACAAGCAACGCGCAATCTTGCGGGCTCGCAGCAAAGATATTCGAACAATTTTTGGTTTGCTCAAGTTGTCCGCGATGGCTGTGCATCACCCCTTTGGGTTGGCCGGTCGTGCCGCTGGTGTAGACCAAAAAGATGGTGTCCTGCTCGCGTGCGACCAAGGCCGGCCGGGTCGGTGCGGCTTGGCTGACCCACTGCCCGTAGTCGTTGTAGTCGTGGGTGAGGGCATTGGTCGGCACACCGATGCAGATGAGGGTAGGAAGCGTCGTTAAGCTCGCGCAAATCTCTTGCACGCGCTCGGCGTATTGCGCCTCAAAGAGCCAGACACTTGGCGCACTATCCTGAAGAATATGCACTTGCTCACGCGCACTCAGGCGGTAGTTAAGCCCCACGCAGGTCAGACCCGTTAGCCCAGCGGCCGCGATCAATTCAAGCGTTTCGACGCAGTTTTGTGCCAGGATCGCGACGCGGTCTTGGCGACGCAAGCCTAACGACAGTAGCGCATTGCCTAGTTGATAGGCGTGCCCCAACAGCGTCGAATGTGTGACTTCCTGATCGTTGAAGTAGATGGCGGTCTTGTCACCAAAGAGCACAGCATTTCTTTCAAAAATTTCGCCTAAGATCACAAGATGCCTTTGTTATTGTGTTGAAGTGAACCGTTGCGTTGCACTGAGTGGCGCTAAGCTTATGATACCGTTTGCAGTGTGGCTGCACAAAGGCAGTTTTTGGTGAGAAAAAATGGATTTCGAAATTAGCAGCGAGAATAAACTGATCGCAGACACGGTGCGACGCTTTATTCAAGACCGGCTCGCACCGCTTGAGGCAGGCATTGACGCAGCCGATGAGATTCATCCGGCGGTGATTCATGCTTTAAAGCAAGAAGTGATCGCTTTGGGTCTGTTTGGTTACAACATGCCCGCCGCGTTAGGCGGGCCCGATTTAAGCGTCGAGGCACAGTGCCTCATCGATGAAGCACTTGGGCATACCACCATGCCTCTGGCTGAGGCCTTTGGGCATCTGCCGGGGTCGTTGCGAGCGGCCAACGCTGACCAGCGTGAGTGGCTGGTGAAACCCTTGATGCACGCTCAAACGACAATTGCGTATGCCTTAACCGAACCGGCCGCAGGTTCTGATCTGTCGGCGGTTACCACGCGCGCTGAGCGCGTGCCTGGTGGCTGGCGTTTGAACGGCACGAAGCACTTTATCTCAGCAGCCGAACACGCGGATTATTTAATTGTATTGGCCGTGACTGACAAGCTTGCGCCGCTGAAGTCTCGGTTCACAACTTTTGTGATTGAGCGAAATAATCCTGGCTGGAAGACTCTCAGGCGTTTTCGCAAAATGGGCTGGCATGGTCATCCCTTATCAGAGTTGGCGCTTGACGACTGCTTTGTTGCTGAGACCCATGTGCTGGGGCAGCCGGGTCAAGGTTTTTTAACCATGATGGCGACCATTAATAACGATCGCTTGATGGTGGCGTGCAAGTGCGTGGGGATCGCGCAAGCCCTCACCGATTTAGTGTTGCCCCACGTACGCCAGCGCAAAACGTTTGGCGCTGCGCTGTCTGAGCATCAGGCGATTCAGTTTATGTTGGCTGATAACGATGTTGAGTTAGATGCGGCGCGCTTATTGACCCAAAAGGCCGCTTATTTAGCCGATCAGGGCAGCGTTGAGTTTCGTATCGCCGCCTCGCGTGCGAAGCTGTATGCTAGCGAAATGGCAGGGCGTGTCGCTGATAAGGCGATGCAGATATTTGGTGGTGCCGGTTACATGGCAGATTTACCCGTTGAACGGTTTTATCGCGACGTACGAGCGTTTCGTATTGGTGAAGGCACCTCTGAGATGCAGCGCTTGCAGATCGCGCGGCACGTTATTTTGAATGCTTAAAACAGGTTAAGCGTCGAGGTAACACCAACGGTGTGTGGTGCGAACCTTAACTTTTAAAAAAATCTAACATTGCGTGATTGGTGTCCTCAGCATTTTCATACTGAGCCCAGTGCCCGGCGCGTTCGATCTTCGCGAGGCGTGCGGTAGGCAGCGTGTGTTGTGTCAGTTGCATGCGCTCATCAAGCTTCGGGTGTGCGTACTGATCATGTTCACCCCACAGGATTTGCAGTGGGCAACTCACCTGTTTAAGGTTGGCGAGTAGCAGCGGGCTTAGGCTTAACGGGCGGCTATCAAAACGCGTCTCATTGATGTGCACCCGATGCATGGCGAGCATCTCGTCGGTGATCGAGTCTGGGTAGTACAACATGATGGCTTTGAGGTTGTGACGCATCACCTCGTTTTGCGCCTCAATCGAGTTACCTGCGCTACGCATACTGCGCGTGTCGATTGGTATTGCACGCTTAATGCCAAAGCCTGCTGGGCCAATGATGCTCATCTTTTTTATTCGCTCGCCAAACTTAATGGCTAAGCCGCTAGAAACCACCGAGCCAAACGAAAACGCGCCAAGTAAAAAAGGCTCGTGCGTGAACGGCAATGCCTGAAGCTGCTCGTAGACATAGTCAATGTATTGCTCTGAAGCCACACCTGGGGGGAGATCGGGCGATTCACCAAAACCTGGCAGATCAATCGCCCAAACACGGTAGTGCTCAGCCAGTGCAACCGTATTGCGGATCCAGTGCTTACGCGAACCCGTGCCGCCGTGCACGAGTAAAAGATTCTCGCCGGCACCCGTCACGCTGTAGGAGATAGCTGATTGAGACTTTGTCATAGTGTGAGTGGCTTTATACAGAAAACAGCAGGTACGCTGTACGAGAGCGCTGATTGAGACTTTGTCCTGTTGTGAATATCTTTATTTTTTGATACCAAGAATTTCGCTCAACACTTCGTCGGTGTGTTGCCCCAAGGTTGGTGCCGCACGGCGATACTGAACCGGCGTTGCAGAGAAATTCATGGGGCTAGCTGTGGTTGGGCTTGAGCCCCCTGTTGGGTGAGGGATATTTTTCCAGATGTCGCGCGCAATAACCTGAGGGTGTGCAAAGACCTGATCAATGGTTTGAATCGGGCCACAAGGTACACCCACAGCTTCTAATTTTGCGATCCAGTCATCGCGTTCACCGCCCGCCATGATTTGTTCAAGTACAGCGATAAGTTCAAGACGGTTGACGATGCGGGCGTGGTTGGTGGCAAACTTTGGGTCAGTGCCGTAGTGGGTAATGCCCAACACCGTGCAAAACGCTCTGAACTGTGAATCGTTACCCACGGCGACGATCATGAAGCCATCAGACGTTTTAAATACCTGATAGGGCACGACGTTTTGATGCGCATTGCCCGCGCGTGTTGGGCTCACGCCCGAAGTCATATAGTTTAGATTTTGATTTGCCAGCATCGCAATGTGGCAATCCAGTAAGGCGATGTCCAGATGTTGACCCAGGCCACTGCGAGTGCGCTCTTGAATCGCGGCCAAAATTGCAACTGAGGCATACATGCCTGTGATGATGTCGGTCACGGCAACACCCGCTTTTTGGGGGCCACCCCCGGGTAGGTCGTCGCGCTCGCCTGTGATGCTCATCAGGCCGCCCATGCCCTGGATCATGAAGTCGTAGCCTGGGCGTTCGGCATACGGGCCCGTCTGACCAAAGCCCGTGATCGAGCAATAGATCAGGCTCGGGTACGCGTCTTTCATACTTTCGTAATCAAGGCCATATTGCTTTAAGCCACCGACTTTGAAGTTCTCAACCAAAATATCGCAATGCTTGGCTAGCTCTTTGACAAGCTTGATGCCCGCCTCGCTAGCCAGATCGATTTCGATCGAGCGTTTGTTGCGATTGGTGCTTAGATAGTAGGCCGCTTCGGCCGTATCGTTACCGTCGGCATCTTTTAAATAGGGTGGCGCCCAGGCACGAGTGTCATCGCCAAGCTTGGGTCGCTCAACCTTAATGACATCGGCACCTAGGTCGGCCAGATTTTGCGTACAAAACGGGCCGGCTAAGACCCGCGATAAATCGAGTACGCGGATACCTGTTAACGGCGCGAGTCGTGGTAACCCGGCCGTTGTGCTGCTTTGACTCTGTGTCATAGATTGCTGCTTGGTAAAGTTGATACGCGTTTAAGCTTTGATGCCTGCGTAGCCATGGCTTAAGACCATGATGTCGCGTTCTTTGACCTTGGCGCGAAATCTGATTGCCTCAGTGCCTTCACGCCACATTTCACAGACCAGCGTCTCGCCCGGAAACACCGGTGACGAGAAACGCGTGTCCATCTGGGTCAAACGGGTTGCATCGTTGTTGCAAGCCGCTTGAACGATCGCACGTGCTGCCACACCGTAGGTGCACAGTCCATGCAAAATCGGTCTTGGAAACCCAGCGTTTGCGGCGACCTCTAAATCGGCATGCAAGGGATTGTTATCCGCGCACAGGCGATAGATTAAAGCCGCTTGCGGCAGAGTGGGCAGTTCGCACACCAAGTCTGGTGCACGATCAGGGGTAGCTTGCAGCGCAGCTGGCGCATCGTCGCTTTGACTCAAACCGCCATCGCCTCGGCAGAATGTTGTCGAGTTCATCGTCACGTACAGATTGCCTTCTGGATCTTGCAGGGTGCGCTCTGACAACACTAAGGCGCCTTTGTCGGCACCTTTGTCAATCACGTGTGTGATGCGACCGCGACCGATCATGCGCCCAGAGGTGGGCAACGGGCGGTGAATCTTCAGACGTTGCTCACCATGCACCAGCTTGACCCAGTTCACACCAGCTTTTGGATCTTTCATCCAGAAGCCGGGATATCCCAATACAACGGCCATTGTGGGAAACGTCTGCATATTTTTTTCGTAGACGTATTTCAATTGCTGAGGATTGGTGGGCTCTTGTCCAAAGCCTATACCGAGCGCGTACAAGATACTGTCGTTCTCGGTATAGGTCTGATCAACCTCTGGAAATTTCCAGTTTTTGATATTGTGATAATCCATGATTAGATTGGATCCCAGTCGATGGCGTCAGGTGAACGATCCAAGGCCATGAAGTGATGGCGCATCGCGGGTGCAGCGATTTCTGCAATCGATTCTGGGGTCCAGCCAGTGCTCATGTGCACCGAACGGATCGGACGTGGCTGGCTAAAGAGCATGATTTCGTTGGCGCGCACACCAAAGATTTGGCCCGTGACGTCTTTTGCGGCTGGGCTCGATAAGTACACAGCCATGGGGCCAATTTTGTTGGCATCCATTTTTTGCAATTTTTCGACACGCGCTTTTTCTTCAGGCGTATTAGCTGGAATCGAGCTTGTCATGCGGCTCCAGGCAAAAGGCGCGATACAGTTTGAACGTACATTAAAACGCTGCATGTCAAGCGCAATCGATTTTGATAAGGCCGCGATGCCGAGCTTGGCTGCTGAATAATTGGCTTGCCCCAAGTTACCAATCAAACCCGAAGTTGAGGTCATGTGTACAAACGCACCTGACTCTTGCTCGCGAAAGTGATTGGCTGCCGCGCGGCTCACAAAAAATGTGCCATTCAAGTGAACGTCGATCACTTGGCTCCATTCTTCGTCGCTCATTTTGTGAAAGAGACGATCACGCAAGTTACCGGCGTTATTGACCACAATATCAATGCGACCAAAATGCTGGATGGCTGATTCGATGATGCCGTTGGCGCTGGCACGTGTCGAGACGCTGTCTGTATTTGGCACCGCTTGGCCACCTGCGGCAATGATCATATCGGTGACTTGTTGTGCGGGGCCTGAGCCGGCGCCGGGGCCTTCGCCTGATAGGGTGGCACCAATGTCGTTGACCACAACTTTTGCGCCAGCCGCGGCCATGGCCATCGCAATACCGCGCCCAATTCCGCCGCCTGCGCCTGTCACAACAGCGACTTTACCTGCCAACATTCCACTCATTTCATGCTCTCCAGTTCAATCGTTTCCACGATCTAATTGCGTGACACTGCTTGTGTCACAAAAAAAACAACCCTTGTGCAGGGTATTCTATAGCCATCATAGTAGAGTGAATCTAAAGTGTGCGGTGTTCAGCATTCACAATGCGAGACTTCAGTGTTTTGGAATATTGCTTGGCCATCGCTTGGCGAAGAAGTTTTATGAAAAAATCAGGGATAACCCTTAATTAAAAGGACGTTGATGTTTAAGCAAATATTTTTACGTGCGGTGTGTATGGGGCTCGCGACGGTTGGGCTTGGTGCAAACCTCACGGCAGCGGTGGCGCAAGCGCAAGACAAGTGGCCAGAGCGTGCAGTGACCTTTATCGTGCCGTTTCCGCCAGGCGGCCCCGTCGACACCACGGCTCGCCTGACCGCGCAGCCCCTGGCGCAGCTGTGGTCGGTTCCGACGCCCATCGAAAATAAAGCAGGCGCCGGCGGTATTGTGGGCGCGCAAGCTGCGGCTAAAGCGGCCCCAGATGGTTACAGTTTTTTCTTTGCCGCGATTCATCACGCGGTGCTGCCAAGCTTAAAGCCAAATTTAAGCTATGACATTCAAAAAGATTTCGTGCCTGTCGGGTTGGCTGCGCGCTTTCCGATCGTCTTGGTGGTGCATCCAAGCGTGCCCGCCAATACAGTCGCAGAGCTGATTGCCTACGCACGAGCTAATCCTAATAAGCTGTCGTACAGCTCGTCTGGTACAGGCGGTGGCACGCATCTGGCTGGCGAGTTATTTAACAGTATGGCTGGCACCACCATGCAACACATCCCCTACAAGGGTAGTGCGCCCGCCATGCAAGACTTGGTGGGTGGTCAGGTGCAGTTAATGTTTGCGGATGGCCCTTCAGCTTTGCCTTTTATCAAATCGGGCAAAATTCGCGCGTTGGGTGTGGGCAATCCTACGCCTTCGGTGTTTTTCCCTGGGGTGCCTACGATTGCCTCCGCGGGCTTGCCGAGCTACGAAGCCTACTCTTGGACTGGTGTGGTTGCCCCGGCCGGGACACCAGCCGCTGCGGTCGTGCGTTTGAATGCCGATATGGTGAAGGTGCTGTCTGATCCTAAAACCGCCCAAGCCCTGATGGCCGCAGGTGCCGAGCCTGCACCTGGCACACCCGAAGAGTTTCGCGCTTTCTTAGCCAACGAGATTAAAAAATGGGGCGAGATCATTCGCTCGGCGAACATCAAGGTTGACGATTGACTTCAGCAGTTGTGATCGAGGCTTGCCACCGTGAGGTGGCTAACCACTCTCGATGGTTGAGCGCAATGCTTAACGCAAAACGTCGCGTTTGGCTTGCTCGTATTCGGCGCTCAGTTGATCGACTAGTTCGCGCACAGACATGATGGCGTCGATGGCCCCTACGCCTTGACCCGCGCCCCAAATGTCTTTCCAGGCTTTGGGGCGTAAGTCTTTATTGAGCGATACCGAGCCACCCACTTTAGCGGCTAAGACCTCTTCGGGTTCGATGCCTGCTGCAATGATGCTGGCTTTCAAATAGTTACCGGGTACACCGGTAAAGTAGGGCGAGTACAAAATCTCAGCGGCGTCAGCGTCGATCACCATGTTTTGATAACGGTCGGGCGCCATCGATTCGGTGGTGGGGATAAAGCGGGTACCTAGGTAAGCAAAATCGCAGCCGAGTGCGCGCGCGGCCAAGATGTCTTTGCCGTGCGAGATGCAACCTGAAAGAATAATCGGGCCGTTATAAAAACTACGAATTTCGTTGACCAAGGCGATCGGATTGAGTGTCCCTGCATGGCCGCCGGCGCCGTTCGCCACCAAGATCAGCCCATCGACTCCGGCGTCGATGGCTTTGCGGGCGTGGCGCGCATTGGTGACATCGTGTAAGACAATACCGCCGTAGGGGTGTACCCGAGCGACAACAGTGTTGGGTGCATGCAGCGAGGTAATAAAAAGTGGCACCTCATGCTGTGCGCAAATTTCTAGATCACCTTCCCAACGTGGATTGGAGGGGTGCACGATCAGGTTTACGCCAAACGGTGACACCACAGCGCTTGGGTGCTGCGCTTTGTAGGCTGCTAAACGGGTCTTGATTTCGGTTAACCACGTTGGCAGGTCTTCTTGGGGGCGAGCATTCAAGGTTGGAAATGTGCCAATCACCCCTGCTGTGCACTGGGCGACCACAAGGTCGGTACCCGAAACTAGAAACATTGGCGCCCCGATGACTGGGATACGCGTTTGGGCTAACAGGTGTTGCAACGTTGAGACGGTGTTCATGAAACTGCCTTAAGCATGACGATAAATGGCGTAACGATAAAGGCTTGCCTTTACTGTTGAAGCTTGCCTTTGATGATCACGCCTTCCCACATGGAGTACTCGCTCAGCATGCGTTGGTGAAGCTCTTTGGGGCTTGCTTGGTCAATGGTGTAGCCACCATCTTCGACAGACTTGCGAAAAGCTGGGTCTCGCTTGGCAAGCTCAATCGCGTTCGACAGTTTGCTCACAACCGCAGCAGGTAGATTTTTAGGGCCAGCGACGGCGAGCCATCCCACCACCTCATAATCAGCGATACCGGCTTCGATCATTGTGGGGACATTAGGTAGGCTTGGGTTGCGCTCTTTTGACGTCACAGCGAGGGCGCGAGCCTGACCACTATCGACGAATACTTTGCCGGTGCTTGTGATGTCAAACATAAAGGTGATTTTGCCGCTGATGACATCCATCATGGCAGGCGAGTTACCCTTGTAAGGCACATGCAGCATCGTTGCATTGGTGGATTGAACTAACAGCTCAGCCGACAAATGGTTTGAGCCCCCAAACCCTGCAGAACCGAAAGACACTTTTTCTGGATTCGCTTTGGCAAAGGCCACGAGTTCTGCAACGCTCTTGGCAGGAATTTGCGGCCCAATCAGCAGCACATTGGTGTAATTCACGACCGAGCCAAGCATGGTGAAATCTTGACGAGGGTCAAAGAGTTGCGTGCGCTGAACGATCGGCGAGATCGTCATCGTGGGGCTGGCGATAAAGTTCAGCGTGTAGCCGTCTGGCGTCGCTTTTGCCGTCGCGTCTGCGCCCAACATACCGCTGGCACCGGCGCGATTTTCGATCACCACTGACTGCTTGAGTTGCTCGCTCAAGACGCGCGCAAAGGTTCGACCTGTTACATCAACTGGCCCGCCCGGCGGGTAGCCCACAATCAGCTTGATGGGGCGCTCGGGCCAGTTTGCTTGCGCCAGAGCAGGCGTGTTGAAGCAGGCCGCCAGCAACACAGCACCTGAAAGGGCGCTCGCTAGCTTACCTACGCGTTGTGACAGTTTTTTTGACATAAAGATAGTCTCGCCGTGTTTTTTCTTGGGTGTCTGAGCTGTTTGTTGAGTTTTCTAAGGGTCTACTGAATCGTCGCGCCGGAATCTTTAACGGCTTTGTTCCATTTGGTTAACTCGGCGTCAATATGTTTGCCGAAAGCCGCTGGTGTTGAACCGACTGTTGCATAGCCGCTTTCAGCCAACTGGGCGCGCACTTTTGGGTCTTTCGCCACTTGGGCAAAAGCTTGACTCAGTTTGTTGATCGCTGCTTCGGGTGTCCCAGCAGGTGCCAAAATACCGTACCAAACTGTCACCTCAAACCCGGGCAGGGTCTCGGCAACGGTAGGTGTGTTGGGCAAAATCGAAGCTCGCTCAAGGCTGCTGACTGCGATCGCTTTCAGTTTGCCTGCCTTGACCTGTTGAAACGAAGTCGAAATGCTGTCGAACATAAATGACACCTCATTGCCCAGCATGGCGATCACAGCGGGGCCGCTGCCTTTGTAGGGGATATGAACCATCTTTGTGCCGGTCAGTGTTTTAAATAACTCGACTGACAGGTGACTGGTATTACCGTTGCCTGCAGAGGCATAAGAGAGTTTGTCTGGGTTGGCTTTGGCGTAGGCGATCAGCTCAGTGATTGTATTGAAGGGTGAGCTGAGTGGCGCGGCGACCAAGAGTGGCAAGGTTGCCACCAGTGAAACAGGCGCAAAATCTTTACGCGTGTCGTAAGGTAGCTTTGGATAAAGCGCGTCGTTGATCGCGTGCGCGGTGAGTATCAGAATAATCGTTTGACCATCAGGCTTAGCGCGGGCAAGTGCGCTCGTGGCGATCGTGCCGCCTGCACCACCTTTGTAATCCAGGACAATGGTTTGGCCTAATGCTTTTTGTAAGTCGGGCAACATCGGGCGCGCCAGCATGTCTGCGCTGCCACCAGGCGGATACGGAATGATCAAGGTGATGGGTTGATTGGCGTTAGCCTGCGCCAACGCTAAACCGCTCAACGTCAAGCAGACCAAACCGAGCATCCAACGCGTGCTCTTTGTGATAAATGTTTGAAGCATGGTGTGTCCCTTTGATTTAATCGGTGAGACTTGCGATGAAGTCACCGTAAGCGGCTGCGCCTCGGGCGCGCTTGTCAAACTGATGTGTACACAGGATCTCCCTGCGCATTACGACTGATCACGGCTAGCTTATCCGAAATTGCCAAGGTCGCCCCAGTTTTCTTTGCTAGGGTTTCTACCGTGAGCCCCTCGAGTATGGCACGCACCACGAAGCCGCTTGCTGTCACATCGATGATCGCCAAATCGGTGTAAATCACGTTGACGACCCCCGCAGCCGTGAGTGGGTAGGTGCAAGCGGGCAGTAGCTTGGGTGATTGGTCTTTTGTGACATGTTCCATCATGACGATCACTTCGCGCGCACCCACCGCCAAATCCATCGCGCCGCCAATGGCGGCAATCGCGTCGGGCCCTGCGGTGAGCCAGTTTGCGAGATCGCCATTCTCGGCAACTTGAAAACCGCCCAACACCGAGTAGTCTAAGTGCCCACCGCGCATCATCGCGAAGGCAATCGTATGCTCGGTAATCGAGGCGCCGGGCAGCAAGACCACCGGGGTGCGACTCGCATTGATAATGTCTAGATCAATGTCGTCACCGCTCGCCGCACCGCCCATCCCTAAAATGCCATTTTCACTTTGCAGCAAAATCTCGCGATCTGTTGGTAAAAAATTTGCGACCAAGGTTGGCATACCGATGCCCAGATTCACAACTGCCCCATCCGGAAAATCATGCGCGACGAGATAAGCGATGTCATTGCGTGACAGGGGCTTGTAAGGCGTCTGTTGCGTCTTGCCCTCAGAGACTTGTCTTGTGCTCGTGCTACTCATCGTTCTCCTCCAGTCGCCACAACAGCTTGAACAAAAATGCCTGGCGTCATGACTTGCTCTGGGGGCAGATCCCCCAAGCTGACCACGCGATTGACTTGAGCGATTGAATATTTGGCAGCCATGCACATGACGGGCCCAAAATTGCGCGCCGCCCAACGGTAGGTTAGATTGCCCCAGCGATCGCCAAGGTGGGCTCGCACCAACGCCACGTCGCCGTGCAACGGCTGCTCAAGAATGTAGCCTTTGCCATCAATCACGCGCTGCTCTTTGCCTTCAGCCACTAAGGTACCAAAACCGGTCGGGGTAAAAAAGGGCCCCAGGCCGGCGCCCGCCGCGCGCAAACGCTCTGCAAGCGTTCCTTGGGGCATGCACTCAAGTTCAACTTGCCCCGCCCGATAGGCAGCTAAGAAAGTCTCAGAATTAACCGGTCGCGGATGCGAGCAGACGATTTTGCGAACGCGTTTGGCCTTAATCAGCGCAGCGATACCCACCTCGTGGGTACCCGCGTTGTTGCTGATAATCGTGAGGTCACGCAGCCCCTTATCCAGTACTGCATGCAAAAGCTCAAAGGGGATGCCTGCCTCGCCAAAACCACTCACCATGATCGAAGCGCCGTCTTGAAGAGGCAAGATCGCGTCTTCAAGCGACTGCTTGATTTTGTCAATCATGTTTAATCCAGGGATAGCTTGGCGGCTTCGACAATTTTTCTCCAGCTGGCTTGCTCTTTGTCCATGAAGGCACCGAATTCAGCAGGAGTACCGCCACCGGGGACGCCGCCCATTTCGGCAAAGCGTTGCCTGATGTCAGGCATCTCAAGCACTTTTTTGGTGGCTTGTTGAATTTTGTTGACGACATCAGCGGGTGTGCCGGCCGGTGCAACGAAACCAAACCAAGCGGTCACGACCATGTCTTTGATTCCAGCTTCAGCCATGGTGGGGATTTCGGGTAATTGAGCTGAGCGTTGCTCGCCCGTGATGGCCAATGCGCGAAACTGCCCTGAGCGAATAAAGGGAATTGAACTGGGTAAGTTGTCGATGATAAAGGTCACTTGGCCGCCAAGCAGTGCTGCAACGGCAGGGCCCATTCCCTTGTAAGGTACGTGTGTAAGCGTTAACCCAGTGCGCTGAGAAAACATTTCGGATGACATGTGGGGAGATTGCCCAGTACCAGGCGAGCCATAGGAATAGTTTCCTTTCGGGTCATTCTTAAGTGAGTCGACTAGCTCTTTAACCGATTTGTAGGGTGACTTGCTGTTGACGACCAAAATATTTGGCACTGAAATCACCAAAGTAATGGGCGCAAAGTCAGTCGATTTATAGGGCAGATTTTTATAGAGGCTGTAGTTAATGCCGTTTGGACCAATGTTGCCAAAGCCAATGGTGTAGCCGTCAGGCGCTGAGCGCAACAACGCCTGAGTGCCGATGATGCCGGCCGCACCCGCGCGATTTTCGATGACCACGGTGGTGCCTAAAGCTGCCCCAAGCTTTTCGCTTAGTAAGCGGGCGGTAATGTCAGTGGTACCGCCTGGCGCCGCAGGCACAATCAGGGTGATGGGCCTTTCTGGCCAGGCTGCCATGACAGGGGTGCTTAGCCCCAGGGCTGCAATCACGAGCGCAGTGGCGCGAATTAGGGTTTTCATGAGTGTCTCCTCAGACATTATTTGGACGGTACTGCCGCGATTGTAGGTGCATTTGGGCTTCTAGAACGCAGTCTTCCAAAATCCGAGATTCTCTGACTGGGTTGGGGCGTTAAGATGGCGCATCGAGGAGAAAGCCAATGGATCTGACCTGGACCACCGAAGAACGCGCCTTTCGCAAAGAGGTGCAAGATTTTGTTCACGCTAAATTACCTGCCGAGTTGCGCGCGAAAGCGTTTGCACATCATCGCGTCACCCGTGATGAGTTTGTGTTTTGGCACAATACGCTGACCGATCACGGTTGGGGAGCACCGAGCTGGCCAAAAGAATATGGTGGCACAGGGTGGAACCCAGTTCAGCGTCTGATTTTTGAGATTGAGTCGTTTAAGGCTGGGGCCCCGCGCTTGATTCCGTTTGGGCTGAGCATGATTGGCCCAGTGCTCATGAAGTATGGCACTCAGGCTCAAAAAGATCATTTCTTGCCGCGTATGTTGCGGTTAGAAGACTGGTGGTGTCAGGGTTATTCAGAGCCGGGTTCTGGCTCTGACTTGGCCTCATTAAAGACTCGCGCAGAGCGGGTAGGTGATCGCTACGTCATTAATGGTCAAAAAACCTGGACCACCATGGCGCATCACGCCGATTGGATCTTCTGTTTGACGCGTACCGACACGAGCGCAAAAGCGCAGCGCGGCATCTCGATGATCTTGATCGACATGAAGCAACCGGGCGTTACGGTGCGTCCAATTAGGACTCTGGATGGCGGTGCTGAGGTCAATGAGGTTTGGCTTGAAAACGTCGAGGCACCACTCGAAAACCTGGTGGGTGAAGAAAACCACGGTTGGACCTACGCAAAATATTTGCTCGGACACGAGCGAGGCGGTATTGCCGGTATCGGTCATTGCCACCGCGAACTTGCGATCTTGAAATCTTTGGCCGAGCGTACGATGGCAAGCGGCGAATCGCTAAGCTTAAGTTCAAGGGTGCGTGACAGCATTAACCGTGCCGAAGGTCAGTTGTTAGCGCTTGAGTTGATGGTGTTGCGCGTGGCTGCGGGTGAAACGGATCCCGGGCCAAAAGCTTCGATCTTAAAAATTCGTGGGTCTGAACTGCAGATGGAGCTTGCGCGTTTGCAAATGCAAGTGGCGGGCGCCGATGCCTGGCCCTACGACCCTGAGTGGATGTTTGCTCAGTCCGAGGATCATGGACCAAGCCCCGAGTATTCGCCGGCCGCGGCGGCTGCATATTTTGATATGCGCAAGACGGCCATCTATGGCGGTACCAACGAAGTGCAAAAAGGCATCATCGCCAAACAAATCATTGGGGTATAAAAATGGACTTTACATACTCACAAGAGCAGCGCATGTTGACCGACAGCTTGCGCAGGCTGGTAGAAGATAACTGGTCACGACCTAAACGTCGCGAGCGTCAAAAGGCTGGCGTGCTGAATCGCAGTGCGTGGGGTAGCTTGGTTGAACTGGGCGTCAGTGGTTTGTTGGTGCCAGAAGAATTTGGTGGTTTTGGTGAAACGCCCGCCTCGATGCTTGCGGTGCATCAAGAGCTTGGACGCGGGCTTGTCAGTGAGCCTGCGATTTCAAGCGCAGTGATTGCGGTGACATTGCTGGCAAACAGTCAAAATCAGGCGCTCAAGCAACGCTGGTTGACGGCCCAGGCTGAGGGTGACGCAGTCTTGGCGGTGGCTTGGCAAGAGCAGGGCGAGCGTGATTCGCAACGCCCTTTGTGCACGCGTGCGACAGCAGCCAAGGGCGGCTACACGCTTGAGGGTCGCAAAATCTTGGTTTGGCATGGTGCCGGCGCACAGGCAGTGATTGTGTCGGCTTTGCTCGACGGCGCAGTGGCATTGTTTTTGGTGCCTGCCGATACGGCAGGTGTGGCGGTTCAAGATTACCCAACCTTTGACGGCGCGCGCGCTGCCACGATCAACTTTACTGACGTCATGTTGTCAGCTGAACAGCTGATCGCAAGCGGAGCGCAGGCCGAACAATTGTTGGCGCTAGCGCTTGATTACGGTATTACCGCGTTGTGCGCCCATGCTTGTGGTGCGATGGCTTATCTTACCGACAGCACGATTCAATACCTAAAAACGCGACAGCAATTTGGTCAGCCACTTGCCGCGTTTCAGGTGTTGCAGCATCGCTTAGGTGATATGTTGATTCAATCTGAAATGGGTTTGTCGATGACTTACGTTGCAGCGATTGCTCTAGGTGAACAAGATGCCGCCAAGCGCAGTCGTTTGGTCTCGATGAGTAAAGTTGAGGTCGCAGCTGCCGCGCGGTTGGTAGGTGAGATTTCGGTGCAGTTGCATGGTGGGATGGGGATGACCGATGAGCTTGAGGTCGGAGACTATTTCAAGCGACTCACCTACACCGATATGTTGCTGGGTGATACAAACTTTCACTTGCAACGCATGCAAGAGCTTGAGGCTGTTTAAAGGATAGTAGATGTCAACGACTGATTTAAGTGCGTGGTTGGGTAAATCACAAACTGTAGTAGACCGTATGGATCCTGGGCATGTGGCGCGTGTCGCTGTGACGCTCGGGCGTCCAATCCCAGAACTAGGTGCTGTGTTGCCAGCTCTGTGGCATTGGGCATTTTTTTTAGAGACGGTGCCAATCGCGCAGACTGGCACCGATGGTCATCCCGCGCGCGGTAGTTTCTTGCCGCCTGCTGACAACCGTAATCGGATGTGGGCTGGTGGCCGAGTGAACTTTGATGGTGGTTTGCTGGTTGGCACCGAGGCACATAAAACCTCGACTGTCACTGCAATTAAAGAAAAGGCTGGGCGCACCGGTTCATTGCTGTTTGTCACTGTCAAACACGACATTGTGCAAAACGGCAAACTGGTGGTAAGCGAAGAGCAAGATATCGTTTACCGTGAGCCAAGCCCGCCAAAGCTTCAGGGTACAGAGCCCGCCCCAGCGTCGCAATGGAAGCAACCCGTTGACCCCACCGCAGTATTACTCTTTAGATACTCGGCTGTCACGTTCAATAGCCATCGTATTCACTACGACTTTCCCTACGTCACTGAAAAAGAGGGCTATCCTGGTTTGGTGATTCACGGGCCGTTGATTGCCACCTTGATGTGCCAGGCGTTTGTTCAGGCTCACCCCCGTGCAACGCTCAAGCATTTGTCGTACCGGGGCTTGCGTCCTTTAATTGCTCCGACGGCTTTTGATGTTGCTGGCTCTGTGACGGCGCCAGGTGAGGCTAAACTTTGGGCCGAACAAGATGGCACGCTTGCGCACCAGGCTGAATTGAGGTTTGAAGAATGAACACAAATACTATGCATGCAGTAGCCCAGCAAGGCGCCAAGAAGGGCCCGCTGCCCTTAGAAGGCATCACCGTCGTAAGTCTTGAACACGCGATTGCAGCGCCCTTTTGTACGCGTCAACTTGCAGACATGGGTGCGCGCGTGATTAAGATCGAGCGCCCTGGCGTTGGCGACTTTGCGCGTAAATACGACGAGCGCACACGTGGCATGGCTTCGCACTTTGTCTGGACGAATCGTTCGAAAGAAAGCCTGACGCTTGATTTGAAGCACGCGGATGCTGGGCCGGTTCTTGAGCAATTGTTGTCCCAAGCCGATGTGCTGGTGCAAAACCTGGCGCCTGGCGCGGCCGCGCGGATGGGTTTATCGTTTGACGCGCTTCATACCAAATTTCCAAAATTAATTGTGTGCGACATCTCTGGTTACGGCGAGGGCGGTCCTTATGAAACTAAAAAGGCCTACGACCTGCTGATTCAAAGTGAAAGCGGTTTTGTGTCGGTCACTGGTTCGGCTGAAGAACCCTCAAAAGCCGGGTGCTCGATTGCAGATATCTCTGCGGGTTCGTATGCGTATTCAAGTATTTTGAATGCACTGCTCTTGCGTCATAAAACAGGGCTTGGCAGCCACCTCGATGTGTCGATGCTCGAAAGCATGGTCGAGTGGATGAGCTTTCCGCTGTATTACGCCTTTGAAGGCGCTGCGCCACCGCCGCGTGCGGGCGCGTCGCACGCCACGATTTATCCGTACGGTCCTTTTCCGGTGGGTGATGGCAACACCATCATGCTGGGTCTGCAAAACGAGCGCGAGTGGGTGATCTTTTGCGAAAAAGTGATTGAGCAAAAAGCGCTGGCGATTGATCCAGAGTTTGATAACAACACAAAACGCACCGCCAATCGTGCGCGTCTGCGTGCGGTAATTGTCGAGCTGTTTTCAAAGATGACGATCGCCCAGGTTGAGCAAAAGCTTGAAGAGGCGCAGATCGCCAACGCTCGCGTCAATGAGATGAAAGATGTTTGGGCTCATCCTCAACTCAAGGCGCGCAATCGGTGGACCGAGGTGCAGAGCCCTGTTGGTCTGTTACCTGCATTGCTGCCACCAGCCACTAATAATCAGTTTGACGCGCGTATGGATCCGATCCCTGGCATCGGTGAGCACACCAGAGCCATCCTCAAAGAGTTAGGTGTGCCTGAAAGCACTGTCGCGAAGCTGCTCGCTGACAAAGCGATTTAATGCCATAAACTAATCAACCAATCAATCGGTGAGTCGGTTGGTTTCTCAATTAACCAGTCGATCTAACTTTTGATCTTGGCAGCGAGCGAGTAAGGTTGCGAAACTTCCTTGGGCAAGTTGCAAGGCTGGTGAGAGGTCTTGCAACGGGCGCAGCACAAAGGCGCGTTGGTGCATGCGCGGATGAGGCACGCTTAAGCGCGGAGTTTCAATTGCGAACGTGCCATACAACAGTAGGTCAAGATCAAGCGTGCGTGGTGCGTTGCGATAGGGTCGTTCGCGTCCGTGCTCTTGCTCGATGGCTTGTAAGCGATCAAGCAAGCTTAAGGGCTCAAGCGTGGTGTCAATCGCGACAACGGTATTGATAAAGCTGGGGCCTTGCGCATCGACGGGGTCACTGCTGTAGAGCGGCGCCTGTTTTAGTGTCAAGATGCCACTCGACTGACGTAGCGCGTCAATGGCGGCGGCGATTGTTTGCCGAGCATCGCCTAAATTCGCCCCAAGCCCGATGTACGCGAGAGTGCTCATGGGTTAATGTACGAGCGAGTCAGCATGTGCTCAAGATCGATATACGTAGGCGCGCTCATGGTCGCTGGCCGAGCTTATTCAACAAACGGTGCGTCTTGTTGCCCAGTCACAGCTCTGGGGCTGCGCCGACGCCGACGGGGGCGTGGTGCACCAGCCGCAGTTTCGCGAGGCAATTTGTTTAAGTCTTCGATCATGTCGGCTTTGCCTGAATCATCTGCATTGGCCAGATCCATCCACCACTGCGCCAGCACGCTGTCAAAATCGCCAGCGGCCGCACGCAACTGCAGAAAATCAACCGCTGCACGAAAGCGAGGCTGCTCGATCATGCGCCAGATTGACTTGGGCAGGCGACGATCAAAGCGAGGTTGCATGAACCAGATCTCACGCATATCTGCGCTAAAGCGTTTTTGAATCGCCAGTTTTTCGGTTTGCTCATCCAGCACAGAGTCAGCCGCTTGCATTAAGGCGGGGATGCCAACCTCACCTTGCTTTTGCAATTGTTGCCAGCGCAATTCGACCTGATGCCACAGCAACGCTGCGAATAAAAAGCTTGGGCTAACAGTTTTGCCGGCACGAACGCGATGATCGGTGCGGTCAAGCGCAAGTTCAATAAACGCCGCACCGCTGGGTTGCTCGAGTACGACATCGAGTAGGGGCAGCATGCCTTGATGCAAGCCGTCTTGGCGCAAGCGCTGCAGGCAATCCATGGCGTGGCCACAGGTGAGCAGTTTCAGCATCTCGTCAAACAGACGCGAGGCAGGTACGTTTTCGATCAGGCCCGCCATTGATTGCAAAGGCTCTTCAGAGGCGGGATCAATTTTGCCATTGAGTTTGACGGCAAAGCGCACAGCACGCAGCATACGTACAGGGTCTTCGCGATAGCGTGTACGCGGGTCACCGATCATGCGCACCACGCGGTGTTTGAGGTCTTCAACACCCTGATGGTAATCAATGACCTCTTCGGTGGTTGGGTTGTAATACAGCGCGTTAATCGTGAAATCACGACGCGCAGCGTCTTGAGCATGAGTGCCAAATTCGTTGTCACGCAAAATCCGACCATTCTCGTCTGTCGCTTGTGACTCAGAGGCTGGTGCGCGAAACGTTGAGGTTTCGATGATCTCTTGACCAAATACGACGTGTACCAGTTGAAAGCGCCGTCCGATGATGCGGGCGCGTCTAAAGAGTGGGCGAACTTGCTCGGGTGTTGCGTTGGTGGCGACGTCAAAGTCTTTAGGCTCAAGTCCTACGATGAGGTCGCGCACGGCGCCGCCTACGATGTAGGCTTGGTATCCCTCGTGTTGAAGCACCTCGCAGACTTTGATGGCGTGACGTGAGACGTTGCGACGATCGATGCCGTGTTTGTCGCGGCCGATCCGTTGCAGCCCCGATGAACGTTGACCAAACAGTTTGCCAACAAAGCGTTTGAGAGTGTCTGTAATCATTAGGATTTATGATCGGCCAGCGAGGCGAAGATATTTAAGACTGGCCAATTGCGTTCTTGAGCAACTTTGAGCAGACTGGGGCTTGGGTTGGTGACGATAGGGTGTGTCACGACTTCAAGAAGCGGAAGATCATTGATCGAATCACTATAAAAGTAGGATTCGTTAAAATCTTGCAAGCTACGGTTTAAGGTTGCAAGCCAAGTATTGACGCGCAGCACTTTGCCATGTTTGAAGCTAGGAGTGCCATGGATTTTGCCGGTGTAGCGGCCTGCAAGGTATTCGGGTTCGGTGGCAATCAAAGTGGGTACGCCAAACGCACGCGCAATTGGTGCCGTCACAAAACTGTTGGTCGCAGTGACGATTGCACAAAGATCACCTGCAGCAAGATGCTTTTGTACGATCGCGAGAGCTTGATCGGTCATGGCTGGGCGAATCACCCGTTGCATGTACTCTTCGTGCCAAACGGCCAGCAAATGAGGTGGGTGTGCTGCAAGCAAACCCAGCATAAATTCGGCAGCCTGCTCTGCTGTTAGGTCGCCTGCGTTATAGCGATTCATTAAATCTTCATTGCGAGCCAATGCTTGAACTGGGTCACCGGCGCGGCCCGATTTGGCAAGAAATTCAGCCCATTGGTGATCGCTGTCGAGTGGCAGCAGTGTGTGATCCAGATCAAAAAGGGCTAGGCGTTGGCTAGTCATGAGTATGTGTCGGTAACAACGTAAAAGTCAGGCAAAAGGAATAGAGGACTGCAAAAAATCGCGATCTGCGAGCATTAAGCGCAAGAGCGGCACGGTGACGTTGCGGTGCTTCGACAACGAATAGCGGTCAAGGGCATCGACGAGGGCAAACAGCTGACGAATGTCGCGTGAGTAATGAGTCAGCGTCCAGTCGAGCACTTCTGCCGACAGTGGCAAGCCCTGTCGCTGTGCATACGTTTGTATCGCTTCGAATTTTTCTTGATCGGAAAGCGGGTCAAGACGAAACACGAGATCCCAACCCAAGCGTGTGCGTAAATCTTCGCGCAGCGACAGCATCATGGGTGCACGATCACCGGTGACGGCTAGTGCAAAAGCGTCTTCCGTTGAAGCAAGTTCGCGCCACCGATTGTACAGGGCAAATACGCTTGCCTGCTGCTCGAGGGTCATGTCTTGGACGTCATCGACGCAGACTAATTTGAGGTCTGAGCCCGAAAGTGGTCGAGTCGCCCAGGCCATGATTTCAGCGGCCGATACAGCTAAATCAAAGAAAATCGACGATTTTTCAGCGGCAATGGCCCGCAGAACGTGGCTGCGCCCGGCGCCTGGTGGGCCCCAGAGGTAGAGGGCGCGACCAGGCGCGAGCCCGCTTGCTGCCTCAATTGCGGCCGTGTTTGACCCCACAACGGTGTTGTTCAAGGTAGGCCCCGGCGCGGGGATGATTTCTAGAAGTAACTGCCGACTCATCGACTCATCGTAAAATTAGGTATAAACACGGGGAAATCTCCGCAATTGTCACATAACCTTGGCTTTTTCTTATGACCCAACCACAAGCACCCCTCACTTACCGCGATGCGGGCGTTGATATTGACGCCGGAGACGCGCTCGTTGATCGCATTAAGCCGTTAGCGGCACGCACAATGCGCGAGGGCGTTCTGGCTGGGATTGGTGGCTTTGGTGCGCTGTTTGAAGTGCCCAAACGCTATAAAGAGCCCGTTTTGGTATCGGGTACCGATGGTGTTGGCACGAAGCTCAAGCTAGCCTTCGACTGGCAGCGCCACGACACGGTGGGTATTGATTTGGTGGCCATGAGCGTCAACGATATTTTGGTGCAGGGCGCTGAACCGCTGTTTTTTCTAGATTATTTTGCTTGCGGCAAGTTGTCGGTCGATGTGGCTGCTCAGGTTGTGGGTGGCATTGCGCTTGGTTGCGAACTATCAGGTTGTGCCTTGATTGGCGGCGAAACAGCTGAAATGCCAGGCATGTATCCCGAAGGTGAATACGACTTGGCGGGCTTCGCAGTGGGCGCCGCTGAAAAATCCAAACTGATTGATGGCAAATCGATTCGACCAGGAGATGTCGTGTTGGGCTTAGCTTCAAGTGGCGCGCATTCAAACGGGTTTTCGTTGTTACGCAAAATTTTGCAACGCGCGGGTGCGCGACCCGACCAAGATTTTCACGGTCGCCCCTTAGGTGACGTTGTGATGGCTCCTACCCATCTGTATGTCAAACCGGTGTTGGCGGTACTGGCGCAGTTTGAAGGGCAAATCAAAGGGCTGGCTCACATTACAGGTGGCGGTTTGCTTGATAACGTACCGCGTATTTTGCAGGCAGGTCTGCAAGCGCACTTACAGCGCGATGCCTGGCAAATGCCTCAACTTTTTTCTTGGTTGCAACAGCAGGGTGGCGTAGCTGATGCTGAAATGTATCGTGTATTCAACTGCGGGATTGGCATGGTTGCCGTGGTAGCGCGTGAACATGCGCAGACAATCAGCGCTGCGTTGCGTGCGCAAGGCGAAACGGTATATCAGTTAGGCGACATTCGCGAATGTGCAGAGGGTGCGGCGCAAACTGTTGTGATGTAAAGAGGTAGTTGTTTTAGTTTAAAAAATATAAAGGCACTGCTCAAAGTGCCACCGCGGGCGTAACGCCCTTATGAAGTGAGGAGACAAAAATGAAACGAACTGCAGCGAGTCGTTTAGTGAACGGGTTGCGCACGCGCGCGCAGTGGAGAGACGCAATCCGTGTGCTTGGCGTTGCTCTCGCAATTGGCGTGGTGCCAACGCTGGCCAAGGCGCAGACATCTGCGCCTTGGGTACCAACTAAACCCATCAAGTTAGTTGTGCCGTATCCTCCGGGTGGCGGCTCAGACATTGCAGCGCGTGTGATGGTCAGTGCCTTGGGTGGCAGGCTTGGACAGCCCATTGTGATCGAAAATAAACCGGGCGCAAATGGCGCAGTGGGTACTGAGATTGTGTTCAACGCCGCGCCCGACGGTTACACATTGATTATGTCGGGTACAGATGCCTATTCGCGTTATCCAGCGTTGTACCCAAATGCAAAATTCGTGTCTGCTCAATTTGTTCCTGTGGCTCCCACGGCGATTGTCAATTTTGTCTTGATGGGGCGTCCAGGATTGCCAGCCAAAAACCTGCCCGAGCTTTTGGCCTTAGCAAAAAAACAGCAATTGAGCTTTTCGAGTTGGGGTAACGGCAGCGCAGGTCATGTAGCGATGGCTCAGTTCAATCTGGTTGCCAAGACTGAGATGCTGCACGTGCCTTATCAAG
Source organism: Gammaproteobacteria bacterium (assembly GCA_030832095.1). Taxonomy (GTDB): domain Bacteria; phylum Pseudomonadota; class Gammaproteobacteria; order Burkholderiales; family Burkholderiaceae_B; genus Zwartia; species Zwartia planktonica. Next base: position 23,417 of record JAURJT010000057.1, on the reverse strand, counting down.
GTGCGGCGCCTGCTGCGCAGGCTGTGGTGGGTGGTCAGGTTGACCTGACGCTGATGCCAGTATTGTTGGCGTATAGCTTTAAAGATCGGCTCATCCCTTTTGGTATTGCTGCGTCCCAACGCCTTGAGTTAATCAAAGATATTCCCACCCTCATCGAGCAAGGCACAAACGTCTCGGCGCCCTCTTGGGTAGGCGTGTTGGCGCCCCCTAAAACACCCCCTGCGGTTGTCGCAACCCTTGCCAAGGCGATGATAGAGACGATGTCTGATCCCGCCATCGATAAAAAATTAAATGAGGCGGGGCTCGCGCCCTTACACGGTACGACGCAAGAGTTTGCGACGTTGATTGCGAAGGACTTTGACTTTTGGGGCAAGGCGATTCGCGATGCTGGGATTAAGGTCGATCAGTAATTTTAGAGATTGCCTGCACGACTTGATCGACTGCACTCGGTGAACAAGCGTCGATGATGTGTCGATCCGGTTGGCTGCGCAGCCACGTGATTTGGCGTTTTGCTAACTGACGAGTTGCTGAAATCGCTTGCTCTCTGGCCTGTTTTAAATCTAGTTCGCCCTCGAGCATTGCCCAGAGTTGCCGATACCCTACGCAGCGAACCGAAGGCAGCCCCGGGTGCAAATCGCCTCGAGAATGCAACGCTTGCACCTCTGCCAGTAAACCGAGCTCAAGCATCTGATCAAAGCGTTCGGCGATTCGAGCGTGCAGCAGGCTGCGCTCGAGCGGCTCGAGACTGAGGGTGATTGTGGCGACCGGTTCGTCGGCGGGTTGTGTGGCGCCTAACAGGGCAGACATGGGCTGACCGCTAATTTGCCAAATCTCAAGGGCACGACCAATACGCTGACTGTCGTTGGGCGAGAGGCGTTGTGCAGTCACCGGGTCAATCGTTTGTAGCCTGGCATGCATCGCGGGCCAGCCTTCTGCAGCTGCACTGGCCTCAAGTGCCCTGCGAATTTCTGCATCTGCCGCGGGTAGGTCGTTTAAGCCATCGCGCAAGGCTTTGAAATACATCATCGTGCCACCTACCAACAGGGGGAGGTGGCCGCGTGATTGAATGTCACGTACACATTGCAAGGCGTCGCGTCGAAAACTTGCAACAGAATAGCTGTTGGCTGGATCAAGAATATCTAGCAAGTGATGAGTGACTTCATCACGCTCGTACTCAGTGGGTTTGGCAGTGCCAATGTCCATGCCGCGATAGATGGTTGCAGAATCCACGTTGATAATTTCAACTGGCCAGCGCTGAGCAATGGCACGCGCTGCTGCACTTTTACCAGAAGCGGTGGGCCCAGCAATGCAAATCAGCGGCGCTTGTGGATGCAGACTCATTGACCGCGCAAAAATAATTTGTCGAGATCAGACACGCTAAAGTGCACCCAGGTGGGGCGCCCGTGGTTGCATTGATCGGCGCGTTCAGTTTGTTCCATCTGGCGCAACAGCGCGTTCATTTCTTCGAGAGTCAGTTGCCGATTGGCACGCACCGCACCGTGACAGGCCATGGTCGCCAGTAAGGTATTGCGTTGTTCAGTGAGCAGGCGACTCGCACCCACGTGTTCGATGTCGCGCAGCACGCCACGCGCCAGGGCTTCAAGATCACCACGCGCAAGCATGGCCGGAACCGAACGCAAGGTCATTGATTGCGGGCCGGCCGCGGCCAGCTCAAAGCCCAGTGCCTTGAGTTGCTCGGCATACTCTTCGGCAAGCGCGAGCTCTTTGTCAGTGACGCGAAACACCACCGGCACCAAGAGCGCTTGTTGTGGCAAGGCTTGCGCATCAATAGCAGTTTTGAGTTGTTCGTAGACCACGCGCTCGTGCGCCGCATGCATATCAATCAACGCCAGCCCTGAAGACGTTTGAGACAAGATATAAATACCGTGTACTTGCGCCAAGGCGCGACCTAACGGCCAAGTTTCGTTGTTTTCCACCCTGTCGCTGTCAGTCTTAGGGCTGTCATTGAGCGGCTGATAAAGCGCTTTCCAGGCACCGGGTTGTCCAAGTCTATTCGAGGCAGGTTCACGAAGCGCGAAGGCGGCTTGTGAACCGGGGTTCCAACGCGGCGTAAAGGCTTGAGCACCGCCTAGTGCTGCGAAAGCTGCGCTTGCGCCAGCACCCGCGGTCGTGAAGCCTTGTGCCGCCAAGCCATCAGGGGTTGCGCCATTGGGCCGAGTTCCACCGAGCGTGCCGCCGCCGTTTAGTGGCATCGCAAACGCACCAAGTGCCGCGCCATGTTCACCTTGCGAAACTTGGTGAGCGCCTGCAGTGCCAGCGAGGGCTTGTGTGATGGTTTGCGCGACAAAGCGATGCACCGCACCAGTGTCACGAAACCTAACTTCGTGTTTAGCGGGATGTACATTGACATCCACGGCGAGCGGATCAATTTGCAGAAACAACACAAAGGCTGGTTGACGATCGCCGTGCAGCACATCGGCGTAGGCGCTGCGAATGGCGTGGGACACGGTGCGATCGCGCACGTGACGGCCATTGACAAATAAAAACTGCCGATCCGCCCGCGCGCGTGCCGCTGTTGGGCGGGTGGTGACCCCCATGATCGAAATTGGGCCGCCCTGTGCATTGACTTCAATGCCGTGCTCGTTGAACTCAGAGCCAAGTACATCACTGATGCGCTGCAGGGCAGAGGCGGGTAGCCATTGCCTGACAGCGCGGTCGTTGTGAAACACTCGAAAGCCGATCTCAGGAAACGCCAACGCCACCCGTTCAATCGCATCGATGCAATGGCCAAACTCAGTGGCCTCGGCGCGTAAAAATTTACGTCGTGCGGGCACAGCATCAAATAAATATTTAACTTCGACGGTGGTGCCCAAAGCGCCCGCAGCCGCGACCGGTTCAGTCATGCCACTTTCAAGGCTGAAGGCATGCGCGGCGTCGCGGGTGCGTGAGGTGAGGGTTAAGTGCGAGACCGCTGCAATCGACGCCAAGGCTTCGCCGCGAAAGCCCATCGAATCGACTGACTCGAGCTCGGCAAGCGAAGTGATTTTGCTGGTGGCATGGCGCGTCAGCGCAAGTGAGAGTTCTTCGGCGCGGATACCACTGCCGTCATCAATGACAGCGATACGACGAATACCGCCAGCTTCAAGTCGTACTTCAATTGACTGCGCGCCCGAGTCGACAGCATTTTCGACTAACTCTTTGAGGACTGAAGCCGGGCGCTCAATCACCTCTCCAGCCGCGATTTGGCTAATTAATAAATCGGGCAGAGGGCAAATCGGGCGATGTGTCGACATGGCAGACGCTATGACAAAGAAGTCTGCATTTTAGAGCTTTGTGCGCTTGCGCGGTGCGTTGGCTATTGCTGCACGCCAACTTTCCCCGAGCCCGCGGTGCGCCTCCCCTTCATTCAGGCGACTTGTAGTGAGTTAGGCGACCGCTTGCTCGACACAGGGCGCCTGAGGCAGACTTGTCGATCAGGCGGTCGAGAGCTTAACCGATTGAGGCCACGTGAGGATTTGCAGAAAAGTAACGCGAGATCCCAACTAGCAAGGCCACAGCAAATTTATCTTGATCAGCAGCGTTACGCAGCATACGTTCTTCGTCGGGGTTACTGATGAAGGCTGTCTCAACCAAAATAGAGGGCATATCCGGGGCTTTTAAGACCGCAAACCCTGCGTGTTCGACTTGAGGTTTATGCAAGCGATACACGTTTTTGAGTTCGCCCAACATCGTTTGAGCAACGGTCGTCGAGTCTTTGATCTGTGCACTGGTCGATAAGTCTAACAAGACTTTCGCTAATCTTGGATCTTGAACATTTAAGTTAATCCCGCCAATCAAGTCAGCGGCATTTTCTTTATCTGCCAGCCAGCGCGCCGAGGTGCTCGAGGCACCGCTAGAGGATAAGACATACACCGAACTGCCGCCAGCTGTGGGTCGTACATAGGCATCAGCATGAATTGAGATGAACAAATCCGCTTTCACGCGTCGCGCTTTTTCAACACGCACATGCAAAGGCACGAAATAATCCCCATCGCGCGTGAGGTAGGCGCGCATACCGGGTGTTGCATCAATTTTCGCCTTTAATCGCTGTGCAATCGAGAGCACAACGTCTTTTTCACGGGTACCACCTTTGCCGATTGCTCCAGGGTCTTCTCCGCCATGTCCCGGATCTAAGGCAATCGTCACGACGCGACGACCGCGTTCTTGTTTGTAAGGCGTGATGCTTCGGCTGCTGCCTGAAGGGGCAATGGAACTGGGCAGCACAGGCAAGCTGGCCATTGACGTGCCCTTTGGGTTACGACCGATGTCGGCGAGAATCTGCGCGAGCGGATCTTCATCGATTTTTTGAGGATTGTTTTTCAGTAGCGCCGCAAGCGGGTCTTGTGCAACCTTTGGGTAGAAGTCGAGTACCAACCTGAACTTGTAGTCACCCGCCGGTTTGAGTGTGAAGACCTGTGGGGCAATGGCTTGCTTCAGATCAAACACAATTCGCACAACATTCGGGCGATTTTGCGCGACACGCAAACTGCTGATGTACGGATCGTCAGTGCGCACCTTGCGAACCAACTCATTGAGTCCAGGTGAGATGTCGATGCCTTGAATATCCACCACCATACGGTGTGGGGTGTCTAAAGTGAAGTGTTCGGCTTTCAGTTCACTATCAAGTTCGAGCGTGACGCGTGTGTATTCTTCTGCTGGCCAAGTGCGCACGGCGAGTAGGCGCGCGGCCATCGCGATGCGTGGGATGATGGGTAGCAATAAAAGGGTAGACGCTGCGCCTAAGAGGCGGCGTCGGCTGAGCGCTCGGGTGGGCGGCGATACTTCGTCGCGGTCGGAGGCAAAGCGGTGAGCCATCGAATCCCTCTATCAGTGAATGCCTTAAGCGTGACTTGGCGACCTGTACCCGCGTAAGCCAGTTGAATTAACAAGTCTGGCGCAGTGAGTAAGTCGCCGGCCCGCTCAGGCCATTCGATTAAAAGCAGTGCCTTGTTTTTAAACAGATCACGAAACCCTGCATCTAGCCATTCGGCAGGATCGCTAAATCTATAAAAATCAAGATGATACAAGTATAAGTTAGAAACTTCATAAGATTCAAGTAGTGCGTAGCTTGGGCTTTTAATTCGGCCAGAAATGCTGCAGTGCCGCAAAAACGCCCTAACTAGGGCAGTTTTACCCGCACCCAGCTCGCCTTGTAGGTGAATTCGGCCTTGAGCCTCAGGCCCCGGCGTCAAGACACCAGCGGTATTTGGGCTCAACTCTGCCGCAACCATCGCTAGGGCCTGGCCAAGCGCGTCGGTGGCTGCTTCGTCGGGTAGGTCAAGTGTCAACGATGAGTGAGCGATCATGAGGGGTGTGAGCGAGAGTGGCACCCCAGCATTGTCCACCATTCAATGATGGCTGTAAAAAACAGCTTGATGCGTTGTACAGTTTGTGTGGGTGACAGCGTACGCCGCATCCGTTGCGGTAAACAGAGGTATTTTGATATGAGTCATAAAGAATCCGCCTCGATTGGTGAGTTCATTGACGCCGTTTGGCTTGAAGATGGGTTGGCTGCCAATACGCTTGCTGCGTATCGGTTGGATTTAATTGGCTTTGAAGACTGGCTGAGAGAACAGCGTGGTCTTGAGTTAGACGCTGCCACGGGCGGCGATATCGAGGCTTGGTTCGCAGCGAAACATGCGCAAACCAAGCCAAGCACCGCGAATCGGCGCTTGGCGACTTTGCGTCGTTACTACTTGTGGGCGCTGCGTCATCAGCGCGTGACGGCTGACCCCTGCCTGCAACTGACCACGGCGCGTCAGCCCTTGCGAGTGCCTAAAACCTTGTCTGAGGCGCAGGTTGAGGCTTTGCTGCAGCAGCCCCCAACGCACACTGCACGCGGTCTGCGGGATCGCGCCATGCTAGAGGTGCTCTACGCGACCGGCTTAAGGGTCTCGGAGCTAGTCGGTGTTGGGGTGCTCGAAGTGAGTTTAAGTGATGGGGTGGTGCGAGTCGTACAGGGCAAAGGTGGTAAAGACCGTTTAGTACCGTTAGGTGCCGAGGCGGCACACTGGATTACGTGTTATCTGGCAGAGTCGCGCCCGCAGTTGCTCGGGCAACGAACTAGCCCCGCGTTATTTGTGACGGCGCGCGCCGCGCCTATGACGCGACAATCTTTTTGGCTACTCATCAAGAAATACGCAGTCTTGGCTGGGGTGAATGCGCCACTCTCGCCCCACGTCTTGAGGCATGCGTTCGCAACACATTTGCTGAATCATGGAGCAGATCTGCGCGTGGTGCAGATGCTCTTGGGGCATTCTGATATCTCGACTACGCAAATTTATACCCACGTGGCGCGCGAGCGCCTGAAAAGCCTGCACGCGCAACATCACCCCAGAGGCTAATAGATGTTTTGGGGCTCAAGCCCGAGCACTTGTTACACTCACGTCTAGTAGCTCGATAGCGAGTTCGGAGTCCACATATCGATCATCTTCGCGGCTCAACCCGTGGTTCTTTTTTTGATTGCCTGTTAATTTCTCGCCGTAGCACAGTGGATAGTGCACATGCCTCCTAAGCGTGGGACACTGGTTCGATTCCAGTCGGCGGGACCAATTGACTGAAATAACGAGCAATGACTCAGTTTGAACACTTCAGAGATGGTCTGTAAAGGTGATTTTTCTGACTGAATGTCGGTTTTTACCTGTGCTTTTCGTTATCATCAACTTCAAGCAATCATGATCTACATTCATGATCCAGAAAAATAGAATAGTTCACCTCGCAACATGACGCAAACGCCTACCCCCGCTACACCCAAACCACAATTACTTGACGATCCACTTGCGCTACGCACGATTGTGATCGGCACCTTGATTGTGCTGCTTGCGATGGGTATTCGTGCAACGATTGGTTTATTTATTCAGCCGATGGGGCTTGAGCGTGGCTGGGGTCGTGAAGTTTTTTCGATGGCCTTCGCGATACAAAACTTGGCATGGGGCTTTGGCGCGATCGGTGCGGGCATGATGGCAGATCGCTTGGGAGCAGGTCGAACAATCGCGATGTGCGCTGCCTTGTATGCCTTAGGCCTCCTAGGAACACGTTACTCAAGCACCGAGTTCGAGCTATACATGACTGCTGGTTTGCTGATTGGCTTGGGTCAGGCCGGCACCACCTTCGCAGTGATTTTGCCTGTGATTGCGCGTACTGTGCCTGTAGAGTCGCGTAGCACCGCAATGGGTATCGCTAGCGCAGGCGGTTCGTTGGGTCAATTTTTGGTGGTGCCCACTGGGCAGTTCTTGATCGACTCACTAGACTGGACCGGTGCCTATTGGGTGCTGTCGCTCACGCTGGCCATGACCTTACCTTTGGCTTGGTTTTTGCGCGGTACGCCCGGCCCCAACACGGGTCCGCAACAATCGATGTTGCAGGCGATTAGTCAGGCACTCAGGCACCCCACGTTTCATCTGATTTTTTGGGGATACTTTGTCTGTGGGTTTCATACTGCGTTCATCACCTTGCATTTGCCGGCGTTTGTGGTCGATCAGGGTTTGAATGCCAGCACAGGCGCGATTGCGATCGGTTTGATTGGTCTGTTCAACGTATTTGGCTCTTTCACCGCTGGTAAGTTGGGTGGTACGCACAGCAAAAAGAATTTGTTGGCTGGCTTGTACTCGTTGCGCTCGGTGGGTTTGATATGGATTCTTGTGATGCCAACCTCACCGTGGGTGGTCTATGTCTTTGCTGGGTGGATGGGGATTTTTTGGCTAGGCACAGTTCCGCTGACTCAAGGACTGATTGGCCATATTTACGGACTGCGTTTCGGTGCAACCTTGATGGGCATGACCTTTCTCGGGCATCAACTCGGCAGTTTCAGCGGAGTCTGGATTGGCGGACGCGTGCAGGCCGTGACCGGCAGCTATGACCTAGTCTGGTGGCTTGGCATTGCTTTGTCTCTCATTGCCGCCGCTTTATATTTGCCGGTGCGCGAAACTCCACTGAATCCATCAGTGCTTGCTAAAACGGCTTAGGTCAATGGTGATGTGGCCGCGTCCGTTCAACGCTATGTGTCTGGTGCGACGTTGACGCTGCCACGGTCGCGTAAAGCTTCGCTAATGGTGCGCGTGGGCCTTTGGGCCTTGCTTGGCGGCGTGTTGTTTGTCGGGTTTTTGGCCTACCTATCGCCCGCCATGCGTTTGAACTGGGAAACTATTGCTTCTATGTGCGGCTTTTAGGCCGCCTCTTATGCAAAACTTGTCTGAATTACCGCTCATCGATTACGCCGAACTTCGTGAGAGCAGCGCGCGCGACACTGCGGTCATTACCGTCAATAATCGCCTGGCTCGCAGGGTCATTCAAACTCTGGCTCGACAGCAGGCGAGTCAGGCACAACAAGTCTCTGAAATCCCAACGGTTGCCCCCTGGTCGGGCTGGTTAGTCCAGCAATTGAGTCGTGCTGGCTTTCAAGATGAGCTCATCGAACATACCTTATTACTCGATCACTTTGCGGCGCAAACCGTGTGGGCTGAAGTGATTGAAACGCTTGAAAAAGAGCGCGTGTTGCTCGACGTGACACAAGCGGCTGCGGGGGCGATGCAGGCGGCCCAGTTGATCGACGAGTGGTGCATCTCGGTAGATGAGTCTGCGATCACCGAAGAGTATGCAAGCTTTTTGCGTTGGCGCGACGGCTACCTTAGTCGCTTGCATGCGCTCGATGCCTTGGATCCGAACTTGGCTGTGGCAAGGCTGATTCAGCACATTGAGGCGGGCCTTAAATTGCCAGGCAATATCGTATTAGCAGGCTTTAGTGAGATTTCACCTCGCATGGGCGTCTTGTGTGCGGCCCTCTTGGCGCGTGGGATTACCCTCTCGGTGTTGCGCGAGCCAGTGGCGCAAGCAGGCGCCTTGAGTCGTGTGGTGAGTGCGACGGCGCAGTCTGAATGGCGGGCTGCTGCGCATTGGGCGCGCGCTCAGCTTCGCGCGCATCCCGAGGGTCGTTTTGCGATTGTGGCCGTCGCGCTCGACTCTCAAGCTCCTTTCGCTCGTCGTGTGCTGACGCGCGTCTTGAGCGACGAGCAGGGTGTTCCCGAGTACAGCTTTAACGTTGCAGTTGCGCGGCCGTTAGCTGACTGGGCGGCAGGGCGTGCTGCCTTAGCTTGGTTGCGTACTTTTGTGTTGCTGAAAGAACAACAACAAGCGGCTCCTGTTGAGTTAAGTGCGGCGTTGCTGTCTGGTCATTGCGTGGGGCATGTCGCTGAGATGGGGAAACGAGCCCAGATAGATGCTCGCTGGCGTCAGCAATATGTCGGTCAAGTGGGCCTTGCTGGTTGGTTGAGTTCTATCGCTAAGCTCGAGCAGCTGTCGCCCGCCTGGCAGCGTGCCTGGCAAGATTGGCAGGATAGCGCCCCATCGGCGCAGGCATATTTTTGGGCTCGATTTTTTCGCGCAACTCTTGCGACGCTTGGCTTTCCTGGTGTGAGTCAACAAAGTTCGACCGCATACCAAGTGCTAGAGGCGCTTGATGATTTATTTGAGCGTTTTGAAGCGCTCTCAGCAGTGCTAGGTACGCTGACGGCGGGCGAAGCGTTAAAGATTTTCAGCAGGCTCGCGCGTAGCACCTTGTTTCAGCCGCAGCGTGCGCCCGATGCGCGTCTGGATGTTTTGGGGCTACTCGAGGCAGAGGGCGGTCAGTGGGATGCGATCTGGATGTTAGGTCTGACTGACGAAGTGTTACCTGCGACCGCTAAACCCAATCCCTTTATCCCAGCCCAAGCGTTGCGTCAGGCGCAAGCGCCGCGTGCCACCCCAGAGCGCGAGCGCCAATGGGCCGAGAAGATCTTTGAGTCGCTGTGCCATACCGCCCCAACCATTGTGGTGAGCTCTGCCTTGTTTGAAGGCGAACGGGCCCTGCGACCTTCGCCGTTGATTGTGTCGCTTGAGCCGAGCCCAGACCTCTGGACCCCTTCGAGACCCGAGCATGTAGCGGCTTTGCTTGAGCGCGTACCAGACGAGCGCGGTCCAATCGTGACTGAGAACGAAAAGATTTCTGGCGGGATTGGCTTGCTAGAAACTCAGGCGCGTAATCCTTTGTGGGCCTTTATCCGGCACCGCCTAGGGGTGCGTGGGTTGCCCGCCTACACAGAGCTCGCCTACAAGATGCAGCGTGGCATGTTTTTACATGGTGTGTTGCAACGGATTTGGGAAGAGCTGCGTGATCAAGAGGCCCTGCACGAAGCCGTCGTCCAACGCACGCTCGACTCTCAGCTTGAACGGATTGCTCACGAGGTCGGTCGTAAAGAGTTGCACGCCTTTGAAGAGACCTTGCAGCGGCTTGAAATCGAGCGCGGTCTTGTGGTGGTCAGACAATGGCTTGCGCTCGAAGAGGCTCGACTGCCGTTTGAAGTGATCGAAGTTGAACAAAAGCGAGAACTTTCGGTGAAGGGGTTGACCCTTGAGGTGAGACTTGACCGTTTAGATGCGGTGGGTGAGACCAAAGACCGAGTCATTATTGATTACAAAACTGGCGCGGCGTTGCCTAAAGTCTTAAACGATTGGAAAACGCCTCGGCCTTTGAATTTGCAGGTGCCCGCCTATGCCATGATGCTCGGCCAGGCAGGCGCCGCTGACGAACAGACTTCAGCGAACACCGCTGGCTTGGTGCTGGTGCAGTTGCATTCAAAAGAGACGGTCGTGGCGGGGTTGGTTGAGCGCGACAGCCTCGGCTTGCAAGGGCCCAAAACCTTAGACGAAGCAAAGTTCAAAGACGAAAATTGGCCAGCGCTGTTACTCAGACTTCAGACAGCCATTGAGACGCTGGCCGACGAGTTTGTTTCGGGTCATGCTTTGAATCAAGCCTGGAATAAAACAGACTTAGAGCACTGCGATGTGTTGCCCTTGTTGCGTCTGTACGAAGATGAGCCTAGTGATGAGTGAAAAGCAACCTAGTGATGCCGCGATCAGGCTGCAGGCAACAGACCCAAGACATTCGTTTTTGGTGCAGGCTCCGGCAGGCTCGGGTAAGACAGAGCTCTTGACTGATCGCATTCTTGCCTTGTTAAGTACAGTCAAGCGACCTGAAGACATCATTGCCATCACCTTCACACGTAAGGCTGCGGCCGAGATGCACGAGCGAGTGCTCGAGAAGTTGTCTAAAGGATTAAGCGAGACTCCGCCCGTAGCCGAGCACGAGCGACGGAGTTGGAACATGGCGCGCAAGGCGCTCGAGCGTGACCGAGAATTTCAGTGGAATATTTTGCAATATCCGGCGCGGTTGGCGATTCGTACGATTGATTCGTTTTGCGCCTCGTTGGTGCGGGCGATGCCGTGGATGTCCTCGATGGGCGGCTTGCCCGGCATTGCTGAGGATGCCAGGCCGCACTATCTCGCTGCTGCAAGTGCCACGATAGATCTGGCGGGTGAGTGCCCTGAGGTCGAGCGTTTGTTGACGCATATGGATCTGGATGTATCCGCCACGCGCGACGCGCTGGCTGATATGTTGAGCCAGCGCGATCAGTGGTTGCCACATCTTGAGCGTAGTGATGATCACAGTGCGCTCGAAGACAATCTTCTCGAGGCGGTCGAGCAAGACTTAATAAAGTTGTTAGCGGTCATGCCTGAGCGCTGGGCCGCGCAACTTGCGCCGCTCGCGCACTTCGCTGCGGGCAACCTTCTGCAGACCAAGGCTGATAGCCCGATTGTTGCGTTGCTTGATTGGGACGGCAGCCCCTTTGAGGCGAGTGTCGACGAGCTCGAGCGCTGGAGAGGTTTGGCCGCCTTGTTGCTGACGGGCGAGGGTCAGGTGCGAAAGGTGGTGAACGTTGGGCAAGGGTTTCCGGCCAGCGCTGAAGGCAAGGCTGCCAAGGCGCAGATGTTGCTGTGGTTGAGTGCTCATCGCCCAACCGAGCTTGCGGGTGCTGAGTTACCAGATTGGCTGAGACGTTTGCACGGCACGACCACTCTGCCAGACTACGAATTTACGCCTGAACAATGGGAAATCATTCAGGCGCAGATGCAGTGTTTAAAACTGGCAGCCGGGCAGCTGACCCTGCAGTTTATACAGGCAGGTGAGGTCGATTTTATCGAGATCGCTCGCCGTGCTGATTTGGCGTTGGGGCACACCGATGATCCAAGCGAACTCTTGCTCAAACTCGACGCCAGTATCCAGCACCTGTTGATTGATGAGTTTCAAGACACCAGTCTTTCGCAGATCTCGCTGATCACAAAACTTACCTCGGGTTGGCAGCAGGGCGATGGACGAAGTTTGTTTTTGGTCGGTGATCCGATGCAGTCGATCTATCGGTTTCGTAAGGCTGACGTGAGCTTGTTCATCAAGGTGCGCGATCAAGGCTTAGCGGGTTTGAAACTAACCTGTTTACAGTTAACCGATAATTTTCGCTCGCAAAGAAAAATTGTTGATTGGGTCAATGCAACCTTCAAATCCATGTTTCCTGAAGGCGACGATCCGGCGGTGGGGGCGATATCGTATGCGGCCTCAATCGCCTTCAAGGCTGAGACGGTAATTGACGCAGTGCAGTGCCATTCTTTCTTACCAAATGAACCGCAGACATCTGGGCAGCGCGTCGTCGAATTGGTGCGTCAGGCGCTTGAAGACTTTAGTCAGCCCGAGCATAAGCATCCGGTCGCGATTTTGGTGCGTGCACGTGCTCATTTGCTTGATCTGACGCAGCTGTTGCAGCGCGAAGGGATTGCGTGTCGTGCCGTGGAGTTGGTGCCATTGCATCAGCGCCCATACGTAGTCGATCTCGTTCAAATTGCGCGTGCCTTGACACACCCCGCAGATCGCTTGGCATGGCTATCGGTGTTGCGCTCGCCTTATTGTGGCTTAACGCTCGCGAGCCTGCATGCCTTGTTTGGTCAGAATCATCAGTCAGTGCCAGATATTTTGCGTGCTGCACTGAAGCCAACCGATTCGGCAGGCCTTTGTCGGGCGCAACAGGCGCTCGCGCCAGCAGAGTTTTTACGCTTGCGCGGCGTGGCATCGATTTTGCTTGAGGCCTTAACGGAGGATGACGTGCAGCCGTTTGCCGCGCGTCTTGAGTCCGTTTGGCGTGCGTTGGCTGGGCCAGCCCTAGCCGAATCCGAAGCCGATCTGCAAGATGCCGAAAGTGTGTTTGAGCTCATTGAGCGTCTTGCGCCCTACGGCGCGCTTCAGATCGACGAATTACAAGAGCGCCTTCAAAAGCTTTACGCCTCGCCCGATCCGCACGAAAGAGCGGTTGAAATTATGACGATGCATAAGTGTAAAGGCCTGCAGTTTGAAACCGTCATTCTGTATGGTTTGCAGAGGGGCCCGGCGCCAGATCAGGCGCCCTTATTGCGTTTTGAGCAAGTCGATTCTAAGTTGCTACTTGGCCCCATCAAGGCGCGCGCAAGCAAAGAGCAAGATCCGATTGCGAAGTATCTCGCACAACGAGAAAAGCGCCGAGGTGAGTTTGAAATCGATCGACTGCTGTATGTGGCTGCGACGCGCGCTAAACAGGTTTTGCACCTTGTTGCAGATTTGAGCGTGTCAGCGAAAGACCTGACCGTCGCTGAGCCGACCAAAGGCAGTCTGCTTGAGCGTTTGTGGTCGGGTTGGCAAAGAGACTCGATTGCGCCTGTGGTCGCGCAGCCAGAAGAGCCATCCGCTGCGGTGCCCCATCATCGCGGTGGTGCGCTAGTTCGCCGTCCAGAGGTTGCCGCTCTGGCGCCCCCTTCGATTGTGACGACGGGGGCGGTCGAATCGCCAGTAGTTGTGCCGTTCGCCTTTAACGCCGCGTACGTCTGGCCCGCCGTAAAATCGTACGATCGCGTACTGGGTACGCTGATCCATGCATGGCTTGATCACTTGGGTCAACACGGCATTGCGCATTGGTCCGAGCGAACCTTGCATGCGCAACGCAAACGTATTGAGCGCCAGTGCATCCAGGTTGGTGTGCCTGCGCCCGAGGTGTCTAATGCCGCCAACGAGGTGCTTGAGACGCTCGGCGCGATGCTTAAGCATGGTCGTGGCCAAATGTTGCTTTCTCAGTTGGGGGCGCGCCGCGAGTGGGCCTTGCTTGACGACGCTGGCAAAGTTTCAGTCTTGGATCTCGCTCTTCAGGATGAGCGAGGTTGGCTGGTGGTGGATTACAAAACCGGCCGCCCGCTCGAGGGTGAAACGACTGAGACGTTTGGTCAGCGCATGCTGGCTCGCTATGCAAAACAGTTGCAAGGCTACTGCGAGCGGGTCACTGGGTTCGACGGTCAAGCCGCGCGCGCTGCGCTTTATTTTCCCAGAGATGACCTGTGGTTTGAGTTTGAGCCGCTAGCGAGCGACAAGCCCTGCTAGAATGGAGTTTGGCGGGCCCCTTCGCATGGTTCGGCGGCAAATCTGGTCAGGTCGGGAACGAAGCAGCCATAGTCGTGCAGAAACAGTGCCGAAGTCAGGCTCGCCTCTTTCGCCTTATCAGTGGATGTATGAGTGGCTGTTATTAGCGATTCGATGATTTTGTTGGTAATTTTTGTCAGTAATCCACATATTTCATGACTTATCTGGTCCTTGCGCGCAAATGGCGTCCTCGTTCGTTTGACACTCTGGTCGGTCAAGATCACGTTGTCCGCGCACTGACGCACGCCCTCACCACGCAACGCTTGCATCACGCCTGGTTGTTTACTGGCACACGTGGGGTCGGTAAAACAACCTTGTCGCGTATTTTGGCTAAAGCGCTGAATTGCGAAACCGGCATTACCGCCTCGCCCTGCGGGGTATGTCAGGCGTGTACGCAAATCGATGAGGGCCGCTTTGTTGACTATTTAGAACTTGATGCCGCTTCAAATCGTGGTGTCGAAGAGATGACGCAGTTGCTTGAGCAAGCGGTCTATTCACCAAGCGTTGGTCGCTTTAAGGTCTACATGATCGACGAGGTGCACATGTTGACTGGGCACGCGTTTAACGCGATGCTCAAAACGCTCGAAGAGCCACCAGCGCACGTCAAGTTTATTTTGGCAACCACCGACCCACAAAAAATACCTGTCACCGTCCTGTCGCGTTGTTTGCAGTTCAATCTTAAACAGATGCCAGGCGATGCAATTGTTGGTCATCTCGAACAAGTGTTGGGCGCAGAAGAGATCCCGTTTGAAGTACCTGCCTTACGCTTACTCGGGCAGGCCGCCTCGGGTTCGATGCGTGACGCCTTATCGCTCACTGACCAAGCCATTGCGTATAGTGCTGGCAATCTGACCGAAGAGTCAGTGCGGGGCATGCTCGGTACGATTGATCAGCGCCATTTGGTGCGCTTGCTCGACGCGCTGCAGGCGGGCGAGGCGAGTGCGGTACTCGAAATCGCCGACGAACTCGCGACGCGAGGTTTGTCTTATCGTGCAGCGCTGGCTGATCTTGCAATCTTGTTATCGCGTGTGGCGATCGTGCAAAGGGTTGCGCAAGCGATTGACGATGCAGATCCGTTGGCCGTTGATATCAAACGCTTGGCAAGTTCATTGCAGCCCGATGCGGTGCAATTGTTTTATACGGTGGCGGTGCATAGTCGCTCTGAGTTAGCGATTGCGCCTGACGAGTACGCCGGCTTTGTGATGGCATGCCTGCGTATGTTGTCTCTGGCGGGCGCGGCGGGCGGTGCGAAACAGCAAGCCGCGCCGGTAATTGCTCAGGCTGCAAACACGCCTTCAACCGCCGCAATTGGGGCTGCTGCGCAGAACAAACAAACAACACCAACCAACACGTCTACCCCCAGCGAAACGCCAGCAATGCGGTCAGGCCCAACTCAACCCACTACGGCGCGAGCAGGCGTTTCGCAAGCGGGTACTGCCCAGCCAAGCGCCGCGCAGGCGCAACCAAGCGCTGCAAAGCCAAGCGCGGCGCAACCAAACTCCGCACAGTCAAGCGCAGCACAGCCAAGCGCAGCACACGCACAGTCAAGCACTAGATCGCCTAGCGCAGCGCCGTCGAGCACCTCGCAGCCAAACGCCGTTGCGACGGTGGCGCCTTCAGTCAACCAACAGTCTGAAGATTCAGACGTCGAGTCAGAGTCCTCTTATTTAGAGCACGAGCCAGAGTATTTTTCAGGCAACGACATCGATTACGGTTCAGAACCTGTCTTTGACCAAGCCGATGATGCGCAGTTTGCTCAGGCGCCGGCCGCTCCGGTGTCTGACACGATTATTTTGCCGGAACCTTGGGCCGCGTTTTCAGCCAAACTACCACTGTCTGGTATGGCCGCACAGTTGGCTCGGCAATCCGAATGGGTGGCCGTGTCTGGGCGCGCGATCACTTTGCGGGTGGCCTCAAAGGCGTTAGCCGTCGGCGCGCACGCGGATAGGTTGCGTGCCGTGCTGACCGAGTACTTTGGCTTTGTGGTGCAGGTTCATTTTGAGATCGGAGCCGCGCAAGGGCAGTCGGCGCACGCCGTCGATCTGGCCGCGCAAGCCGCACGTCAGCAGGCGGCAGAGCACTCGGTCACAAGCGATCCCTTTGTGCAGGCGCTCGTGAAAGATTTTGGTGCCCACGTTGTGCCTGGTTCGATTCGTCCGGGCCACGCAGCGCTTTAAGCTTCTCGCGGCGCATGACATGCTGAGTTGAATTTCAAATACGATTTTTCTAATTTAATTAATTATTTCAGGACATATCATTATGATGAAAGGACAGATTGCAGGGTTGATGCGCCAGGCGCAACAGATGCAAGAAAATATGAAAAAGGCGCAAGACGCTTTGGCCGAAATTTTGGTTGAAGGCGCTGCGGGCGGTAACCTCGTTAAAGTCACAATGACATGCCGCCATGACGTCAAGCGGGTCACGATTGATCCGAGCTTGCTGGCCGATGATAAAGATATGCTCGAAGACTTGGTGGCGGCTGCGTTCAATGACGCCTTGCGTAAAGCTGAGTCGACCTCTTCAGAAAAAATGGCTGGCGTCACTGCCGGTATGCCGTTGCCCCCAGGGATGAAGCTACCCTTCTAATGAGTTCGTCTTCTGAACCACAGCCGCTCTTAGCCTTAGTCGAGGCCTTGCGCCGTTTACCTGGTGTGGGTGAGCGTACAGCGCGTCGCATGGCCTATCATTTATTGCAGCACGACTTAAAAGCGGCCCAGCAACTTGGCCAAGCGCTCACTGACGCGGTGCAACGCTTACAACACTGTCAATTGTGCAATGGATTCACAGAAACGCCAGTATGCGCGACCTGCGATCACACTGAGCGCGATGCGAGTCTGCTGTGTATCGTTGAAACGCCAGCAGATCAAAATTCGATTGAAGCCACTCGTGGTTATCAAGGCTTGTATTACGTTTTAATGGGCAGCCTGGCGCCGCTTGAGGGTAGGGGGCCAGACGAACTCGACTTCGATCGAGTCCTTGAGCGCGCAACAAATGGGGTCGTGCAAGAGGTGATCTTGGCGACTAACTTCACCGCTGAAGGTGAAACCACGGCGCACTACCTTGGCGAAGCTTTACGCGTCAAAGGCATCAAAGTCACAAGGCTTGCCCGTGGCGTGCCCGCAGGCAGTGAAATTGAGTACGTCGACGCTGGCACCGTTGCCTGGGCGCTACTTGAGCGCAAGCCCACTTGAGTTGTCTGACCTCAGCAGGTCGCACTGAGGCCCTTGCCGACTCGCAGGCAGAAAGCCCCTAAAGGGTTCGTTTTGTACGTGGGCTCATCGCCCAGCTCTCGACCGAAACCTGAATCGGTTACGGGTAAACTCCGTAGCGCGCCCGATCGGCGCTGTGCTTAAATGGATTATCAAAAATTCTTACGAGAGACACTCATGTCGATTTCACGCCGTCAGTTGCTTCAGTTCACCGGTACAGCCGGCCTTTTATCGGCTGCGCCGTCTTTGGCGCTTGCCCAGAAACTTGAAAAAGCAAGTGTGCATATCGCAGTGGGAGGCAAGGTTGGGACCTATTACCAAGCGCTCACGATTGCCGAGCAGTTGGGCTTTTTTAAAGACGAGGGCCTTGACGTAAAAATTTCTGATTTTGCCGGTGGCTCAAAATCGTTGCAGGCAGTGGTCGGGGGCAGTGCTGACGTGGTGTCGGGCGCCTACGAGCACACGATCAATTTGCAGTCTAAGGGTCAGTTTTTTCGTTGCATCGTCTTGCAGGGGCGTTGCCCCATGATTACGTTAGGCGTTTCGAAAAAGACTCTGCCAAACTTCAAGACGGCGGCCGATCTACGTGGTAAAAAAATCGGCGTGACAGCACCTGGCTCGTCGACTAGTATGATTGCGAGCTTTTATTTAGCCAAACACGGCTTGAAGCCAACTGATGTCTCGTTTATTGGCGTCGGCGCGGGTGCTGGTGCGATCTCGGCAATTCGTGAAGGTCAGATTGATGCGCTGGCAAATATTGATCCAGTGATTACCACGCTCGAAGAAGCGAACGAAATCCTGACGATTGTTGACACCCGTCGCCTAAAAGATACGCAAGATATTTTTGGTGGCAACATGCCTGCCGGTAGCCTGTATTTGCCGCAAGCGTATATCGACGCAAACCCAAGAACAGTGCAAGCGTTGACCAATGCGATTGTGCGAGCCGATAAGTGGATTATCAAAGCAGGCCCTGCGGGGGTCACAAAGGCAGTACCCGCTAGCTATTTGCAAGGCAGGCCAGAGATTTACACCAAGGCTGTTGAAAAATGTTTTGAGGCGATTTCGCCTGATGGCATGATCCCAGAAGACGGGCCTCCTACCGCCTTGAAAGCGCTGGCTGCTTACAATTCAGACATTCGTAATGCCAAAATTGATCTGGCTAAAACCTGGACCAACGATTTCACCCGTCGTGCGAATGAAAAATATCCCGAGGTGAAGGTCTAACCTGTACGTGAACTCATGCACCTAGGCGTCAACGTTTCGGTGCATGCGCCAACAAAATAGATCTTTTGAAACTAAAGCTTAAATTGAGTATGGTTGATGGTATCCACTGAAGCAGTCGCAGGTAAATCGCAGGCACAAACACCGGCGCTCTTGTTAAAAGACATCACCTGTACGTTTGTGTCACGCGATGATCCTAATCAACGCTATACGGCGGTGGCCAACAGTACGCTCTCAGTTGCACCCGGTGAGTTTGTGTCGGTTGTCGGCCCGACTGGTTGTGGAAAATCGACCTTGTTGAATATTGCAGCAGGTTTGCTTGCGCCCTCCAGCGGTGTGGTTGAGTCGTTTGGCGAACCCGTAAACGGAGTCAATAAGCGCTCGGGTTATATGTTTCAGGGTGAAGCGTTGCTGCCCTGGCGTTGCGCACTGGATAATGTTGTGGCGGGTCTTGAGTTTGCCGGCGTTGAGCGCGCGCAAGCTTGTGAGCAAGGTCGCGAATGGATGAAGCGTGTTGGTCTGAGCGGTTTTGAAGATCGCTACCCGCACCAAATGTCAGGCGGTATGCGCAAGCGCACGATGCTCGCGCAGACCCTGATTCGCGACCCCGACCTGATCTTGATGGATGAGCCGTTCTCGGCGCTTGATATTCAAACTCGGCAGTTGATGGAAAACGAAGTGCTTGAGTTATGGATGGCCAAGCGCAAAGCCGTGCTGTTTATCACTCACGACTTGGATGAGGCGATTGCGATGAGCGATCGGGTAGTGGTCTTATCTGCAGGGCCTGGCACGCACCCGATCGGTGAGTTTGTGATTGACTTGCCGCGCCCGCGTGATGTCGCAGAGGTGCGTATGCAACCGCGGTTTATTGAACTGCACGGCGCGATCTGGGCAGTGTTGCGCGATGAGGTCCTCAAGGGCTACGCCCAGCAAAAGCGAGCTTGATATGTTGAACTTTTTAAAACCCACCTCGAAGTTATCGTTGCGTGTGTGGCAAGTCGGTATTTTGATTTTGATTATCGGTAGCTGGCAACTGGCCTCTGCTGATCCAAAAATCGCCTTCTTTTTTGGTAAGCCCCTTGGTGTTGCGGGCAGGATTTGGGACTGGTTTGTCGCGAACGGCGACATCTATTCACACTTAGGCATTACCTTAACTGAAACAATGTTGGCGTTCTTTATCGGCACGACCTCGGGCCTAGGAATGGGTTTATGGTTGGGCTTGTCGCCAATGGCCAGCAATATCCTTGATCCTTACATCAAGGCCCTGAATTCAATGCCTCGTGTGATTTTGGCGCCGATTTTTGCGATGTGGTTTGGTTTGGGGATTTGGTCAAAAGTTGCGCTGGCGGTCACGTTGGTGTTTTTTATTGTGTTCTTTAATGTCTACCAGGGCGTGCGCGAAGTCAGCCCAACCTTGCTGGATAACGCGCGCATGTTGGGTGCTGATCGCAAACAGTTGCTGCGGCAAGTGTATTTGCCCAGTGCGACAAGCTGGGTCTTTTCGAGCTTGCACACCTCGGTCGGTTTAGCCTTTGTGGGCGCGGTGGTGGGTGAGTATTTGGGCTCTGCGGCCGGCGTTGGTTATCTGATCTTGCAAGCCGAGGGTACGCTTGATGTGAACACGGTGATTGCTGGTATTTTTGTGTTGACAGCGTGCGCACTGATCTTGGATTCGATCGTCGGTGTGATCGAAAAACGCCTCATGCGCTGGCAGCCTAAATCGGGTGAAACTGAAAAATTGTGACGTTTAGCGCTGAGCGTCGATCAATACATCCAGCTTGCGCGCATCAGCGACAAACGCACGAACCCCTTCAGACAATTTCTCAGTTGCCATCGCGTCTTCGTTTAGCAAAAAGCGAAAGGCTTGCTCGCCCGAAGGTAAGCGTTCTAGTGGGTTGGCTTTTGCGTAAGCCGCGTTTAGGCAAGGGCTGACTTCTCCTTGCGTATCACTGAGGTTCGCCAAGAGATCTGGGCTAATCGTTAGTAAGTCGCAGCCGGCAAGTGCCAAAATCTGCCCAGTGTTTCTGAAGCTTGCGCCCATGATTTCAGTGGCAACGCCAAAATTTTTGTAGTAACTGTAGATTTTCGAGACCGACAACACGCCGGGGTCGTTGACGCCGCTGTTTGCGGCTTCGTTCCAGGCGTTGCCTTGCTGTTTTTTGTGCCAGTCGTAGATGCGGCCAACAAAAGGTGAAATCAACTGTACGCGCGCATCAGCGCACTCAACCGCTTGCACCAGCGAGAACAACAAAGTCAGGTTGCAGTGAATGCCTTCAGCCTCTAGCACGCGCGCTGCCTGGATGCCTTCGTAGGTGGCGGCAATTTTGATCAGAATGCGTTCGCGACCAAAGCCAGCATCTTGATAAAGAGCAATCAGTTGGCGGGCGCGCGCAATGGTGGCGCTGGTGTCGAACGATAAACGCGCATCCACCTCTGTTGAAACTCTGCCAGGCACAATATTAAGGATTTCTTTCCCAAAAGAGACGAGCAACTGGTCAACCAGGTCACTTGTTGCCGCCTTGGGATTGGCTTTCACGCAGCGCTCTAGCATGGGCCGATAGGCCTCTTGCTGCACTGCTTTGAGTATCAAAGAGGGGTTGGTGGTCGCATCGGTGGGTAGATAGCGCCGCATGCTCTCAAAGTCGCCGGTATCGGCAACAACGGTGGTTTGGGTACGAAGGGAGTCAAGAAGGCTGGCCATCAGTTATACTTCCAAGGTTTGCTTACTAATTTTTAACGCTGGGGTTGATTGTGCTGCCGAATATATTTGATGAACTACGAGCCAAGCAAAACGCCCCCCAGTCAAAGCGTGCTGTTGCAATTTTAGCGCTCGCCGACGGAACCATCTTTAAAGGTGTTTCAATAGGGGCTGACGGTCACACTGTGGCCGAGGTCGTATTCAATACGGCCATGACAGGTTACCAAGAAATACTGACAGATCCTAGCTACAGCGGCCAGATTGTTACCTTAACGTATCCGCATATTGGCAATACAGGGGTCAATCTCGAAGACGTCGAATCCACAAAAATTCACGCGGCCGGCCTGATTGTGCGCAATTGCCCCGAGCAATTATCCAATTTTCGGTCAACTCAGTCGTTGCCTGATTATCTAAAAGCGCAAGGTATTGTTGCGATCGCCGAAACCGATACCCGCAAGCTCACCCGCATTTTGCGAGAAGGCGGCGCCCAGGGTGGCTGTATTTTGGTGGGTGATGACGCTGAGCAAGCCTTAACACTTGCTGCTAAGTTTCCGGGGATGTCGGGTCAGGATTTGGCCAAGGTCGTGTCTGCCACTAAGCAGGCTAGCTGGACAGAATCCACTTGGCAACTTGGTCATGGTTATGGCAAAAACGATAGCCAATTACCGCATGTGGTGGCTTACGATTTTGGCGTCAAGTCCAATATCCTGCGCCTGTTAGCCGAGCGCGGTTGCCGCATCAGTGTGGTGCCTGCACAGAGCACGGCCGAAGATGTTCTCAAACTCAAGCCTGATGGCGTGTTTTTATCCAATGGCCCTGGCGACCCTGACCCTTGCGATTACGCGATTGCGGCGACAAAAGTATTTCTTGAGCGTAAGTTGCCCACCTTTGGTATCTGCTTAGGGCATCAGATTATGGGCTTGGCCGTTGGTGCCAAGACGATCAAGATGAAAACCGGTCACCACGGCTCAAATCACCCGGTGCAGCATCTGGCGTCGGGCCGTGTATTTATTACCGCTCAAAACCATGGTTTTGCAGTTGACGCCCAAACCCTACCAGCCAATGCGCGCGCGACCCACGTGTCGTTGTTTGACGGCACCTTGCAGGGGTTTGAGTTAACCGATCGCCCTGCGTTTTGTTTTCAAGGGCACCCCGAAGCGAGTCCCGGGCCACATGACATCGTTGTCTTGTTCGATCAATTCATGAGCCTGATGGCCAGCAACAAATAAAGAGTCACCATGCCCAAGCGTACCGACCTAAAAACTATTCTGATTATTGGCGCTGGCCCCATTGTGATTGGGCAAGCGTGCGAGTTTGATTACTCAGGCGCACAAGCCTGCAAAGCCCTCAAAGCAGAGGGCTATCGCACAGTGCTGGTCAACAGCAATCCTGCCACTATCATGACCGACCCAGAAACCGCAGATGTGACCTACATCGAGCCCATCACCTGGCAAGTCGTCGAAAAAATCATCGAAAAAGAGCGCCCCGATGCTGTACTGCCCACGATGGGCGGTCAAACAGCTTTGAATTGTGCGCTTGATCTCGATAAGCACGGCGTCCTTAA
Organism: Gammaproteobacteria bacterium; assembly: GCA_030832095.1. Taxonomy (GTDB): domain Bacteria; phylum Pseudomonadota; class Gammaproteobacteria; order Burkholderiales; family Burkholderiaceae_B; genus Zwartia; species Zwartia planktonica. The sequence goes on along the minus strand of JAURJT010000057.1, from coordinate 423 downwards.
AAAATACAACGTTGAGTTGATTGGTGCGAATGCGCACGCGATCGAAAAAGCAGAAGATCGTCAAAAGTTTAAAGTCGCCATGACTGCAATTGGCCTTGAGTCTGCCAAGTCAGGCGTTGCGCACTCGCTCGAAGAAGCCTGGGAAGTTCAGAAACGTATCGGCGCTGAGATCGGCACGTCGGGCTTTCCGGCGGTGATTCGCCCGAGCTTTACCTTGGGTGGTAGTGGCGGCGGTATTGCCTACAACGCTGAAGAGTTCGAAACCATTTGTCGTCGAGGCCTTGAGGCTTCGCCCACCAGCGAGCTCTTGATTGAAGAGTCTTTGCTTGGCTGGAAAGAATTTGAAATGGAAGTTGTGCGCGACAGCGCCGACAACTGCATTATCGTTTGTTCGATCGAAAACTTAGATCCAATGGGTGTGCA
>JAURJT010000056.1 GCA_030832095.1 Gammaproteobacteria bacterium | reverse complement strand
AATCAGAGCGCCTCGTATTTGGGCGGGTAGCGTTAATCGGCGATGCCGCTTTTATTGCCAGACCCCATGTGGGTGGCGGAATCACAAAAGCAGCCATTGACGCGCAAACCCTGGCCCAAGCCTTAGCGACTCAACCCGACAACATTGATCAAGCACTCAGTGCCTTCGAAACCCAGTCGCTGCACTTTGGCAAAGGAGTGGTCGATCGCGCGCGCGGCCTGGGCGCTTATTTAGAGGGGCAACATAAGCCTTTCGAAGCTCGAACCCCGACACAACAATCACGCGACATTAAGAAAGTCATGCAAGAGCAAGGTGCTGCGCTCACGAATGATTTGTTAAATTCAACTGAGCCAGCGCATTGAACCTAATCAGGGCTAACTATGCTGTCTCCTAGCCAGTCCTGATCTGCAAGGCGAGGTCGCATGGAAAGACTACCTTCCAAATATGAGCGATCCGGTCGCCGATTGTCGCGGCCCTCACTCGAAATGCGACACAAGGCTAAACTACAATTTGATTTCATCCTTTCTGAGAACTGGGTATTAGAATGACTATGAAAAAAATCGGAATGATCGGCATTGGCATGATGGGCCATGGCATTGCAACAAACTTGCTCAAACACGGCCACGCGCTGTCGGTTCTTGAGCATGAGGGCAATCAGCCTCTTGATACCTTAATTGCGGGTGGCGCCACTACCTTCAAAACTCCCAAAGAGCTCGCTGCGCAATCAAATATTGTCATCTTGTGTGTGACCGGCACGCCGCAAGTCGAGGCGGTTCTTTTCGGTGAACAAGGTGTGCTGCAGGGGCTCGAACCTAACAGTATTGTCGTCGACTGCTCAACTGCTGTCCCGGCCTCAACTGAACGCATTTCAAAATTCGTCTCTGATTATGGATGCCATTTTATGGACGCCGCCATGACACGCACGCCTAAAGAGGCTGCCGAGGGGCGACTGAACTTGCTGGTTGGTGCAGAACCTACTCTGTTCGAACAATGCAAACCGCTCTTAGAATGTTTTGCAGAAAATATCGTACATGTCGGGCCCGTTGGTGCAGGGCATCGCATGAAGCTGTTGCACAATTTTGTATCACTGGGCTCGGTCACGCTCATGGCAGAGGCCGCCGCTTGTGCTCAGCTAGCCGGAATCCCACCCCAAACCTTTATCGACGTACTGGCCATGGGCGGCGGTTGGGGTGCTCCACTCGAGCGACTCAAACCTTATCTAACAAACAAAGATACCTCTAACTTACGTTTCAGTTTGGCCAATAGCTTGAAGGATTTGAGTTATTACAACCAGATGGCCGAGGATATGAAAGTCGATCACACTATCGCGCAAGCCGTAAAAAGCTCATTATCGCAAGCATGTAACGATGCCGATCCGCAGTCACTGTTACCCGAGATCGTGTCTATCATCGCTAAAAGACGCTAAGACAATCATTCACTATATCCGAGACGACCATGTCAATATGTACTTTTATCAGTCAAGTCGGCAAGCTTAGCCTGTTCGACCAACCCACGCGACCGCTGGCCTTCATCGCGTGCAGCATCGCCTTAGCACTCTCAAGCATGCACGGCGCCGCTAAAGCCCAAGCTAACTATCCAGACAAACCTATTCGTCTGGTCGTGCCCTATACCCCAGGTGGTGGCGCTGATACAAACTCAAGAATGCTGGCACAACCTATGTCGATCATTTTGGGTCAACCAATCGTCATCGAAAATAGACCTGGCGCTAGCGGCGTGGTCGGTGCGATGGCAGTCTTACAGTCGCCTACCGATGGCTATACGATGTTTTATGACACGTTTCCGTATGCCGTGAATGCGGTGATGCGCGACCTACCCTTTGACCCCGTCAAAGATATGATCCCCGTATCCCAAGCCATCAATATGCCGTTGATCTTGGTTATCCCAGCCGCAAGTCCGTTTAAAACCGTCAAAGAACTTGTCGATTTTGCCAAAGCAAATCCCAATAAGCTTGACTACGGCTCTTACGGGGCTGGTGGTGCTGCACACCTAGCCGCTGAGTTACTGCAACGCGATGCCGGCATCAAGTGGGTGCACGTGCCCTACAAAGGTGGCGCGCAAGCGATTGCAGATGTCTTGGCGGGCAGACTGGCGGCATACTATTCAAATCCAATCACAGCTCTACAACACCTGAAGTCAGGCAAGCTACGTGCCTTAGCCACCACCGGTACGTCAAGAATGGACGCTCTGCCCGACGTGCCCACATTTGAAGAAATCGGCTACCCAGGCTTTCGAGTTGTCGAATGGAATGGCTTCTTTGTGGCAAAAGGTACGCCCACAAGCGTGATCGACCGACTCGCCAAAGCGGTACACGAGGCAACCAAAGACCCCGCCGTCAAAGCTCGCATGGAATCCATGGGCATTGAGCCGGTGGGTAACACGCCCGAGCAATTCACCACCTTTTTAAATGGCGAAATCAAACAATGGCGTGCGCTGGTTCAAAGCAACAACATACGCGCCGACTAGTTCAGACGCCTCAACTAATCGTCACGCCACCATCAATCACCAGACTCTGACCGGTCATAAACGAACCCGCCTGCGAGGCTAAAAAGACAGCCGCGCCGGCGATTTCATCGGGCTCACCAATTCGGCGCAGTGGTGTCGTCGAGACGCGCTTCGCCAGGTTGGCTTCGTCTTCCCACAAAGCGCGAGCAAAATCAGTTTTTACTAAACCGGGGGCAATGCAATTGACGCGGATATTGTGTGGGCCATACTCAACCGCCAGATTACGCGCGAGCTGCATATCGGCAGCCTTACTAATGCCATAGGCCCCAATCACTGGCGAACCTTTCAACCCACCAATCGAAGACACGATAATGATTGAACCCGCGCGTCGAGCAATCATTTCAGGAGCGACATAACTAATCAACCAGTGGTTGGCCACGATATTGTTATCTAAGATCTTACGAAATTGATCATCTGCAATGTTGGCTTGTGGGCCGTAATACGGATTACTTGCCGCGTTACACACCAAGATATCAACCTTGCCAAACTCACGCTTTGCAACAGTCACTAAGTTTTCAAGCTCTGCCTTTGACGAGATATTCGCAGGCACAGAAATGGCCGTGTTTGCGCCATAGCGAGCATTGAGGGCATCAACCACCTCTTGGCATGCCGGTGTCTTACGCGACGAGATCACCACCTTAGCTCCATGCTCAGCCATGCGCTCGGCAATCGCTTTGCCGATGCCACGCGATGAGCCGGTAATAATGGCAACTTGCCCTTTGAGATTAAATAAGTTCATGTTTTTTTTCTCGTATTT